>CAVZPI010000027.1:0-12212 GCA_963777085.1 uncultured Actinomycetes bacterium | reverse complement strand
GGGTGGACCTGCTCTGTGCTCACCCTCCCGATGCTATTGCGCAAGGACCCGTCATGGCCGCCCGGGCGCGGTGTACGAGGTCTTCGACGAGGTGAAGAACTCGATCGCGCCGGTGCCCTGCTCGCGGGGACCGTAGCTGCTCTCGCCGCGTCCGCCGAATGGCACGTGGAAGTCGACGCCCGCCGTCGGCAGGTTGACCATGACCATGCCCGCCTTGGAGTGTCGCCTGAAGTGCGACGCCTCGGCCAGGCTCGTCGTGCAGATGCCGGCCGACAGGTTCATGGTGCTCGCATTGGCGAGCCAGAGCGCCGCCTCGTAGTCCGCAGCCCGGACCACGGACATCACCGGCCCGAACACCTCCTCACGATTGATCGTGTCGCTGATCGACGTGCCGACCACGAGCGCGGGAGACAGGTAGTGGCCCCTGGCCCCCGGATCCAGCACGTCGCCGCCGATCACGTCGGCACCCTCGGATCGGGCGAGGTCGACGTAGTGCCGATCCTGCTCGAACTGCGACGCGTCGACGACAGGGCCCATGTCGATCCCGGCCCGACGCGCATCGCCCACCGACCACGCTGCCATGCGCTGCCGCATCGCCTCGACGAAGGCGTCGTGGATACCGTCCGTGACGACGAGGATCGACGATGCCGTGCAGCGCTGGCCGGTCGACCCGAAGCCACCCTGGACGGCGCATTCGACCGCAATCGCGAGGTCCGCGCGGTCCGTGACGACGAGCGGGTTCTTGCCGCCGAGCTCGAGCTGCGCCTTCGCGCCGCGGGCGACGGTGTCGGCGAGAACGCCCCTGCCCGTCGACACCGAGCCCGTGAACGTGACCGCCGCGACATCCGGATCGCCGGTGAGGACGGGACCGACCTGCGAGCCGCGCCCGAGGACGAGATTGAGCGCTCCGACGGGCAGTCCTGCGCGGTTGATGATGTCGACGAGCTCCCAGGCCGACGCCGGGACGAGATCGGCCGGCTTGAACACCACGGTGTTGCCGAATGCCAGGGCCGGGGCGATCTTCCAGGCCGGGATGGCGATCGGGAAGTTCCACGGAGTGATGACGCTCACGACGCCGACGGGCTCGCGGGTGACCGTGATCTCGACACCGGGCCGGACGGAGTCCAGGGCCTGGCCATGCGGCTGCAGCGCGACGCCGGAGAAGTACTTGAGGATCTGGGCGGCCCGCACGACCTCGCCGCGAGCCTCCGGGTACGTCTTGCCCTCCTCGCGGGCGAGCAGGTCGCCGAGCTCGTCGGCTCGGGCGATGATCTCCGTGCCGGCCCGGTCGAGCACCTCGGCTCGCTGCCACGGCGTGGACTGCGACCACTGGCCGAAGGCGTCCGCCGCGGCGGCAACTGCTGCGCGCGCGACCTCCGGTCCGGCGACGCTCGCATGCGCCACGATGTCGTCGAGATCCGACGGATTCACGTCGGGCCGCAGCTCGGCACCCTCGACCGCCGTGCCGGCGATCACCGACGTAAGCAGCCGGCGGCTCATCGGTACGCCGCGATCCCGGTCAGCGCCTCGCCGACGACCAGCGTGTGCATCTCGTTCGTGCCCTCGTAGGTGAACACCGACTCGAGGTTGTTCATGTGACGGATGACCGGGTACTCCAGCGTGATCCCGTTCGCGCCAAGGATGCTCCGGCACTCGCGGGCGATGGCCAGGGACTCCCGCGCATTGTTCAGCTTGCCCAGGCTGATCTGCTCGGGCCTGACCAGGTGGTCGTCCTTGAGCCGGCCCAGGTGCAGCGCCAGCAGCATGCCCTTGCCGAGCTCGAGCGCCATGTCGGCCAGCTTCTTCTGGGTGAGCTGGTAGGCGGCGATCGGCTTGTCGAACTGGTCGCGATCGATGCTGTAGGCGATCGCGGTCTCCAGGCAGTCGCGTGCAGCACCGAGCGTGCCGAAGACGATGCCGAAGCGCGCCTCGTTCAGGCACGACAGCGGCCCGCGCAGGCCGACGACCCCGGGCAGCACCGCGTCGGCCGGCAGCCGCACGCCGTCGAGGACCAGCTCGCTGGTGACCGATGCGCGCAGCGAGAGCTTCTTGTGGATCTCGTTGGCCGTGAACCCGGGCGTGCTCGTGGGCACGACGAATCCGCGGACGCCGCCGTCCGTGCGCGCCCACACGACGGCGACGTCGGCGACGTTCCCGTTGGTGATCCACATCTTCGAGCCGTCCAGCACCCAGTCGTCACCATCACGCCTGGCGCTCGTCCGCATGCCGCTGGGGTTGGACCCGAAGTCCGCCTCGGTGAGGCCGAAGCAGCCGATGAGCTCGCCCGCCGCCATGCCCGGGAGCCACTGGCTCTTCTGCGCCTCCGAGCCGAAGGCGTGGATCGCGAACATCGCCAGCGAGCCCTGGACGCTGACCAGCGAGCGGATGCCGGAGTCGCCGGCCTCCAGCTCCAGGCAGGCCAGGCCGTAGGCGACCGCGGACATCCCCTGGCATCCGTAGCCCTCGAGGTGCATGCCCAGCACTCCGAGGGAGCCGAGCTCCTTCGCCAGTTCGCGCGCGGGGATCTGGCCGGCCTCGAACCAGTCGGCGACCTTCGGCTTGATGCCGTCATCGACGTACTCGCGCACGACGTCGCGGATGGCCCGCTCCTCCTCGCTGAGCAGGTGGTCGATGGCGAACAGGGCGAAGGGCGACTGCGGGGTGCGGGCCATGGGTTCCTCCGGTTCGGTCGGCTTCGTGGATCAGGTGCGGGGTTGCGCCAGATTGGATCCAATCTGGCGGATTGTATCCAATCCTTGGTGGTGGGCTAGGCGGGTGGGTGCTCGAGGATCGCGCGGACCGTGCCGACGGAATGGTCTCGGTGCTCGTTGTGCAGCACGATCAGCTCGTCCGCGGCCCTGGCGCGCAGTGCCACCAGCATCGCCGCGTGCTCGCCCGCCACGCGCACCCGATTGGGCGCCTCGTGGAAGTACAGCGCCCGGTACGCGTCCGTCGCATCCCAGAGCTGATGGAGCAGCTTGATCAGCCGCGGCATGCCGCTGGCGTCGAAGATCGCGAAGTGGAAGCGCCGGTTGGCCGCCGTCATGGCGATGACGTCGTCGCGCGCGGCCGCGTCGTCGATCGCCTCCAGCAGCTCGGCCAGCGCGGCCACGTCGTCGTCGGACAGCGTCGGCACCGCGTGCCTGATGGCCTCCGCCTCGAGCAGGGCGCGCAGCCGGTAGACCTCCAGCAGGTCGGCGACGCTGAGCTCGGCGACGAAGTAGCCCCGATGGGGGTAGTAGGCGACCTGCCCCTCCGATTCGAGGGTCTTCAATGCCTCCCGCAGCGGCACGCGGCTGACTCCGTAGCGCTCGGCCAAGGACTCCTGGACGATCTGGTCGCCGGGCCGCAGGACGCCGGTCATGATGTCCGCGCGCAGGGAGCGCAGCACGATGTCCTGGGCGGTGACCCGCCGCTCCGTGGTCACGTGAGGTCCTCGCGCGCCTCGAGCAGGGCAAGCACCGCGCCGCGGTCCTCGCCGACCAGTGGCGGAGCCGACCGGTAGGTGGCCGGGGTGAGGGAGTACAGCGCCGGGTTGGCCACCTGCAACTGCGGGCGGGGCCGCCGGGCATCGTCAACCTCCCGGATCGGCGCCAGGCCGAGCCGACCGGCCAGCGCGAAGCCCTGTGCGATGTCGTTGATCGGGCCGCACGGCACGCCCGCGGCGGTGATCAGGTCCTGCCATTCGTCGGCGACCCGCTGGCCGAGGCGACCCTCGATGAGGACCTTCAGCTCATCTCGATGGCTCACCCGCGCCGCGTTCGTGGCGAAGTGCACGTCCTCGGCGAGGCCGTCGGCATCCAGGACGGCTGCGAGCCGGGCGAATTGGGCATCGTTGCCGACGGCGATGACCATCGGGCGATCCGCCGCCGCGAAGACCTCGTACGGTGCGATCGACGGGTGCGCATTGCCCATGAGGGCCGGGCACGACCCCTGCGCCGACGAAGCCGGAGGCCTGGTTGACGAGGGACGACAGCAGGCTGCCGAGCAGGGTCACCTCGACGCGCTGGCCCTGTCCCGTCCGGTCACGGTGGTGGAGTGCTCCCAGGATCGCCACCGCCGCGTGCAGACCGGTGAGCACGTCGACGACGGCCACGCCCGCCTTCGTCGGCTCGTCGGTGCCGGTGATGCTCATGAGGCCGCCCATGGCCTGCACGAGCAGGTCGTAGCCGGGCAGTTCCCTGCCCTCCGCCGACCCGAACCCGCTGATCGAGCAGTAGACCAGGCCGGATTCCCGGCGGCAACGGCGTCGTAGTCCAGGCCGAACCGGGCCAGGGAGCCGGGCTTGTGGTTCTCCACGAGCACATCGGCGCTGGCCGCCAGCCTGCGGGCGACCGCCAGGTCCGCCTCGGCGGTCAGGTCGAGATCGATGGACGCCTTGTTGCGATTGACGGACTGGAAGTAGGTCGACTGCCCGTCGGCGGCGTAGGGCGGGCCCCACGTCCGCGTGTCGTCGCCGACCCCCGGCCGCTCGACCTTGACCACGGTGGCCCCGAGGTCGCCGAGCAGCATGGTCGCATAGGGCCCGGCAAGGACCCGCGAGAAGTCGGCGACGAGGATCCCGTCGAGCGCACCAGCCATCCGCGGATTGTATCCAATCCACGGCACCCACGTCGTGGCCGGCTACTGCCCGGCGAGCAGGGGCGCGATCACGTCGAGCACGCGGACGTCCTCGATCGTGCTCGGCACCGGCTCGGGCCGCCCGTCAGCGATCCCCCGCATCGTGCGGCGCAGGATCTTGCCGGACCGGGTCTTGGGCAGGCCGGGCACGATCGACCACCTCCTTGAGCGCGGCCACCGGACCGATCTGGTCGCGGATGGCCGCGACGATCTCCCGCTGCAGTTGCGCCGGGTCGGCCTCGACCCCTGCCTTCAGCACGACGAACGCACGGGGGACCTGCCCCTTGAGCTCGTCGTGGACGCCGATGACGGCGCATTCGGCCACCATCGGATGGGCCGCCACGACCGCCTCCATCGAGCCCGTGGAGAGCCGGTGGCCGGCGACGTTGATCACGTCGTCGGTCCGGCCCATCACGTACACGTAGCCCTCGTCGTCGATGAAGCCGCCGTCGCCGGTCGTGTAGTAGCCGTCGAAGGTACGCAGGTAGGAGTCGACGTAGCGCTGGTCGTCCCCCCACAGCGTCGGCAGGGTGCCGGGCGGCAGCGGCAGGCGGATGACGATCGCCCCGTCATGGCCCGCCGGCAGCTCGGTGCCCTCACCGTCGACGATCCGCACGTCGAAGCCCGGGACGGCCACGCTGGGCGACCCCGGCTTGATCGGCATCGGCTCCAGCCCACGCAGGTTCGCCGCGATCGGCCAGCCGGTCTCGGTCTGCCACCAGTTGTCGATCACTGGGATGCCCAGGTGCCCGGTCGCCCAGTGGTAGGTGTCGGGGTCGAGCCGCTCACCGGCCAGGAAGAGCGTCCGCAGCGAGGACAGGTCGTAGCCGCCGATGAGGGCACCGTCCGGGTCCTCCTTCTTGATCGCCCTGATGGCCGTAGGCGCGGTGAACAGCGCGCTGACGCCGTACTCGCCGATCACCCGCCAGAAGGCCCCGGCATCCGGCGTGCCGACCGGCTTTCCCTCGTACATCACGGTGGCCGCGCCCGCGATGAGCGGCGCGTAGACGATGTACGAGTGGCCGACGACCCAGCCCACGTCGGAGGCGGCCCACCAGACGTCGTCCGGGCCCATGCCGTACACGTTGTCGAAGGACCAGGCCATGGCCACCGCGTGGCCTCCGTTGTCCCGCACCACTCCCTTCGGCTTCCCGGTGGTCCCGGAGGTGTACAGGATGTAGAGCGGGTCGGTGGCGCGAACCGGGACGGCCGCCCGCGGGGACGCCACCGCCATCGCCTGCGCCCAGTCGATGTCGCGGTCGCCCATCTCCGCGCGGGCCTGCGGACGCTGCAGCACGATCGTCGCCGCCGGCTCGTGGCCGGCAAGGTGCAGCGCCTCGTCGAGGAGGGGCTTGTACGCGATGACGCGGGAGGGCTCGATGCCGCAACTGGCCGTGACGACGGCCCTCGGCCTGGCATCGTCGATGCGCACGGCGAGCTCCGCCGGGGCGAATCCGCCGAACACCACCGAGTGCACGGCCCCGAGCCGGGCGCATGCGAGCATCGCGACGACGGCCTCCGGGATCATCGGCAGGTAGATGATGACCCGGTCGCCGTATCCCACGCCCACCGTCGCGAGCACGTCGGCGAACCGGGCCACGCGGTCGAGGAGGTCGGCGTACGTGATCGCGGACTTCGTCCCCGCGACGGGGCTGTCGTAGTAGATCGCGACGCGATCGCCGCGCCCGGCTGCCACGTGTCGGTCGAGGGCATTGGCCGATGTGTTCAGCACCCCGTCGGGGAACCATCGGTACAGCGGAGCCATCGCGGCGTCGAGGGCCGACGTCGGGGCGGTGACCCAGTCGATGCGCCCGCTCTCGCGGAGCCAGAACGACTCCGGATCGCCGATCGCCTCGTCACGTGCCAGTACGTACGAACCCATCACATCTCCTTCGTGGCCGGATCGACGTGCCTCACGGCTGGGGGCTGCCCTGCGGGTCGGCTTCCGTCGCGGCGGCCTCCTGGGCAGCGCGCTGGACCAGCGCCTTCTTGGCCGCGCCGCCCATGACCCGGATGAGCACGGCGATGAAGGCGATATCCAGCGACATCTGCAGCATGGTCACGGAGCGGGCAGGGACGCTGTTCGGAGCGATGTCGCCGAAGCCGACCGTGGCGAGCACGGTCAGGGCGTAGTAGTAGGCGTTGAAGCTGTCGAGCACCTCCGTGAACGCGTCGGGATTGGCCAGCGAGATCATCACGTAGACCATGGCGAAGATCGCCAGGAACATCGTCGCGGTGAGGATGAGGGCCTCGACCGCGCGCAGCATCGGATAGCGGGCCTTGTAGACGCCCTTGAGCTGGCGGGTGAAGAAGGCTGCATAGAGCAGGGACCCGAGGACGGCCACGCAGACCGGGTAGATCACGGAGTCCTGGGGCGTCCTCGGCGCCAGCGACATCAGCCAGACGATGAAGGCGAAGCCGACGACCAGTCGCAGGACCGTCTGGAGGGCGACGAGCAGCAGCTGGCGCTTGCCGATATGCCGTGCCGGCAGGTCGGGGGACTCGTCTTCGGGAATCCCTCCCATCGAGGAGATCGTCATGTGCGGAGTCTGCCACCTGACCGGACCACCTACGGGGTGGCCGCCGCGAGTTGGCCGCACGCTCCGTCGATCTCCCGGCCGCGGGTGTCGCGAACGGTCACCGCCACGCCGCGCCGCTCGAGCACGCGCACGAAGGACCTCTCGTCCTCGGCGCGCGACGCGGTCCACTTCGAGCCGGGCGTCGGGTTGAGCGGGATGAGGTTGACGTGGACCAGATGCCCGGCCAGCAGGTCAGCGAGGATCTCGGCACGCCAGGCCTGGTCGTTCACGTCGCGGATGAGCGCGTACTCGATGCTCACGCGGCGATGCGTCCGCTCGGCGAACTCCCAGGCCGCATCGAGCACCTCGCCGACCTTCCAGCGCGTGTTGACCGGCACGAGCGTGTCGCGCAGGTGATCGTCCGGGGCGTGCAGCGAGATCGCCAGGGTCACCGGCAGCCCCTCGCCGGCGAGCTCCCTGATGCGGGGCACGAGCCCGACCGTCGAGACGGTGATGCCACGCGCGCTGATGCCCAGGCCGTCCGGCGGCGCGTCGACCAGGCGGCGCACGGCGCCCACGACGGCACGGTAGTTCGCCAGCGGCTCGCCCATGCCCATGAAGACGACGTTCGAGACGCGCCCGGGACCGCCGGCGATCTCGTCACGGGCCAGCGACCGGGCTCCGGCGAGCACCTGCTCGACGATCTCCGCCGTCGACAGGTTACGGGTCAGGCCGGCCTGGCCGGTCGCGCAGAACGGGCAGTTCATCCCGCAGCCGGCCTGCGAGGAGATGCACATCGTCACCCGCTCCGGGTAGCGCATGAGGACGCTCTCCACGAGCGCGCCGTCGTGCAGGCGCCACACCGTCTTGACCGTCGTGCCCTCATCGCAGTCGATCGACCGCACGGGGGTGAGCAGCGCAGGCAGGAGCGCCTCCTGGACTCGCGGGCGCAGGTCAGCTGGCAGGTCCGTCCACCCGGACGGGTCGTCGCTCAGCCGCGACAGCCACTGCCGCGAGACCTGGTCGGCGCGGAATGCGGGCAGCCCGAGCTGCTCGAAGGCCTGCCGCCGGCCGGCGCGGTCGAGGTCCATGAGATGCCTGGGAGGCTTTCCGCGCGGGGGTGACTCGAATACCAGTTCGCCCGGGTTGGGCATGTGATCAGCTCCCTGCGACGCCGCTGCCGAGGAACAGCGTGAAGAGCGCCCAGGAGGTGAACGCATTCGGTATCAACGAGTCGAGGCGGTCCATCATTCCCCCGTGCCCGGGCAGCAGGTTTCCCATGTCCTTGACGCCGAGGTCGCGCTTGACGGCACTCTCGGCGAAGTCCCCCGCCGTGGCGGTGACCGTCATGACCAGCCCCACGACCAGCCCCTGCCACCATGGCGCGTCCAGCAGGTAGGCGAAGGCGACCGCGCCGACGACGCACTGCAGGACCACGGATCCGGCGAACCCCTCCCACGACTTCTTCGGGCTGATCTGGGGCAGGATCGGATGCCTGCCGAACAGCACGCCCGTCGCATAGCCACCGATGTCGTTCGAGATGGTGAGCAGGATGAAGACCACGACGCGCTGGGGCCCGTTGTCGGCCGCCAGCGTGAGCATCAGGAAGCCCGCCATGAAGGGCAGGTACACGACCACGAAGGCGCTCGCGGTCGCGTCGCGCACGTAGCCCTCGTAGCCCCGCCGGATGCGCCACAGCATCACCCACAGGATCACCGCCCCCAGGGCGGCGATGAGCGCGGTCACGCCCCACACGTATGCGACCGCGGGGATCGCGATCGTCCCGAAGAACAGCGGCGTACGAGCCAGTCGGATCCGGTTCAGGGAGAAGGCCTGGAGGAACTCGTGCACGGCGACCAGCAGCGCAGCGATCACGACGATCGCGAAGATCCATTTCAGGGTGAACAGGCTCAGGATGACGACCCCACCGAGCGCCACGCCCGAGGCGATGGCCGCAGGCAGGTTCCGGCCCGCGCGCGAGGCCGGAGCCGGGGTGCCGTCTGCCTCGATCATCTGCTGGATCAGACCTCGAGCAGTTCTGCTTCTTTGTGCTTCAGGATCTCGTCGATGTGGTCGACGCGCTGGTGGGTCAGGTCGTCGAGGCTCTTCTCTGCCCGATGCACCTCGTCCTTGCCCGCATCGCCGTCCTTCTCCATCCGGTCCAGTGCGTCCTTGGCATGGCGGCGGACGTTGCGCACCGAGACCCGGGCCTCCTCGGCCTTGTGCTTGGCGACCTTGGCGTACTCGCGGCGACGCTCCTCGGTCAGGATCGGCAGATTCACCCGGATGACCACACCGTCGGAGGTCGGGTTGACGCCGAGGTCGCTGTCGCGCAGCGCCTTCTCGATGGCCGTGAAGGAGCCCTTGTCATAGGGGGTGATGAGGACCGATCGGGCCTCGGGGATCTGGAACGCGGCGAGCTGGTTGATCGGGGTGAACGTGCCGTAGTACTCGACCATGACCTTGCTGAACATCGCCGTCGTGGCACGACCGGTGCGGATGGTCGCGAAGTCCTCGCGCGCGACGACGATGGCCTTGTCCATCTTCTCCTCGGCGTCCATGAGGATCTCGTCGATCTGGTCGCTCACGATGTCTCCCGTTCGGGCTCGGTTGGCGTGGTGCACAGGCCCACGATGGGCGCCTCAGCCTGTCTGCTGAGACTAGCGTCCCGATCGTCTCGCCCCGGACCGCACGGGCGATGTTGCCCTCGACCAGCAGGTTGAACACGACGATCGGCAGGTTGTTGTCCTGGCACAGGCTGATGGCCGTCGCATCGGCGACCTTGAGCCCGCGGGCGAGCACCTCCGAGGGCGTCAGGCGGTCGAAGCGCTCCGCGTCGGGATTGCGTCCGGGGATCGGCAGTCGTAGACCCCGTCGACACCCTTGGCCATCAGCACCACCTGCGGCCCCGACCTCGAGTGCCCGCTGGGCCGCCGTGGTGTCGGTCGAGAAGTACGGCAGTCCCATGCCGGCGCCGAAGATGACGACGCGGCCCTTCTCCAGGTGTCGCGACCGCCCGACGAGGCACGTACGGCTCGGCGACCTGCCCCATCGTGATGGCGGTCTGCACCCGGGTCTCGACGCCGGCCTTCTCGCAGAAGTCCTGCAGGGCCAGGCAGTTCATCACGGTGCCGAGCATGCCCATGTAGTCGGCGCGCGCCCGGTCCATGCCCCGGTCGGAGAGCTGCGCGCCCCGGAAGTAGTTCCCTCCACCGATGACGACCGCCACCTGCGTGCCGTGCCGTACGACCTCGGCGATCTGCGAGGCGATCGACGAGACGATGTCGGGATCGACCCCGAGCCCACCGCCGCCCGCGAATGCCTCGCCGGAGAGCTTGAGCAGGACCCGGTGCCATCCGCCCTCAGGCGCCTCGGGCCAGGTCTCCACGATGCCGTCCAGTGACGGCTGAACGGCGACGGAGGCAGTCGATGCAGGGTGCAGAAGTCCAGAATCCATCGTCACTCCCTGTTCGTCTTCCTCCGACGCCGCCCAGTATTGCGTCTAGGACTGGCCAGGCTCGAACCGGGCGAACGCGGTGACCGTGGTGCCGGCCTCGGCGAGCACCGCGGCAACGTTCCTCTTGTTGTCGACCACGCTGGACTGCTCCAGCAGGACGGTGTCCTTGAAGTACGCGTTGACGCGACCCTCGATGATCTTGGACATTGCCGCCTCGGGCTTGCCCTCCTCCTTGGCCGTCTCCTCGGCGATGTGCCGCTCGTTCTCGACGACCTCGGCGGGGACCTCCTCGCGCGTCAGGTACTGCGGGCGCATGGCGGCCACCTGCATGGCGGCACCGCGGGCAGCGGCCTCGTCGCCGGTGTAGGCCACGATGACACCGACCTGCGGGGGCAGGTCCGATGCGCGGTTGTGCAGGTAGACGGCGACCGGCGCCTCGAACACGGCCACGCGGCCGAGCTCGAGCTTCTCGCCGATGACGCCAGCCATCTCCGAGAGGCTGTCGGAGACCGAGCGGCCGTCCGGCAGGGCCGCCGCCAGGAGCGCGTCACGATCGGCGACCTGGCCGGAGTTGGCCGCGGCAGCGACGGCGAGCGCGAGGGCGAGGAACTCGTCGTTCTTCGCCACGAAATCGGTCTCGCACAGCAGCTCGACGAGTGCGTTGCCGTCGGCAGCGACGAGGCCGTTGGACGCCTCACGCTCGGCGCCGCGCTTGGCGGCCTTGGCCGCGCCGTGGATGCGCAGCAGCTCGATGGCCTTGTCGAAGTCGCCCTCGGTCTCCTCGAGCGCCTTCTTGCACTCCATCATTCCGGCGGCGGTGAGGTCGCGGAGCTTCTTGACTTCAGCGGCGGTGATTGTCGCCATGGTGAATCGTTGTCCTCCAGATAGGTACGGGCAGTGCGGCAGGTCGGGTTCGGCCGGACGGGCAGGGGCCGGCGGCCGCAGGTTCGGGGGGCATCCGCCCGGATGCCCCCCGAATCCGGGTGAACGTGCTACTCGGCAGCCTCGACGGGAGCCGCAGGCTCCTCGGCGACGACCTCGACGACCGTCTCCACGACGGGCTCCTCGACGAGGACCTCCACCGCGACGGGCTCGACGACAGCGTGCACATTGCGAAAGCGCCCGTATTGCGTACCTTCGACAACATCGGTCTGGCACGAGCTGATCCATACCTTGCCAAGCTGCAGGTCGACGACGTCGCCATCTTCCAGGTAGGTGATCTGGTCGGTGACACAGGCCAGCGCCATCGCGTCGTGCCAGGAAATGTTCACCACCACGTTCGCCGGTCGACGGATCGACCCCGGTGCCCAATACCAGCGGTGAACCCTCGCGCGCGCCGACAACCCGGTGCGGCTCGTCGCGGCAGAACGGCGATTGCAAACGCACCTTTGAGCTGCTGCACCGCGCCCTGCACCGCCTCGAGCAGATCGCCGTCGTACAAGGAGTCGACCAGGTGGGCGATGACTTCGGTGTCGGTCTGGCTGCTGAAGTGGTAGCCCTTGGCCTGCAGCTCCTCGCGCAGCTCATCGTGGTTCTCGATGATGCCGTTGTGAACCAGCGCGATCCGTTTGCCGGAAAAGTGGGGTGCGCGTTGTGCACCAGCGGTGCGCCGTGGG
>CAVZPI010000026.1:0-11527 GCA_963777085.1 uncultured Actinomycetes bacterium | reverse complement strand
GTTGCAGCGCAGCTTGGCGCCATTAGGCGAAGTCATCGCGCTGGATCGACATAACGGCGGCGACTTGAGCGACTTGTCCGCCTTAGCGGAAACCGTGCGCCGCATCGCGCCCGATGTCATCGTCAATGCCGCCGCGCACACCGCTGTGGATAAAGCCGAAAGTGAAGCGGAGTTGGCGATGACGCTCAACGCCTACGCGCCGCAAGTGTTGGCGCAACAAGCAAAAAAACTCAACGCCTGTTTAATTCATTATTCGACCGATTATGTTTTCGATGGCAGCGGCGATACAGCATGGCGAGAAGACGATGCCGTTGCGCCGTTAAATGTGTACGGAAAAAGCAAATTAGCGGGCGAGCAATTCATTCAGCAATCAGGCTGCCGACATTTAATTTTTCGCACCAGCTGGGTGTATGGCGCGCGCGGCGGCAACTTCGCTAAAACCATGCTGCGACTGGCGGGCGAGCGCGATAGCTTAAGCGTGATTAACGACCAATTCGGCGCGCCAACGTCATGCGCATCATGGACAAGGGTGGTAGACGCACATGACCGAGCTCGGCACCGAACGTCCCTACGGCGTCAGGTCGATGGTTGCTCCGCTGCGCCGAGTGGCCGTGCGGCCGCCGGCACCGCAGGGCGACTACGCGAAGGCGCACTGGGCGCAGCCCCTCGATCTGGACCTGCTCCAGGTGCAGCACGCGCGCTTCGTGGCCCTGCTCGAGCGCCTCGGCTGCTTCGTCGAGATCCTCGAGCCGGTGGCGGCCATGCCGGACTCGTGCTTCGTCTACGACCCCGCGTTCGTCGTGCCGACAGGGGTCATCGAGCTGCGCGGGGCCAAGGCGGCCCGCGTCGGCGAGCCGCCGCTGCTCGCCACCCAGCTCGAGGATCTCGGCGTTCCGCTCGTGGGCCGGCTCGCGGCCCCGGCGACCTGCGACGGCGGAGACCTGCTCTGGCTCGACGATGACACTCTGGCGGTCGGTCAGACCTACCGGACCAACCTTGCCGCCGCCGAGCAGCTCACGGCGCTGCTCGCGCCGCTCGGCATCCGCGTCGAGGTCTTCGACATGCCGCACGACCTCGGCCCGGAGTACTGCCTGCACCTGATGTCGGTCGTGTCCCCGGTCCGCGAGAACCTCGCCGTCGTGTACGAGCGGCTCGCGCCCGTGCGGCTCCTGCAGGCGCTGCAGGCGCGCGGCATCGAGATGGTGTCGGTGCCGGACGAGGACTACCCGAGCCTGGGCTGCAACGTACTGGCCGTCGCGCCCGGAGTGGTCGTGCTGGCGGCGGGCAACGACGCGACGGCGAAGCTGCTGCGCGACCACGGCGTCGAGGTCCATTTCTACGAGGCCAGCGAGATCAACAAGGGCGAGGGAGGGCCGACCTGCCTGACCCGGCCCATCGCCCGCGCGTACTGACACGGATGCCCGCCGCCCTGAGGGATCAGCGCAGGGTGCCGGCCTGATGCACGAGATGTCGGTCGCGCAGGCGCTCATCGAAGCCGTCCTGGACGGTGCTGCCATCGACGGTGCCGACCCGCTGGCCGACCCGGGCCGGGTGCTCGAGGTCCATGTGCGTGTCGGCCCGATGGCGGGCATCGCCGAACCGGCCTTGTCCTTCGCCTTCGAGGTCGCGTCCCGGGGCACCATCGCGGAGGAAGCGGCGCTGATCGTGCAGCGCGACCTGGTCGTGGTCCGCTGCGCGGCGTGCGGCGTCACGACCGAGTACGAGACGCTCGCCTTCGACTGCGCAGCGTGCGGAGCGCTCTCGGCAGACGTCACCGCTGACAACGGACTTGAGTTGGTGCGATTGGTGATTGCCGGCCCTTGCGCGTAGCCGCCACGTCTGCTCCCGCCCCCGCGGGAGGCCCTATTGCACTGTGATGTGCGTCACCGTGTGAATCTGCCGTCGCGATCGGCACCTCCTCCTGCGACGCTCAGCCCGTGATGGCGAAATGATCGTTCCCGATGGTGAGCTGTGGGTGACCGGGCAGGAGACGCTCGGTGAGCATCTCGAGCGACGCGGCGTCACCAGGCGCTCCTTCCTGACCTTCTGCGCGTCGATGGCCGCGGTCATCAGTGCGGGCGGCCTGGCGGCCGGCAAGGCGGAGGCAGCGGTCAGCGCCGAGGTCATCGCCGAGACCCTGAGCGCCATCAAGAAGCCCGTGGTCGTGTGGCTTCAGCTGCAGGAGTGCACCGGCTGCATGGAGAGCGTGATCCGGTCGGGCGACACGACCGTCGAGGAGCTGATCCTCAACCTCGTCTCGATGGACTACAACGAGCTGCTGATGGCGGCGGCCGGCACGGCGGCCGATGACGCGCTCAAGACGGCCAACGCCCAGCCGCACATCCTCGTCGTCAACGGCTCGATCCCGCTCGCCGAGAACGGCGCGTACACGACCATCGCAGGCCGGTCCGCGGAGTCCATCCTGCGCGAGTCCGCCGAGAACGCGACGGCGATCTTCGCCGTCGGCGCATGCGCCCACTGGGGCTCGGTACAGGCGTCGCGGCCGAACCCCACGGGCGCGGTCGGCGTGGAGTCGATCATCACGGACAAGCCCGTCATCAACGTGGCCGGCTGCCCGCCGATCGGCGAGGTGATCACGGCCAGCCTGGTCTACGCCCTGACGTTCGGCGGTCCGCCGCCGACCGACTCGCTGGGCCGTCCGCTCTTCGCCTACGGCAACCGCATCCACGACTTCTGCCCGCGCCGGGCGCACTTCGACGCGGGCGAGTTCGTCATCCAGTTCGACGACGCTGCGGCCCGGAACGGCGACTGCCTGTACGAGGTGGGCTGTCGCGGTCCGGAGACGTTCTCCCCCTGCCCCATCATCCAGTGGAACCTGCACGCGGACTGGCCCATCGGAGTGGGCCATCCGTGCATCGGGTGCACCGAGCCGCAGTTCTACGACCGCTTCACGCCCTTCTACGAGGTTCTCCCGAACCTGTCGGTACCGGGCATCGGCGTGGAGTCGACGGCGGAGAAGGTCGGCCTCATCGGGCTCGGTGTGGTCGCCGCCGGCGTCGCAGCCCATGCCACGGCCACGGCCGTGTGGGAGCGCAGATCGGCCAAGGCGTCCGAGAAGGTCTTCGTGCCGCTGCTCGGAGACGTTCCCACGCATGACAGGCCCCTGACGAACATGGCACCGCCGGCTGAACCGCCGTCCGACCAGCAGACAGACAAGGACCCCTCCGCATGAGCGAGCGCGTCGTCATCGACCCCGTGACCCGGATCGAGGGCCACCTGAGGCTCGAGCTCACCACCGACGGTGGCCAGATCACCGACGCCTGGTCCGAGACCACGCAGTTCAAGGGCATCGAGCTCGTCGTCAAGGGCCGGGACCCGCGCGACGCGTGGGCCTTCGTCCAGCGGATCTGCGGAGTCTGCACGGCGGTCCACGCCGTCGCCTCGGTGAGAGCCGTCGAGGACGCGCTCCAGTACCCCGTCCCCCGCCAGGCCGAACTGATCCGCAACATGGTGCTGGGCAGCCAGATGGTCCAGGACCACGTCATCCACTTCTACCACCTGCAGGCCCTGGACTTCGTCAACGTCGTGGGGGCCACGAAGGCCGACCCGGCAGCCGCTGCTGCCGCCGCCCAGGCGCTCGAGCCCAAGTACGCCCTCAACTCCGTCGCGCGCTTCACCGAGGTGCGCGACCAGGTGGCGGCGATCATCGCCAGCGGGCAGCTGAGCATCTTCACGAACGGCTACTGGTCGCACCCCGCGTACCTGCTGCCGCCGGAGGTCGACCTCATCGGCGTCTCGCACTATCTCGACGCCCTCACCTGGCAGCGCCAGATGATCCGCATCAACACGATCTTCGGGGGCAAGAACCCGCACCCGAACTTCCTGGTGGGCGGCATGGCCACGCCGATCAACATGGACAACGAGATCACGATCAACCAGGTCAAGCTCGACCAGCTCGCCGGGATGTTCGACCAGGCCCTGTCGTACACCGAGGACGTGTACCTGCCGGACGTCGTCACGATTCTGGCCGCCTACGCCGACTATGCGAACATCGGCGTGTCCAGCCCGAGCTTCATGGCGGTCGGCCGCGCCGGCTACAACGTCGCCGGGGCCCCGCAGACCGTCAACGGGTTCCGCCCGTCGGTCGTGCTCGACGGCGACCTCAAGAACGTCATCGACTTCGACATGGCGAGGATCGAGGAGTACGTCACCAGCGGCTGGTACGAGTACTCCAAGGGCAACGCCGTCGGCCTGCCCCCGTGGGACGGCGAGACGAACCCGAAGTACACCGGCCCGATCCCGCCCTACACGTGGCTGGCCGACAGCGAGCAGTACACCTGGTCGAAGTCGCCGCGCTACGACGGTCGCGCCGTGCAGGTCGGACCCATGCCACGCATCCTTCTCGCGTACCTGCAGGGCGATGCCGAGACCCTCGAGATCGTCAACCCGATCCTGTCGCAGCTGAAGCTGCGGCCGGAGCAGCTGAACTCCACGGCCGGGCGCATCCTGGCCCGCGCCGTCGAGGCGGTCCTGCTGGCGCGCCAGATGAAGGGCTGGTTCGAGGAGTTCAAGGCGGGCATCGTCGCCGGCGACGTCAACACCTTCAACTCCGAGAAATGGGATCCCGACACCTGGCCCGCGCAGAGCAAGGGCGTGGGGTTCGCCGAAGTGGCCCGCGGCACGCTCAGCCACTGGGTGCACATCGAGGACGGCACCGTCTCGAACTACCAATGCGTCGTCCCCTCGACGTGGAACGGCAGCGGCCGTGCGCTCGGGCAGCGTGGCCCCTACGAGGAGGCCCTGGCCAACGGACATCCACTGGTCGACGCCGCCGCGCCGCTCGAGGCGCTGAGAACGATCCATTCCTTCGACCCATGCCAGTCGTGCGGCATTCACGTGCTCGACGCGACCGGTGCCGAGGTCGCCTGGGCCAAGGTGCAGTGAGACCGTGAGCCACGTCGAGATCCCGCAGACCGTCGCCGCGGACCTGGAGATCGGTGCGCCGGCCCCCTTCGGCGAGTGGACCGCGGACGACGTCGTCCGCTACGCGGCGATGGGTGCTCCCGCGGGCTCGACCGACCTCCTGGACCGCAACCTCGTGGCCGGTGCGACGATGCGCGGTGTGGTCTCGTCGGCCGTCCGGCCGGTGGGCTTCGAGCCGGCGACGCCGGAGCGGCCGTACAGCATCAGTGAGGTCATCGACGCCGACGGCCGGCGCGTGCGGATCGCACGTGGTCGGGCCCGCGACGTCGTCGAGCAGGTCGTCAATCCCGATCGCAGGGAGCAGGCGCAGGCGATCCTTGCCAACGCGCGGAAGGTCGCGAAGGCGTATCGCGCGATGGCCGTCGCGGTCCAGCGCGAGGACGGACGCTACGAGCTCGTCGGCTACATCCCGGTACGCGCGTGGGCAGCTGACGGGCGCGGTCGCGGCCGGCTGTTCGACTACCACATCGTCTGGGACATGTGGGTGCGAGTGTGCCACTGGAGCTGGGTCGCCGCGATCCTCGTTCTCACGGTCACGGGCTACCTGATAGCCAATCCCTGGTGGATCCCGGCCGGCTGGGCCGAGAGCGAGGAGACCGGCTACTTCCTGGGCTTCGTGCGCCTCGTCCACTACCTCGCGGCGGTCGTCCTCGTCCTCGTGCTCAGCATCCGCGCCTGGAGCCTGACCACCAGCAAGGTCCCCTACGACCGCTGGCACTCCCTGGTGCCGTTCCGCAACAGGCAGCAGCTGCGAAACATGTGGCGCACCTTCACCGCCTACCTGTTCGTCCGGCCCAGCACGGCCCCCACGTACTTCGGCCACAACCCGCTGCAGCAGTTCACCTACACGCTGCTCTACCTCGTGCTCATCGTCCAGATCATCGTCGGCTTCGCACTCTGGGGCCTGTACGACACGTCCGGCTGGTTCTGGGGACTGTTCCAGTGGATCAACAACCTGATCGGCGCGCAGCAGACCCGACTCCTGCACTACTCGATCATGTGGCTGATCCTGCTGTTCGTGCCGATGCACGTGTACCTGTCGGTCCGCGCCGACTCCACGGAGCGCTCCGGCGCCATCTCGGCGATGGTCAGCGGCGGCCGATGGGTGCGGCGCGGTGCGAAGTTCCAGGACTGGCCGCTCCAGGACAGTGTCGAGGCCCAGCAGGAGGAGCGGGCCACCACCGAGCAGCAGGACGAGTTCGACCGCATGCACCAGCAGGCCGGCGACCCCTCCGCGTGATGACCAGGCCGCCGACCGCTGTCCTCGGACTCGGCAATCCGCTGCTGGCAGACGACGGTGCAGGGCTGGTCGTGATGGAGCGACTGGCCGCGGCGCATCCCTGGCCGGACGATCTCGAGTTCGTCGATGGCGGGACATGGGGCCTGTCGCTGCTGCCCCTGTTCGAGGACGTCGAACGGCTGCTCATCCTCGATGCCGTGCGCACCGGTGAGTCACCGGGCACGGTCGTGCGCGGCGAGGCCGACCAGGTGCCGCGCTGGTACGCCCACCCCGTCTCCCCGCACCAGATCGACCTGCGCGAGGTGCTCGGCGCGGCCACGCTCATCAACGTCGTGCCGACCACCCTCGTCGTCATCGGCATCGAGCCCCGCACGACCGAGGGCCTGCACATCGGGCTCAGCGACGAGGTCGACAGATCCGTCGATGCGGCCGTCGCCGAGGCGACTCGCGTGCTTCGAGCCTGGGGCGTGTGAGGGTCAGCCGCGCAGCGAGGCGATGTCGATGACGAAGCGATACTTGACGTCGCTGGCCACGACCCGGTCCCACGCCTCGTTCACCTGCTGGATGTCGATGGTCTCGATCTCGCAGCCCAGGCCGTGCTCCCCGCAGAAGTCGAGCATCTCCTGGGTCTGCGGGATGCCGCCGTTGTTGGTGCCGGCCAGCCGCCTGCGCCGCTCGATGAGCGTGAACGGGCTGATCGACAGGGCCTCGACGGGCAGGCCGACCGAGACCATGGTGCCGTCGAGGGCGAGCAGGTTCATGTAGGGGTCGAGCGACGTGATCGCACTGGCCGTGTTGATGATGAGGTCCAGCGAGTCGTGCGCAGCCTTCATGGCCGCCCTGTCGCTGGACAGCAGGAAGTGATGTGCGCCGAGGCGGTAGCCGTCCTCCTCCTTGCCGGGCGAGTGGCTGATGAGCGTGACGTCGGCTCCCATGGCGGCAGCGATCTTGACGCCCATGTGGCCCAGGCCGCCGAGTCCGACGATCCCCACGCGCACGCCCGGGCCGGCCTTCCACTCGGCGAGCGGCTGGTAGCAGGTGATGCCGGCGCAGAGCAGGGGTGCGGCGACGTCTAGGCCGAGGGATGCCGGAATGCGCAGCACGTAGTTCGCGTCCACGACGATGCCGGTCGAGTAGCCGCCGTAGGTCGGGGTCACCTCGTCCATCTCGCGGCTGTTGTAGGTGTAGGCCGCGTGCCCGAGGCAGTAGCTCTGCTGCCCGGCCCGGCAGTTGTCGCACGTCCGGCAGGAGTCGACGTAGCACCCGACGCCCACGTGGTCGCCGACCGAGAAGCCGGTGACGTCGGTCCCCACCTCGGCAACGAGGCCGGCGATCTCGTGCCCGGGAACCATGGGGAAGATCGCGCCGCCCCACTCCTCGCGCCCTTGGTGGATGTCGGAGTGGCAGACGCCGCAGTAGGCGATGTCGATCCGCACGTCGTGCGGGCCGACATCGCGCCGGCCGACGGTGAAGGGTTCGAGTGGAGCCTTGGCGGTCGGGACTGCGTATGCGGCAACGTCCATGGTGTCCTCACGATCACTGGGCGGATGTGGGGCCATTGTGTCAGGAGGGGGCGAGGGGCGTCAGGCGCCGAAGATCTCCTCGAGGGTCACGCGCATGACGTCGCCGCTGACGTCCTGGCCGGTCCACAGCCGCACGCCGATCAGGCCCTGGTTGACCAGCATCCCCAGTCCGGTCAGGGTGGTGCACCCGCGATCCCGGGCGTCGAGGAGCCACCGGGTCATGGGCGGGTTCACCACGACGTCCGCGACGACCATGCCCTCGAACAGGGTGCTGACGTCGACGTCGAGGCGGCCGTCGACATTGGGGTGGAAGCCGATCGACGTGGCGTTGATGACCACGTCGGCGGAGCGCGGGACGGCGAACTGCGGGGTCCACGGCCGGTAGTCCGAGTCGGCGGGGGTGCGAGTGGCGATGAGCTCGGCGAGGCTGCGCCCCCGGCCCTCGTCGCGATTGACGATGGTGATGTGCCGTGCGCCGGCCAGGGCGGACTCGATCGCGATGGCGCGAGCCGCGCCGCCCGCACCGAAGATCACGACCTCCCGTCCGACGGGGTCGACGACCTCGCGGAGCGAGGCGAGGAAGCCCTGCCCGTCGGTGTTCTCGCCGATGAGACGGCCGTCGTCGATGACGACGCAGTTGACGGCTCCGATGATCTCGGCCGAGGCGGCGAGCTCATCGAGGTGGTCGAGCACCGTGACCTTGTGCGGGATGGAGCAGTTGAAGCCGATCCACCCCATCGCCACGGCGCCGCGGACCGCGGCTGCAAGGTGCTCGGCAGGTACCTCGCAGTTGATGTAGCGGCAGTCCAGGCCGGCATCGGCGAAGGCTGCCTCCATGATCGCGACCGTCGGATTCTGGGCGGCGGACGTGGAGAAGGAGCCGATGAGCCGACTCAGGAAACTGGTGTGCGACATGATGGCCTCCGCGTCGTGGGTACGCACTCGAGCGTAGCCATGATGGCATCCAGGGGCGACCGGATCGAGGCCCTGGCGGGCTCGAGGGAGGCGCGGGCATGGACATCCGGATCGGGGTCATCGGAGTCGGCAGCATCGGCACCTCGCACGCCCGTGACCTGGCCCACGCGGTGTCCGGTTCCACGGTGAGCGCGGTCTTCGACGCCGACGCGGCACGCGCGGGGGATCTCGGCGCCGAGTTCGAGTGCGCCGTGGCGCAGTCGCCCGAGGCGCTCATCGCGTCCGCGGCCGTCGACGCCGTTCTCATCGCCTCCCCGGACCGCTTCCATGCCGAGCAGGCGGTCGCCTGCCTGGCAGCCGGGAAGCCGGTCCTGTGCGAGAAGCCGCTTGCGCCCACTGTCGAGGAGGCGCGACGCGTCCTCGATGCGGAGGCGGCGATCGGCCGCCGACTGATCACGATGGGCTTCATGCGGCGGTTCGACCCCGGATACGTGCTCCTGCGCGAGGAGATCGCCGGCGGGGCGATCGGTGAGCCACTCCTGGTGCACAACGTGCACCGGAATGCGTCCGCCCCCTACGGGCTGACCAGCGCCGGCACCCTCACGAACTCCGCCATCCACGAGATCGACATCAACCGCTGGCTGCTCGGTGAGGAGTACGCCGACGTGCTGGTCGTGACCGGACGCCCCGGGCCGCGCACTCCCGAGGGCGAGCACGATCCGCTGCTCGTGGTCCTGCGCACCGAGTCGGGAGCGCTGGTCGAGATCGAGGCCTTCGCCAATGCTGCCTACGGATACGAGGTCGTCTGCCAGGTCAGCGGGAGCGAGGGGTCGGCGCAGATGAACGACGGCTCCTTCATCACGCGCTCCGCCCGGGGCCGGCGCGGCCAGGCCGTGCCCGAGTTGTGGCTGGTCCGCTTCCAGGAGGCCTACCGGCGGCAGTTGCAGGGCTGGGTCGATCACCTGCAGGGCCGGGGACCGCAGGTGGGGGCCAGCACGTGGGACGGCTACGTCGCGACCGTGGTGGCCAATCGGGCCATCGAGTCGCTGCAGAACGGCGGCTGGATCCCGATACCGCTCCCGCCCCGCCCGCCCTTGTACCCCTGACCCGCCCAGCCCAGCCCCGCCCAACCCCGCCCAGCCCCGCCCAACCCCGCCCCGCCCCGCCCAGCCCCGCCCCGCCCCGCCCAGCCCCGTTTGTCCCGGATGCCGGGACAAACGACGAAATCCGGGCCGAAGGGGCCCGGATTTCGTCAGTTGTCCCGGTGGGAACGGCCGCTGGTCAGCCTTGTGCGGCCGGTATCCGGACTGGGCCGAGGGCCTGGTCCTTCTCGTCGATCTTGAGCGCCCCGGTCATGATGGCGACGAAGTCGTTCATCGAGTGGGTCTGCGGGGTCACGACGGCCGCCCGGGTGCCGAGGCGCTGGACGTGCACGCGATCGGCCACCTGGAACACCTGCGGCATGTTGTGCGAGATGAGGATGACGGGGATCCCGCGGTCGCGCAGGCCCTCTATCATCTTCAGCACCTGGTTGGACTCGCGCACGCCGAGAGCGGCGGTGGGCTCGTCGAGGATGATGACCTTGCTGCCGAACAGCTGCGCCCGGGCGACAGACACGGCCTGACGCTGGCCGCCCGACAGGGTCTCGACGGCCTGGCTCATGTCCTGCAGCGTGCCGATGCCCAGCTTCGTGATCTCGGCCTTGGCGTTCTTGCGCATGCCGCCGTGGTCGAGCTGGCGGAACACCCTGCCCATGAACCCGGGCTTGCGGATCTCGCGTCCGAGGTACAGGTTGGACGCGATGTCCAGGGCGGGTGCGACGGCGAGCGTCTGGTACACCGTCTCGATGCCCACGTAGCGGGAGTCGAGGGAGTTCTTGAAGTGCACCTCCTCCCCGTCGACGAGGATCTCCCCCGAGTCGGGGGTGTAGGCGCCCGACAGGCACTTGATCAGCGTGGACTTGCCGGCGCCGTTGTCGCCGATGACCGCCAGCACCTCGCCCGGGAACAGCTCCAGGTTGCAGTTGTTCAGGCCGACGACTCGACCGAACGTGACGATGAGGTCCTTGGCCTGGACGACGGGGCTGAGTGTTGCCAGGTTCGTCATGACCGGACCCTCCTGATCCACTGGTCAAGGGCGACGGCCGTGATGACCAGGACGCCGATCGCGAGGATCTTGTAGGCCTGGTCGAGGCCCGCCAGCGACAGGCCGTTCGACACGACACCGACGAGGATGGCACCGATCAGGGTCCCGATCATGGTGCCGCGTCCGCCGAACAGCGAGGTGCCGCCGATCACGACCGCCGTGATGGAGTCGAGGTTCGCGTCAGGGATGACGTTGGGGCTTGCGGCGTTGACGCGTCCGATGGTGATCCAGCCGGCGATGGCCAGGATCAACCCGGCCACGGTGTAGACGCTGAACAGCACGCGCTTCACCTGGATGCCGGCGAGCTGAGCGGCGCCCGGATCGTCGCCGACGGCGTACACGTGGCGGCCCCATGCCGTGTTGCGCAGGACATAGGCGAACACCGCGTACAGCAGGATCATGACGACCACGCCGTAGGTGATCTGGAAGGGACCGAGCGAGATCGGCGTGCCCAGCACCTTGAGGATGTCCGGCAACTCATTGTCGCGCACCGTGCGGCCGGTGGCATAGATCAGAGTCAGGGCCGTGAAGATGCCCAAGGTGCCCAACGTGACGATGAACGGTGGCAGGTTGAGTCTAGTGATCAGCAGGCCGTTGATCGCTCCGGCGGCGGTGCCGATGATGAGGCCGATGATGAGGGCCAGTGGCCCCGGGACGCCCTGATCGAAGGCCGTCTTGGCCATGACCATGCTGGACAGCACGGAGATGGCGCCGACCGACAGATCGATACCGGCGGTCAGGATGATGAGCGTCTGTGCCA
>CAVZPI010000025.1:0-98189 GCA_963777085.1 uncultured Actinomycetes bacterium | reverse complement strand
ACCCGTAGGCAATTGTGATTTGGCTCGCTCCCATGTCGCGAATGACCTGCTTCATTACTTCGACGGGGCACGGACTGCCCGACATGATGCCGGTCCGCAGACGCGATCTTGCGACTCGCGAACGACGGATCTTGTAGCTTGCCGACCAACATCGTCCGCACGCCGTAAACGCCGTCGCGCGTTCGCGTTCGATCGCATCGAGCGTGGACGTCGGTTGAAAACGTCGGCGGGGACGATCATCGCCGTGCCGTAGACCGCCGCCGTCAGCGTGCCGAGCACACAACCGAGCAATGATAGAACGGGACCGGAATGCAAAGGCGGTCGTTGGCCGTGATGCGTTGGCAACCGCCGCTGACGTAGTACGCGTTGAGCAGCAAGTCGCGATGGCTCAGCGTCGCGGCCTTCGGAAAGCCGGTCGTGCCGCAAGTGTATTCGGAACATCCATTGTTGGTCGGGCTGCAACTTGGCGGCCATGGCGTCGAGATCAACGTTGTCTTCCCCCCACGTTCGAGAAGTTCTTCCAAGCTGCGAGATCGGCTGGTCGGGGGTTCGCCGCGAAGGGTGACGACCGAAGTGAGCTTGGGGAATTCAGCCGATATCGGAGTTCGCCGGGCTGCGATGTCGCTAACTCCGGACAAGCTTCAGTCAGCATCGCAAAATAGTCGGACGTTTTGAATCGATCGACGAGGAAGCATGGCTTCGCGATGATCCGCTTGCGCCAGGACGTACTTGAGTTCGAACGGGCGATAGGCCGGATTGGATGGTGACGAGGACGGCGCCGATGCTCGCGCGCCAGTCTGGGACTACGACCGACTGCGGTACGTTCGTCGCCCAGAGTGCAACGCGGTCGCCCGGTCGGATGCCGAGCGCCAGCAGCCCGCGGCGGCGGCGTCGACGTCGGCTTTGAATTCGCGATAAGTCCGCCGATAGTCGAGCGACGTGAAGACCAAAGCGTCGCGATCGCCGCACCGCGCGGGAAGTCGCGAGCATTTGTCCAATTGTCAGGCCGTCGACCCAAGCGCGTTGTGCGATGCATTCACGTTCCTGCCTCCCTGCGTCTGCCGGTATTGTACGCATGCGCAATCGCTTCGCCAGTTTTTGTCTACGCTCCGGTGCGAAGGTGGAGGGCGACGATCGTGCGGCGAACTTAGTGCGATGTGATCGTATAGATTGACGGCGGCCGGGACGAAGATGAGCAGCGGCAGCCAAGCCGCCAGCGAGGGTCGAATGTAGAGGATGCTGCCGAGATGCTGGCTGGCGACGACGACGAGCATGAACGCCGCCGTCAGGGCGACGCAGATGCCGATGGCCCCGTAGATGTTTTTCGTTTCGCGGCGGAGCACCAACGGCAATCCGAGAAACAGCAGGGTAAATATCCAGCAAACGTCGGGACGATCGGGGAGTGGATCAACATGCGCACGTCGGCCTCGATAGTCAGGTTCATCGGCGAAAGCAACTGCTTGATCAGCTCTCCGGTCGACATAAATTGCCGCAGTTTCTTGCCGTCAGTTGATCGAAGTCGACGTTGCACACGAAGAAACACTCGTCGGCCCCTAGAAATCGCCGTAATCGACGCGAGACGAAATCATTTCCTTTCGGCTTGGTCGAGCGACTCCGAGTTCGGCTGCGGCGACGAGGTGATTTCTTTCAGCAAGTATCCGGCGGGATGCGTTTCCGTTTTGGAACAGAGACGGCGTCGCGGGCCGAGAGATGGATGCCGAAAACATCGAGCCCCGGCGGCAGCACGAACTTCTGGCCGATGAATGCGCTGTTCCTTTGGATGATACGTTTGTCCCGGAATCATCACGTCGGTTTGGCTTGTCGACGAACGCGTCGATCTCGTAATGAAGTCCTGCGACGGGCTGCGCGGTGATCAGGAGATGCGAACCGGCGTACCGCCGACTGGTGTCTGCGTGCCGACGGGCGCGGGCGCGCCCCCCAGCGGCGTCACGACGGTGGTCCCCGGCGGCGTCGTCATGCTCGCCGACGACCCGTCATCGGTGTAGGCGACGAAGAACGGCGCACCGGACCGGTCGAAGTCGCACAGCACCACCACCCCCGTCGTGGAGCAGCCGCTGAACGTGGACCCGACCAGCCAGTCCTTGGTCTGCCGGTATGCCTCGCTCGCGGGGTAGCCCGTCCACATCTGGATCCCGAGCAGGCGGTACTCGGGCGTCCAGGCGTACCAGTAGCTGCGCGCGATCCCGAACCGCAGCGAGTCGAGGAGGTGCGCGAGACGAACCCGGGGATCTCGGCAGCCGGGATGCTCCTGGGCGGCCTCCCCCGTTCGGCCGGTCGGTGCCGTAGTTGATCTCCGTCTCCCAGATGGGCCTGACGGGCGCGTCGGCGATGCGCAGGGCGGTCCTCATCATCCCGAGCAGGTAGGCGCGGTCCTTGGGAGTGCCGCTGGCGAGGGGGTACAGGTGCACGGAGTACGCATCGACGGGCCAGCCGACGGCTCCCAGCGCCTTCAGGTAGTCGGGGTAGAACTCGGTGAAGCCCTTGACCCACCGCGATCCGGTCGACGCGGCCACCACGACCGCCCCCGGCTGGGCCTTCTTGATGATCGAGTAGGCGCGGGCCGTCAGATCGGCCATCAGCTCGGGAGTCCCACGCCAGAACTCGTGGATGTTCGCCTCGTTCCAGATCTGGTATGCCCCGATGCGTCCGCCGTACCGCGCGACGACCGCCCGTACGTAGTCCTCGAAGAGACCGGGATCGGTCATCGGCATCGACGAGCCGCGGCCGGCGAACTCGTTGCCGTCCGCCGCGCCGACCGCTGCCCACTCGGGCGTGCCGCCGAGGACCAGCAGCACCTCCTGCCCAGCCCGCCTGGGCCGCGTTGACCGCGCGGTCGAGGGCGAACCACTGGTAGTTCCCGCGCGACGTCTCGATCTTGTTCCAGGACGTCGACGTGTCCCACAGCCGCACCGTGCCCGCCCAATCGGGCACCCCGACGATCGGATGGTTGCCGAACAGCGTCGCGGTCACCGGCACCCCCGACTCGGGGATGTCGGCGTTGTCGGGCGCACTGGGCCGGTAGGGGTTGGTGATGCGCACGCTCACCGTCCTGGTCTGGGGCACGAGTCCCCGGCCGGTCACGATCACCCGCAGCCACACGCGGCCCACGGACACGCCCGACGAGACGGAGAATGCCTTGCGCCCCGTACGGGAGACCCGCCAGGAGGAGAGCGGCACGAAGGTGATGCCATCCCGCGAGGCCGTGAGCTTCCCGGTGCGCACCACGTTGCTGGTCGTCCCGGGCACGGCCACGGTCAGCGGGAACGTGCCGTAGGCGGGCGCCTCGGTCGGCGCGGTGAGCACGATGGGCTCCCGACGGACGGGTTGCACCGCATCCGCCACGCTCGCCGGGAGCATCGTTGCCAGCACGGCGAGGACGGCGCTGACGGCGACACGCGTCCGGCTCATCGCGCCGGGTGTCCGTACTCGCGCTCCACCAGGGTCACGCTCACGCGGTACTCCTCGTAGAAGTCCTGGATCCCGCGCCGCTGCGCCTCGAGGTGCTCGGGATGCTCGCGCCATGCTCGCACGGAAGCCTCGTCGATGAAGTACGCCACGGTGATGCCACGACGCGACTGGGGATCTCGGACGCTGACGATGTCCAGGAAGCCGGGCTGCCGGCGGGCGAGCTCCTCCATGCGGGCCGCCATGTGCTCGTACTCCGCGTCGTGCGACGTCGTCCGCGTGGACGTGAAGATGACGGCGATGGTCATGCCGGCCCTCCTGCGTCCTCGAGCCGTGCGCCCGCCGAGGGCGACTTCGCCCAGCGCGGGCCCGTGTCGATGATCTCTGCTCGGTCGGCCATAGGCGCAACCATAGACTCGGCTGCGTGAGCGTCCGCGTCTACACAGGGCCGCACTCCGACCGCGGAGGCGGCCCCTCCGGCTGGGTGTCCTACCTGCCGTGGGGCTTCGCCGCGGCCACGATCCTCGGCCAGATCGCCTGGGTGCTCGTCGGCGAGGGCGCCCGCACGCCCCTCACCATCCTGACCGTCGTCACGTTCTTCCTGGCAAGCGCCACGCATGCCTTCCTCAGCCGGGGCACGTCCTGGGCGAGCGGCTACCTGGCGATCTCGCTGCTCTTCGGCTGGGCCGTCGAAGTGCTCGGCCTGGCGACGTCGTTCCCGTTCGGCACCTACGCCTACTCCAGCGCCCTTGGCCCGTCGATCGCGAGCGTCCCCGTCGTCATCCCGATGGCCTGGTCGATGATGGCCTACCCGTGCCTGCTGGCGGCCCAGCGGTTGTCCACGACCCCCCTGGGCACCGCCCTGATCGGCGGCTGGGTGCTCGCGGCCTGGGACTTGTTCCTCGACCCGCAGATGGTCGGTCAGGGCTACTGGACGTGGCAGGACGCCGGCTGGGCGCTGCCCGGGATACCGGGGATCCCCATGCAGGACTTCCTCGGCTGGCTGCTGGCCGCGATGGTGCTGATGGCGCTGCTCGACCGGCTGCCCCGCAAGGTGGCGACCGACACGGTGCCGCAGGTCCTGCTGACCTGGGTGTTCGCCTCGAACGTGCTCGCCAACCTCGTGTTCCTCGGCCGCCCGGGCGTGGCCCTGTGGGGGGGCGTCTGCATGGGCATCGTGGTCGTCCCCTGGCTGTGGCGGGCCTGGAGCCAGCCGCAGTGGTGACCGCGGCGGCCCTCGCACGGAACCTCGTGCGGGTGGGCTCGGCGAGCGCCGTCCTGCTGGCGGCGCACACCGCGGTGAACCTGCGGTTCCTGCGCTCGCCCGATGCCGGGGCACCGCCTGCCGCGGAAGGCATCGCGGTGCTCATTCCGGCACGTGACGAGGCGGCGCACATCGAGACCACCGTCCGATCGGTGCTCGCCCAGTCCGGCGTCCCGGGCCTGTCCGTCCTCGTCCTCGACGACGGGTCGTCCGACCGCACCGCTGCGATCATCCGGCTGATCGCTGCCGAGGATCCACGGGTCCGCCTCGTCGAGGGGGCCGATGATCCGCCGCCGCCAGGATGGCTCGGCAAGACCTGGGCGTGCGCACGGCTGGCCGACCAGGTCAGCGCCAGCGTGCTGGTGTTCGTCGATGCCGACGTCGTGCTGCGGCCCGAGGCCGTCCGCGCGACCGTGGCGATGCTTCGCGCGCACGGCCTCGCGATGGTGGCGCCCTACCCGAGGCAGGTGGCCGGCACGTGGCTGGAAAGGCTCGTCCAGCCCCTTGTGACGTGGTCGTGGGTGGCGACGATGCCGCTGCGCTGGGCCGAGACATCGACCCGCCCCTCCCTGTCCGCGGCGAACGGGCAGTTCCTCGTCGTCGATGCCGGCGCGTACCGATCCATCGGAGGCCACGAGGCCGTGCGGGGCGAGGTCATCGAGGACGTCGGCCTGATGCGGGCCTTGAAGGCGAGCGGCCGCCGCGCAGTGACGGTCGACGGCTCCCGGCTGGCCCAATGCCGCATGTACGACGGCACCGCGGCCGTCGTCGACGGGTACGCGAAGTCGTTGTGGTCCGCCTTCAACGGCCCGGCGGGCTCCCTGGGGGTCACCGCCTTCCTCGCCGCGACGTACGTCGTACCGGCCGTCGCCGCCGTCGCCGCGAGGGACCGGCAGACGCGCCGGATCGGCACCCTGGGCTATCTCGCCGGCGTGACGAGCAGGGCCCTCGTGGCGCGCCGCACGGGCGACCGCGTTCTCCCGGACGCACTCGCCCAGCCGGCGTCGATCGCCGCCTTTGCAGCGCTCAGCGTCATCTCGTGGAACCGCCAGATCAAGGGAGGCAACTCATGGAAGGGACGACCCGTCCGGGCCGACACGTGATCAGGCCCATCGCCGTGGCCGGCGCCCTCGTGGCACTGCTGGCAGCGACGACCGGCCCGGCGGCCGCCGATCCCGAACGACCCAAGCTCGGGCCCGATGCGGTGTCGATCGTCGGCGACCACGCCTTCGTGCAGTCGTCGGTGGCGCCCGACTACTGGGCCTTCTCCCCCTTCGACAAGCCGCAGTTCACCTCCAGCGCCTGCAGCGTCGCGAGCGTCACCATGGCCCTCAACGGCCTGCGCGGGCTGCCCGCCCTGGCCAGCCAGCGGGTGCTGACCCAGCAGCGGGTGCTCAAGGACGTGGGCCTTCCCCGATGGACGGCCCAGAGCGCCGAGGGCGGTGACGGCGTCACCTTCGCCGACCTGCGCCGCTATACGCGCGCGTCACTGGACCAGTACGGCATGGCCTCGGCCAGGCTCGACGTCTTCAGGCCGGGCGGTGTCGACGACCGGACCGTTGGCCGCCTTCGCGCGATGCTGACGGCGAACGAGCAGTCGGCCGACACCGTCGCGCTCGTCTACTTCAACCAGGGCGTCCTCACGGGCGATTGGAACGGCCCGCACGTCTCGGTCATCGGGGCCTACGACGCCGCAAGCGACCGGGTCCTCGTCCTCGACGTCGACCAGGACTGGTACGTGCCGTACTGGTCCCCGATCGGGGCACTCGCCAGGGCTCTCGTCAAGCCCGCGCCGAGGAGCCAGGGAGCGCTCGCGGGACAGACCGGCGGCATCATCATGGTCTCGAGATGAACCGATCGCGGGCACGCCGGCGCGTCGTCGTGATCGGTGCCGGTGCCGGCGGCATGGCCGTCGCCGCGCGGCTGGCCGCGAAGGGCCACCAGGTGACGCTCCTGGAGCAATCGGACTCGTTCGGCGGCAAGCTCGCCTCCTACGCGCGGGACGGCTTCGTGTTCGACACCGGGCCGAGCCTGTTCACCCTTCCGGCGGTGTACCGAGACCTGTTCCTCACGACCGGTGGCCCGCTGGAGGAGGCCGTCGACCTGCAGGCCGTCGAGCCGGCGTTCGGCTACCACTTCGGCGACGGGAGCAACGTCACCGTCCCAGGGGTCGGCCCGGCCAGGGCGGCGCGCGCGTTCGGCGAGGCCTTCGGCGGCACCGCGCAGGACGACTGGCTCCGCCTTGTCGAACGCGGCGGGCGCATGTGGGCCATCACTCGCGAGCCGTTCCTGCAGTCTGCCCTGCAGGGCTGGCGCAGCCTGGTGGCACTCGCCAGGGACCCCACCGACGTCCGCACGATCGCGCCCCTGACCTCGCTGCACGACCTCGGCCGCGAGTACCTGGCGGACCCCAGGCTGCGTCAGGTGCTCGATCGCTACGCGACCTACACCGGCTCGGACCCGCGCAGGGCGCCTGCCGTTCTGGCGACCATCCCCTACATGGAGCAGACGTTCGGTGCCTGGCACCTCGGCGGCGGCGTCGCGACCCTGGCCGCGGCACTGGTGCGGCGCTGCGAGGAGCTCGGGGTCGGCATGCGATCCGGTGCCGACGTTGCGCACATCGAGGTGGAGGGCGGACGCGCCACCGGCGTCCGTCTCCACGACGGCGAGGTCGTGCCCGCCGAGATCGTCGTCGCGAACGCCGACGCCCAGCACGTCTACCGCGACCTGCTCGACGACCGGCGTGGTCGTCGGGTCGCCAGGCGGCTCACCCGCACGCAGCCCGCCCTGTCGGGGTTCGTCCTCCTGCTGGCGCTGCGCGGCCGTACGCCCGGCCTGCACCATCACAACGTGTGGTTCCCCGACGACTACGAGGGCGAGTTCGACGCCATCTTCGGCGCGCGGCCACGACCGGCCCTCGATCCGGCGATCTACGCATGCGCCCCCGACGACGCGCGCATGCGCCCCGACGACGACAGCGAGGCATGGTTCGTCCTGGTGAACACCCCTCGCCATGGCGACGGCACCGGCGGGACGGTCGACTGGGATGAGCCGGGGCGCGCCGAGGAGTACGCCGACCACCTGCTGGCGACCCTCGCCGCTCGGGGCACCGACGTGCGCGACCGGATCCGGTGGCGCGAGATCCGCAGCCCGGCGGACCTGCAGCGCAGCACCCGTGCGCCGGGAGGCTCCATCTACGGCTCCTCCAGCAACGGCGCGCGTGCCGCATTCCGGCGGCCGGCCAACCAGTCTCCGGTGCCGGGGCTGTTCCTGGTCGGCGGCTCCGCGCACCCCGGCGGCGGGCTGCCGCTCGTGGGCATGGGAGCCGAGATCGTGGCGAACCTGATCGATCCCCCGCGCCCCGCTCGCTGAGCAGCCGGGGCCTGTTGTCCGCCGGGAATTCCGGCTACCGTCAGTCCCGACCGAAATGCCCCCTTTGACCGGAGGGTTCCGATGCCCAGCTGCGCAGCCCCGTCCACACTCCAACGCCTCGCCACCCTGGGCGCAGGCGTGGTGCTCGCCGTCGCCGGACTCACCACGACGGTGGGCGCCGGTGCCTCCGCCGCGACGACGACGACGACGGGCTCCCACCCGGGCGCGAAGGTCAAGTGCGTCAACGTCAAGACCGGCTTCGCCCGGTACAGCGCGGTCGGGTCCTGCCGACGCGGCGAGCGCCGCGATACCCGGCCCTGCGCCAAGGGCGGCTCCTGCGTGGTCGGCGACGTCGGCCCGGGTCGCGGGCTGGTGTTCTACGCGGCGCGGACGAAGCAGGCCTGGGGCCGGTACCTCGAGGTCGCGCCCAGGACCTGGAACCCGCCGGCCGGCGACCTGAACGTCAACTGGTGCTCGAACGTCGTCGACTCCATCCCGGGGACCCAGGCGACCGTCCTCGGCGCCGGAAGGGCCAACACCGCGGCCATGATGACCGTGTGCACGTCGGATGCGGCGGTCGTCGCCACGGGCTACCGCGGCGGCGGCAGGAGCGACTGGTACCTGCCGTCGAAGGACGAGCTGCGCGCGCTGTTCCTTTGCCAGCGGATCGTCGGCGGCTTCCAGCTGCACGGCTACTGGAGCTCCTCCGAGGCGTCGCCGAGCGAGGCTTGGATCCAGGACTTCTACGCGGACTACACCCCGGCCCCATCGGACAAGGGCTACGCCAACTTCGTGCGGCCGATCCGCGCCTTCTGATCCAGCCCGGCGCCCCATCCAGCGCGGCGGCCGCATTCACGCCGAGTCGAGCCAGCGGGCGAGGCGGCCGCTGCGGGCCACCGCGCGAATGCGCTCCTCCGCGAGTCGGCGGACGTCCTCCGTCGCGACGATCAGTAGCTGGTCGTTCGCGCGGATCCGGGTGTGCACGTCCGGCGCGATGGCAACTCCATCCCGCACGAGCAGGGCGACGACAGCGCCCACCGGCAGCCCGATCTCCATCACGTACGTCCCGACGAAGCCGGAGGCGGCTGGCACCTCGATGCCGAGCACCTGCGCCCGCATGCCGTCCAGCGGGGCGCTCTCCACCTCGAGCTCGAACGCCTCGTCCGGCAGCACGATCCCGAGCCGTCGGCCGAGCGGCGCCAGGATCGGCGTCTGGACCAGCATGAGAACGAGGACGACGATCAGCGTCACGTCGAAGACCGTCTCGGCCCCCTCGATGCCGGCCCCCAGGGGGATGGCGGCGAAGACGATCGGGACGGCACCCCGCAGGCCGGCCACGGCCGCGAACACGATCGTCGGGGCGGCCAGGCGGAAGGGCACGAGGCTGACGGCCGCGGCCAGCGGCCGGGCGAGCAGCACCATGGTGACGAGGACCACCAGCGCCGTCGGGAGGGCCGCCGGCAGCCGGCCCGCGTTGGCGAGCGCGCCCAGCATGAAGAACAGGCCGATCTCCGCTATCCACGCCAGTCCGTCCGCGAATCCGACGATCGACCGCCGGTGCGGCAGCCGTGCCGTCGACCCGACGAAGACGGCCGCGAGATAGACGGCCATGAACCCCGACACGTGCATGACAGCCGCCGTCCCGTAGGCCGCCACGAGCATCGCGAGCGCCGCGATGGGATAGAGGCCCACCGCCGGCAGCGCGAGCCTGGGCAGCAGCCAGCGGGACGCGTAGCCGAACGCGACGCCAACCGCTGCCCCTCCAACCAGCTCGGCCAGCACGATGAACGGCAGCTGCCAGGTCGCCGCCTCCGCGAAGGTCCCGCTCGCCACCACCGACACGAGCACCGCCACCGGGGCGTCGTTGAAGCCCGCCTCGGCCTCGAGCAGGGTGCGGACGCGCTCCGAGATGCGCATGCGACGCATGACGGAGAAGACGGCGGCGGCGTCGGTGGCGGCCAGGACGGCGCCCAGCATGAGGGCGATCTGGGGCGGCAGGTCGAGGAGCCAGACGAGGGGGATGCGCAACGACGGTGATGCTCACCGCGACGCCGGCCGAGGCGAGCGTGATCGCCGGCCACATCACCGGTCGCAGCTGGGACATCCGCGTGGTCAGGCCACCCTGCGCCAGGATGAGGACGAGGGCGCCGTACCCCAGTACCGAAGCCAGCTGGGCGTCCTGCACGTGCAGGTCAGGGAAGATCGAGCCCAGGCCGAGCCCGAGAAGCAGGTAGAGCAGCAGGCCCGGCAGTCCGAGGCGGCCCGGCGAACCGGACTCCGATCACCGAGACGAGCACGATCGCGGCGCCGACGAGCAGGGCAGGTGCCAGCCCGTCCAGCGTCATCGCGTCATCCCCGGTCGGGCTAGCCGGCCGCCGCGCCGAGGCCGAGTGCCTCGTACACCTCGATCGTCGAGTGCGAGCGGTTGAACGTGTAGAAGTGCAGGCCCGGCGCGCCGATCTCGAGCAGCCGCTGGCACATCTCGGCCGCGACCTCCACGCCGAGGCGCACGACCGCCGCCTCGTCGTCGGCGACCCGGGCGAACCGCTCGGCGAGATCGGCCGGGAACGCCGCACCGGACAGAGCCGCGAACCGCTCGATCTGCGCCACGTTGGTGACCGGCATGATGCCCGGCACGATCGGCATCGTCGCAGCCGTGCGGCAGCGGCCCGGTCGACCAGCCGCTCGTAGTCCTCGACGCTGGAAGAACAGCTGGGTGATCGCGAACTCGGCACCCGCGCCTGCTGCTTCATGGCCAGTACGCGAGCATCCTGCTCGAGGTCCGCGGACTCGGGATGACCTTCTGGGAAGGCCGCTACGCCGACGCTGAACGTTCCCAGTGAGCGGATCAGCTCCACCAGCTCGACGGCGTGGTCCAGCCCGTCCGGGTGGGGCTGCCAGGGCGAGGTGAGGCCGGTGGGCGGGTCGCCGCGCAGCGCGAGCATGGTGTTGCACGCCCTCGGCGGCGTACTGCGCCGACGACGTCGCGCAGCTCGTCGCGGCTGGCGCCCACGCAGGTGAGATGCGCCACCGGTGTGAGCGTCGTCTCCATGGCGATCTCGCCGGTCAGTCGCACGGTCCGGTCGCGCGTCGAGCCACCGGCCCCGTAGGTCACCGAGACGAAGGTGGGCTTGAGGGCCTCGATCTCGCGGACGGTCCGCCACAGCGTCCGCTCGCCCTCGTCGGTCTTGGGCGGGAACAGCTCGAACGAGAACGAGCGCTGCCCACCGGACAGGATCTCGCCCAGGGAGGTCGTCGCGTGCATGCGGACACCCTATGGGGCGACCCGCTTCGCTCAGGAGGCCCGACGGACCTACTGGCCGTAGGCTCGGAGCGTGTCCGACATCGCCAGCCCCCTTGACGAGTCCCGATGACCTGCGTGACGCGGGTCCAGGCCGTCGTCGACGAGGTCCTCGCGGAGCAGTCCGCCATCCTGGCGCGGGTGAGCGACGATCTGTGCCCCGATGGTCGACGCCCTCACCGCGCTGCTGGCCGGCGGCAAGCGACTGCGACCCGCGTTCTGCTACTGGGGCTGGCGCGGTGCCGGGCGGCGCCGAGGATCTCGACGACGCCGCGCTGCGGGCCGCCGCGTCCCTGGAGTTCCTCCAGGCCTGCGCCCTGATCCACGACGACGTGATGGACGGCTCCGACACCCGCCGGGGACTGCCCGCCGCCCATCGCCGGTTCGCCGGCGACGCACCGCGGGCGCCGCTGGCTCGGATCGCCCGAGGTCTTCGGCGTCGGGGCGGCGATCCTGCTCGGCGACCTGTGCCTGTCGTGGGCCGACGAGGTCCTGCTGACCAGCGACTTCCCGGCCGACGCGCTGCGCCGGGCCAAGGCGCGTCTACGACGAGATGCGCACCGAGCTCATGGCCGGGCAGTACCTCGACCTGCTCGAGCAGGCGCGCGGTGGCGGCTCGGTCGATCGAGCGCTGCCGCGTCGTGCGCTACAAGTCGGCGAAGTACACGATCGAGCGGCCGCTGCACCTCGGCGCCGCACTGGCCGGCGCCGACGCCAGCCGTGCTCGACGCCTACAGCGGCTACGGACTGCCCCTGGGCGAGGCCTTCCAGCTGCGCGACGACATCCTCGGCGTCTTCGGCGACCCGGAGGAGACCGGCAAGCCGGCCGGTGACGACCTGCGTGAGGGCAAGCGCACGGTGCTGGTCGCGATCGCCGTCGAGCGCAGCACGCCCGCCCAGGCCGAGATCGTCCGTCGCCACCTCGGCGACCCCGGCCTCGACGCGACCGGCGTCGCCGCCCTGCGCGAGATCATCGACCGACACGGGCGCCCGCGACTACATCGAGGACCTGATCGCCGAGACTGCTCGGAGAACGCCCTGGCCGCTCTGCACACGGCCGACGTCGACGAGGCGCCCGCGAGCGTGCTGACCGGCCTGGCCTTCGCGGCCACCAGAGATCCGCTCTGATGCGCACCGTCAAGGGACCCGACCGACCACGTCGTCGTCGTCGGCGCCGGGCTCGGCCGGCCTGTCGGCCGCGCATGCGGCTGGCCGGCGCCGGACGCGACGGTGACCGTGCTCGAGCGCGAGGCGGTCCCCGGCGGCCGGGCCGGGCGGCTTGACCTCGCAGACCCGGGCGGTACCTACCGCTTCGACACCGGCCCGACCGTGCTGACGATGCCCGACCTCATCGCCGACGCGCTTCGACGCCTCGGCGAGCAGCATGTCCGACTGGCTCGACCCTCGATGCCGGTCGCCCCGCTCTACCGGGCGTTCTACCCCGACGGCTCCGTCCTCGACGTGCACGCCGACGTCGACCGAGATGGCCGACGAGATCGACGCGGGTCTGCGGTCCCCAGGAGGCCGCCGGCTACCGCGGTACGTCGACTTCGTCTCGAGGCTGTACCGGCTACGAGATGCACGACTTCATCGACCGCAACATCGACTCGCCCCTGGACCTGCTCACTGCCGACCTTGCCCGGCTCGCGGCGATCGGCGGCTTCCGCCGACTGGCTCCCAAGGTGCGCCAGTACCTGACGGACCCCCGCACGCGAGCGGATCTTCTCCTTCCAGGCGATGTACGCCGGCCTGTCTCCCTACGACGCCCTGGCCATCTACGCCGTGATCGCGTACATGGACTCGGTCGCCGGGGTCTTCTTCCCGCGGGGCGGCATGCACGCCGTGCCCGCGGCGCATGGCGGCCGCCGCGGCCAGAAGCACGGCGTCAGTTCCGCTACGACACCGAGGTCACGTCGGGTCGAGACGGTCGGGGACCGCGCCGTCGCCGTGCACACCGCGGGCGGCGAGCGCATCGCCGCGGACGTCGTCGTCCTCAACCCGGACCTGCCGGTCGCCTACCGCGATCTGCTGGGTCGCGAGCCGTGGTCCGTCCGCCGGCTCGACTACTCGCCGTCGTGCTTCCTGCTGCTCGCCGGCTCGACCGCGGAGTACTCCAGGATCGCGCACCACAACATCCACTTCGGCCGGTCCTGGCGGGGCGTGTTCGACGACCTCATCGACAAGCGGCAGCTCATGGACGACCCGAGCTTCCTGGTCACCAACCCGATCGCGATCGGATCCGTCGCTCGCCCCCGACGGCAGGCAGATCTACTACGTGCTGTTCCCCACGCCGAACCTCGACGCGCCCATCGACTGGCGCACCGAGGGGTCCCGCGCTACCGCGACGAGGTCCTGCGGACCCTCGAGGAGCGCGGCTACATCGGCTTCGGCGACGCGATCGAGGTCGAGGACGTCACCACGCCGCTCGACTGGCAGGCCCGGGGGCATGGAGCGGGGGGCCCCGTTCGCGCCGCGCACTCCTTCCTGCAGACCGGGCCGTTCCGGCCAGGCAACCTGTGGGGCGAGAACGTGGTCTTCACCGGTTCGGGCACGCAGCCGGGCGTCGGGGTGCCGATGGTGCTCGTGTCCGGGCGGCTCGCGGCCGAACGGGTGACGGGCCGCGACCCGGACTACCGGTCGCGCGCCCGCCGCTCGTGAGCGCGCTGTCGGGCCACCGGTGATCCCGTCCGCCCGCATCCCGGCCTACACCCTCAGGCACGGCCTGCCGGGGCTCGTGGGCTCGGCCCTGGTGGCGGTCGGCGCCCTCGGCATCGGCTGGCTGCCCCTGACGACCAACCTGCTGGCGAACCCGCTCGTCGGCCTGCTCCGCGACTCCCTGGCCGGCTCGCTGGCAGCCCGTGCCCTGGTCATCATCGGGCTCGCGATCCTGCTGCAGGCATGGCTGCTGCTCGGGTCCGAGCTGCTGGACCGCCGCGCGGGCGCGCCCCCCGTGCGCGACGTGCTCGGGGTGCTCGGGATGTGGATGGCCCCGCTGCTGCTGGCACCGCCGCTCTTCAGCCGCGACGTCTACTCCTACTACGTGCAGGGGCGGGTGTTCGGTGCCGGCCACGACCCCACGACCATCGGCGTGGCCGTCATCCCGGGCTGGTTCGACGATGGCGCCGACCCGATGTGGGTCGAGTCCCCCACGCCCTATGGACCCCTGTTCCTGATGATCGAGCGGGCGGTCGCCAACTTCGCGCACCCCAATGCCTACCTCGGCGCGCTGCTGTTCCGGCTGGTGGCCGTCGTCGGCGTCGGGCTGATCGCCTGGTTCCTGCCCTCGCTGGCCCGGGCACACGGGATCGACCCGGGACTGGCCCTGTGGCTCGGGGTCCTCAACCCCATCGTGCTCATGCACTTCGTCTCCGGCTCCCACAACGACGCCCTCATGGTGGGGCTGGTGGTGGCCGGACTGACCCTGGGCGCCCGGCAGCAGTGCATCTGGGGTGCGGTGGTGGTCAGCCTCGCCGTCGCCGTGAAGCCGATCGCGATCGTCGCCCTGCCCTTCGTGGGCCTGCTGTGGTCCGGACGCGACGGATCGTGGGTCGACCGGATCAGGTCCTGGCTCTACGCGGGCCTGGCGATGGCCTGCACGCTCGCGTCGGTGTACCTGGTGGCCGACGCCGGCGGCGGCGTCATCAAGGCCGCCTTCGGCACCCCGTCGGGCGTCCTGACATGGCTGTCACCGACGACCGCGATCGGCAAGCTCCTCGGCGGGGCGACGAGCCTGTTCGGATGGACCGAGGACGCCACCTCGGTGCTGACCTTCGTCCGCCTGGCCGGCACGCTGATGGGGCTCGTCCTCGTCGTCGTCCTGGTCCTGCGACCCGGTGGCCGCAGCCCCGTGCGTGGTGCCGCGCTCGCCCTTGCGGTCATCGTCGTCCTGGGCCCGGTCGTACAGCCCTGGTACCTGCTGTGGTTCCTCCCGCTGTTCGCCGCAACGGGTCTCGGCGCCCGGGAGCTGCGAGTCGCCGTGATCCTGACCGCCGCGTTCACCGTCCACGGGATGATCGAGAGCTCGGCGAATGCCGACAATCTCACCGACCTCTCCGACAGCATCGTCTTCCTCGTCGCGATCGTCGTCGTCGCCGTCGTCGTGCTCGCGAGCCCCCGGGAGCGGCGCCTCGTCCTCGGGCCACCCGGATTCGGCGGCCTGACCCCGGATACCGAGGCCGAGCGTGCGCGCTCGACGGCGATGACGTGGCCCGCCCGCACGAGGATTCGCGAGTGAGCACGCGCGAACTCGACGCCGCAGGCATCGCGGACCCGCACCTGCGCGAGTCGTACGACCTGTGCCGCGAGCTGAACGCGTTGCACGGCAAGACCTACTACCTGGCCACGCTCCTCCTGCCTCCTGCGAAGCGTCCGTTCGTCCATGCGCTGTACGGATTCGCCCGCTACGCCGACGAGATCGTCGATGACCTCTCCTCGCGCCTCACCGGGCGGGAGAAGGCCGAGCGGCTGGGCGACTGGGGGCAGGGATTCCTGTCCGACCTGCGTCGCGGCTGGTCCGACGACCCGGTGTGCCGGGCCACGGTGGACACGGCGCTGCGATGGGGCATCCCGTCGGTGCACTTCGAGGCCTTCCTGCGCTCGATGGCGATGGACCTCGAGGTCACCGAGTACGCGACCTACGAGGATCTCTACGAGTACGTCTACGGGTCCGCCGCCGTCATCGGGCTGCAGATGCTCCCCATCCTCGAGCCGTCGTCGCCAGAGGCGTACGACCGGGCCACCGACCTCGGCGTCGCCTTCCAGCTGGCGAACTTCGTCCGAGACGTCAGCGAGGATCTCGACCGCAATCGCGTCTACCTGCCCCAGGACGAGCTGGCGCGCTTCGAAGTCACCCGGGCTGACCTGGAGGCCCGCGTCGCCACGCCCGCGATCAGGCGGGCCCTGGCCTTCCAGGTCGCACGGGTCCGCGACCTGGAAGAACGCTCGCGGCCCGGCATCGCGATGCTGCACCCCTCCTCGCAGGACTGCGTCGAGGCGGCCCGGGTGCTCTACTGCGGGATCGTCGACGAGGTCAGGCGCAACGACTACGACGTCTTCGCGAGCCGCGCCAGCGTCCCGATGCGGCGCAGGCTCGCGGTGGCGGCACCGGCCTGGCTCAGGGCGCGGAAGGCCCGGCGGACGTTCGGCTCCGGCGTCACCCGCTGAGCGGTCAGCGGGATCGGCGCCAGATCGGGGGGCCTGCCGCCGGCGTCGCATCCACCCCCCTCCTGCCCCACCAGATCCACAGGCTCAACGTCATCAGCACGAGCGCGAACCCGAACATCAGGTCCTCGATCGGCGCGAAGGCGAGGCGGCCGTCGCCGAGGAAGGGGGGCGGGCCGTCCGGCGGCGACGTGCTGCCGACGATCGCGGCCCCGTCGTAGCGGACGATGCCGAAGCCCGTGAACATCGCGTTCGTCACGAGCTGGAAGAACATGACGATCGCGTAGGCCGTCCAGAACGCCCTTCGAGCGACCAGCCTGGTCCGCAGCAGCCAGAGGTCCACGCCCACCATCACGAGCACCGCGACCATGGCGAGCTGCGTGTACGTCACGGCTCACCGCCGGGCGCATCGCCAGGGCGTTCGTCCCCCGACGGCCAGCCCCGCACGCTGCGGACCGCCTCGAGCGTGAGGATGGCGGCCAGCGGGATGGCGAGGAAGAAGAGCAGCTCATCCACAGGGACCGACCACGGCGCGTGGAAGCCCAGGATCTGGTCGGCGTCGAAGGACCAGTGACCCTGGCCGACGGAGTAGGCGTCCCACGAGAAGAAGACCGCGACGACGGGTAGGAGGGTGAGCACGAGCCGGCGCGGTCGCGCGAGGACCCTGGTCCGCAGCGCCACCTCGAGCCACAGGCAGCCGACGAGCACGAACGCCAGGATGGCGACGTAGGAGAAACGACCGGCCACAGTCGCCGACCGTAGCGCTAGCCTCGGCACGTGCTCCACAGCGTCCGACGGATCGGCCTCATCGGTGGCGAGTGCACGGGCAAGTCGACCCTCGCCCGTGCGCTCGGCGTGCTGCTCCCCGCGTGCGTCGTCGGCGAGCACCTGCGGGCCTTCGTCGACCGTCGCGGCCGGCCGCCCTGGCAGGGCGAGCAGTGGGGGCTCATGGCCGATCAGCAGCGGGCGGAGGACGACGTAGCCGCCGACTGCCGGCACCCGTGGCTCGTGGCCGATCCCGCACCCCTGATGACCGCCGTCTACAGCCTCGCCTACTTCGGCGACGACTCCCTCCTGGCGGACGCGATCAGCCTGGCAACCGGCTACGAGCGGGTGCTGTGGTGCGATGCCGACCTGCCATGGACCCCTGACGGCCTCCAGCGCGACGGCCCGGAGGCGCGACAGCGCGTCCACGACCTGCTCGCCGTCATCGTGCGGGACCGGCTCAGGCCCCTGGGCATCGACGTCCGCCTCGTGAGCGGCCCCCTGCAGGCGCGGCTGGGACTCGCCGGGCTGGCGTGGCATCCCGGGCCCCCGTACCCGCCAACCTAGACTCGCCAGAGTGGAGACGTCTGGGCAGAGCGGCCTGGTCGGTGCGACAGTCGACGGCCGCTACAAGGTGCTCTCCCAACTCGCCCGGGGCGGGATGGCCACCGTCTACCAGGCCACCGACCTGCGGCTCGACCGCGTCGTCGCCCTCAAGGTCATGCACCCGCACCTGGCCCATGACCAGGCCTTCGTCGGTCGCTTCCAGCGCGAGGCCAAGGCCGCAGCACGGCTGACGCACGGCCATGTCGTCGCGGTCTACGACCAGGGCGACGACAACGGGCTGGTGTACCTCGCCATGGAGTACGTGCCGGGGCGCACGCTGCGCGACGTGCTCCGCGAGTACGGCCCGCTCAGTCCGGAGCAGGCCCTCGTCCTGCTGGACCCCGTCCTCGAGGCCCTGGCCGCGGCCCACGCGGCCGGCTTCGTGCACCGTGACATCAAGCCCGAGAACGTCCTGATCTCCAACGACGGCGCCGTCAAGGTGGCCGACTTCGGCCTGGCGCGCGCCCTCGAGACAAGCGACCTGAGCGTCACGCAGGGCATGATCATCGGGACGGTGGCCTACCTGTCGCCCGAGCAGGTCGAGCATGGTGACGCCGACGGCCGCTCGGACGTCTACGCCGCGGGGATCCTGCTGTTCGAGATGGTCACAGGGCAGGTGCCGCACACGGGCGACAACCCCCTCACGGTCGCCTACCGGCACGTGAACAGCGACGTGCCCCCGCCGTCGTCCGTGCGCGCGGGCATCCCCGCCGAGGTCGACGCGCTCGTGGTGACGTCCACCCGACGCGATCCGACCATCCGCTACCAGAGCGCGTTCGACTTCCTGGCGGACGTCCGGCGCGTCCAGTCCACGCTGCCGGCTCCACGCCCCTTCGTCGACTCGCGGGACACCCTCGTCGTCGACGCGACCATGGCCGCCCGGCTCAGCTCGCAGTCGGGCACCGCCGCGTCCCGTCGCGATGCCCCGGCATCGCAGGCGGCCGCCGCCCCCCCGGCAGCACCCCACGACGACGCCCCGCCGGTCCGCTACCGGCACAGCAAGGCGCCCTGGATCATCGCGATCCTCATCCTCGCCGTCCTCGGGGCGGCCTTCGCGGGCTGGTATCTCGGCGCCGGGCCCGGCAAGACGGTCACCGTGCCGGGCGGCATCGCCGGCCAGACGGTCGAGCAGGCGCAGCAGGCCCTCGCCGGCACGGAGCTGACGCTGTCCGTCGCCGAGGAGCAGTTCAGCGAGACGGTGCCGGCCGCGGCCATCATCAGCTCGGATCCGGCGTCCGGCGACACCGTCAAGGCCGATGCGACAGTCTCAGTGGTCGTCTCCAAGGGTCCCGAGCGCTACGACGTGCCGGCCGTCAAGGGCATGTCGCAGGCCGATGCGGAGAGCGCCATCACCGCGGGCAACCTGGCCATCGGTACCGTGTCGCAGGCGTTCGATGACAAGGTCGATGCCGGCTCGGTCGTCGCGAGCTCCCCCAAGCCGGGCGCCTCCGTCAAGCCCGGCACCCCGGTGGACCTGGTCATCTCCAAGGGGCCCGCGCCGGTTCCCGTTCCCGACGTCGTCGGTCGCAAGGTGGCTGCCGCGAAGGCGGCCCTCAGCACCGTCGGCCTGAAGTCGCAGGTCACCGAGAAGTACTCCGAGTCGGTGAAGGACGGCGACGTCATCTCGGTCAAGCCGAAGCCCGGAACCGTCGTCGACTCGGGCAGCCGCGTCTCGTTGGTCGTCTCCAAGGGCCCGCCCCCGGTCACGGTCCCGGACCTCATCGACATGCCCAGGGATCAGGCCGTCTCGACCCTGCAGAACCTCGGCCTGCTCGCCAACGTCGTGCAGGGCGCGGCCACGCCGCTGGACCGGGTCTACTCCCAGGACCCCAGGGCCGGCTCGTCGCTGCCCCGGGGCAGCGTCGTGACGATCCGCATCATCTGACGAGATCGCCCGCGACAACCTCCCGGATGATGCCGGCGACGGTGCGCGCCGACGGACGGTGGTCGGCGCGCACCGCCTCGGCCAGGCACAGCGAGCGCTCGATCCCCTGACGCAGCGGGCGGACGACGAGAGTCAGGTCGGGTGCCAGCGACCGCATCATGTCGGTGACCGGGGTGACGCCGCCGCCGGCGGCGGCCAGGGCCAGGGAGGCTGCCGTGTCGGTGACCTCGTGCACGACGTTCGGCTCGAAGCCCGCCCGACGGCAGGCGGCGCGCATGGCGTACCCGTAGTGCGAGGCCGCCGGGGGCAGGATCCATTCCAGGTCGCGCGCGTCGGCCAGGTCCACAACCGCGTCGGGCAAGGTCGAGCCGCCCGCCATGGCCAGGCCGAAGCGCTCGGTGCGCAGCGGCACGAAGGCCACTCGCCCGTCGCGCGGGATGGGCGCATCGGAGTAGTCGAGCCCGAAGGCGAGGTCCACCAGGGCGCGCCGAACGGAGGGCAGCGCCTGGTCGACGTCGATCTCGCGGGTGCGGATCTCGATGCCCGGATGCGCGAGCGCGACGGCCGCGATCACGCCCGGCAGGATCGCCGCGGAGCTGCCGAACAGCCCTATCGTGACCCGGCCCACCACTTCGGAGTGGGTGGCCTCCATCGCAGCCAGTGCCTCGTCCTGCGCGCCGAGGATGCGGGCGCCGTGCCGCACGAGCACGTGTCCCGCGTCGGTCAGCTGGACTCCCCGCCCCGCCTTGCGGACGAGCACGACGCCGAGCCGGGCCTCGAGCACCGAGATCTGCTGCGAGATCGCCCCGGGGGTGACACCCAGCAGGTCGGCCGCGGCCGTCATGGTCCCCTGCGCATCGAGCTCGCGAAGCGCCATCAGGTTGGCCCGGGGCAGTGCATCCATTCAGCAATGCTATCGAATTGCCTTCAGTTCCTATCGCTATTCTTGATCAATGACTTCCGGCACACTCCTCCCATGACCCACGACACGTTCGTCACCGAAGGCGACCTCACCGCCACCGTCCATCGTGCCCTCGCCGCCTGCGGCGTCCCGTCGACGCCGGCGGGCACGGGCCTGACGGCACGATCGCCGATCACCGGAGCGGGCCTGGCCCAGATCGCAGCCGTCGGGCAGGCGGACGTCGAGCTCGCGATCGCCCGCTCGCATGCGGCCTTCCTCCAGTGGCGGTCGGTCCCGGCGCCGCAGCGGGGCGCGCTGGTCAAGGCGTTCGGCCGTCTGCTCGAGCAGCACAAGCAGGACCTTGCCGACCTCGTGACCCTCGAGGTCGGCAAGATCACCTCCGAGGCGCTCGGCGAGGTGCAGGAGATGATCGACATCTGCGACTTCGCCGTCGGCCTCTCCCGTCAGCTCGTACGGCCGCACCATGACCTCCGAGCGGCCCGGCCACCGGCTGATGGAGACGTGGCACCCGCTCGGTGTCGTCGGCGTGATCAGCGCCTTCAACTTCCCGGCCGCGGTGTGGTCCTGGAACGCCGCGATCGCGCTGGTCTGCGGTGACCCGGTCATCTGGAAGCCGTCGGAGCTCGACGCCCCTGACCGCGCTGGCCTGTCACGCGCATCCTGGCCGCAGGCCATCGACCGAGTGCGGTGCCCCGGCCGACCTCAGCCAGCTCCTCATCGGCGGCGCCGACGTCGGACAGGCGCTCGTCGACGACTCCGCGCGTCGCCCTGCTCAGCGCCACCGGCTCCACAGCGCATGGGTCAGGCCGTCGGGCCGCGGGTCGCCGCACCGCTTCGGCCGGTCCCTGCTCGAGCTCGGCGGCAACAACGCCGCGATCGTGAGCCCCGACCGCCGACCTCGACCTCGCCGTCCGCGGTATCGTGTTCTCCGCGGCCGGCACCGCCGGCCAGCGGTGCACGACCGATGCGGCGCGTCATCGCGCACGCAGTCCGTCGTCGACGACCTCACCGAGCGTCTCGCCGCCGTCTACGCCGCCTGTCCGATCGGCAACCCGATGGACGGACGGCACCCTGGTCGGACCGCTGATCCACCGAGCCGCGCTACGAGGGCATGGAGAAGGCCATCCAGCAGGCGCGGCGTCGAGGGCGGCGAGGTCGTCGTCGGCGGCGGCCGCGCAGCTCGAGGACGGCGGCGCCGAACGCCTACTACGTCGAGCCCTCCATCGTGCGCATGCGCGACACAGACCGAGGTCGTGCGGCAGGAGACCTTCGCGCCGCTGCTCTACGTCCTGCCCTACGACGACCCTCGACGAGGCCATCGCGCTGCACAACGCTGTCCCGCAGGGCCTGTCCTCGAGCATCTTCACCCTGCGACCAGGCCGAGGCCGAGCGGTTCATGTCCGCCGCGGGCTCGGACTGCGGGATCGTCAACGTCAACATCGGTACGTCCGGCGCCGAGATCGGCGGCGCGTTCGGCGGGGAGAAGGAGACCGGCGGCGGCCGCGAGTCCGGCTCGGACGCCTGGCGCGCCTACATGCGCCGGGCGACCAACACCATCAACTACTCCGGCGAGCTCCCCCTCGCCCAGGGCGTGAACTTCGGATGAGCGAGCACAGGCAACTGCCCGCGCAGGCCGGTGTCGTCATCGTCGGCGGTGGCGTGATGGGCGCAAGCATTGCCTTCCACCTGGCCGAGGCAGGTGTCGCCGACGTGCTGCTGCTCGAGCGCGGCGACCTGGCCGGGGGGTCGACCTGCAAGGCAGCCGGCGGAGTCCGGGCGCAGTTCTCCGATGCGGTCAACATCGCCCTGGGCGCCCGCAGCCTCCTGGCCTTCGAGGACTTCGCGGCCCGACCCGGCGCGGAGATCGACCTGCACCAGGTCGGGTACCTGTTCCTGCACACCGACCCCGGTCAGGCCCAGACGGCCCGCGAGGCCGTCGCGCTGCAGAACGCCATGGGCGTGCCGACGCTACTGCTCACCGCGCAGGAGGCCGCCGACCTCTGCCCGACCGTGGCGACGGCCGACGTCCTGGTGGCGACGTTCCACCCTCGCGACGGCCACTGCACGCCCGAAGCCGTCGTCCACGGCTATGCAGGTGCGGCGCGGCGGCTGGGCGCCACCGTGCTGACCGGCATCGAGGTCATCGGCGTCGACACCGATGGCGCTGGCATCACCGCCGTGCGGACCAGCCAGGGCAGCGTGCGCACGTCGACGGTGATCTGCGCCGCCGGCGCATGGTCGAGGGCCATCGGCGAGATGGTGGGCGTCGACCTGCCCGTGCACCCGCTGCGTCGCCAGATCCTCATCACCGCGCCCCTCGGTCCCGAGCTCGAGCAGATGTTCCCCGCGGACATGCCGTTCACCATCGACGCGGCCACGACCTTCTACCTGCACCGCGAGGGTCCGGGCGTGCTCATGGGCATGTCGTACCGGGACGAGCAGCCCGGCTTCCACGAGACGTTCAGCGAGGACTGGTACCCGGACCTCGTCGAGGCGATCGAGCGGCGCTGCCCGGAGCTGCTGCAGGTGGGCATCGCCCACCGCTGGGTCGGCCTGTACGAGGTGACCCCGGACCACAACGCCCTCGTCGGCCGATCCCCGCTGGTTCCCGGCTTCCTGTACGCGGCCGGCTTCTCGGGGCACGGATTCCTGCAGGGTCCTGCGATCGGGGAGGTCATCCGCGACCTGTACCTGGACCGCGAGCCGGTCATCGACGTCAGCCCGCTGAGCGCCGACCGGTTCGTCACCGGCGACACGCTCTACGAGCTCGGCATCGTCTAGGCCGCGTCGACATGACCCAGCCCCGCGACCCCGCACTCGGCATCCCGTCCGACATCCTGGCCATCCAGCCGGCCGAGATGCGGCGCCTGGGCTACTGGGTCGTCGACCGGGTCGTCGAGCACCTGACGTCCCTCGACGGCCAGCGCGCCGTGTCCCAGAGCGATGCCGCGACCCTCGAGGCCACCCTGGGCGGGCCGCTCCCCCGCCACCCGCATCCCCTCGACGACGACCTCGTCGCGCTGGCCGACACCGCCCTGGCCAACCAGCAGCACGGCGACCACCCGCGCTACTTCGCCCGGGTCGCCGGACCCTCGTCCTACCCCGCCATCCTCGGCGAGTGGCTGGCCACGGGCATGCAGTCCGTCGCGTCGTCCTGGGCCGGTGGCTCGGGGCCGACGACGATCGAGCTCGTCGCGTGCGCCTGGCTGCGCGACGCGATCGGCCTGGCACCGTCATGCGAGGGCGTCGTGCTGTCGGGTGGCTCGATGGCGAATGTCACCGGCATCATCACCGCCCGGGCCCGACGCGGCGACGGCGTGGTCTACCTGTCGGACCAGGCGCACGCGTCGATCACGCGCGGCCTGGTCGCGATCGGCCAGCCCGCGACCCGGATCCGTGCCATCGCGTCGGACGGCTCGTACCGCCTGTCCCCCTCGTCCCTGCGTGACCGGGTCGAGGCGGACGTGGCCGCCGGCCAGCGTCCGCTCATGGTCATCGCCACCGCCGGCACGACGAACACCGGAGCGGTCGACGACCTCGAGGCGATCGCCGACCTGTGCGATGCCCACGGCATCTGGCTGCACGTCGACGGCGCCTACGGCGGACCGGCCGCCCTCTGCGCGCGCGGCCGGGCGGCCATGCCGGGGCTCGGGCGGGCGGACTCCTTCGTCGTCGACCCGCACAAGTGGCTGTTCCAGCCCTACGACATCGCCTGCCTGTTCGTGAAGGAGCCCGGGGCGCTGGAGGCCACCTTCGCCATGTACCCCGAGTACCTCGCCGACCTCGTCGGCGAGCAGCCGGACCTGCACAACCGCAGCCTCGAACTCACACGGCGCGGGCGGGCCGTCAAGCTGTGGCTGACGCTGCGGGCCTATGGACTGGAGAGACTCGGCATGGCCATCGAGCGCGGCATCGCGCTCGCCGAGCATGCGCAGCGCGTGGTGGAGGGCGACGAGCGCCTGCAGGTCGTGACCCCGGCCCAGCTCGGCATCGTGACGTTCGCCGGGGTCGACGCGAGCGATGCGGACCACCTGCGGGCGATCAGGCAACTCAACGAGGACGGCTACGCGGCGGCGTCCAGCACCGTCCTGGGCGGTCGCACGGTACTGCGCCTGTGCATCATCAACCCGCGCACGACGACGCTCGACCTCGACGAGACCATCGACCGGCTGGCCGGCTTCCTCGTGAGGGCATGAGCCCGGACGCGCCCCCGAACGCCCTCCTGCCCCGGAAGCGCCCCCACCCCCCGAACGCGCCGTGCCCCATCCAGCCCCCAGCCGTTTGTCCCGGTATCCGGGACAAACGGCAGGGAAGCACTCCCCAGCGGCCCCAACCGGTCAGATGTCCCGGTATCCGGGACAAACGGTCAGAGCATCACGCCTTCGTGCTCGAGCAGGGCGATCTTGACGTCGAGCCCATAGCCGTAGCCGCCGATGCCGTTCGACGCGATGACCCGGTGGCAGGGCACGAAGGGCGCGACCATGTTCGATGAGCACACCGTGCCCGCCGCCCGGCTCGCTCGCGGCCGCCCCGCCCGACGGGCCAGGCCCGCATAGGTGTCGACACTGCCGGCCCTGATCGTCCGCATGGCCCGCCACGCCTGCTGCTGGAAGGGCCCGCCGAGCTGCGTCACCGAGACCTCCTCGAGCGCGTCGAGGTCTCCGTCGCAGTACCGCTCGAGGACGTCGCGGACGAACGGCACGGGGCTGCGTGGATGCACGTCGCGCGAGACGCCCGGGAGCCGGTCCAGCGCATCATCGAGATCCCGGAAGGTGGTGGCCACGACGGCCCCGTAGTCGGTCGGACCGAGATCGCCGGCCGCATGCGGATCCACGACGACCACGAGCATGCCGCCAGGGACGCGATAGGCCGCAGCCAGCAGGGCCCCCAACGCGCTCGTCATGCGGGCTACTTGGTGATCAGCATGTCGGCGACGAGGAAGGCCAGCTCGATGCTCTGCTCACGGTTCAACCGCGGGTCGCAGGCCGTCTCGTACCGATCCCCGAGATTGCCCTCGAGCACCCCGCCGGTGCCGCCGACGCACTCGGTCACATCGTCGCCGGTGAGCTCGATGTGCAGGCCCCCGGGGATCGTGCCGAGGTCGCGGTGCACGTCGAAGAAGCCCTTGACCTCGTCGACCACGTCGTCGAACAGGCGGGTCTTGTGGCCGCTGGCCGTCGAGCGCGTGTTGCCGTGCATGGGGTCGCACACCCACACCACGGGCACGCCACTGGAATCCACCTTCTGCACGATGCTCGGCAGCGCCTCCCGGACGGTCCCCGAACCCATCCGGGTGATGAGGGTCAGTCGGCCGGGGACGCGGTCGGGATTGAGGATCTCGCACATCTCGGCGACCTCGTCGGGGGATGCCGTCGGGCCGACCTTGACACCGATGGGGTTGCGGATCGTCGACGCGAAGTGCACGTGCGCACCGTCGAGCTGTCTCGTACGCTCACCGATCCACAGGAAGTGGCCCGACACGTCGTACGGCAGCCCCGTGCGCGAGTCGATGCGGGTGAGCGCCCGCTCGTAGTCCATCGACAGCGCCTCGTGAGCGGCGTAGAACTCGACCCGCTGGAACTCGTCGGGGTTCGCCCCGCAGGCGTTCATGAAGTTCAGCGCCCGGTCGATGTCGGCCGCCATGGCCTCGTACCGCTGGCCGGCGGTCGAGTCGCGCACGAAGTCCTGGTTCCAGGCGTGCACCTGTCGCAGGTCGGCGTATCCGCCCTGGGTGAACGCACGCACCAGGTTCAGCGCCGCGTTGGACGCGTTGTAGGCCTGCACCAGACGGTCCGGGTCGGGACGTCGCGACTCGGCGTCGAAGGGCAGTGCGTTGACGGCATCACCGAAGTAGGACGTCAGCTCCACGCCGCCGCGTGTCTCGACCAGGTTGCTGCGGGGCTTGAAGTACTGGCCCGCCAGTCGCCCAACCTTGACGACCGGCAGCGAGGCGGCGTACGTCAGCACGACCGACATCTGCAGCACGGTCTTGAGCCGGGCCCGGATCGAGTCGGCGGTATTCCCCTCGAAGGTCTCGGCGCAGTCGCCGCCCATCAGGACGAAGGCGCGCCCGTTCGCCGCGTCGGCCAGGCGCTTCGCCAGCGCGTCGCACTCACCGGCGAAGACCAGCGGCGGAAGGCTCGAGAGCTCGTCGAGGGCCGCGCTCAGGGCGGCGTCATCGGGCCAGGGCGGCTGCTGGGCAGCGGGCAGGTCTGGCCAGACGAGGGGGGAGGGCATGCCACAAGGCTAAGGCACGGGCCGCGCGGCCCGGTCACGGGTTTCGCCAAGACCGCGAACGGGCGTCGAGCGACCCAAGCGGAACCGCTGTCGGGGCGTCCAGCCCCGCAAGGCTGATGAGACTGTCGAGGGGCAGCCGTCGGTGGCTACCCGAAGAAGGACTTCGCCTCTTCGTAGCGCGCCAGCGGCACCGTCTTCAGCACGCCGGTGGCGTCCTGCAGGGGGACGCGGACGATATCGGTGCCCTGCAGGGCCACCATCGTGCCCCAGGCGCCGTCGTGCACCGCCGTGATGGCGTTGAGGCCGAACCGGGTGGCGAGCACGCGGTCGAAGGCCGTCGGCGAGCCACCGCGCTGGATGTGGCCGAGCACAGTGTTGCGGGCCTCGTGGCCCGTGCGCTCCTCGATCTCGCGGGCCAGCCAGTCGCCGATGCCGGAGAGCTTGACGTGGCCGAACGCGTCGAGCGTCTGGTCCTTGGTGATCAGGTCGCCGTCCTTGGGCAGCGCGCCCTCGGCCACCACGATGATGGGGGCGAAACCGTCCTTGATGCGGCCGTTGCACCACTGGGTGACCTCGTCGAGGTCGAACGGCACCTCCGGGATGAGGATGCCCGCCGCGCCGCCGGCCATCCCGGAGTGCAGCGCGATCCAGCCGGCATGGCGGCCCATGACCTCGCAGATGAGGATGCGGTGGTGCGACTCGGCCGTCGTGTGCAGCCGGTCGATGGCCTCCGTGGCGATGTTGACCGAGGTGTCGAAGCCGAAGGTGAAATCGGTGGCCGACAGGTCGTTGTCGATCGTCTTGGGCACGCCCACGACGTGGAAGCCGTGCTCGGTGAGGGTGGTCGCCACGCCGAGGGTGTCCTCGCCGCCGACGGCGATGAGCGCATCGATGCCGAGCTTCTCGAGGTTCTCCTCGATGCGCTCGATGCCACCCTCGATCTTGATCGGGTTGGTGCGCGAGGAGCCCAGGATCGTGCCGCCGCGCGGCAGGATGCCGCGGACCGCGGGAACGTCGAGGGGCATCGTGATGCCCTCGAGCGGGCCCTTCCAGCCGTCCCGGAAGCCCACGAACTCGTAGCCGTACTCGGTGACGCCGCGGCGCACGACCGCACGGATGACAGCGTTGAGTCCGGGGCAGTCGCCCCCGCCTGTGAGAACGCCAACGCGCATGGGTCCACCCTTTCGTCGCGGGCCTGGGGCCCGGCGTCGGTCGAGCTCCGACGGCCCGACTCCAGGCTCAGACTCTAGTCCCCCATGTAACCGCTGTCATCCCTCCTTTGCGGCCGCTCGGCGGACGGCGGCTGGCTAGGGTCGCAGCATGGACGCCATCCTCGCCATCGATGCCGGCACGACGGGCATCACGGCGCTCATCGTCGATGCCGGCGCCACCATCATCGGTCGGGGCTACCGTGAGTTCCCCCAGCACTTCCCCGCCGAAGGCTGGGTCGAGCACGACCTGTCCGAGATGTGGTCCGCGACGCTCGCCGCGACCCGCTCGGCGCTGGCGGCGACCGATGCCACCATCCGCGCGATAGGCATCACCAACCAGCGCGAGACAGTCTGCTTCTGGGACCGGGAGACCCTGGGCGCACCGCGTCGGGCGATCGTCTGGCAGGACCGGCGCACCGCGGCGATGTGCGAAGCCCTCGTAGCCGAGGGGCACGGCCCGTCGGTGGCCGAGCTCACCGGGCTGCGGCTTGACCCGTACTTCTCGGCGACCAAGATCGCCTGGGTGCGAGAGAACGACCCGCACACGTGGGCGCACGTGGCCTCAGGTGGCGTGGCCATCGGTACCGTCGACTCCTACCTCGTCGCCCGGATGACCCGGGGCCTGCACCACGTCACCGACGCCACGAACGCCTCCCGAACCCTCCTGTACGACCTGCGCGACGGACGGTGGAGCGAGGAGATGTGCACGCTGTTCGGCGTGCCGGTGTCCGCCCTGCCACGGATCGTGCCCTCCTACGGTGCGATCGCCCGCACGGATCCGACCGCCTTCCTCGGCCTGGACGTGCCCATCGCGGGCATCGCGGGCGACCAGCAGGCCGCCCTCGTCGGCCAGGCGGGCTTCGCCAAGGGTGCCGCGAAGTGCACCTACGGCACCGGCTCCTTCCTCTTGGTGCACACCGGCCAGGAGATGGCGTACTCGGCGAACGGGCTGCTCACGACGGTCGCGCTGGCCCATCCCGACGGCACGCGCGACTTCGCCCTGGAGGGGGCCGTGTTCGTCACGGGCGCGGCCGTCCAATGGCTGCGGGACGGGCTGGGCATCATCGGCTCGGCGGGCGAGATAGAGGCGCTGGCGGCCAGCGTGCCGGACGCGGGCGGTGTGGTGTTCGTGCCCGCCCTCACCGGACTGGGCGCGCCGGACTGGGATCCGTCCGCGCGCGGCATGATCATCGGCCTGACGCGCGGTACGACCCGGGCGCACATCGCCCGGGCCACGCTGGAGGCCATCGCCAACGAGGTGCGCGACGTGGTCGAGCTCATGAGCAGCGACGGCCGCGTCCCGCTGGGGCGGCTGTGCATCGACGGCGGCGCGGCGGCCAACGACCTGCTCTGCCAGCTCCAGGCCGACGCCCTGCAGCTGCCCGTCGACCGGTCCGCCGAGCTTCAGACGACCGGGCTCGGCGCTGCCTTCCTGGCCGGCCTCGGCGTGGGCATGTGGGCGTCCGTCGACGAGTTGGCGACCACGCGGCGCTCGTCCGCCGTGTTCGAGCCGCACGACGCCGACCCGCGCGGCCACGAGCGCTGGCGGGCGGCAGTGCGGCGAGCAAAGGGCTGGGCCGACTAGCTGCCCGTCAGTCCTGCTTGGGCAGCATCGACCTCGAGTCGGCCGGCGACCCCTTCGCGATGAGCTCCTTGGCCCGTGTCGCGTACATGTCGACGTACTCCTGCCCGGACAGCGTCATGAGCTCGTACATGACCTCGTCCGTGATCGACCGCAGGACGAAGCGATCGTTCTCCAGGCCCTCGTAGCGCGAGAAGTCCAGCGGACGGCCCAGGCGCACGCCCACACGGCGAAGGCCGGGGCGCACCTGCCCAGGGGGCTGGATCTCGTAGGTGTTGATCATGGCGACGGGGATGATCGGCACCTTGGCCTCCATGGCCATGCGCGCCACGCCGGTCTTGCCGCGGTAGAGCGTGCCGTTGGGCGAGCGCGTGCCCTCCGGGTAGATGCCCAGCAGGCTGCCCTCGCCCAGGATGCGCAGCCCGGTGCGCATGGCGGCCTCGGACGCCCGGCCGCCGGACCGGTCGACCGGCACCTGGCCGACGCCGGCGAAGAAGGCCTTGGTGAAGAAGCCCTTGATGCCGGGGCCGGTGAAGTAGTCGCTCTTGGCGAGGAAGGTGATCGGACGCGGCACGACCAGCGGCAGGAAGAAGGAGTCGGAGAACGACAGGTGATTGCTGGCCAGGATCGCCGCGTCCTTGTCCGGCACGTGCTCGAGCCCCTCGACCCACGGTCGGAAGAGCACGCGCAGCCAAGGACCGACGACCCAGTACTTCAGGAACCAGTAGAGCATCGGCTGCGCCTCCTTCCGGGTGGCAGACTAGTAGGCGGTCGACCCGCACGGACGACCTCCTCGAAAGGAGCCCCATGACCGTCCTCCCCGGAGCCGAGCCCTGGTCGGCCGACGGAGACGCCGTCGGGATCCTCGTCCTCCATGGATTCACCGGGTCGCCCAAGTCCATGACCCCCTGGGCCAAGGAACTGGCGGCCGAGGGCTGGACCGTGCGCGTCCCGCTGCTGCCCGGCCACGGCACCAGATGGCAGGACATGAACCTGACGACCTGGGAGGACTGGTACGCCGAGGCCGATCGGCACCTGCGCGAGCTCGAGGACCGCTGCACGCACGTCTTCGTCATGGGACTGTCGATGGGCGGCTCCCTCGCCCTGCGCCTGGCCGAGCATCACGGCGACGACATCACCGGCATCGTCCTGGTCAACCCGGCGGTGCACAGCGAGCGACTCGATCGCCACCTGCTTCCCCTGCTGCAGATGCTCGTCGGGTCCTTCCCGGGCATCCGCAACGACATCGCCAAGCCGGGCCAGGATGAGGGTGCCTACGACCGGATCCCCCTCAAGGCTGCGCACTCGCTGTCGTTCCTGTGGAAGGCCATCAAGGCCGACATCGCCAAGGTGACCCAGCCGCTGGTGCTGTTCCGCAGCGCCGTGGACCATGTCGTGGAGCCGTCGAACGCGAAGTTCATCCTGGCCAACGTCTCGTCCACGGACGTCGCCGAGGTCATCCTGCGCGACTCCTTCCACGTCGCCACGCTCGACTACGACGCCGAGGTCATCGTGCGCGACAGCATCGCGTTCGTCCGACGGCTGATCGCCTGATCATGCCCGAATCCGACCTGCCCGAGCACGAGAAGCGGGCCTGGGACGCCATCGTTGCCGACCTCAGCGGGCAGATCGACCTCGGCCCGCAGTTCCCCCGCGACGCGGCGCCGCCGACACCGCCACCGCTGGCCGCGGACGGCGATTTCCCGGACCCGCTCGCGGATCACGTCGATGGCGACGAGGAGGACGAGCGCTACGTGCCCCCGCCGCCCCCTCCCCTGCCCCGGCCCTCCGACACGATCAGCCGGTTCTCCTGGTCGGCACTGGCCGCCGGACCACTCCTGGTGATCGGCACCAATCTGCTCAACTGGGAGCACTGGCTTGCCGGTCTCGGGGTCGCGCTCACCGTGGGCGGCTTCGTCTCCCTGATCGCACGCATGAAGGACCGGGAGGACGACGGCAGCAACGGGGCCGTCGTCTAGGCGGGTCGGCTCGGCTGCCGCGGCTGGCGGGCCAGGTCCGCTGCGCCCACGAGGCCGGCGGTGTTGCCCAGCTCGGCGATCTTCACCAGCGGCGCCGGACGATTCTGCTGGCCGATCAGCTTGTCCGCCAGGGTCTGCCGCGCGCTGGCCAGCAGCAGGTCACCGGCCTCGGACACCCCGCCGCCGATGACGAAGACCTCCGGGTCGAGCACCGCGGCCAGGTCGGCCAGCCCCCGCCCCAGCCAGGTGCCCACGATCGTGAATGCCTCCATGGCCACCGGGTCGCCCGACTTGGCGGCCTCGGTGACATGCAACCCCTGCACCCCCTCGGGGGTGCCATCGCCGAGGGCGAGCAGCGCACCCGCCTCGGAGCGACGCTCGGCGGCCAGGAGTCGCGCCTCCCGCACCAGGGCGTTGCCGCTCGCATACTGCTCCAGGCAGCCGTTGCGACCGCATCCGCAGGGGCGCCCATCGGGCACCGCGTTGACGTGGCCGATCTCGCCGGCAACGCCGTGGGCCCCACGGAACAGGCGCCCGTCGAGCACGATGCCGCCGCCGATGCCGGTGCCGACCGTCACCAGCGTGAGGTCCCTGGCGTCCTTGCCCGCGCCGAACCGGAACTCCCCCCAGGCGGCGACGTTGCCGTCGTTCTCGACGACGACCGGGAGGCCGGTCGCGGCCTCGAGCAGGGTGCGCACCGGCACCTGCGACCAGCGCAGGTTCGGCGCGAAGTAGACCCGCGAGCGGTCGGCGTCGACCAGTCCGGCGACCCCGAGCCCGACGCCGTCCAACGGCTCCGGCGTGCCGGCGACCAGCTCGTTGACCACCTCGGCCACCAGTTCGAGGACGTCGCTGGCGTCGTTGCGGGGGGTCGGACGCCGAGCCGTGGCGACGACCTCACCTTCCTCGCTGACGATGCCAGCCAGGATCTTCGTGCCGCCGATGTCCACGCCGATGCTCATGCCCACGCGTGACAGCCTAGGGCTCGACGAACTCCTCCCGGATCGGGATCCACTGGATCTGCCCGGGACCGTGCGGCATCGACGTCGGGTCGGCCCCGCCCGGGTCCACAGGCTCCTGCGGTCCGGGCGAGGGTGCCTCGGGCGCGTCCTGGGCGGGCGGCATCGGTCCGGCACCGGGCTCGCCGAGGACGACCAGCGTGCGGCACACCATGCACTCCGGATGCTCGGCCGGTTCCGCATGCTCGGCGTGCGGTGCCATGACTCGCTCCGTCGCCCACTCCACGACTCGCTGGGCGCCGACCACGAGCGCGGTCCAGTCGACTCCGGTGGCGCTCTCACCCCCCGGGGTCCGCTCCGGCCCTGCGGCGTCCTCGGCCGCGCTCCTGGCGCCCGGCGCATCCGCCGCCGGCGGCTCCTCGTCATCCCCCGAGTACCACCACGGCTGCCGGCCAGGACCGGTCACGACGCCACCTGCGCGTCGGCGCGCCAGCGCGTGGCGTCTGGGACGAAGCAGACCCGCAGGCCCAGCGGAGTGCGAACGGCATGGGTCGCGCGGCAGCGGCGCAGCAGCGGTGGCAGCGGCAACCAGCGGTGCACGTCGTCGAATCGCACCACGAGGTCGTCTCCGAGGCGGCCCGCCACGGCCTGCTCGCGGGCCTCGCCCGCGAGTGGCAGGTCGAGCGTGTACTCCTCATCGCCGGCCCGGACGGTGACCTGCTCGACGTCGAGCACGTGCACGCGGCCCAGTGGACCCATGGCCGAGCGGCCCTTGGGCACGGCGCGAACGGTGTCGGTCGACTTCCACACCTCGACGCCGTGGCTGCCCTCGCGCAGGCGTTCCACCTGCGCGGACTGCTCCTCCACGGCCGGCTTCGGCCAGCCGTCGGACTTGCGCGGAACGCGGTTGACGATGATCCCGTCCACGCCCACCCCGAGGAGCGGGAACATCGCGGTCGCGCGCAGCGTGCGCGACACGGCCCAGTCCTGTGCCAGAGTCACCAGCCTCATCGTGGTGGCCGGGTGAGCGAGCATCCGCTGCAGCCGCAGAGCCTCGCCGCGCGCCCGAGAGAGCGACTCGAACACCGTGTCGCCCTTCGGCACGCCCGTCTGCCCACGGGGCGCCCGCCACATCGCCATCCGCGGGGTGAGCGCCGAGTCCAGCAGCCGCACCAGCACACTGGGCAGCTCCACGAGCTCGCGGGCCCGGCGCAGGTCACCGCAGTCCACGACCACCGCCTGCACTCCCGGGTCCTGGAGGGCCTCCAGCACAGCGTGCAGCAGGGACAGGTGGGCAATTCCGGGGAGGCTGTCCCACGCCTGCGGCACCAGCGGCTCGGCACCGAGATCGCCTGCCAGGCGCCCGAGGCTGGCGCGGAGCAGGTCGAGGACGGCAGGCTCGGCAGCGGCCCCATCCCCGTCGACCAGCCGTGCGCGCACCCCCTCGTCGGTGAGCGCGGCAAGGGTCGCAACGCACGCGGAACTGGTCCCGGCGCCCCCGACCCCGCTATGCAGGAGGAGTCGTACGCGATTCGACACGCTTCTTCAATCCCTTGAGAGCGGTGTCCACGATGACCTTCTCGGCCTTGCGCTTGATCATGCCGATCATCGGGATCTTGACGTCGACGGCGAGGCGGTAGTTGACGGTCGCGGTGCCGTCGCCGTTGTCCGACAGCGCGTAGACGCCGTCCATCGCGGTGAGCATCTCGCCCTTCGTCAGGGTCCACGACACGCTCGTGTCGCCCTCCCAGTCGTACTCGAGCTCGTAGGTGTCCTTGATCGCCCCGGACGTGAGCTGGAAGCGCGCGTCTGCCGGCCGGTCGTCGTCCTCGAATCGGCTCAGCACCTGCACCGAGGTGATGCCATCGCTCCACTCGGGGTAGGCGGGCAGGTCGGCGATCACGGCCATGATGGCTGCGGGCGTCGCCGCGATGATGATGCTGGACTCGGTCTGGTCGGCCATGTGGTGAAGGCTACCTCCCCCGGCACCCGTCTACAGGTCGAGCACGAACGGCCGGCGCACGGCGTTGAAGTGGCCGACGTTGACGCATTCGGTGCGGCCGACCCGGGTGCGGGCGGCGAGCGGCTGGTGCACGTGGCCGAACAGGTGGAACCGCGGCTGGAACTCCCGCACGTAGCCAAGCAGGGCCGTGCTGCCGATCTCGAAACGCCGGGCCACCGTGTCGTAGGTCAGCTCGGGGAGCGCCGGCGGGACGTGGGTGAACAGCACGTCGACCGGCCCCAGTGACTCGACCTTCCGGGCGAAGTCCGACTCCGGGATCTCATACGGCGTGCGCATGGGACTGACGAGCCCGCCGCCGACGAAGCCCCAGCGCATCCCGCCGACCTCGACGACCCCACCGTCGACGACCTCGTGGCCCGGCTGAAGGTAGTCGGCCCACAGCGAGGGGATGTCGACGTTGCCGAAGGTCAGGAGGGCCGGCGAGGGCATCGCCTCGAAGAGCTCCTCGTACTGGACCTTGACCATCGCCTGCATGACCTCCCAGCGCGCCGCCGGGTCGTCGATGCCATGGCGCGCCCATGCCTGCGTGCTGAGCTCCCGCGCCCGGTCGAACCGGTTGGCCGTGCGGGCCTCGATGTAGGAGCGCGCGTACTCCTGCCCGAACAGGTCCGCGAAGATGCCGCGGCCCGGATCCTCGTAGTCGAGGAAGAGGATGAGGTCGCCGAGGCAGACGAAGACGTCGCAGCCAGCCCCCGCCCTGGCGAGGGCGAGCGCCGAGCCGTGGACGTCGCTGACGATATGGACCCGCACCCGACCACCCTGCCACGCAGGAGCACTCGACCCGCTCAACGGGGGGAATCGGCCGCATTGTGGGGCATTCGGTCCTACGGTTCACGTATGAAGACAGAATTCGCCCTTCCCTCGGTCGTGCCCACCCCTGCCGGCGGCAGTCTCGTGGACCACATCATCGAGAACGCTGCAAAGGACCCCGAGCATGTGGCCCTTTCCGTGCCCCGCGGCGACGCCTGGGTGGGCATCACGTCGAGCCAGTTCCTCGCCGAGGTCCGCGAGGTCGCGAAGGGCATCATCGCCAGCGGCGTCGAGGCGGGCGACCGCATCGGCATCATGTGCCGCACACGCTACGAGTGGACGCTGGTCGACTACGCGACGTGGTACGCGGGCACTGTGAACGTGCCGGTGTACGAGACGTCCAGCGCCGAGCAGGTCCAGTGGGTCCTGTCCGACTCCGGCGCCGTGGCCGTGTTCCTCGAGAGCCACCGCAACAGGGCCGTCTTCGACGAGGTGGCCGCGCAGGTGCCGGCCGTCACTCGGGTGTGGGTCTTCGAGGATGGCGTCATCGACGAGCTCAAGACCGCCGGGGTCGGCGTCTCGGACGAGGTGCTGGAGGCGCGCCGCGCGACCCTCGACCCCGACACCCTCGCCACGATCATCTACACGTCGGGCACGACCGGGCGCCCCAAGGGCTGCATGCTCACGCACCGGAACTTCATGTTCGAAGTGGACAACGTCGTGAACGGGCTGCCCGAGGTCTTCCTGGCCCCTGGCTCGTCCACGCTGCTCTTCCTGCCCATCGCGCACGTGTTCGGGCGCGCCATCCAGCTCGGCTGCGTCCGCGCCGGCGTACGGCTCGCTCACGCACCCGACATCAAGGAACTGCTCCCCGGGCTGCAGTCCTTCCGGCCGACGTTCCTGCTCGCCGTGCCGCGCGTGTTCGAGAAGATCTACAACTCCGCCCAGCAGAAGGCCAACGCCGACGGCAAGGGCAAGATCTTCGACACGGCGGCCCAGGTTGCCATCGACTACTCGACGTCCTTGGACGCGGGCGGTCCCGGAGTGGTGCTCAGGCTCAAGCACGCGCTGTTCGACCGGCTGGTCTACAGCAAGCTGCGGGCGGCCATGGGCGGCAACATGCGCTGGACGGTCTCCGGCGGCGCGCCGCTCGGTGCCCGGCTCGGCCACTTCTTCCGGGGCATCAACGTCACGATCCTCGAGGGGTACGGACTCACCGAGACGTCGGCGGCGACCACCGTCAACCGGCCCACGACCATCCGTATCGGCACCGTCGGCCAGCCGCTTCCCGGCGCCAAGGTCAAGGTCGCGGCCGATGGCGAGCTCATGCTCGGCGGGGACCAGGTCTTCGTCGGCTACTGGAACAATCCGACCGCGACCGCCGAGGCGCTCGAACCGGACGGCTGGTTCCACTCGGGGGATATCGGCGAGATCGACGACGACGGCTTCGTACGGATCACCGGCCGCAAGAAGGAGCTGCTCGTCACGGCTGCGGGCAAGAACGTCGCCCCGGCCGTGCTGGAGGATCGGCTCCGGGCGAACTGGCTGATCAGCCAGTGCATGGTGGTGGGCGACGGCGAGCCCTTCATCGCCGCGCTGATCACGATCGACCCGGAGTCCTTGCCCGCCTGGGCCAAGCAGGCGGGCAAGCCGGCGGACGCGAAGGTCGCCGACCTCATCGACGATCCCGACCTCAACGCGGCCGTCCAATCGGCCGTCGACGACGCCAACAAGGCGGTCTCGCACGCGGAGGCGATCAAGAAGTTCCGCATCCTCACGGTCGACTGGACCGAGGAGGGCGGTCAGATCACTCCGTCGCTCAAGCTCAAGCGCAACGTGGTGATGCGGGAGTTCGCGGACGACGTGACCGCGCTGTACTCGTAGCCGACGAGGGCGTCAGCCGACGACGCGGCCGGCGCCGCTGAAGTGATCGGCGTACCACGGTCCCAGAACCTCGGACACCAGGACCCCGCTGCTGGGGTTCGCCGCATGGACCATCCGGCCGTTGCCGATGTACATGCCGACGTGGTGCACGCCGCCGCCGAAGAAGAACACGAGGTCGCCCGGCTGCGCCTCGCTCAACGAGATGCGGCGCGTGCCGCTGAACTGCGAGAAGCTGTAGTGCGGCAGCGAGACGCCGGCCTGGCGCCATGCGGCAAGGGTGAGCCCGGAGCAGTCGAACGCGTCGGGGCCGGCGGCGGCCGCGGAATACCGGTCGCCCACCTGGGAGAGTGCGTAGGACACAGCGGCGGCAGCGCGGCTGCCGCCGCTGTACCCACCACCGGCGCTGTCGGGACCCGTACCGCCACCGCCACCGCCACCCGCGCCGAGTTGCGCCTGCGCGGCCGCGGCCGCGGCCATGGCCGCCTGCCGCTCCTGCTCGTCGAGGGCCGCGATCCTCGCCCGATCGGCGGCCTCCAGCCCGGCGAGGATGCCCTCGGCGTCGTCGAGCTCCGCAGCGGCCTCGTCCTTCGCCCCGGCCATCTCGTCGCGGTACTTCTGCGCGAGGGCTTCCTTGTCCCTGACCTCCGCCTCGGCCTGAGCCAGTCGCAGCCGCGCGGTCTGCGTGCGCCGCAGGGATGAGGCCTGTGACTGGGCAACCTGATCGAGCGCCGCCGCCTGCGCGAGGAACTGCGTCGGGTTGTCTGCCAGCAGCACCTGCAGGGACGCGTCCATCCCGCCGCTCGTGTAGGCGGCGCGCGCGAGGTCGTCGACCGCGGAGAGCACGACCTGCAACTGCGCCTTCTCACGGGCGACCTTCTGCTTGAGGGACGCGAGGGTGGCCTGGACCCCGGCCAGCTCGCCGGCCGCATTGTTGTAGCGCTCGGTCGCCGCCTCCGCCCTGGCCTGCAGGTCCCTGACCTGGTTGCGCACCTGGTTGATGTCGCGGCTGGGTGCGGCGGACGCGCTGGAGGCGGAGACGGCTCCGGAGGCCAGGAGGCCGGCGGCGGCGATCGACGCCACGATCACGCTGGCCATTCGGCGCTTCGCGGAGCCTGGCTGCACGCTGTCCCCTTCTTCGCGACCGAGTGGACTGCCGGCCGTCGCCTGGGCCCGCACCGGAGTCGACTGTCACCCGGCGGGGCCATCTGGATCCGAACAAGGTAACAGATTGATGACGACCGAGGGAGTCAGCTTGCCTGGGGCCTGCGGACCAGGCGCAGCGGCGGCACCAGCCCGGAGTCGACGAGCACCCCGAGCGCGGCGGCGTGCTCGTCGTCGAACTGCGCGACCGCTGACGCCCAGGCGCGCTCAGACGTCTCCGGCACGCCAAGCAGGACGGACACCATGCAGTCGCTGCAGGCCAGGCCGGCCACGGCGCACGAACCACAGTCAATGATCATGGTCGGGAGCGTAGGCAGCCCCCCTGACAGTCCGGTGGCGAAGCGCCGCTTGCGCCGGACGAGGGGTCAGGGACCGCCGTCGCCGGGACCCTCGTCCGCCGGCCCGCCGAACTCCGGCCGGGGCACGATCTCGACCCGGTCCTGCGCGCCGCACCACCGGCACACGACCTGCTCCACGGTCTCGGCCAGCACCTCGCGTTCGTCGACGGCGGGCTCGCCGGCCATCGACAGGTGCCAGAACTCGCGAGTCCGGGTACTGCGAACCACGTCGAACCGCGTCAGGTTGCCGCAGTGGGCACACCGCCAGCGGGACTGCGCGTCGGGAATCACTTTGGGATCAGCCACGAAACAGACCCTACCGACTCCGTTCGGGACGGCTTGCCACCTGCCGTCCGGCCGTGTCGAGGCCCACCTGTCAGGCTCGTCCCCTACCGTCGGGGCGTGCACGCATCCACGACGGCCACGCAGGCGAGCTTCGACGAACTCGGGACGCCGCTGCGCGAGGTCACCTTCGTGGTCGTCGACCTCGAGACCACCGGTGGCGCTCCGGTCGATGCCGGCATCACGGAGATCGGGGCGGTCAAGGTTCGCGGCGGCGAGGTGATCGGCGAATTCTCGACCCTCGTCAACCCCGGCGTCCCCATCCCTGCGTTCGTGGCGGCCCTCACGGGCATCACCGATGCCCTGGTGGCGGGGGCTCCCCGACTGGCCGGCGTCCTGCCGGCCTTCCTCGAGTTCGCCCGCGACACCGTCCTCGTCGCGCACAACGCGCCGTACGACGTCGGATTCCTCAAGGGTGCCTGCGCCAAGCACGACCACGTCTGGCCGGACCACCGGGTCGTCGACACCGCCCGTCTCGCCCGGGTCGCGCTGCATCGCGACGAGGTGCCCAACTGCAAGCTGTCCACGCTGGCCGCCTACTTCCGAACCACGGTGTCGCCCACGCACCGCGCCTTCGACGATGCCAGGGCGACCGCTGACGTCCTCCACCGACTGATCGAGCGAGCCGGGGACCTCGGGGTCAGCACGCTTGAGGACCTGCAGGCGTTCTCCTCGCGGGTGAGCATCGCCCAGCGCACCAAGCGGCACCTGGCCGCGGGGCTGCCGGACGCACCCGGCGTCTACGTCTTCCAGGACGCCCAGGGGGCAGCCCTGTACGTGGGCACGTCCCGCAGCATCCGCACCCGCGTGCGCAGCTACTTCACCGCCTCGGAGCAGCGCCGCCGGATGGGCGAGATGATCGGCATCGCCGACCGCGTCGTCCCGATCGTCTGCGCCACGACACTCGAGGCCAGCGTCCGCGAGCTGCGGCTCATCGCGGCCGAGCAGCCGCGCTACAACCGTCGATCACGGCGGCCCGAGTCGCAGCGCTGGCTCAAGCTGACGGCCGAGCCCGCTCCGCGCCTCGCCGTCGTCGCCACCGTCGCCGCCGACCGGGCCGAAGGTGCCCGCTACCTCGGCCCCTTCGCCTCGCGGGGCGCTGCCGAGGCCGCCGCTGAAGCCCTCCTGCTCGCCCATCCCATCCGGCCCTGCGTCGTCCGAATCGCACGTCGCCCGAAGGCCCAGGTCGCGGCGTGCGCGCTCGCCGAGCTCGGCAGCTGCCTCGCCCCCTGCCGGGCCGGTGCCGACACCTCCGCCTACGACGTCCTCGTTGACGACCTGCGCGCGGCCATGGACGGCGACCTGCGCCGCGCCATCGCCACGCTCCACGACCGCATGTCGGTGCTCGCCGCCGAGGAGCGCTTCGAGGACGCCGCGCTGTGGCGCGAGCGGCTCGGCCAGCTCACGGGCGCCAGCCTGCGCACGCACCGCCTCATGATGCTGTCCGGTACGCCGGAGGTCGTGGCCGCGCAGGTCGCGGCGGACGGCGGCTGGGATATCCACGTGCTGCGCTTCGGCCGCCTCGCGGCGGCAGGACACGCCGGGGCGGGCATCGATCCACTGCCGATCGTCGAGGCCCTCGTCGCGTCGGCCGAGCACGTCGACCCGCTCCCGCCTCCTGCGCCGGCCGGCCTGACCGAGGAGGCCCTCGCCCTGCTCAGCTGGCTCGAGGGCCACGGCGTGCGCATCGTCCGCAGCGAGCAGGGCCTGGCCCTGCCGCTGCACTGCGGCGGCGCGGAGTCGCTGCGCCTCGGTGAGGTCCGCCGCGCCCGCCAGAGGCAGCCGACCGACCGGGCCGAGGAACGCCTGGTGGCGGCGTACGCGCGTCCACTGGGGCCCGTCGACGCGCGAGCCGTCTCGCGCATCCGGATCGCCTGAGAATCGCTCAGCCCCGCAGCGCGCGCGAGACCGCGATCCAGCGGTCCAGCGTCACCAGGGCCGCACCCGAGGCCAGTACCTCGCGCACCAGTGGCAGCCGCTCCGCCATCCGCGCCGTCAGGTCGCGATCCGGCTCGGGCTCGCTGCCGGCCGCCGCCGACAGCGCCGCGTCGTAGCACACCAGGGCCGCCGCGGCGTTGATCGCGACGGCATCGGCGATAGCGCGCGCGCGGGCCTGGTCGGGGTCCGCAGCCGGGCATCCGCCCAGCGCCTTGCGCAGCAGCTCGGCGTTGCGGACCGGCTCACCGCCCCGCAGCAGCTCCGGATCGACGAGGGACACCCCCAGGGCAACGGGATCGATGGACGTGCGCCGCACCTGCGTGCCCGTCGCATCCCATACCTGCGTCGTGCCGGTCGTGGAGATCTCGTCGAGTCCGTCGTCCCCGCGGACGACGAGGGCGCGCACCCCCCTGCGGCAGAGCACATCGGCCATGACCGGAGCCATGGACGGGCTTGCGCAGCCGATGAGGGCCGCCTGGGCGCCGGCCGGGTTCGTCAGCGGACCGAGGATGTTGAAGACCGTCGGGACGCCGAGCTCGCGACGGGTCGGCCCCGCGTGCCGCATGGCCGGATGGTGCGTCTGGGCGAAGCAGAAGCCGATGCCCGGCTCCGCGACGCACTCGGCCACGCCGACGGGGTCGAGGTCGATCGCGACGCCCAGCTCCTCGAGCACGTCGGCGGTCCCGGTGGCCGACGACGCGGCCCGGTTTCCGTGCTTGACGATGGGCGCGCCCGCGGCGGCGCACACCAGGGCCGTCATGGTCGAGATGTTCACCGAGCGGGACTGGTCGCCGCCCGTCCCGACGACGTCGAGGACCACCTCGGGCCCGTCGTCGCCCAGGTCGAGCAGGCGCGCGTGCGCGAGCATGACGTCGACCAGTGCGTTCACCTCGCCCGCCGTCTCGCCCTTGGCCTTGAGCGCCGTCACGAATCCGGCGATCTGGGCGGGTGAGGCGTCGCCCGAGAGAATCCGGGTCATCGCCCAGGCCGCGTCAGGCTCCGCGAGGTCGGTGCCCGACAGCAGGGCCGACAGGACGGACGGCCAGCTGGGCTGCGGGCGGGCAGCGGTCACGAGGTCGACGTCAGGAGACGGGCGAGAGGGCGGAGCGGGTGCGTAGCAGCGCGGATACCACGTTCGCGATCCCCACGGCATCGATCGGGTGGGCAACGACCCCGTCAGCCCGCGACCACGTGGCCAGCCAGGCATCCTGCGGGCGTCCGACGACGACCAGGATGGGCGGGCACTGGTAGATCTCGTCCTTCAGCCGACGGCAGATGCCCATGCCACCGGCGGGCGTGGCCTCGCCGTCGAGGATGAGCAGGTCGTAGCCACCCTTGTCCGCCTCCTTGATGACGATCGGCTCGGTGGCCACCTCCGTGTACTCGAGGGCGGGCAGGTCCGTCGCGGGGCGACGGCCCAGCGCGGCGAGAACCTGTGCCCTGGTGCTGCGGTCATCGCTGTAGACGAGGACCTTCAGGGTCGGTTCGGAAGCAGGGGCCGGGGAGTCGTCATGAGCCACGGCGCCCACTCTAGCCATCCGCTCCCGTCGCCCGGCAACTGACCGCGGCGGCCGTCGGCAATCCACCGCCAGGGATCCATCGCGGGCCGCTCGGCGCAGATGGGCAAAAGGGTCGGGGGGTCTCGATGAAAGTTGAACGAGTATCTGCCAGACTCCCCCCGTGGCGAATGCAACGACGATCCCCCAGGCCTATGCGCACGCGCCGGCGAACCGTCCCAATATGGTCGCCATCGGCACCATCGTGTGGCTTTCCAGCGAGTTGATGTTCTTCGCGGCGCTGTTCGCGATGTACTTCACCCTGCGCGCCGTCAACCCCGACCTGTGGACCGAGGAGACGCAAGCTCCTCAACGTCCCCTTCGTCAACCGTGACGACGACCGTACTGGTGCTCTCGAGCGTCACCTGCCAGTTGGGCGTCTTCGCGGCCGAGCGTGGCGACGTGAAGGGCTTGCGGCGGTGGTTCATCATCACCTTCCTCATGGGCTCCTTCTTCATCGCCGGCCAGGTGACGGAGTACGCCACCCTCGTCCGCGAGGGCCTGACGCTGTCCGCCAACGCCTACGGCTCCGCCTTCTACCTCACCACGGGCTTCCACGGCCTGCACGTGACCGGCGGGCTCATCGCCTTCCTCTTCGTACTCGCCACCACCTACGTGGCCAAGAGGTTCACCCATGACCAGGCCACCCGGGCGATCGTCACGTCCTACTACTGGCACTTCGTCGACGTCGTCTGGATCGCCCTGTTCTTCATGATCTACGTCCTGAAGTAGTTCGGGCAGCAGCCACCGCAGATCGCTCGACAGGCACGACAATTGATGGCTCTACTCAGCAGAGAGGTTTGGCGAGAGTGACCTTCCCAGCCGTACGCCGGCGAAGCCCCGTCGTCGCATCCGCGTTGTTGCTCGGTGCACTCGTGACCGTCGGAGGCGGCTACGCGGCCGTCGCCAACAGCCAGTCGGCAGAGGCCGCCATGGCGGTCGGCTCGCAGACGCAGGTCGAGCAGGGCCGGCAGCTCTACCTCGAGGGGTGCTCCTCGTGCCACGGCCTCCAGGCGCAGGGCACCCAGACCGGCCCGACGCTGATCGGCGTGGGTGCGGCTTCCGTCGACTTCCAGGTCTCCTACCGGCCGCATGCCGATGGCCGCCCCGGGCGCCCAGGCGCCCGCCCGTACCCCCGCGCAGTACGACGTGCCGCAGACAGCGGCCCTGGCCGCCTACATCGCGTCCCTCGCCCCCGGACCGGCGATCCCCGCCGCGGAGCAGACCGCATACGAGGACGCCGACATGGCCTACGGCGGAGAGCTGTTCCGGATCAACTGCTCGCAGTGCCACCAGGCGGCCGGTCAGGGTGGCGCCCTGACCCAGGGCAAGTTCGCGCCGAACCTGATGGAGAGCGACGGCAAGAGGATCTACGAGGCCATGCTCACCGGCCCGCAGAGCATGCCGGTGTTCAGCGACACCCAGTTGGCCCCCAAGGACAAGCAGGCCATCATCAAGTACGTCACCGCACTCCAGGAGGCGCCGAACCCCGGTGGCCTCTCCCTCGGCCGGCTCGGGCCCGTCACCGAGGGCGTCTTCCTCGTCACCGCAGTGTTCGCCGCCCTGATCGCGGCGGCCGTATGGATCGGAATCAAGGCGCGATGACCGACATCACCCCCAAGGACGACCACGCAGCCCAGCCGGCGCGGCTCGGCTACTCGCCCGTCGCCGACGTGCCGCACCGCCTTCGGGCCAGCGACACCGACCCGAAGGCGGCCCGCCGCGCGGAGCGCCAGGTCTCGGCCATGTTCGTGCTGTCCATGCTCTTCGTCGTCCTCTTCGTCGTCGCCTACATCGGCATCGACAAGTCGACGACCATCTACATCCCGACCTTCGGAGAGGTGGGCGCCAGCCAGATCGCCCTCGGCCTGTGCCTCGGCGCAGCCGTCCTCCTGATCGGCGCAGGCGCCATCCAGTGGGCGAAGAAGCTCATGCCCGACGTCGAGGTCGTGCAGCAGCGGCACGAGATGGCCTCTCCCCAGGACGCCACCGACGAGGCGACCGCGAACTACCAGCGGGGCAAGGAGGAGTCCGGCTTCGCCCGATTCACGCATGATCCGCCGCACGCTGATCGGCGCCCTGGTCCTGTTCCCGATCCCCCTGGTCATCATGCTCAAGGACCTGTGGGTCCCGACGAAGGAGGAGCAGGGCAAGTCCCCGGCCGACATCCTCTCCGTCACGCTGTGGACCAAGGACCTGCGCATCGTCTCCGACGGCACCTACCTGCCCGTCCGGCCCGAGGATCTTCCGGTGGGCGGCCTCGTCTCCGGCGTCCCCATCGACCTGCAGGAGGTCGAGGAGCTGAAGGGCAACCTCAACGCCCGCGGCAAGGCGGCCATCATCCTGGTCCGCATGGAGCCGGACGAGATCCGCTCGCAGCAGGGCGACGGCTGGGACTACCAGGGCATCGTCGCCTATTCCAAGATCTGCACGCACGTGGGCTGCCCGATCGCCCTGTACGAGCAGCGCACGCATCACCTGCTGTGCCCCTGCCACCAGTCGACATTCGACCTGGCCGACAGCGGCAACGTCGTCTTCGGCCCCGCTGCGCGCCGCATGCCGCAACTGCCGATCGGCGTCGACGCCGAGGGCTACCTCGTGGCGATGTCGCGATTTCGCTGAACCTGTCGGACCGAGTTTCTGGGAGCGCGGATGACCACGACGAGTCCGGTGGAGAAGGCCGGCGGCGGCACCGCCGCGTACGTCGACAAGCGCGCTCGGCAGCAACTCCTTCCTGGCCCGCAACCTCGGCAAGGTCTTCCCCGACCACTGGTCGTTCATGCTCGGCGAGATCGCGCTGTACAGCTTCATCGTGCGTGCTGCTGACCGGCATGTTCCTGACGCTGTTCTTCAAGCCCTCGCATGGTCGAGGTCATCTACGACGGCTCGTACGTGCCGCTGCAGGGCATCAAGATGTCGGAGGCGTACGCACTCCGTCGCTCGACATCTCCTTCGACATCCGGGGCGGCCTGCTGATGCGCCAGATGCACCACTGGGCGGCCCTGATCTTCGTCGCCGCGATGGTCGTGCACATGTTCCGGGTCTTCTTCACCGGCGCCTTCCGCAAGCCGCGCGAGTTCAACTGGATCATCGGCGTCGGTGCTGACCGTGCTGGCCTCGGCGCCGGGCTTCTCCGGCTACTCCCTGCCCGACGACCTGCTGTCCGGCACCGGCCTGCGGATCGCCCGCGGCATCATGCTGGCCGATCGCCGATCGTCGGCACCTGCATGGCGTTCCTGCTCTTCGGCGGCGAGTTCCCCGGCACCGACATCATCTCGCCGCCTCTACGCCGTCCACATCCTGCTGATCCCGGGCCTGATCCTCGCCCTGATCGACGGTCCACCTGATGCTGGTCTGGCGTCCAGAAGCACACCCAGTTCCCCGGCCCGGGCCGCACCGAGCGACAACGTCGTCGGCTACCCGCTGCTGCCCGGTCTACACGGCCAAGGCGGGCGGCTTCTTCTTCATCGTCTTCGGCGATCATCGCCGCTCGTCGGCGGCCTCGTCACGATCAACCCGATCTGGCTCTTCGGCCCGTACACGCCCGACCAGGTGTCGGCCGGCTCGCAGCCCGACTGGTACATCGGCTTCCTCGACGGCGCGCTGCGCATCATGCCCAACTGGGAGATCGACCTTCCTGGGCATCACCATCTCCTGGAACATCCTCGTTCCCGGCGATGATCATGCCCGGCATCCTGTTCACGGTGCTGGCGCTCTACCCGTTCATCGAGGCCTGGGTGACCGGCGACAAGCGCGAGCACCACCTGCTCGACCGTCCGCGCAACGCCCCGACCCGTACCGGCTTCGGCATGATGGCGATCTCGTTCTACTGCCTGCTCTGGGTCGGCGGGGCCAACGACATCATCGCCACGGCCTTCGACCTGTCGATCAACTCGATCACGTGGTTCCTGCGGGTCGGCGATCTTCGTGGTGCCGCCGCTCGTCTTCGTGGTCACCAAGCGGATCTGCCTGGGCCTCCAGCGTCGGGACCGCGACAAGCTCCTGCACGGCTACGAGTCCGGTCGCGTCCTGCGCCTGCCGCACGGTGAGTTCATCGAGGTGCACCAGCCCCTGTCGGCAGAGGACTTGGCCGTCATCACCTCCAAGACCGACCATGCCCCCCTGCCTGCTCCGCAGAAGGTCGACGCGGAGGGCGTCGCGAATCGCCACTTCCGCATGCAGTCGCTGCGCCACCGGCTCAGCGGCTTCTTCTACGCCGATGGCATCGCGAGCCCGTCGGCCGCCGAGATCGAGGCCGGCCAGCATCACGCAGCCCACGACGCCGAGCTCGAGGCCCCGCTGCACGGCTACGAGGACGAGGACCAGATCCGCAACGCGCACGGCGGCGTGCTGCACCACCCGGGCATGGCGGAGACGAACACGGAGCAGATCGACGAGCGCTCCACCCACTGACGCCGACGAGAAGGGCCCGGATCCCATCGGATCCGGGCCCTTCGGGCATGTTGGGGCTAGGTACCAGGACGGTGGGCAAGGGGCCGCGGTGGACCTGCTGCGCACCGGATGCCGGCCGACCGGCCTAGCCAGCGGCTCTACTGCGCGAAGGAGGTCTGCTGCGTCGAGGCGGAGACCGCCTGGTCACTCGCCAACGGCGTCGGCGTCGGCGTCGGCGTGACCGTTCCGGGATCCGTCGCGCCCGGCGCGCTCCCCGCGTCCGGCGTCGTGGCCAAGGGCGCCACCGTCGTGACGGCACCGGTCTTCGAGCCGGTCAGCCACTCGTCCCACGTCTGCGTCCACACGGTGATGCCATTGCCGAGGTTCTGCGGGTTGCTCGTCCCGGTGATCTCGACGACGTCACCGATGGTCGACTGGTCGAAGAGCCACTGCGCGTTCGAGGTGCTCATGCCGATGCAGCCGTGGCTGACGTTGGAGTAGCCCTGCGACCCCACCGACCAGGGCGCCGCGTGCAGGAACTCCCCCGAGTAGGTGATGCGCATCGCGTACTCGACTTCGAGCCGGTAGTACTCGGGATCGTTCGGGTCGGTGCCGCCGGTGGCGGCGTCCATGATCCGCGTACGTTCCTTGCTGACGATCAGGACGCGTGCCCGGATCGGGTCTCGAACCCGCCCTTGCCGGTGGTGATGGGGATCGTCCGGACCTTCTCGCCGTCGCGGATCACCTTGGCCTGATGGGTCTGTGCATCGACCTTGACCACCATTGAAGCCCCGATCGAGAACGACGCACTCCTGTTCGCCTCCCCGTAGACGCCCTTGGCCGCCTCGAGACCCTTGAGGTTCATGTCGACGCTCACGTCGATGTTGCCCGGCCAGAACTTCTTCGGCCGAAACGACACCACGTTGTCGCTCGTCCACGACCAGGCTCCCTCGAGCGGTGCCGGCGTGCGCACCACGAGGGCGCGCTCCACCTCGGCCTTGTTCTTGATGTCGCGGTCGAACGTCACGGTGATCGGCATGCCCACGCCGACGGTGGCCCCGTCGCGAGGCGATACGGTGCCCGAGAAGAAGTCCTTCGGGCTCCACGGTGCGGAACCTGTCGCTGTGCGAGGTGGGCACGCCACGCGGATCGACGGCGGTTGCCTGCACCGTGTAGGTGGCGCCGAAGTCGAGGGTGGCCTTCTTCGCCGTCCAGATCGTGCCGTCGGCCGACAGCTCGCCCTTCATCGGGCCCTTGGGTCCCAGGACGGTCACGTCGGCCAGCTGCCCGTCGGTGGCGGTCACGACGATGCGCTGCGCGGGGTCGACCCGCTTCTCGCCGGACGGCAGCGCCGAGATCGTCGCTCGGGACTGCTCGGACGGCGGCACCGTCTGGATGTCCCAGCTCGCCACCGGCGTGCAGGCGCTCACCGCCAGGGTCGCCGTGCCCAGGCTGATGGCGAGCCATCTGGCGGGAACGGACATCCGGGACTCCTTGGATTTCAGCGGCGAATACCGGTCATCCTAAGGGTACGTCGAAGAACTGCAGAGTCAGGACGCCGCGCGGGGGCCGCAGGATCCTCGCTACTGCGGCGAAATCGCCCCGGTAGTACTCGAACACCCACCCCACCACGGCAGCAGGAGCAAGGTCACGCCCACGACGATGAGCCAGACCGCGAAGATGAGGCCGAGAACCACGACGAACGTGCCGAAGCCCACGGCGAGCGGCCACCAGGAGTGCGGGCTGAAGAACCCGTACTCGGGATCGGCCTCGTCGATGTCCGCGTCGCTGCGATCCTCCGGCCGCGGGTAGACCCGCTTGGCCGTGTAGAGGACGTAGAAGCCCACGAGGAAGGCCAGTCCCCCGCACAGCGCCAGCGCCGTCGTCCCGATCGGATCCCGCGCCAGGTACCAGTAGACGATCGCCAGGCCGACGTACAGAACTGACATGAGCGCGAAGATGCGTCCCTCGATCTTCACTTCGCGCCGCCGTCCGTCGACTCCGCTGCCGTGCAGTGCGGTCATGCCTGGAGCAGCCAGCTCGGGGTGATGCAGGTCGAAGGCCGGTCGCTCCGACCTGATCTTCGGCAGGCTCACGAAGTTGTGGCGTGGCGGCGGGCACGAGGTCGCCCACTCGAGCGAGCCGCCCCAGCCCCACGGGTCATCGACGGTGACCCTGGGGGCGCTGCGCCAGGTCTTCAGCACGTTCCAGATGAAGAACAGCGTCGAGACGCCGAGCATCGCGGAGCCGACGGTGGAGACCTGGTTGAAGAGCTCGAAGTTGTCGGCGGGCAGGTAGTCGCCGTACCGGCGGGGCATGCCCTTGACTCCCAGCCAGTGCTGGATGAGGAAGGTCACCTGGAAGCCCACGAAGAGCAGCCAGAAGTGGATCTTGCCGAGCCGCTCGTCGAGCATCTTGCCCGTCATCTTCGGCCACCAGAAGTACAGGCCGGCGAAGAACAGGAACACGACCGTGCCGAAGACGGTGTAGTGGAAGTGCGCGACGACGAAGTAGCTGTCGGAGACGTGGAAGTCCAGCGGCGGCGACGACAGGATGATCCCCGTGAGGCCGCCGAAGAGGAAGGTGATCATGAAGCCCAGCGTCCACAGCATGGGGGTGTCGAACGAGACCGAGCCCTTCCACATCGTGCCGATCCAGTTGAAGAACTTCACGCCCGTGGGCACGGCGATCAGCATCGTCATGAAGGCGAAGTACGGCAGGTACGACCGAGCCGGTCACGTACAGGTGGTGGGCCCACACCGCCATGGACAGAGCGCCGATCGCGAGCGTCGCGAACACCAGACCCTTGTAGCCGAAGATCGGCTTGCGCGAGAACACCGGGATGATCTCGCTGGCGATGCCGAAGAACGGCAGCGCCAGGATGTAGACCTCGGGATGGCCGAAGAACCAGAAGAGGTGCTGCCAGCAGCATTGCCCCGCCGTTCTCCGACGCGAAGACGACCGTGCCGAAGTTGCGATCGATGAACGCCAGCGCCAGCGCCGCCGCCAGCACCGGGAAGCACAGGAGCACGAGGATGCTGGTCACGAAGATCGTCCACGTGAAGATCGGCATCCGGAACATCGTCATGCCCGGCGCGCGCATGCAGAAGATCGTCGTGATGAAGTTGACGGAGCCCAGGATCGTGCCGAGGCCGCCCATGGCCAGGCCGAGCAGCCACAGGTCGCCGCCGACCTCGGGTGAGTAGATCGCGTTGCTCAGCGGGGCGTAGGCGAACCAGCCGAAGGCGGCGGCGCCGCCAGGGGTGATGAAGCCGAGCGCAGCCGTGAGCCCACCGAAGAAGAACAGCCAGAATCCCAGCATGTTCAGGCGCGGGAAGGCGACGTCGGGAGCGCCGATCTGCAGCGGCATGATCACGTTTCCGTACCCGACGAACAGCGGCGTCGCGAACAGGAACAGCATGACCGTTCCGTGCATGGTGAACAGCTGGTTGTACTGCTCCAGCGAGACGAACTGCATGCCCGGCGCTGCCAGCTCCGCGCGAATCACCAGGGCCATCAGGCCGGCGGCGAAGAACCAGAAGGTGGCCAGGATGAGGTACATGTAGCCGATGGTCTTGTGGTCGGTCGAGGTGACCCAGCTGACCACGGCGGCGCCCGGGCTGCGCTTGCGTGCGGTCGGCACGGGAGCCGACGGCTCCGCCGGGACGATCCGGTCGCTCAGAAGGGTCATGTGGTCTTCTCCCCTGGCATCTGGCCGTGGTCGTTGCTCTTCCCGGTGACGAGCAGGCCGGTCTGGCCCTTGGCCTTCAGGTCGGCGATGTACTGGTCGAACTCGGGGCGCTCGACGACCTTCACGGTGAACAGCATCCGGGAGTGATCCACGCCGCACAGCTCCGCGCACTTGCCGGCGTAGGTGCCGATCCTGTCCGGAGTGAGCTCGAAGGCGTTGGTCTTGCCCGGGATGACGTCCATCTTGAACAGGAAGGCGGGCACCCAGAACGAGTGGATGACGTCCGGTGAGGTCGAGCTCGAACTTGACCTTCTCGTTCACCGGCAGGACCAGGGTGGCCGGATCGTTGGGACTGCCCACGGCGTAGGCGCCCTCGTCGAGGTAGTTGAAGCCCCAGTTCCACCGGAAGCCGACGACGTTCACGGTCTGCTTCTGGTCGTTGCTCACCGCCAGGATCTCGCTCTGGTCCTTGGCCGTGAACCAGAACATGCCGAGGATCATGATGAGCGGCACGAGCGTGTAGAGGATCTCGATCGGGATGTTGTAGGCGGTCTGCTCCGGAACGTCGTCCTTGTGCCGGCGGCGGTAGGCGATCGCCGCCCACAGGATCAGGGCCCAGGTGAAGATCCCCACGGACCAGGCGGCGATCCAGGAACCCTGCCACAGATTCTGGGTGATCGCGCCCTCCTTGGTGGCGGGCTCGGGAAGGTCCATGAAGAACGCCTCGTTGGCCGTGCATGCCGACGCCGTGAAGGTGATGGCGACGGCCCCGAGGGCCAGCGCGGCCGCGCGCAGGCGTCGACGCATCCCGCCCTGCTTGATTCCGGGTGCACCGGACAGGGTGACCTCGCTGAGTTGCCGCACGAAACGCCTCTCTACGTCGATGGACGGTCGGCAGACTAGCGCACCGGGCGAGGGGAATACAGGCACCCCCACGAGCCGCAAGGGGGTCTCTTTCGGCCGTCGACTAGCGTCTGGGGCATGCCCAAGGCCAGCACCGAGTCAGGCCTCCCCGATCCGGCACCCCTGCCTCCGTTCGGCTACCTCGACGCGGTCGGTGGGCAGCCCGTGCTGCCCGCCGCCGTACCGGCCTGGCGGGCCGCCTCGCAGGCGGCGTGGGCCGACCCCGCGCGGCTGCATCACCTGGGCCGCCGGGCCGGGATCGATGCTCGATGCGGCGCGAGCGAGCATCGCGACGAGCCTCGGTCTCCGGCCGGACGAGGTCTTCCTGACGTCGTCAGGGCCCACTGCCGTCGGCGTCGGCCGTCCAGGGCTGCTCGAGGGCCGCGAGCGGGTCTCCGAGCGCATCGTCCTGAGCGCAGTCGAGAGCATGGCCGTCCTCTCCCGGCACGCCGGTGGGCCGGGGAGGTCGACGCCATCCCGGTCGCACTCGGACGGCCACGTCGACGTCACGGCCTTCGCGGCGGCCCTCGACCGGCCGACCGCCCTGGCCGTGCGTCCAGGCGGCGAACGCCGAGGTCGGCACGCGACAGCCGCTGGCGACCGTCCACGAGCGGGCGCGGGCGGCCGGCGTCCCGCTGCTGGTGCATGCCGTACAGGTCATCGGACACGACCCGGTGCCGGTGCACTGGGACCTGCCTGCGGCGTCGGCGCGCGACTGGGGCGGCCCGGCCGGCATCGGGATCCTGGCCGTGCGACCGTCGGCACGCTGGATTCCCGAGCAGACCCCCGACCGGGGTTGGGTCGGCGGCTTCCCCGACATCGCCGCCGCGGTTGCCGCGGCCACCGCGCTGGAGTACCTGCGCTCGGCGGGAACCGCGGCCGCCGAGCGGCACCGGGCCCAGACCGAGCGGATGCGGGCCGAGCTGCCCAACCTCGTCACCGGTCTCTTCGTCGCCGGCGACCCGGTGGACCGGCTTCCGCACATCGTCACCTTCACCTGCGAGGCCCTCGTCGGGGAGGCGCTCGTCGGCGAGCTCGACCGCAGGGGCATCAGCGTCGCCAGCGGCTCCGCCTGCACGTCCGACAGCCGGATGCCCAGCCACGTGCTCGCGGAGATGGGCCTGGCCGGGGCCGCCAGCGTCCGGGTCTCGCTCCCGTACGGATGCACGGACGAGACGGTCGACGCCTTCCTGCGCGAGCTGCCCGAGGCCGTCGCCGTCGTGCGCGGGCAGGTCGCGACCTGAAGGATCGGCCGTCAGCCGCCGAGGCAGGGTGCCATCTGCAACGCCGGCTTCAGCAGGTCGAGATAGCGCTGGCGCGGCACCTCGACCGCGCCCAGCGAAGCCAGATGCTCCGTCAGCCACTGCACGTCCAGCAGCCGGCCCCCGCCACAGCCCGCCAGCCTGTCCACCAGGGCGGCCAGCGCGACCTTCGACGCGTCACGCTCGCGATGGAACATGGACTCCCCGGCGAACAGCCCGCCGACCTCGATCCCGTAGAGGCCGCCCACGAGGTCCCCGGACGCCGACCACGTCTCGATCGAGTGCGCCCAGCCCAGCCGGTGCAGCTCGCAGTAGGTGTCGACGAACTCCGCGGTGATCCACGCGCCGTCGCGTCGCTCGTCGGCGCAGGCGCGCATGACGTCAGCGAACGCCACGTCCACGGTCACCGCGAAACGCCGCATGGACGTGCGCAGCGACCGCGTCACGCGCAGGCCGTCCAGCGGCAGGATGCCCCGCGGATCCGGCGACCACCAGGCGAGAACGTCGCCATCCAGGTGCATCGGGAAAAGGCCGTGGCGGTAGGCGGACAGGACGGTCGACGCCGTCAGGTCGGCACCGATGGCGACGACGTCCTCGCCCGGCTCGGACCGGGACGGGTCCGGCAGGTCCCATCGGCACGGGGGCGGCTCGACCGGCATGCGCTTCGCGGGGTCGCGGCCGTCGTGCGGAATCAGGGGCGCGGGCAGGAGATGTGCGGCTCGACCTCGGCGGCCGCAGCATCCCCGTAGGCGGTCGCCATCCGCTGCAGGAAGTGCTTCTGCGCGAGCTCGTACTCCTGCGTGCCGATCGTCTCGATCACGTAGGTCGCCAGCAGCGCACCGAGCTGCGCCGAGCGCTCGTCACCGAGCCCCCAGGCCTGCCCCGAGAGGTAGCCCGCACGGAAGGCGTCGCCGACACCCGTGGGATCCGCCCTGCGGTCCTCCTCGGCGATGCGGACGCTGACGGGGGCCTCGCCACGGCGCTCCACGCGAGCGCCGGCCGGGCCCAGGGTGGTGACGCGGGTCTCGACCATCGAGGAGAGGTCGGCGGCCGTCCAGCCGGTCTTCTGCTCGATCAGGGCGGCCTCGTACTCATTGGTGAACAGGTAGGTGGCGCCCTCGATGAGGGGCTTGATCTCGTCGCCGTCCATGCGCGCGAGCTGCTGCGACGGATCCGCCGCGAACGGGTAGCCCCGGAAGCGGCACTCGTCCGTGTGGCGCAGCATGGCCTCGGGGTCGTTGGCGCCGATCAGCACGATATCGGCGCGGCCGACCCGGTCGACCACGGGGCGCAGTTCGATGTTGCGCGCCTCCGACATCGCCCCGGGGTAGAACGAGGCGATCTGGTTCTGCTCGGAGTCGGTCGTGCAGACGAATCGCGCCGTATGGCGGGACTCGGAGACGTGCACGCCGCTGGTGTCGACGTTATGCCGCTGCAGCCACGACTCGTAGTCGGCGAAGTCCGGGCCGACAGCGCCCACGAGCACGGGCCGCAGGCCCAGGCAGCCCATTCCGAAGGCGATGTTGGGCGCGACTCCCGCCGCGACGCACGTCCAGCTCGTCGACCAGGAAGGACAAGGACACCTTGTCGAGCTTGTCGGCGACCAGCGAGTCCGAGAACCGGCCCGGGAAGGTCATGAGGTGATCGGTCGCGATGGACCCGGTGATGAGGACAGCCACGGTGGGCGACCCTACCGTGGCTGTCCGTGAGCGGCGGTGCTGGTGCGGTTAGTGGAAGGAGTCCCCGCAGGCGCACGAGCCGGTCGCGTTCGGGTTGTCGATCGTGAAGCCCTGCTTCTCGATGGTGTCGACGAAGTCGATCGTGGCACCGCCCAGGTACGGCGCGCTCATGCGGTCGGTGACCACGCAGACGCTGCCGAAGGACTGGACGACGTCGCCGTCGAGGGTGCGATCGTCGAAGAAGAGCTGGTAGCGAAGTCCCGAGCAGCCACCCGGCTGGACGGCGACCCGCAGGGACAGGTCATCGCGACCCTCGGACTCCAGGAGCGATTGGACCTTGGCCGAGGCGACCTCGGTCAGCAGGATGCCGTCGGTGACGGGGGCTTCGGTCGTGGTGGTGTCTGCCGACATGATGCTGTCCCTTTCGGAATGGACTCCCGGACGGGAGGGTGAAGACGGTGAGTGGTGGGCCGGACGAGTTAGGCAACCCTATGCGGCCCGCTGGTATTCCCAACAGTCTCATACCGGGCCCGAATTCGCGAGCGCCCCCGGCGTGATGGGACACTACGCGGATGGGCAATACGTTCACCGCACCCCTGCCGACCCCGCTGGCCCTGCTCCTGCTCGGGCACCTGTCCGATCCGGACAGCGAGAAGGGCGTCGACTGCCCGGGTGACCTGCCGGCGCCGTCCGACCCCACGCTGGTCCTGCGGGCCCAGGTGGCCAAGGCGGCACTCGGCGATCGGGTGTTCATCCTGGGGCATCACTACCAGCGCGACGAGGTCATCGCCTTCGCCGACGTGACGGGCGACTCCTTCAAGCTCGCCCAGCAGGCGGCCGCTCACCCGGAGGCCGAGTTCATCGTCTTCGCCGGCGTGCACTTCATGGCCGAGAGCGCCGACATCCTCACGTCGCCGAGCCAGCAGGTCGTGCTTCCCGACCTGGCCGCCGGCTGCTCGATGGCCGACATGGCCGAGATCCGGCAGGTCGAGGACTGCTGGGCGGCATTGCAGGATGCCGGCATCGCCGATGTCACGGTGCCCATCACGTACATGAATTCCACGGCTGCCATCAAGGCCTTCACCGGCCGGCACGGGGGCGCCGTCTGCACCTCCAGCAACGCCCAGCGCAGCCTCGAGTGGGCCTTCGAGCGCGGCGAGAAGGTGCTCTTCATGCCCGACCAGCACCTCGGCCGCAACACCGCCGTCCGCGATCTGGGGCTGGGCCCAGACGACTGCGTCGTCTACAACCCCAACCGGCCGATGGGCGGACTGTCCGCCGAGCAGCTGCGGGACGCCAAGATGATCCTGTGGAAGGGACACTGCTCGGTGCACGGGCGGTTCACCCCCGACTGCGTCGACGAGGTCCGAGATCGCGTGCCCGGCATCAACGTCATCGTGCATCCCGAGTGCCTGTACGAGGTGGTCGAGAAGGCCGACCACGTCGGCTCGACCGAGCGGATCATCGCCACGGTCAGTGCCGCCGAGCCTGGTTCTGCGTGGGCCATCGGCACGGAGCTGAACCTGGTGAAGCGCCTGGCGCTCGCCAACCCGGACAAGCAGATCGTCTACCTCGACCGCACCGTCTGCTACTGCTCGACGATGAACCGCATCGACCTGCCGCACCTGGTGTGGGCCCTGGAGTCGCTCGTGGCGGGATCGGTCGTCAACCGGATCGAGGTCGATCCCGACACTGCGCACTGGGCCCGCGTGGCCCTCGACCGCATGCTCGCACTGCCCGGCACCACCGCTGCCAAGGACTGACCGGCCGCCGGCACGCTACAGCCCGGGGGCGCCCCAGACGGCGAACCAGCGGCTCATGTCCGGCTCGATCGGCAGCTCGCCGGTCAGCAGGTCGCGGACCTGGATCTCCAGCACGTTGTCGCGCTGCTGAGCGTCGGCCGAGCCCGTGGGCGCAAACGGGTAGAACGTTCCGCGCTTGTACAGGTAGACCATCGCGAGGGCGCGACCCTGGGGATCCCGGAAGGAGAGCAGGGAGCACAGCAGCTGCGGCCCGAAGCCGGCGTCCACCAGGGTCGAGTTGACGGCATGCACGTCGGTGACCGCCGCCGGCAGGTCGGCCGGGTCGGTGCCCACGACCAGCCACGTGAAGCCGAACCCGTCGCCGTGCACCTGGACGGGCGGGCCCCCGTCGACATCCAGCAGGCGTCGCACGTCGGCCTCGACATCGGCGAACGCCCTGCCCTCCGGTGCACGGAACGCCACGGAGCCCCGGCCGGTCGGGATCATGTCGAGGCTGACCTGGAGGCTCACGGCCGCCGAGGGCAGGCCGAACAGCGCGTCGAGGTTCGGACCCACCGGCTTCCTGCGGCCCAGCAGCGCGTCGAGGAAGCCCATCGACTAGCGCTCGCCCAGCTGGGCCGAGATCTGGGCGAGCTGCTCGAGCCGCTTCTCGAGTGAGGGGTGGGTGGACAGCAACTGCCCCAGGTTCAGGCCTCGGCCTCCGCTCACGGCCGGCGCGAAGGCGAAGGAGCTGACGGGCTCCATCTGGCGCAGGTCGCGGGTGGGGATGCTCGCAATGTCGCCGGAGATCTTCTGCAGTGCCCGTGCGAGGGCGGACGGCTGGCCGGTGAGCATGGCCGCCCCTCGATCGGCGCCGAGCTCGCGATACCGGGACAGCGCACGCATGAGGACGAACGACACCATGTACACGAGCACGCTCACGAGGGTGATCACGAGCACGACCACCGCGGTGTTGTTGTCGCGTCGAACGCCACCCCACATGGCGCTGCGCATCATGAAGCCGGCGAGGATCGCCGTGAACGAGGCGATGGCCATGACGGTGACGTCGCGATGCGCCACATGGGACAGCTCGTGCGCGAGCACTCCTTCGAGCTCGTCCCGGTCGAGTCGCTTGAGCAGTCCCGTCGTGACGACGATCACCGACCGGCCCTGCGAGCGACCGGTCGCGAACGCATTCGGGACGTCGCTGTCGGCGATGCCGACGCGGGGCTTGGGCATGTCGGCCATGGCACAGATCCGGTCGACGACCGCGTGCAGTTGCGGCGCCTGCTCGGGCGTGACGACGACCGCCCGCATCGCAGCCATCGCCATCGTGTCCGAGAACCACCACTGGCCGAACAGCAGGCCGCCGCTGATGACCAGGACGAACACGGCGTTGACGCCCATGGCCATCAGGGCCCCGGCAAGCACGACGTAGAGCAGGCCGAGCCCGAACAGGGTGCCGGCCATGCGGGCCGACAGGCCGCGGTCGGTGCCGTAACGGGTCCTCGCCATGGGGTCCTAGCCTTCGATCTCCGGCTTGGCGGCGGCCGGCTCGACGACCTCGGCGTCCAGGGTCGCGGCCTCGATGCTCTCCGGCTCGGGCGCGCCTCCACCGAGTTCGCGCTTCAGCGCGGCGAGCTGGTCGTTGACCTCGGTCTCGCTGGCCATGCGCTCGAGCTCGATGGTGATGCTGTCCTTGCCGGTGCCGGTGGAGTCCTCGAGCGCACCCGAGGCCATGAGCTCGTCCAGCGCCCCGGCGCGGGCCTGCATCTGCTGGGTCTTGTCCTCGGCGCGCTGGATGGCGAGCCCGACGTCGCCGAGCTCGGAGGACAGCCCCGCGAACGCCTCGTTGATCTTCGTCTGCGCCTCGGCCGCAGAGTACGTGGCCTTGATCGTCTCCTTCTTGGTCCGGAAGGAGTCAACCTTCGCCTGGAGCTGCTGGGCCGCGACCGTGAGCTTCTCCTCCTGGTCCTGGAGGGTGGCGAGCTGCGCATGCAGGTCGGCGATCTGCTGGTGCAGCCCGCTGCGACGCGTGAGCGCCTCTCGGGCCAGGTCCTCGCGGCCGCCGGCCAGCGCCGCCTTGGCCTGTGCCTCGAGCTTCGCCTCCTGCTGGGCGAGGCCCTGAATCTGCAGTTCGAGGCGCTTGCGGCTCGTCGCGACGTCGGCGACGCCCCTGCGCACCTTCTGGAGCAGCTCCAGCTGCTTCTCGTAGGAGTAGTCGAGGGTCTCCCGAGGGTCCTCGGCCCGGTCGAGGGCCTTGCTCGCCTTGGACTTGAAGATCATCGTGAAACGCTGCCACAGACCCATTGCTCGAACCCCTCGCCTTGTTGACGTCCTGGTCAAAGCCTATGCGTCGGGGCGACTCGTCGCACACGGCGGCGAGCAAGCACCCGCTAGGCTCACGCATCATGTTCGGACGAAAGAAGGACCAGGCACCCGTCGACGCGACCGAGACGCCTTCGGCGGCCGCGGACGCACGCTCGCCGAAGGGGCACGCCACGCCGACGCGCCGCGAGGCCGAGGCGTCGCGCAAGCAGCAGCTGAAGATCCCCAAGGACCCGAAGGAGGCCAAGAAGGCCGCCCGGGCGCGGGACAGGGACGAGCGGACGCGTACCCGCGCGCTGATGATGGCCGGCGACGAGCGCTACCTGCCGGCCCGTGACCAGGGGGCGTCGCGCGCCTTCACCCGTGACTTCGTCGACTCGCGCTTCACCATCGCCGAGTACTTCATCTTCATCGCGATCGGCGTCCTGGTCCTCGGCTTCATCCGCAACCAGGTCGTCCAGACGGGCGTGTCGATCGCCTTCTTCGCGTTCACCGCCCTGATCGCGGTCGACACCATCGTGCTGCTGGTCCAGCTCAACCTTCGGGCGAAGCGGGCCTTCCCGGCGAAGTCGGACCGCAAGGGGATCACCCTCTACGCGGCCATGCGCACCCTGCAGCTGCGTCGCCTGCGCCTGCCACCGCCCAAGGTGCGCCGGGGCGGCGCACCCGTGCTCCCCAAGGGATAGCCACCGCACCGCGAAGGGATCTGCCATGGAGTTCCGCCATCTGGGCCGCAGCGGCCTGAAGGTCAGCGAGATCACCTTCGGGAACTGGATCACGCACGCCTCCCAGGTCGATGACGCCACCGCGCACGCGACCATCCACGCGGCCCTCGACGCCGGCATCACCACCTTCGACACCGCGGACGTGTACGCGGGGACGAAGGCCGAGGAGGTCATGGGCGCCGCTCTGCGGGGCCAGCGCCGCGCGGGCCTGGAGATCCTCACCAAGGTGTACTGGCCCACGGGTCCCGGCGTGAACGATCGCGGCCTGTCCCGCAAGCACGTCATCGAGTCCTGCCATGCGTCGCTGCGGCGCCTGCAGACGGACTACGTCGACCTCTACCAGGCCCACCGCTTCGACTACGAGACCCCGCTCGAGGAGACCCTTCGCGCCTTCGACGACCTCGTCCGGCAGGGCAAGGTGCTGTACGTCGGGGTCTCCGAGTGGACGGCGCCGACCAGATCCGGGAGGCCGTGCGGATCGCCGGTGCAGATGGGCTTCGACCGCCTCGTGTCGAACCAGCCGCAGTACTCGATGCTCTGGCGCGTCATCGAGGGCGAGGTCGTGCCCGCGAGCGCGGAGCTCGGGATCGGGCAGATCGTCTGGTCCCCGATCGCGCAGGGCGTGCTCACCGGCAAGTACCTGCCTGGGCAGGCGCCGCCAGCCGAGTCCGCGCGACCGCGTCCGGCGAAGGCGCCGGCATGATCGCCCGCTGGCTGCGCGACGACGTGCTCTCCGCCGTCCAGCGGCTGCTTCCCATCGCCGGTGACCTCGGCCTGACGCCCGCACAACTGGCCATCTCGTGGGTCCTGGCCAACCCCCACGTCTCCGCGGCGATCGTCGGCGCCTCGCGTCCCCAGCAGATCGTCGACAACGTCAAGGCCTCCGGCGTCACCCTGGACGAGGACGTGATGGCCGCCATCGACGCAGCGCTGGCCGATGTGATCACCCGGGATCCGTCGCTGACGGTCTCGCCCGACCCCCGTCCCTAGCGTGGAGGCACAGATGGCGTGGTCATGGCGCTACGAGAGGGCCGATGGGACCCTCGTCGACGCGCAGGCGCAGCGGTTCCCGACCCAGTCCGATGCCGAGACGTGGATCGGCGAGACCTGGCAGGAGCTGCTTGAGGCCGGCACCGACCAGGTCGTGCTGCTCGAGGAGGACCGCGTCGTCTACGGCCCGATGAGCCTGCACCCGGCGGAATGAGCCCGGGGCCCTCGCCCCTTTGACATGGCCTCCGCGACGTGGTCAGATCAGCACACAACTTCATCCACGCGTTCGTATACCAGGGGAAGTCCGGTGAGATCCCGGCGCTGTCCCGCAACCGTGTTCCCCCTTGTGGGGTGAGTCGGAGCACCTGGCGAGCGCGAGCGGCTCCATCCGTCGAGGTAACGGGGCGGGAGCTCGGGTCATGACCCGGTCGCCCCCTTTGCGCTGTTCGCAGAGGGGTTTCTCTATGGCCGCAGGTGACGTGGGCATCGGCTCCGGACCGCTCACCTAGGGAATCCCATGCAGTCATCGATCTCCACCCGCATCACCAGGTCCGCACGGCGGATCGTCACCGCAACCCTGGCCGTCGTGCTCGTCGGCTCGGCAGTCCTGCCGTCGGCCGTCCAGGCCGCGCCCACCGCCGACGCGGGCCTGTTCGGCTCGGCCGACCCCACGTACGACGGCGTGTTCCGCCAGTCGATGGCGGTCATCGGCCTGAGGGCCGCCGGTTCGAAGGTGCCGGCCGCGGCCACGACGTGGCTGACCACGCAGCAGTGCGCGAGCGGGGCCTTCCAGGCCTACCGCGCCGACACCTCGGCACCATGCTCCCTGCCCGACCCGGCCTCCTTCAGCGGACCGGACTCGAACTCGACGGCACTGGCCGCAATGGCGCTGAGGTCGCTCGGCCGGATCGCCGCGGCCCAGCGCGCCCTCGGCGCCCTGACCGGCGCCCAGAACGCCGACGGCGGCTGGGGCTACACCCTCGGCTCGGCATCGGACGTGAACTCGACCGGGCTGACCCTGGCCGCCTTGAAGGGCTCCCCCGCCAGGACCGAGAGCCGCAGGGCCGTCAGTCGGGCCATCGGCCGGGCGACGGCCTATCTGGAGAAGGCGCAGATCGCCTGCACGGCCGCACCGGCCACCCGCTTCGGCCTGCCGTACCAGCCGGGCCAGGCCGTCAACGCCCTTGCCTCGGGCCAGGCCCTCATCGGCATCGCGGGCCACCTCCCCTTCGGTCATGTCGCCGCGACGAGCGTGGCCGGGACCCGATGCGGCGACCCGCTCGACCAGCAGGTGTCGGCCTATCTGGACCGGCTCATTCGCACGGGCAGAGGGCGCATCCCGTCGGCCCTGGACAGCAGCCAGGCCGACTGGAACGCCACCGCCACGGCGGTCGTCGGCCTCGGCGCGGCAGGTGCCGCCCCGGCCGCCCAGCGGATCGGCATCACGAGCCTGGGAGCCCACACGGCCGAGTACGCGAGCCCGAAGGGCGTGGTCTCCCCAGCCGCGCTCGGGACGCTGATCCAGGCGGCGGTCGCCGCCGGCACGAGCCCGAAGTCCTTCGGAGCCACGAAGGCGAACCTCGTGGCCCAGCTCCTCGGCACCGTGCGCGAGTAGTCGCGTCATGACCACGACGAGGACCAGTCGACGGACGGGCGCGACCGCCGCCGGACTGGTCCTCGTCGTGGTCGCGCTCCTCGCCGGTGCACAGGCGGCGCACGCCGCCTCCTACCGCTACTGGACCTACTGGCAGGGCGGCACGGGCGATTGGGCATTCGCGACCGCCGGACCGGCCGCGCTCATCCCGGCCAACGGGGCGGTCGAGGGCTGGCGCTTCGCCGTGACGACGCAGGCGGGATCAGCCGACGACTCCCCGGGCGTGCCACCCTCGTTCGCCGACATCTGCGGACCGACCCCGGCAGCAGAGGGCAGCAAGCGCGTGGCGCTGGTGGTGGACCCGGGGCTGCCGTCCGCCGCGCCGGAGGGCCAGTCGCCACCCTCGGGCATCGTGACCTGCGTGGAGGTCCCGGCCGATGCCACCGGCTACCAGGTGCTGCGATCCGTCACGGGCGTACGCACCGAGAGTGGCCTGATCTGCGGCATCGACGGGTACCCGACCGGCGAGTGCGCCCCCGTCGTCGACGACCAGCCCGCCAGCCCGGCCGCGAGCCCGGCGGCGAGCGCGGCCGGCAGCCCTGCAGCGTCGGAGTCCGCGATGGCCCCCTCGGCCACCCCGGCCGCGAACGACTCCGGCACGCCCTGGGCCACGCTGGCCGTCATGGCACTCGCCGCCGTCGTCGGCGGGCTGCTCGTCTGGAGGAGGGCCGCCGTGCGTGACCGGCGGTGGCTGCATCCGGGTGCGTGGTGGGTATGGGCACTGGGCCTGGCGGCCGCCGCGAGCCGGACCACGAACCCGCTGCTGCTGTGCCTCCTTCATCGGCGCGGCCGAGCGTGGTGGTGACAGGCCCGCCGCCCGGATGCACCGTGGGGGCGGTCCTTCACGTTCTTCCTGCGGCTCGGCGCCTTCGTCATCATCGTCCGCGTGGGCGTCCAGGTGCTCTTCGGCGCGGCCATCGGCACGACGGTCCTGGTCGGCCTGCCCGGGATCGGCCTGCCGCCCTGGCTCGCGGGCGTCCGCATCGGCGGTGACGTCACGCTCGAGTCCGTCCTCATGGCGTTCTACGACGGCCTGCGCCTGGCGACCATCCTCGTCTGCGTGGGCGCCGCGAACTCCCTGGCCTCGCCCTCCCGGCTCCTCAAGTCCGTCCCGGCCGCGCTCTACGAGCTTGGCGTCAGCGTCGTCGTCGCGCTGACGTTCACCCCGCAACTGGTCTCCGACGTCGAGCGGCTGCGCACCGCCCGCCGCCTTCGCGGGCGCGAGACGTCCGGACCCCGGGCGATCGCGGCGTCGGCGGTCCCCGTCCTCGAGGGCGCCCTCGAGCGCTCCGTCGCCCTGGCCGCAGCGATGGACTCGCGTGGGTACGGACGACGCGGGAACGTGCCGACGGGCCAGCGCCGGGCCTCGTCCGCGATGCTGCTCGGTGGCCTCGTCGCGTCATGCGTCGGCGCGTACGGGCTCGTCTCCGCCGGCTCGCCCGCCGCCCTCGGACTGCCCATGCTGCTGCTCGGCACCGCGGTCGCCGTCACCGGCGTCACGCTCGCCGGCCGCAGTTCCGTGCGCACCCGCTACCGCCCCGACCCGTGGCGGCTGCCGGAGTGGCTGGTGAGCACGGCGGGAGTCGGGACGGCCCTGACCTTCGCCTGCGCGGCCTGGGCCGGTGTCGCCGGGATGTCGACCAGCTTCGATCCACCGTCCTGGCCGACCCTGCCGCTGGCCGCGCTGGCGGGGATCGCCCTGGCTGTCACCCCCGCCTGGACCGCCCCCCGGCTGCCGCTGTCGCCAGCACGCCTTCCGCCCGCACGACCCACCGCGAACGCGCGGAGGTGCCCGCATGATCCACTTCGACCACGTGACCATCACCTACCCCGGCGCGAGCCAGCCCACCCTCGCCGACGTGAACCTGCGCATCCCCGAGGGCGAGCTGGTGCTCGTCGTCGGGCGCACCGGCACCGGCAAGACGACCCTCCTGCGCGCGATCAACGGCCTGGTCCCGCACTTCACCGGGGGCACGCTGGCCGGGCGCGTGCTGATCGACGGGCGGGACACCGCCGATCACCCTCCGCGCGAGCTGGCCGACCTCGTCGGAGTCGTCCCGCAGGACCCGATGAGCGGCTTCGTCACCGACACGGTCGAGGACGAGCTGGCCTACGGCATGGAGTGCCTCGGCCTGGCACCGCACGTCATGCGGCGTCGCGTCGAGGAGACCCTCGACCTGCTGGGACTCGCCGACATCCGGCAACGACCCCTGCGCACGCTGTCGGGAGGCCAGCGCCAGCGCGTGGCGATCGGCTCCGTGCTCACCTCGCAACCCCGCATCCTCGTGCTCGATGAGCCCACGTCGGCGCTCGACCCGGGCGCCGCCGAGGAGGTGCTCGCCGCCCTCCAGCGGCTGGTGCACGACCTCGGCGTCACCGTGGTCATGGCCGAGCACCGCCTCGAGCGGGTCGTGCAGTATGCGGACCAGATCGTGATCGTCCCCGGCCACGGCCAGCCGGTGCTGTTCGGGATCCCCAGTGACCTCATGCGCAGCGCGCCGATCGCTCCGCCCGTGGTCGAGCTCGGTCGCCTCGCCGGCTGGCTGCCCCTGCCGCTGTCGGTGCGCGACGCCCGCCGTGCCGCCGGGCCGCTGCGCGATCTCCTCGTCGGCCGCACCCCGCGCCTGCGGACCGTCCCGGCCACCGCCCGTCCGATCGCCACGGCCGACGACCTGACCGTGGCCTACGGACCGGCCACGGCCCTTCGCCACGTCCGTCTCGACGTGACCGCGGGCGAGGTCGTGGCGCTCATGGGACGCAACGGTGCGGGCAAGTCGACGCTGCTCCATGCCCTCGTCGGCATCGGGCCGAAGGTGGCCGGGACGGTCCGGGTCAACGGCAACGACCCCGCCACCCTCCGGGCGACCCGAGCTGCTGCGCTCGGTCGGCCTGGTGCCGCAGGAACCGGGCGACCTGCTGGAGTCGGTCACCGTGGCCGACGAGTGCCGCGCCTCGGATCGCGACGCAGCCTGCGAGCCCGGCACCACGAGGGCCCTGCTCGCGCTCATGGCCCCCGACGTGGAGGACGGCACGCACCCCCGTGACCTGTCCGAGGGCCAGCGGCTGCTGCTGGTGCTGTGCGTGATCCTGGCCGCGCGGCCGCCGCTGCTGCTGCTGGACGAGCCGACCAGGGGACTGGACTACCCGACGAAGTCGCGCCTGGCCCGCGTGCTCTCCGACCTCGCGGGGGCTGGCCACGCCATCGTCCTGGCGACCCACGATGTCGAGCTCGTGGCCGACGTCGCCGATCGCGTGGTGATCCTGGCCGACGGCGAGGTCGTCGCGGACGGGCCCACGACCGAGGTCGTCACGTCGTCGCCGATGTTCGCGCCGCAGGTGTCCAAGATCCTCGCGCCCCAACCCTGGCTGACGGTCGACCAGGTCGCCGCCGCGCTCTTCACCGCGCACGCGCCGATCGCGGCCGCGCTGGGCTCCATCGGGACCCGCCGACCCGCCACGACGCCCGGGGAGGCCGCCGGATGACCGCCGTCCGGCTCGGGCGCCAGTCGCTCGCCGCCATCTCGCTGGCCTCGGCAGTCGGCCTGGTCGCGTTCACGTGGCCGCTCCTGGCAGGACCCGGATCCGCCGCCGTCGCCCATGCATCCGATGCGCCCATCCTGTTCGCGCTGGTCGTCCCGCTCCTGCTGGTCGTCGTGCTCGCGCAGATGAGCGACGGCGGCATGGACGCGAAGGCCATCGCCATGCTGGGCGTGCTCGCCGCCGTCATCTCGGCTCTGCGCCCGCTGGGGGGCGGTACGGCGGGGCTGGAGCCGATCTGGGTCATCCTCATCCTGGGCGGACGCGCGCTCGGGCCGGGGTTCGGGTTCTGCCTCGGCTCCATCTCCCTGTTCGCCTCCGCCCTGCTCACCGGCGGCGTCGGGCCGTGGCTGCCCTTCCAGATGCTCGGCGCGGCGTGGGTCGGATTCGGTGCCGGGCTGCTCCCTCGGGTGACGGGCAGACGGGAACTGCTCATGCTCTCCGCCTACAGCGCGGTGGCGTGCATCGCCTACGGCTTCCTGCTCAACCTGTGGTTCTGGCCGTTCACCTCGGGACTCCCCGAGCAGCTCGCCTACTCCGCCGGTGATCCGCTCAGCGAGAACCTCCTGTCCTGGCTGCGCTTCTGCCTCCTGACGTCCCTCGGATACGACATCCCCCGTGCGGTCCTGACGGTCGCCCTCGTCCTCGCCGCCGGTGGGCCCGTCCTCATCGCCCTGCGGCGAATGTCCCGCAAGGCCGCCTTCGGCGCGCCCGTGGCCTTCACGCCCCACGAGACCACCGCATGAGAGTCACGCTCCTCGGCACCGGTTCGGCCGACGGCTGGCCGAATCCCTTCTGCGAGTGCGGCTCCTGCCAGGCGGAACGCAGGGCCGGCCGCACCGGGCGCCGAGCTCCGCGCTCATCGACGACGTCGTCCTGGTGGACTCCGGCCCCACCGCTGCCCACGCCGTCGGCGCGGCGGGCCGATCCCTCGCCGGCATCGAGCACGTCCTCGTCACCCACGGGCACCCCGATCACCTCGATCCCGCCTTCCTGCTGTCGCGGTCCTGGGCGCGCACGGACCACGTCCTGCACGTGTGGGCACCGCCGCTCGCCCTGGCGTCGTGCCGGCACTGGCTCGGCCCGGGCGCCCCCGTCGAGCTCCACGAGATCGCGCCCGGCGACGTCCTCACGCTCGAGACCGCCCGCGGCGACTACCTGGTGCGGGTCCTGGCCGCCGCCCACGCGTCCGGCGACGGCGACGAGATCGCGCTCGAGGCGGTCCTGTTCGACATCGCCGATCCGCACGACGCCCGCCTGCTCTACGCCACCGACACCGGCCCCCTTCCCGCGGCGACGATCGACCAGATCGAGGCCGGGCTCGATCTGGTCCTGATCGACGAGACGTTCGGGGACACCACGGATCATGGGACCGGTCACCTCGACCTGGAGACGCTGCCCGACGTCGTCCTCGCCCTTCGCCGTCGCGGGGCGATCACCGGGTCGACCGTGCTCGTCGCCACGCACCTGAGCCACCACAATCCCCCGACGACCCAGCTGCGGCAGCGGCTGGCCCCGCTGGGCGTCCTGGTCCGCGACGACCTCGACGTCATCGACACGAGCCTCCCCGGCGGTCGGGAGCCCGTCCGGCACCTCGTGCTCGGCGGTGCCCGCTCGGGCAAGTCGAGCCTCGCCGAGCGCCTGGCGGATGGCGCGGCCTCCGTGACCTACGTGGCCACGGGCGGAACCCGCGACGAGGACCTGGAATGGACGCGGCGAGTTGCCGAGCACCGGGCCCGCAGGCCGACCGCCTGGGCGACGATCGAGTCGATCGACCTCGTGCGCGGAGATCGGCGCGGCCGGCCCCGGCCGGCTGGTTCTCATCGACTGCCTGGCGCTGTGGCTCACCCGCCAGCTCGACGCGGTCGACGCGTGGTCGCGCACCGACGCCGGCAACGGCAGTCGAGGTGCGGGCGGAGCTGGCGGTGCGGATCACGGAGCTGTCCGAGGCCGTCGCCTCGACGCGGCGGCGACGTGATCCTCGTGTCCAACGAGGTGGGCATGGGAGTGGTCCCGGCGACCGGCTCGGGACGGCTCTTCCGCGACCTGCTCGGCATCGTCAACGCGAGCATCGCCACGGCCTGCAACGAACGACCCTGGTCGTCGCGGGGCACGCGCTGCGGCTCGACCGCCCCTCGACGGCGCGACCGGCGCCGGCTGACCCATCGGAAGGCATCGACGTGACCCCGATCCCCGGCCCGGACGAGCAGTCGCGAGGCGGTGCCCTGCCCGCCAGCTGACGCTGACGAAGCCGACGGGAGCCCTGGGCCTCCTCGAGGAGCTCTCCGCCTGGATGAGCGCGCGTGCAGGGCACCTGCCCCCCGGCGCCGTTCGCCAGCCCCGCGCTCGTGATCTTCGCCGGGTGACCATGGCGTGGCGCGGACCGCCGGTACGTCGGCCTATCCACCCGGAGGTGACGGCCCAGATGGTCGTCAACCTCGCCAGGGGCGGCGCCGCGGCCAACGTGCTCGCAGGACAGGTCGGGGCGACCGTTCGCGTCGTCGACGTGAGCGTCGATGCCGATCGGGCCTATATTGACGGGATCGACGCGACCGTCACGGCCGGGCGCGTGCGTCGCGGCTGCGGGTCCATCGACCGGGAGGACGCGATGACCGCCGCGGAGTGCGCAGCGGCCCTCGAGCTCGGCCGAGGGCTGGCCCGCGAGGCGGTGGCCGGCGGGGCCGACGTGCTCATCGCCGGCGACATGGGGATCGGCAACACCACTCCGGCTGCGACCCTGATCGGCCTGCTCACGTCGGCAGGCGCCGCACGCCGTGACCGGCCGCGGGACGGGCATCGACGACGAGGCCCTCGCACGCAAGATCACGACCGTCGCCGCCGCGATGGCTCGTGGGACCGACGTGATGTCCGATCCCGGACGACTGCTGGCCCGCGTCGGCGGCCCCGACATCGCCGCGATGACCGGGTACCTGCAGGAGTCGTCCGGCCTCGGGGTGCCCGTGGTGCTCGACGGGATCGTGTCGTGCGCGGCGGCCCTGGTCGCGGACCTGCTCTCGCCCGGCGCACGCGCATGGTGGGTCGCGGGGCACCGCTCAACCGAACCGGCGGCCGGGCTGGCGCTGGCCGTGCTCGGCCTCGAGCCCATCCTCGACCTGCGGCTGCGCCTGGGCGAGGGAACCGGTGCGCTGCTCGCCCTGCCCGTGCTGGCCGCCGCTGCCGCCACGCTCGGGCAGATGGCCACCTTCGAGGGTGCGGGGGTCTCCGACCGGCCGGCCGATGCCTGACTGCCTTCGGCTGGCCCTCGGCACGTTCACCCGCGTTCCCGTCCCGCCGCCTCGCCGCATCGATCGACAGGTCGCGCGCGGCGCGATGCTGTGGGCCCCCGGGGTCGGCGTCCTCATCGCGATCCCCCTGGGCGGGACAGCGCAACTGGCAGCCCCACGACTCGGCGCGGCGGCCGGCCCGCTCCTCCTGGCGGCCCTGGTCCTCGCGGCGCTCGCCTACCTGACGCGCGGCCTGCACCTCGACGGCCTCGCCGACACCGCCGACGCCCTCGGCAGCGGCCGCCCGGCCGAGGAGGCCCTGGGGATCGCGCGTCGATCCGACATCGGGCCCTTCGGCGTCGTCTCGATCACCCTCGTGCTGCTCGTCGAGGCCGCTGCCTACGCCGGCCTCGTGGCGGACGGCAGGGCCCTCATCGGCCTTGTCGTCGCACTGGGCACTGGCCGCCTCGCCGTGGTCGTCGCGTGCACCAGGGGCATCCCCGCGGCCCGACCAGACGGGCTCGGGGCGTCCGTGGCGGGCAGCGTGCCCCGCTGGGCGACCGCCGTGGAGTCGACCGCGTGGCTGATCGCGCTGACCACGGTGGCCGCACTCCGGGTGCCGTCCGGCGCCCTGCCCGTGGCTCTCGCGATCATCGGCGGCCTGCTGGCCGGCGCCCTCGTCGTGCGCGTCGCCGTGCGGCGCCTCGGCGGCATCACCGGTGACGTCCTCGGGGCCACGGTCGAGATCGCCACCTGTACGGCGCTCGTCATACTGGTGGCCGTTCCGTCCTGACCGCGACCCATCGGAGTCCCGTGACCGACCAGCCGCCTGCCCATGCCGAGGCTGCACCCGCGGGCAGTCCCGCGGCCACCTCGCTGCCACCCGAGGCAGAGGCCGTCCTGGCCCGCATCACGGCGGCCGGCCGCCCCGAAATGGACCTGCCTGCGGACGTCACCGGGGCGCTGGCAGACCTGCTCGGCTGGTGGCTCGCCGCTGCGCCGGCGGCCCCCCTCCGCCCGGTGGGCGTGCCCTCGTCCGACCGGGCGGCCGACTCGTGCGAGGCGGCCCTCGTCGCCGGCATCCGCGCTGCCGACGCGGCCATCGACGCCGGCGCCACCCTCCTCGTGCCGCACGCGACGGACCGTGACCTGCTGGCCGCTCGCACGGTGATCGCACTGCTCACGCACAAGGACGCGGCAACGGTGGTCCCTCAGGCGCCGGGGACGACCGATCGGGAGTGGATGGCGCAGTGCGTTGCCGTACGCGACGGGGCCGCGCGGCTCGTGGACCAGCGTGCCAGGCCGCTGCTGCTGCTCGATGGACTGGCGGCCGTGGGGATCGCCTTCACCGTCGGCGTGCTGCTCGCGTCCGCGGCCCGTCGCACGCCGTGCCTGGTGGACGGCACCGACGAACTGGCGGCGGCGCTGGTCGCCGACCGGTTGGCCTACCGGGCCACCTCGTGGTGGCTCGCTGCGAGCACGTCACCGGACCCGGCCAGGAATGCCGCTGCCGAGCGGATGGACCTGCGATCGGCGCTGCCACTTGGGCTGACCGACGAGTCGGGGCAGGGGGCACGGGCCTGCGTGACCCTGCTGCGCACGCTCCTCGACGCGGCGTAGCCACGACTGCCGCAGCGGTCGTCGCCAGAGCGCCATGTGACGCCGTCCGAGCATTCGGACGACAGCGCCCGGCTAGCGCGTGCTGGCGACCACGAACGGCGGCTTCACGACACGGAACCGCGACGCGCGGCCGCGCACGTCGACGACCACCTCGTCGCCCACGGACACGGCGGAGTCGAGCAGCGCCAGGCCGATGCCCTGCCTGCAGCGTCGGGGAGAACGTGCCGCTCGTCACCTCGCCGATGACGTCGCCGTCGAGCGGGGTCGCGGGATCCTCGACCGCCCGGCGAACGACCATGTGGGGACGCGGGATGCCGCGGTCAAGGGCGAGCAGGCCGCGCAGCCGTCGGCTCGGACCAGCCGCCCTCAGGGCGACGAGCGCCTCACGACCGGCGAAGGCGGGCTTGTCCCAGCCGACCGCCCAGCCGATCATCGCCTCGACCGGCGTGATGGTCGGACTGATGTCCTGGCCGTGGAGGGGATACCCCATCTCGGTCCGCAGGGTGTCGCGTGCGCCGAGGCCGGCCGGCATGACGCCGAACGGCTCGCCCGCCGCCAGCAGCGCGTCCCACAGGTCGCCGAGGACGGACACGGGAGCGACGAGTTCGTACCCGTGCTCGCCGGTGTACCCCGTCCGGCACACGATGACGGGCTCCCCGTGGAACTGCGCCGACGCCATGGCCATGTAGTCGTGGTCGGCCGGCAGTCCCATGGCCCGGACGAGCTCCTCGCTGCGGGGGCCCTGCACGGCGATGATGCCGTGGTCGAGGTGGTGGTTCTCGACGACCACGCCCGCCGGGGCGGCCGCGGTCAGGACCGCCACCACCGAGGATGCGTTGGAGGCGTTCGGGATGATGAACACCTCGTCATCGGCCCAGCGGTAGACGATCAGGTCGTCGATGACGCCGCCCTCGGCGTTGCACAGCATCGAGTACTGGGCCTGGCCGTCCTCGATCCTGTCGAGGTCGTTTGCGAGCAGGGAGTTCAGGAAGGCGAGGGCGCCCGGGCCGTGCACGCGGACCTTGCCCATGTGCGACACGTCGAACAGGCCGACCGCCGTGCGCACCGCCGTGTGCTCGGCGACGACCCCGGTGTACTCGATGGGCATGTCCCACCCGCCGAAGTCGGCTGTCTTGGCACCGGCAGCCAGGTGCCGTTCGTACAGGGGTGTCTGCTTCAGGGGGGAATCGGTCACAGGTGCGACCGTAGCGCCCGGACGGTGGCCACGCCTGCCATGGTCGCGAATACAGTGCTGTCATGACCACGACGCCCACGGCGAGGATCACCCTCGCCGACACCAAGCCCGCCGCAATCGTCACCGATGCGCTGATCGTCGCCCTCGCCCCAACCCGCGGGAAGAAGGTCGAGGTCATCAGTCCCGGCCTGACCCCAGCCCTGCGGGCCCGCCTCGCCGAGGCATTCACTGCCATCGGGGCGGGCGGCAAGAGCGGCGACGTCGCGCGGCTGCCCGGCGGCAGCCAGGTCAAGGCGACCACGATCGTCGGCCTCGGGCTCGGCGACTCGGCCAGGCGCGACGACGCCGAGGCGCTCAGGCGCGCGGTGGGATCGGCCCTGCGCAGCCTCGCCGGCACCCGACGCGTGGCACTGGCGCTGCCGCTGGCAGACGACGAGGCCCTCCTGACCGTCTCGATCGCCGCCCTGCTGGGCTCCTACGACTTCGTCGCCTTCCGCGGCAAGTCCGCGAACGGGCACCCGGCACCGGTACGCGCCATCACCGTCCTCCTCGGGTCCGCGCCCACCGCGGAGCAGAAGCGGGTGGTCAGGGACGTCGCCACCGTGGCGGCCGGCGTCAACCTCGCCCGGGACCTCGTCAACACCCCACCGAGCGCGCTGACGCCGGCAGCACTGGCCGCGGCCGCCGTCGGTGCCGCCCACGACCTGCCGGTCGAGGTGACCATCTGGGACGAGGACGACCTGTTCCGCGACGGCTGCGGGGGCATCCTCGCCGTCGGCCAGGGCTCCACGCACCCGCCCCGCCTCGTGCGCATGGACTACGCCCCCGACGGCGCCACCGCCCACCTCGCGCTCGTCGGCAAGGGAATCACGTTCGACTCCGGCGGCATCTCGATCAAGCCGGCCGCCGGCATGGAGGACATGAAGAGCGACATGGCAGGCGCTGCCGCGGTCATCGCGGCGATCCGCGTCATCGCCGAGCTGCGGCTGCCGATCCGCGTGACCGGCTGGGTGCCGTCCGCCGAGAACATGCCGAGCGGCACCGCCCAGCGGCCCAGCGACATCATCACGGTGTTCGACGGCACCACCGTCGAGGTGCTCAACACCGACGCCGAGGGCCGGCTGATCCTCGCCGACGCCCTGGGCATGGCGGTCGCCGAGCACCCCGGCCTCGTCGTTGACGTCGCCACTCTCACCGGCGCGCAGCGCATCGCCCTGAGCGCCCGCATCGCCGGCGTGATGTCCAACACCGACGCCGCGCGGAAACAGGTCTGCGAGTCGGCCGAGCGGGCCGGCGAGTCGGTCTGGCCCATGCCGCTCCCCGCGGACCTGCGCCCCTCGCTCGACTCGGCCGTCGCGGACATCGCCAACATGGGCGACCGGCTCGGCGGGATGCTGACCGCGGGCGTGTTCCTGAGCGAGTTCGTGCCCGCCGACCAGCCCTGGGTGCACATCGACATCGCCGGTCCCTCGTTCAACGAGAAGCCGGCCTACGGCTACACGCCCAAGGGCGGCACGGGAGCCATGGTCCGCACGCTCGTCCAGATCGCGGCGGAGATGGCGCTCGGCTCCGAGTAGCCCGGGGGTCGTGTGCGCCACGCACCTGGCGATGGGAAGATGTGACACCTCGGAGAACGACACGGACGTATCCCCACGATGGGAGTAGGCGACAGTGGCCAATGCAGACTTGGTGATCCTCGGTGCAGGAAGCGGCGGGTACGCCTGCGCGCTGCGCGCGTCCGAGCTGGGCATGTCCGTGATCCTCATCGACAAGGGCAAGCTTGGCGGCACGTGCCTCCACAACGGCTGCATCCCGACGAAGGCGCTGCTGCACGCAGCGGAGGTGGCCGACAGCGCGAAGGAGAGCGACTCGTTCGGCGTGCGCGCCACCTTCGAGGGCATCGACATGCCGAAGGTGAACGAGTACCGCGACGGCGTCGTGGGCCGCCTGTACAAGGGGCTCCAGGGGCTGGTGAAGAGCCGCAACATCACCTTCGTCGAGGGGGCCGGGCGCCTCATCTCGCCCGACACCGTCGAGGTCGACGGCGAGCGCTACACGGGCAAGAACGTGGTCCTCGCCACCGGTTCGTACGCGCGCAGCCTTCCGGGCCTCGACATCGGCGGCCGCATCATGACATCTGACCAGGCGCTCAACCTCGACCACGTGCCCAAGCGTGTCATCGTGCTCGGCGGCGGCGTCATCGGCGTGGAGTTCGCCAGCGTCTGGAAGTCCTTCGGCGCCGAGGTCGCGATCGTCGAGGCACTGCCGCACCTGGTGCCCAACGAGGACGAGTCCTGCTCCAAGGCCCTCGAACGGGCGTTCCGCAAGCGCAAGATCGACTTCACCCTCGGGGTCCGCTTCGCGTCCGCGACCCAGGACGACGCAGGCGTGCACGTGACCCTCGAGGACGGCAAGCAGCTCGACGCCGACCTCCTGCTCGTGGCCGTCGGTCGCGGTCCGAGCGCCACCGGCATGGGCTTCGAGGAGCAGGGCGTGGCCATGGAGCGCGGCTGGGTCCTCGTCGACGAGCGTCTTCGCACGAACGTTCCTGGCATCTTCGCAGTCGGCGACATCACCCCCGGGCTGCAGTTGGCCCACCGCGGCTTCCAGCACGGGATCTTCGTCGCCGAGGAGATCGCCGGCCTGAATCCGGCGATCATCGTCGACATCAACATCCCCCGCGTCACCTACTGCGAGCCCGAGGTCGCGAGCGTCGGCCTCACCGAGGCGCAGGCGCGCGAGAGATTCGGCAACAACGTCGCCACCTACGAGTACAACCTGGGCGGGAACGGCAAGAGCCAGATTCTGGGGACCACCGGCTTCGTCAAGCTCGTGCAGCAGGTCGACGGGCCGGTCGTCGGCATCCACATGGTCGGCTCCCGCATGGGCGAGCAGATCGGGGAGGCGCAGCTGATCGTCAGCTGGGAGGCCACGCCGGACGACGTCGCGACGCTGGTCCACGCGCACCCGACCCAGAACGAGGCGATGGGCGAGGCTCACCTCGCCCTTGCCGGCAAGCCCCTGCACGCCCACGCCTGATCCGACTTCAAGGGAGCAGAACACATGTCGGTCTCCGTCACCATGCCCGCGCTGGGCGAGAGCGTCACCGAGGGCACGGTCACGCGCTGGCTGAAGTCGGTCGGCGACACCGTCACCGCCGATGAGCCCCTTCTCGAGGTCTCCACGGACAAGGTCGACACGGAGATCCCCGCCCCGGCCTCCGGCGTGCTGCTGGCGATCCACGTGGGCGAGGACGAGACGGTTGCCGTCGGCGCCGAGCTGGCGGTCATAGGCGAGTCGAGCCCGGCCGAGTCGACAGGAGTGGGCGAGTCGAGCCCCGCGGCGGACGCCTCATCGACACCGCCCGCCGCGCAGGCACCCGCCGCGCAGGCAGAGCCCGCCCCCGCCGCTCCCACGCCGACCGCTACCTCCGCTGGCACCGGCACGTCGATTCGCATGCCGGCCCTGGGTGAGAGCGTCACCGAGGGCACCGTCACCCGCTGGCTCAAGTCGGTGGGCGACTTCGTCGAGGTCGACGAGGCCCTGGTGGAGGTCTCGACAGACAAGGTCGACACCGAGATCCCCTCCCCCGTCGCCGGAGTGCTCGCCTCGATCTCGGTGCCGGATGACAGCACCGTGTCGGTCGGCAGCGAGCTCGGCGTCATCGGCCCGGTCGGTGCGACCGCTGCCCCCGTGGCAGTGCCCGCTCCGGCAGCGCCACCCGTGGCGGTGCCCGCTCCGGCAGCACCCGGCCCGGCGGCCGTCGAGGCGAACGCCGACGCGTACGTCACTCCCCTCGTGCGGCGCCTCGCCGCGCAGCAGGGCATCGACCTGTCCACGGTGACGGGCACGGGCGTGGGTGGACGCATCCGCAAGTCCGACGTCGAGGCCGCCGTCGCCCAGGTCACCCTCACGAAGGCCGCGCCGGCTCCCGTCGCCGCGGCAGCGCAGGCCGCCCCGGCAGCGCCTTCCGCAGCCGTGGCCGCGGCAAGGTCCGAGCTGCGCGGCACGACGGTCAAGATGAGCAGGCTGCGCAAGGTGATCGCCGAGCGGATGGTCGAGTCACTCCAGGTCTCGGCCCAGCTGACCAGCGTCGTCGAGGTCGACGTCACGCGCATCGCTGCGCTGCGCAGCAAGGTCAAGCGCGACTTCGAGGCCCGCGAGGGCGTGAAGCTGTCCTTCCTGCCGTTCTTCTGCAAGGCCTCCGTCGAGGCCCTCAAGCAGTATCCGCAGGTCAACGCCACGCTCAGCATGGCCGAGGGGACCATCACCTACTTCGACTCCGAGCACCTCGGCATCGCCGTCGACAGCGACCGCGGCCTGCTCGTCCCGGTCATCCGTGATGCGGGCGACCTGAACATCGCCGGGCTCGCGCGCCGGATCGCCGACCTCGCCGACCGTACCCGCACAAACAAGCTGTCGCCCGACGAGCTCAGCGGCGGCACCTTCACCGTCACCAACACCGGTAGCCGCGGCGCGCTGTTCGACACGCCGATCATCAACCAGCCGCAGGTCGCGATCCTGGGCACCGGCGCTGTCGTCAAGCGTCCCGTCGTCGCACAGGACTCGACCGGCCAGGACGTCATCGCCATCCGGTCGATGGTCTTCCTCGCACTGTCCTACGACCACCGCCTGGTCGACGGCGCCGACGCCGCCCGCTTCCTGGGCACCATCAAGAGCCGCCTCGAGGAGGCCGCCTTCGAGGCCGAACTGGGCCTGTGACCCCCGCATCGCAGATTCACCCCGATGCCTCGTCACTCGTGGGGGCTTCCGACCCCGCGTAGACCCCCCACGCCTGACGAGGCATCGGGGTGATCGCCGGGGCGAGTCGCGCCCGACCCTCGTTCGCGAGAGGGTGGGTTCATGAAGGTTGCGGTCACCGGCGCGTCCGGTCTCATCGGTTCCGCGCTCGTTGCGCACCTGCGCTCGGCCGGTCACGATGTCGTCCGCCTCGTTCGACGTCCCGCCGGCTCCCCCGACGAGGTGACGTGGGACCCCAGGGCGGGCACGATCGACCTGGCCGCGCTGCAGGGGGCCGAGGCCGTCGTCCACCTCGCCGGCGCCGGAGTCGGTGACCATCGGTGGACCGACGCCTACAAGCGCGAGATCCTCGCCAGCCGCATCGAGGGCACGCGCACCATCGTGGCGGCCATGACAGCCCTCGACGTCCGCCCACGCGTCCTCGTGTCCGCCTCGGCGATCGGCTGGTACGGCGACACCGGCGATCGGGTGGTCGACGAGACGGCGCCGGCCGGCAGCGGGTTCCTTGCCGACGTCGTGCGGGCCTGGGAGGCCGCGGCGATGCCGGCCGCGTCCGCCGGCATCCGCGTCGTGCACCCCCGCACGGGCCTGGTCGTCGCGAGGGAGGGTGGTGCCTGGGCGCGCATGTTCCCGCTCTTCCGGTTGGGACTGGGAGGCAGGCTGGGTCCCGGAAGCCAGTACTGGTCATGGATCTCGCTGCGCGACGAGGTGTGCGCCCTGCAGTTCCTGCTGGAGCAGGACCACCTGAGTGGGCCCGTCAACCTCACGGCGCCCCACCCGGTGACGAACGCGGAGGTGACCTCGGTGATGGGCACGGTGATGGGCCGGCCCACCATCCTGCCCGTTCCCGCATTCGCCCTGAAGGCCGTTCTCGGCGAGTTCAGCTGCGAGGTGCTCGGCAGCTCCCGCGTCGTGCCGACGGTGCTCGAGGAGTCGCACTTCGGCTTCCAGGACCCGACCATCGAGTCGGCGATCCGCACGGCGCTGGAGGCAGGCTAGCCGTGGCGGCCGATCATGACGTCATCATCGTGGGCGCCGGCCTCGCCGGGCTGTCGGCTGCTCGCGCAGCTCGCGATCAGGGGAGTGGACGTCGTCGTCCTCGACGCCGCCGACGCCGTCGGCGGCCGGGTCCGCTCCGACCTCGTCGACGGACTCGTCCTGGACCACGGCTTCCAGCTGTACAACCCGGCCTACCCCGAGGCCGCCCGCGTGCTCGACCACACCGCTCTCGACCTGCGTCCGTTCGTTCCGGGCCTCATCGCCACGACAGCGGCGGGGCCCGTCCGGCTGGGCGACCCCCGCCGCCGCGCGGGCTGGGCGACCGACGTGCTGGCCCCCCGATCCGGGACGCTCGCCGGCAAGCTGCGATTCGCGGCCTATGCCTGGCGGACGTCCAGAACGTCCACACGCGCGCTCGCGGCGACCACCGACCTCCCGGCGGAGGTCGCGCTGCGATCCGCCGGGGTCGACGACGCCTTCCTGGAGTCGGTCCTGCGCCCGTTCCTGGCGTCGGTGTTCCTCGAGGATCGACTCGCGACATCACGGCGCTTCCTCGACCTGGTGCTGACCAGCCTCGTCAAGGGCATCCCCTCGGTTCCGGCCGCCGGCATGCAGGCCATTCCCGACCAGCTCCACGGCGCGCTGCCGACCGGAACCGTGCGCCTCGACAGTCCGGTGCAGTCGGTCTCGCCAGGCCGGGTCCGCCACCGCGACGGGCAGTTGACCGCGAGGGCAGTCATCGTCGCGACCGACCCGAGGACGGCCGGCGTACTGCTGCCCGGCCTCGACATCCCGACGGGTCGGTCCATGACCACCTGGTACTACGTGGCCGACGCCGATCCCGCCCGGCTCACCGGCGGCGACCCCGTTCTCGTCGTCGACGCTCGCGGACCGGTGCTGAGCACCGTCGTCCTGACTCATGCCACGTCCACCTACGCGTCCGGCGGGCGCGTCCTGGTGAGCGCCTCGGCACTCGGCGAGCACCCGGACGCGGCGACCGAGCAGCAGATCCGCCGCCATCTGGCGGCCCTCTACGGCGTCGGCACGCAGGGCTGGCAGCACGTGGCGACCTACCCCATCGGATACGCGCTGCCGGCGATGCTGCCGCCTCTCGACGTGCGTCGCACGGTCGAGCTGGGCGATGGCCTCTTCGTGGCCGGCGACCACCGCGACACCTCGTCCATCCAGGGCGCAATGGTCAGCGGCCGCCGGGCGGCGGACGCCGTCCGTGCCCACCTCGGTCGACCGACCCTCCCGACCGGTGGCGGGGCGTAGCCCCGTTCGGCCGCCCGTCGAGGGCCGCACCTCCCCAGCCGTCGCAGACGGCTAGGGTCGTGGGATGAGCGTCTCCACCACTCCCTCGCCCGTGGTTGAGCATGTCGGGTTCGGCGCCGACGCCGTCGAGTACCTCGCCGGCTGGGAGCTCCAGCGGCAGGTCCATGCCAGCGTCGTCGAGGGTCGTGCGCCCGACACCGTCCTGCTCCTCGAGCACCAGTCCGTCTACACCGCCGGTCGGCGGACCGAGCCGCTCGAACGGCCCTTCGATGGCACTCCCGTCGTCGACGTCGACCGTGGCGGGAAGATCACGTGGCACGGGCCCGGGCAGCTTGTCGGGTACCCGATCGTCCGGCTGCCGGATCCTGTCGACGTGGTCGCGCACGTGCGCCGCATCGAGCGCATGCTGATCGCGGTCTGCGCGGAGGTCGGAGTGGCGGCGACCCAGGTGAGCGGACGCAGCGGCGTCTGGGTGCCCGCCGACTCACGCGGGCCGGACCGCAAGGTGGCCGCCATCGGCATCCGCGTCAGCCAGGGCGTGACCATGCACGGCTTCGCCATCAACTGCGACTGCGACCTCGGCTGGTTCGACCGCATCGTGCCCTGCGGCATCCGGGATGCCGAGGTCACGAGCCTGTCCCGCGAGGCCGGGCGCGACATCACCGTCGCCGAGGTCCTCCCCATCGTCGAGACGCGCCTGGCGGCCATCGTCGGCGGCTGACAGCCGCGGCGTAGAGTCTGCGACGTGACGACGCCCGACCCTGCAAGCGCCCCCGACGCGCCCTTCTCCGGCGAGATCAAGGACGGCCGGCGCCTGCTGCGCATCGAGGCCCGCAACGCGGCGGTGCCGATCGAGCGCAAGCCCGAGTGGATCCGCACCAAGCTCAAGACCGGTCCGGCGTACACGCAGATCCGCAGCCTCGTGCAGGGCGAGGGCCTGCACACCGTGTGCCAGGAGGCCGGCTGCCCGAACATCTACGAGTGCTGGGAGGACCGCGAGGCGACCTTCCTCATCGGCGGCGAGCAGTGCACGCGGCGCTGCGACTTCTGCCAGATCGACACCGGCAGGCCGGCCCCGCTCGACCGGGACGAGCCGCGCCGGGTCGCCGAGTCCGTCCGCACCATGGGGCTGCGCTACGCCACCGTCACCGGGGTGGCGCGCGACGACCTGCCCGACGAGGGCGCGTGGCTCTACGCGGAGACCGTCCGGGAGATCCGCGCGCTGAATCCCGACACCGGCGTCGAGGTCCTCATCCCCGACTTCTCCGGCAAGCCCGAACTGCTCGGCCTGGTCTTCGATGCCGCGCCGGCCGTACTGGCGCACAACGTCGAGACCGTGCCGCGCCTGTTCAAGCGCATCCGCCCGGCGTTCACCTACGAGCGCAGCCTCGACGTGATCAGCCAGGCCCGCGCCGCCGGCCTGGTCACCAAGAGCAACCTCATCCTCGGCATGGGCGAACAGATCGACGAGGTCCACCAGGCACTGCGTGACCTGCTCGAGGCCGGCTGCGATCTCGTCACCATCACCCAGTACCTGCGGCCGACCCCGCGCCACCACCCGGTGACCCGTTGGGTGCGCCCCGAGGAGTTCGTCGATCTCGCCGACGTCGCGACGGCCATGGGCTTTCCCGGCGTCATGAGCGGTCCGCTCGTGCGCTCCAGCTACCGGGCCGGCCGACTGTACGCCCAGGCGCTCGCGGCCCGTGGCTCCGGCGAGGGTGCCCGCATCACGGTGATGTCGAGCAGTTCGTGACGGGTCCGTCGGTCGTCGCACTGCACCTGTGGCCTGCCGGCAGCGACGTGCCTGATCCGTGCGACGAGCTCGTGCTCGACTGGGGCGGCCCCGTCGGCGACCGCCACCACGGCGAGACCATGCTCTCCGACGCGCGTCAGAGCACCGTGTTCGCCAGGGGCACGCGCATACGCAACCACCGCCAGCTGTCCCTCGTCGACACGGCCGAGCTCGCCGGGATCGCCGCCGCGCTCGGGATCGCGGTCATCGAGCCCGGGCTGCTGGCCGACAACGTCTGCACGCAGGGCATCCCCGCGCTGACGGCCCTGCCGCGGATGACAAGGCTCGTCTTCGACGGCGGGGCGGTCCTGATGCTCGGCGGTGAGAACCTGCCCTGCACCATCGCCGGCGCCATGGTGGCCCAGGTGCACGGCACCACCCCGGAGTCGTTCCCCAAGGCCGCGATCAGGCGTCGCGGAGTGACCGCCTGGGTCGAGCGCCCCGGCGTGATTCGGCCGGGCGAGCCGATCACGATCGTGACTCCCTGAAGCAGCGGCCCACGGGCTGATCTAGGCTGCTCGTCATGGCAAAGGGTCGCATCCGTTCCACCTTCACATCGCTGGTCCAGAACTGGTCGATGACTCAGCAGGTCTACAAGCTCCTCCCCCTCGAGGTGGCGGGCTTCTTCCTCGGCGCCTTCCTCCTCGTGGCGCTGCCCGTGTGGAAGTTCCTCAACTGGCCGACCGCGCTCCTCCTGGCGATTCCCGCCGGCCTGCTGGCCGCGACCTTCTGGTTCAGCCGCCGGGCCATGCGTGCCGCCTACAGGCAGATCGAGGGTCAACCGGGGGCGGCGGCCGCGGTCATCCAGTCGATGCGCGGCGGCACGTGGGCCGTCACGCCCGCCGTTGCCGTGAACAAGAGCCAGGACATCATCACGCGTGTCGTCGGCCGGCCCGGCGTCGTCCTCGTGTCCGAGGGCCCGTCCAACCGGGTCGTCGTCATGCTCGCCAACGAGCGCAAGAAGACCGCTCGATGGCTGCCCGACGTGCCGATCTACGAGATCCAGGTGGGCAACGACGAAGGCCAGGTGCCGCTGCTGAAGTTGCAGACCCGGCTCACCAAGCTGCCCCGCAACCTGCGCGGTGGCGAGATCACCGACATGCGCAAGCGCCTCGATGCCCTGGGCAATGCGGCCAACGCCATGCCGATCCCCAAGGGCCCGATGCCCACGAGCGCCCGTCAGGTCCGCAGGCCCCGCTGACTCACGCGTCCCGCACGTCGATCACGATCGAGTCGACCGAGCGGTCATGCAGGCCTCGGCCCCGGTCGTCGATGACGATGGCCGGGATGACCAGGCACAGCAGGACGGTCCGTACGACGGTCCGCCACAGCCCCAGCGGCCCGCCGTGCGCGCGCACGACCCGCAGTCCGAGCAGCCGCTGACCGAAGGACGCGGCCATGAGCCACGTGAACACGATGACCTCGGCGGCGAAGACCAGCAGGGTTGCCGCCGACGACTCCGGCGAACCGTAGGCCGCGGAGCGGAACAGGATGCGCGCGGCGGCGATGCTGACGAACCAGTCGATGGCCAGGGCGGCGAGCCGGCGGCCGAATCCGGCGACCTCCAGCGTGAGGATCTCGCTCGCAACCACGGCACTACGGTAGTGCGAACCCTTGACCGGCGTTAACACGACCGAAACGACCGGGATACCCCGAGGACACCCCCTCTACCTACAGTCTGTGGTGTCGGAGGCGTCCGCCCCCGACCCGACGGGTTCCCCCCGTGCGAGGCGACGCACCGTTGCGGTGCATGACGATGGCTCGCCCATGCGAGCAGGAGGTGCCATGTTCAACAACTCAGAAGAGGTCTTCCAGTACATCAAGGACCAGGACGTCAAGTTCGTCGACGTGCGGTTCATCGACCTGCCCGGCGTGATGCAGCACTTCAACATGCCTGTCGAGTCGTTCACCCAGGACGTGTTCGACGACGGCCTGATGTTCGACGGCTCGTCCATCCGCGGCTTCCAGGCGATCCACGAGTCCGACATGAAGCTGATCCCGGACCCGACCACGGCCTTCATCGACCCCTTCCGCACGAACAAGACGCTCGTCATGAACTTCTCGATCCGCGACCCGTTCACGAACGAGAAGTACAGCCGCGACCCGCGCAACATCGCGGCGAACGCCGAGGCGTACCTCAAGTCCACCGGTATCGCCGACACCGTGTACTTCGGGGCCGAGGCCGAGTTCTACGTCTTCGACGACGTTCGCTTCGAGACCAACCAGCACGAGTCCTACTACCACATCGACTCGATCGAGGGTGCCTGGAACTCCGGTCGCAAGGAGGACGGCGGCAACCTCGGCCACAAGACCCCCTACAAGGGCGGCTACTTCCCCGTGCCCCCGGTCGACCACTTCGCCGACATCCGCGACGAGATGGTCCTCAAGCTTCAGGAGGTCGGCCTCCGAGTCGAGCGCTCGCACCACGAGGTCGGCACCGCCGGTCAGGGCGAGATCAACTACGTCTTCAACACCCTTCAGCACGCGGCCGACGAGATGATGATGTTCAAGTACGTGATCAAGAACGTCGCGTCGAGCTTCGGCAAGACGGCGACCTTCATGCCGAAGCCGCTCTTCGGCGACAACGGCTCGGGCATGCACTGCCACCAGTCGCTGTGGAAGGACGGCGTGCCGCTGTTCTACGACGAGCGTGGCTACGGCGGCCTCTCGGACATCGCCCGCTGGTACATCGGCGGCCTGCTCCAGCACGCCCCCTCGCTGCTCGCGTTCACCAACCCGACCGTCAACTCCTACCACCGGCTCGTGCCGGGCTACGAGGCTCCCGTCAACCTCGTCTACTCGGCCCGTAACCGCTCGGCCTGCATCCGCATCCCGGTCACCGGCTCCTCGCCTAAGGCCAAGCGCATCGAGTTCCGCGTGCCCGACCCGTCGAGCAACCCGTACCTCGCCTTCGCGGCGCAGCTCATGGCCGGCCTCGACGGCATCCGAAACAAGATCGAGCCGCTCCCCCCGGTCGACAAGGACCTGTATGAGCTGCCCCCGGACGAGCACGCCGCGATCCCGCAGGTTCCCGGCTCTCTCCCCGAGGTCCTGGCAGCCCTCGAGGCCGACAACGAGTACCTGCAGGCCGGCAACGTGTTCCCAGCCGACCTCATCGAGACGTGGATCGACTACAAGCGGACCAACGAGGTGGATCCCATCCGCCTGCGCCCGCACCCGCACGAGTTCGAGCTGTACTACGACATCTAGTTCGACCACCTGACGACAAGGTGGGGACGGGCACCGCGCAAGCTCCCTCCGCGTCGATTCGCCTCGCGCGCACAGGGAACCGAAGGGCGGCCACCATCACGGTGGCCGCCCTTCGCCTGTGCCGGATACTTGCCTCATGCGACGGACTCGGATGGGCTGGGCACTCGTGGGGGTGCAGTTCGTGCTGCTCGTGCTCCTCGTTGTCGTTCCCCGGAGCCAGTCCGCCCCCTGGACCCTCGGCCTGGGACTCGTGCTTGCAGCGGGCGGCGCACTTCTCGGCCTGTGGTCGGGACGCACCCTCGGATCCGCGCTGACGCCGACGCCGGTCCCGATCCCCGGTGCCGGTCTGCGCACCGGCGGCCCGTACGCCTGGGTCCGCCACCCCATCTACAGCGCCGTGCTCCTGCTCGCCTGGGGCTGGACGATCGCCGTCGGCAGCGGCTGGACGGCCGCCGTGGCCGTCGCGCTGAGCGTCTTCTTCCTCGTCAAGTCGCGGTGGGAGGACGGACTGCTCGCGGCCGAGTACGGCAGCTCGTGGCGGGCCTGGGCCCAGCGCACGGGCGCCCTGATCCCCAAGCCGCCCCGTCGACACGACCCGGATGGTCGCTGAACCGCCCGCTGGACTCCCGGATCACGACCATTCGGGTCGCGTCGGGCGTCCGATCAGGCGTCGTCGCGATCATCTTGGAGACCGTAGAACAGTCGCTCGAAGACATGCCGCGCCCGTCGCGTTACCCTGCGGTAGTCCTCCAGGACCCGACCCGAGTCGCCCGGTGGGTAGTCGAGCATGAACGCCACGCCCCGCAGCTCCTTGACGTCGATGGGCACCATGTCGCTGGCCCGGCCGCGTACCAGCATCACGGCATTGCGCACCGCCGTGGCCAGGCGCCAGGACTCCGTGAGCACGTCGGCGTCGGCGTCGTCCAGCAGCCCCGCCTGGCGGGCCGCCTCCAGCGCAGCCAGCGTGCGCGTGGTGCGCAGGTCGGGGACGGTGTCGGCGTGCTGCATCTGAAGCAGCTGCGACGACCCACTCCACGTCGCGACGGCCCCCGCGACCGAGCTTCGTGTGCAGGTTGGGATCGGCGGCCGCTCGGGAGCCGCTCGGACTCCATGCGTGCCTTGAGTCGGCGCACCTGGCGCAGCTCGTCGACGCTCAGCGATCCGCTCCAGCGGATGCGGTCGACCAGCCCCATGAACCGCTCCCCCAGACCGGCGTCGCCCGCCACGAACGCGGCGCGCAGCAGCGCCTGCGCCTCCCAGGTGGCCGACCAACGCTCGTAGTAGGCCGCGTAGGACGCCCAGCGATCGCACCAGGGGACCCTGCTTGCCCTCGGGTCGCAGGTCCGCGTCGATGTCCAGTGGCGGGTCTCCGCTCGGGGCCATCAGCAGTCGGCGCAGTTCCTCTGCGAGAGCGGCAGCCGCCTGTGGTCGCGACCGTCTCGTCGACGCCCGGGCGGGGGTCGTAGACGAACATGACGTCGATGTCGCTGCCGAACCCGAGTTCGTGGCCGCCGAACCGGCCCATTCCGATGACGGCAAAGGACACGACGTAGTGGCCCGCTCCCTTCACGCTGTCGCGGGCGACGCGGAGCGCACCGTCGACGGCGGCGATGGCCACGTCGCTCAGTGCCGAACCGGCCTGCTCGGAGTCGGCCAGCCCGAGTACCTCGGCCACGGCGATCCGGAAGAGCTCGCGTCGTCGGATCGACCGGATCGCGGCAACGGCAGCCTCGGGGTCCGTCTGGCGGTCCACCACGGACGTCACCTCGGCCTGCAGGGCCTGCGAGGGTACGCGGCACCAGTTCCGCCTCGTCCGCGAGCATGGCGACCGAGTCCGGGGCTGGCAAGCAGGAGGTCGGTGGCGTACCGGCTGGTGGCGAGCACGCGGGCCAGCCGCTCGGCCGCCACGGACTCGTCGCGCAGGAGCCGCAGGTACCAATGGGTGGCGCCGAGGGACTCGCTGACCCGACGGAATCCGAGCAGTCCGGCGTCCGGGTCCGGGGCGTCCGCGAACCAGCCCAGCATCACCGGCAGCAGCGTGCGCTGGATGGCCGCGCGCCGACTGACCCCGGACGTCAGCGCCTGCAGGTGCCGCAGGGCGCTGGGCGGATCCACGTAGCCGAGGGCCTCGAGCCGCTCCTCTGCTGCCTGCACGCTGACAGCCGCGCCTCGCCAGCGTCGAGGCGCGCCACCGCCTCGAGCAGTGGTCGGTAGAACAGCTTCTCGTGGAGGCGCCGGACCTCGCGCCCATGGCGTCGCCACTCGTGCGACGCAGGTCCCTCACGGGTCCTGGCGAAAGCCCATGGATCGACCCAAGCCGCCGAAGATCGGCGTCATCCTCGGGCATCGTGTGCGTCCGCCGCAGTCGGTACAGCTGGATGCCGGTGCTCCAGGGTGCGCAGGAACCGATAGGCCTCGGCCAGCGTGGCCGCGTCATCGCGGCCGACGTACCCCCAGATCGCCAGAGACTCCAGGGCGGTCATCGTCGTCGGGCTGCGCAGCATGCACGTCGCTTCGGCCGTGCACGAGCTGCAGCAGCTGGACGGAGAACTCGACATCGCGCAGGCCGCCCGGTCCGAGCTTGAGCTCGCGGTCGGCGATACGGGCCGGCACGTGCTGCTCGACGCGGCGTCTCATGGCCTGTACGTCGTCGACGAAGCCCGGGTGGTCGGCCGCGCTCCAGACGAACGGCGACACGGCATCCACGTACTCGGCACCCAGGGCCAGGTCGCCCGCCGCGGGCCTGGCCTTGAGCAGGGCCTGGTACTCCCAGGTCTTGGCCCAGCGCTCGTAATAGCCCACATGCGACGCGATCGTGCGCACGAGGGCGCCCTGCTTGCCCTCCGGCCGCAGCGCCGCATCGACCTCCCAGATGCTGCCCTCGGGCGTCGCGGCGACGCAGGCCCGCATGATCCCCTTCGCCAGTGACGTCGCCACGCGCAGGGCATGCGACTCATCGGAGCCGTCGGCCGCCTCGGCAACGAAGATCACGTCGACGTCGCTGACGTAGTTGAGCTCGCGCGCGCCGCACTTGCCCATGCCGATGACGGCGAACCGGCAATCCGCATACGAGGGCCCCACCCCGGCGCGGGCGACAGCCAGCGCTGCCTCGAGGACGGCATCGGCGAGGTCCGACAGCCACGCGGCGACCGTGTCCATCGTGGCCAGGCCGCTGAGGTCGCGCGCTGCGATGCCGAGCAGGCCTCGTCGGTAGGCGACCCGGAGTGCATCGAGGACCGGCTCCGCATCGGATGCAGCCACGGGGTCGGCCAGTTCCGGGTCGGCTCCCACCGCACGCAGCAGGTCCTCTCGGACCCGTCGAGCCGAGGGAGCCACCGTGAGCGCCTCGGCATCGGCCAGCACGGCCCACGCGTCCCGATGCCTGGCGATGAAGTCGCCGAGTGCCTCGGACATCCCGATGACGTCGATGAGCCGGCGGCGCAGGTCGGCATCCGCCTGGAGCGCCGACACGAGCCGCCGCCATTCGCGGTCGTCACAGGCATCCAGGATGCGCACGAGGAGCAGGAGCGCCTGGTCGGGGTCGGCGGCGGCGCTGATGTCGGCGAGCACGTCCCCGTGATGGTCGGCGACCCCCAGGAGCGGCTCGATGCGTGGGGAGTCGCACAGTCTCCGGGCCAGGTCGAGGTCCTGCAGCCCGAGTCGGATCAGTCGACCCGCGTCGGTGGTGCGCCGATCGTTCATGCCGGGCTGGTTGACGGAGGTGCCGCGTCCCTCGCGTGCGTCCAGACCAGGTCACCCCAGGCCCTCGCCATCGGGCGCCAGGCGGCGATCAGGTCACGCTCCGCCGCGAACACCTCCGCCTCCGCCTCCTGCGCGTCGCGTCCCGAACGGCGCAGCGCCTCGTCGGCGGCGTCCGCCCACTTGGTGAAGGTCTCCGCATCCACCTCGGGATGGAGCTGGAGCCCGTAGGCGGTGTCCCCGAGGCGGAAGCCCTGAACACGGCAGGCCTCGTTCGTCAGCAGGAGCACAGCCCCGTCGGGGAGCTCCACGATGTTGTCCTGATGCCACTGGGTTGCGGGGATGTCGGCACCGGCAGCAGCCACCACCTGCGAGATCACCGGGTCGAGCAGCCCGTCGACGGTGCGCTGCACCTGCACCACGCCGATCTCCGTCGCAGGTCCCAGGGTCACCCGTCCACCGGTCGCGGCCGCCAGCAGCTGGCCCCCGAGGCACAGGCCCAGCACCGGGATCCCCCGCTCGACGGCATCACGCAGGAGGGCCCGCTCGTCCGCCAGCCACGGCGCGACATCGTCGTCGTTCGCACCCATGGCCCCGCCCAGGGGGAGCACTCCGTGCACGCCGTCCGGAACACGGCTGGGCACCGGCTCGCCGAAGCATGCCCCGATCACCTCGACGCGGATCCCGTCCTCGGCCAGCCACTCCCCGACCATGAGCGGCGGATCGGTGGGATCACTCTGGATGGCGAGGACGACGGGCTGGAAGGGCGTGGTCACAAGAGTGGAAGGTAGCGGTCCAGCTCCCACTGCGTCACCTGGCGTCGGTATTCCTCCCACTCGGCCTGCTTGTTGCGCAGGAAGAAGTCGAAGACGTGCTCGCCCAGGGTCTCGGCGACCAGCTCGGAGCGCTCCATCGCCTGGATGGCCTGGTTGAGGCTCGACGGCAGCGGCTTCATGCCCATGGCACGTCGCTCCGACTCGGTCAGTGCCCACACGTCGTCCTCGGCACCGCGCGGCAGCTCGTACCCCTCCTCGATGCCCTTGAGGCCGGCCGCGAGGAGCAGGGCGAAGGCGAGATAGGGGTTGGTCGCGCTGTCCAGCGAGCGGAACTCGATGCGCGTGCTGTTGCCCTTGGTGGGCTTGTACATCGGCACTCGGACGAGCGACGAGCGGTTGTTGTGCCCCCAGCAGATCCATGCCGGAGCCTCCGCTCCGCCGGCCAGCCGCTTGTAGGAGTTCACCCACTGATTGGTGACGGCGGTCATCTCCGGCGCGTGCACGAGCAGCCCGGCGATGAAGGACCTGGCCACCTTGGACAGCTGGAACTCCGCACCTGCCTCGAAGAACGCGTTCCGGTCGCCTTCGAACAGCGACAGGTGCGTGTGCATGCCGGACCCGGGGTGGTCGCGCAGCGGCTTCGGCATGAACGATGCGTACAGCCCCTGCTCGAGCGCGACCTCCTGGACGACCAGGCGGAAGGTCATGAGGTTGTCGGCCGTCGTGAGCGCGTCCGCGTAGCGCAGGTCGATCTCCTGCTGGCCCGGGCCGCCCTCGTGATGGCTGAACTCCACGGAGATGCCCATCTGCTCCAGCAGCGTGATCGCCTGCCTGCGGAAGTCGTGGGCCACGCCATGCGGGGTGTTGTCGAAGTAGCCGTAGCGGTCGACGGGGACCGGTGCGGCGCCCGGAATCGGCTCGTCCTTGAACAGGTAGAACTCGACCTCGGGGTGCGTGTAGAAGGTGAAGCCGAGATCGGCGGCCTTGGCCAGCGTGCGCTTGAGCACGAACCTGGGATCCGCGTAGGAGGGCGCGCCGTCAGGCATGAGGATGTCGCAGAACAGCCTCGCCACGCCCGGCCCCTCGCTTCGCCACGGCAGCAGCGAGAAGGTCGCCGGGTCCGGCTTGGCCAGCATGTCGGACTCGTAGACGCGCGCGAAGCCCTCGATGGCCGATCCGTCGAAGCCGATCCCCTCGGCGAACGCGCCCTCGAGCTCGGCCGGCGCGATGGCCACCGACTTCAGCGTCCCGAGCACGTCCGTGAACCACAGGCGGACGAATCTGATGTCACGCTCTTCGATCGTGCGCAGCACGAACTCCGCCTGCTTGTCCATGTCCACATAGTGGCCCTTCCCGTGTTACGGCGCTGTTAACCGAGGCACCCGAATTCCGTGCACGATGCCCGGCAGTAGCCTCGGTGAGTGCCCCGGATCCGCGTCGCCCTGGCCCAGGTGAACCCGACCGTCGGAGATCTGTCGGCAACGGCGCGACTCGTGCGCGTCGCCACCGCCGAGGCGGCCGAGCGCGGTGCGCGCACCTGGTCGTCTTCCCCGAGATGGTGCTGACGGGTACCCGGTCGAGGACCTTGCACTCCGACCGTCGTTCCAGGACGGCCTCGCGGCAGGCGGTCACGACCTCGCCGCCGATCTGGCAGAGGACGGACTCGGCGACGTCGCCTGCCTCGTCGGCTATCTGGACTTCCTCGACGACCGGGATCCGGCGACCGCGGGACGCCCCCGTCGCGCTCCGGTGAACGCGGCCGCGTGCTGCGCGGGGGCCGCGTGGAGGCGCCGCTACCTCAAGCACCACCTCCCCAATTACGGGGTGTTCGACGAGGCGCGCTACTTCGTGCCCGGGGACGATCCGCTGATCGTCGCAGGTCGACGGGGTCCGACGTCGCCATCGCGATCTGCGAGGACCTGTGGCAGGACGGTGGGCCTGTCGCCGTGGGCGCGCGACCAGCGGATGGCTCGATGCTCGCCGTCCTCAACGCGTCGCCCTACGAGCGCGACAAGGACGACGTGCGCCTCGCGCTGTGCCGATAGCGGGCCGCGCGAGGCGGCGGCACCGCTCGTCTACGTCAACATGATCGGTGGCCAGGACGAGCTCGTCTTCGACGGCGACTCGCTGGTCGTCGCCACCGACGGCACCCTGCTCGCGCGGGCACCACAGTTCGAGCCGGCCCTGATGTCGTCGACGTGGACGTCGACGGCCCGACCCCGCCGCCCGCGCCGATGGCCCGGCTCGACGACCTGCCGAGGTCTACCAGGCGCTCGTCATGGGCCTGCGCGACTACGTGGCGAAGAACGGCTTCCGCTCGGTCCTGCTGGGCCTGAGCGGCGGCATCGACTCGGCACTCGTGGCGGCGATCGCGTGCGACGCGTTCGGGCCGGCGCGCGTGTTCGGCGTCGCGATGCCGAGCATCTACTCCTCCGGCCACTCGGTCGACGACGCATACGACCTGGCCGCACGGACGGGCCTGTCGATCCGGACGGTGCGCATCGCCCCGATGGTCGATGCCTACCTCGCAGTCCCTGGCGCTCACCGGCCTTGCCGAGGAGAACCTGCAGGCGCGGGTGCGCGGCACGACGCTCATGGCCATCTCGAATGCCGAGGGACACCTCGTACTCGCGACGGGGAACAAGAGCGAGCTCTCGGTGGGGTACTCGACGATCTACGGCGACGCCGTCGGCGGGTTCGCGCCGATCAAGGATGTCCCCAAGACCCTGGTGTGGGCGCTGTCCCGCTGGCGCAACGACCAGGCCACGGCACGCGGCGAAGTGCCGCCGATCCCGCCGAACAGCATCGAGAAGCCCCCGAGCGCGGAGTTGCGCCCCGGCCAGAGGGACTCCGACTCGCTGCCCGACTACGCGCTCCTCGACCGGCTTCTGGAGGCCTATGTGGCCGGTGACCAGGAGCGCGGCGGACCTCGTCGGCCGACGGATTCGATGCGGACGTCGTGGAGCGCATCCTGCGCCTGACCGACCTCGCGGAGTACAAGCGGCGTCAGTACCCGCCGGGCACCAAGATCTCGCTGCGCGCGTTCGGCCGAGACCGGCGGCTGCCGATCACGAGTCGCTGGCGCGAGTCAGCCCGCTGAGCAGCAGGTCGACGACAGCCTCCACGGAGACGCGCTGCACGGACTCGCAGACGTGCCACATGCCCAGGTGCAGCATGGGCCCGACGAGCATAGGGATGACGGCATCGAGGTCGATGTCCTCTCGCAGCTCACCCGACGCGATGCCGTCCCGGATGACGCCGCGGAGCATCTCCTGCCGCGGCACCAGCACGCGCTGACGCACCAGCCGGGCAAGAGCGGGATCCCGCCCGGCCTCGGCGACGGCCTGGGTGAGGATCCGGCCCCGACGGAGTCGGGGGTGCGCTGGCGGATGCGGGTGAGCAGCTCGACAAGCCGACCGCGTACGGGTCCCGCACCGGGCTCCGGCGGCAGGTCGTCGTTCAACCGCTCCAGGGCGCCGAGGATGAGCTCCTCGCGGGTCGGGAAGCGCCGGTAGACCGTGGTCTTGGCCACACCCGCCCGATGCGCGACCGCCTCCACGCTGAACCGGTCGAATCCGTTCTCCGCCAGGGACTCCAGCGCCGCCGTGGTGATGTCGCGATCGATCCGCTCGTCACGTGGCCGACCGCGGCGTCCGCTCGCCGCCGCGCACGCGTCGGCCACGACCGCCGCCGTCATGCCGTCTGGTCCGGATCCTCGGTGATGCCGTACTCCTCGGCGGCCTCCTCCCGGTAGTGCGCAACCTCCTCGCGGACCAGTGCGTCGGCGGAATCCTTGGGAGCTCCCACGGCAAGGTCGCCCTTCTCCGGGGGCGTGATCTCGGGCAGCAGGAAGCCGACGACGAGCGCCGCGATGACGACCACTCCCAGACTGATGTACGACGTGACGTGTGCCGCACTGAGGAATGCCTCATACGCTCCCGCCCTCAGCGGGTCGATGACTGCCGCCGGGACGCCCTGCCCGGCCGCCTGGCTCAGGATCCGGTCGGCGGCGATGATCGACTCCGTGGCCGCCTGCTTGGCCTCCTCGGGGAAGCCGGCCGGCACCTTGCCCATGACCGACGTCAGGTTGGCCGCGTACTGGGTGGCGAGCACGGTACCGACGATGGCCACGCCCAGTGCGCCCGCCACCTGCCGCACCGTGTTCTGGACCGCGGAGCCCGCACCGGCCCGCGCGAGCGGCAGCACGTTCTGCATCACCGTCGATCCGGGCGCGATGACGCTGCCCATCCCGAAGCCGAAGAGGAAGAACACCAGCAGCAGCGCCCACAGCGGCGCGTCCATCGGCACGAGTGCGAGCAGGAGCATCGAGACGGCGACGAGCACCAGGCCCACCGTCATGACGGGCTTGTAGCCGAACCTCTTGACCATCCCCGCGCTGCGCGGCGCGGCGATCAGCTGGCCGAGGGCGAACGGCAGGAAGCACAGCCCGGCCGCCAGCGTCGTGTAGCCCCGCAGGATCTGCAGGTAGAACGGCAGCGAGAAGGTGATGCCGGACATCGCGAAGAAGGCGAGGCTGACGGCGGTCAGGCTCACCGCGTACCCGCGGTTCTTGAACAGCGACACGTCGAAGCTCGCATGGTCGCTTCGTGCCTCGGTCCACAGGAAGAAGGCGATGAGGATGACGCCCAAGGCCATCGGGACGACCACGGCGGGGTCGAGCCAGTCGCGAGTAGACGAGGCGTTGATGATCCCGTAGACGAGCAGGATCAGTCCGCTCGCCGAGATCAGCAGGCCCGGGATGTCCAGCTTCCGCGGATGCGGGTTCCTTGTCTCCGGCACGACGCGCCAGATGAAGAACAGGCCCACGATGACGATGGGGACGTTGATGAGGAACACCGAGCCCCAGTCGTTGCCCGTGAGCCAGTTGCTCCACTCGGGATGCTCGAGCAGGATGCCGCCCAGGACGGGCCCAAGTGCCACTGCCGCGCCGACGCCGCCGGCCCAGGCGCCGATGGCCTTGCCGCGCTCGTGCGGCGGGAACACGACGGTGATGATGGCAAGTGTCGTCGGCAGGACAGCGGCACCGCCGACCCCCATCACGGCCCGAAACCCGATCAGCATGTTCGCCGAGACGGAGAAGGCGCAGACGACCGATGCCGCGACGAAGATCGTCAGGCCGATGATGAGGACCTTCTTGCGCCCGACCCGGTCGCCGACGACTCCCCAGGTGAACAGCAGCGACGCGAACACGAGGATGTAGGAGTCAACCGACCAGACGAGCTCGCTCTGCGTGGCCTCGAGGTCGCGCTGGATCGTCGGCAGCGCGATGTTCAGGATCGTGTTGTCGAGCACCACCACGAGAAGGCTGACGACGAGCACGGCGAGGATCGCCCAGCGACGGGGATGCCCTTCGCCGGAGGTCATCCAGGAGTTGGACGGCACGTTCGAGGGCACTTGTTCCTCCGATCGGGGCACTGCGGGGCGGGGCGCAATTGCGAAACGCCACCGTAGCGTTTATCGCAGCGTTCGGCATGCCCTGCCCGGATCGCTCCCGCGCGTGCCATCATGTATGCGTCCGGGGACTCCATCGAGGAGCCTCGAGATCGGAGAAGAAGATGTCCTTCCATGGCATGCCCGAAGGCCGTCGCGTCACCATGCGCGACCTGGCGGAGGCAACGCACCGGGGCGAGAAGTGGCCCATGATCACGGCCTACGACGCCCTCACGGCCCGCATCTTCGACGATGCGGGCATCCCAGCCCTCCTGGTCGGCGACTCCGCCGCCATGGTGGTCTACGGCCACGACTCGACGCTGCCCGTCACGGTCGACGAGCTCATCCCCCTGGTGCGCGCGGTCGTCCGCGGCGCACCCAGGGCCCTGGTAATCGCCGACCTGCCCTTCGGCTCCTACCAGGAGTCCCCGGCCCAGGCGATCCGGACCGCCTCGGCCTTCATGAAGCAGGGCGGCGCGCAGGCCGTGAAGCTCGAGGGAGGTGCCCCGATGCTGCCGCAGGTCGAGGCGCTGGCGAGTGCGGGCGTGCCGGTCATCGGTCACCTGGGGCTGACCCCGCAGTCGGTGAACCTGCTCGGCGGATATCGGGTCCAGGGCCGTGGCGAGGCGGGCGAGCTGCTCATGCGCGACGCCAAGGCGATGGAGGCCGCAGGCGCGTGCGCCATCGTGCTCGAGGTTGTCCCGGCGGAGCTCGCCGCCAGGGTCAGTGAGGTGCTCAGCATCCCGACCATCGGCATCGGTGCCGGGTCCGGCACCGATGCCCAGGTCATCGTCTGGCAGGACCTCGTAGGACTCACCGGAGGACCTGCCCCGCGCTTCGTCGAGCGCTACGCCGACGTGCGCACCGTCATCGGCGACGCAGTCGGGCGATGGGCGGCCGACGTCACGTCGGGTGCCTATCCGGCCGAGCGGCACACGTACGAGTAGCACGCGCGTCCACGGCGCAGCCGAAGAAGGCTAGACGTCGGTGACGCGAATGCCGGCGTGCACCTTGTAGCGGCGGTTCATCGAGATGAGGTTGGCGGTCATCGCCTCGACCTGCCCGGCGTTGCGCAGTCGCCCGCCGAAGATGCCGCGCACGCCGTTGATACGGCTGGCGAGTGCCTGCACGATGTCCGTCGCCTCGCGATCGTCGCCAAGGACCATGACGTCCGTGTCGATCGATGCCACGGACTCGTCAAGCAGCAGAACGGCCGAGACGTGATGGAACGCCGCGACGACCCGGCTCCCTGGGAGCAGCCCCGCCGCCTGCTGCGCAGCGGATCCTTCGTCGACCCGCAGGGCGAAGGCACCCTGCTTGTCGAAGCCGAGTGGGTTCACGCAGTCGACGACGATCCTTCCTGCGAGATCCGCAGCCAGGGACGCAAGAAGCGCGGCGTGCCCCTCCCACGGAACCGCGACGATGACAACATCGGCGTCGCGGGCGCACTCGTCGTTCGCCCGGCCCACGACGCCGTGCCCGACCTCGGCGGCCAGTGCCGCTGCACGCATCGCGTCCCGGGATCCGATCACGACGTCGTGACCGGCCATCGCCAGGCGCAGGGCCAGACCGCGTCCCTGCTCACCGGTGCCTCCCAGCACGCCGATGCGAAGGGTCGAGATGTCGGGTAGCCGACGTGGATCCGGTGCGCTGCCTGCGGTCTGCTCGGTCATGGCGCGCGATACTGCCACACTCCAGCCAAGAGCGCGCCGGGAGAACCCCGCAGGCACCGCCGGTTGGCGCGCATGCGGATGGGCATCAGCCCGCTGCGAACCTCGCCGGACTTCCGGATCATCTTCGTGAGCGGCGTGATCACGTACCGCGGATCGATGATCACCTACGTGGCGCTGCCATTCCAGGTGGCTGCGGTCGACGGACTCCAGCGGCCGTCCCTGGACGCGATGATCCCCCGCGTGGTGGCTCGCGTTCAGCTCGCCGCGGCCGGCGCGCGCACATCCATGCGCTGGACTCTCGGCAGCATCGTCGGACCCGCCGTCGGCGGTCTGCTGATCAGTGCGGCCGGGGTGGCACGGCGTACGTGGTGGACTTCATCACGTTCGCGATCTCCATCGTCCTGCTGTGGAGACTGCACAGCATCAAGGCGACAAGGCACACCACTGACCACCTGTCACTACGCCACATAGCTGAGGGAGTTCGCTATGCCGTGTCGCGCAGGGATCTGCTTGGCACGTATACGGTCGACCTCATCGCCATGGTGTTCGCGTTCCCGTATGCGCTGATTCTCCTTCTGGCACAAGAACTCGGCGCACCCTGGGCATTGGGCCTGCTCTGCTCGGCCGGCGCCGTGGGCTCGCTGACGGTGACGTTGACGAGCGGGTGGACGAAGTCGGTCCACCGCCACGGAAGGGCGATCGTCCTCGCCGCGATGGCATGGGGAATGGGCATCGCGTTGGTGGGAGCAACGACATCACTGTGGTTCGTACTGGTGTGCCTCGCCATCGCAGGAGGCGCGGACATCGTCAGCGGAATCCTCCGCGGCGTGATGTGGAACCAGACGATTCCCGATTCCGTGCGCGGACGCATGGCGGGAATCGAGTTGCTCAGCAACTCGATCGGGCCGCTGCTGGGACAGGTGCGCAGCAGCACCGCGGCGTCGCTCACGTCGCTTCGCGCATCATTCGTGTCGGGCGGGTTGCTGTGCGTCATCGGAGTGGCAGTAGCGGCATTCTCGTTGCCATCACTATGGAATTTCGACGACCGGACGAACGAGCATGCTGAGCTCGAACGCGAGAGGCGGCAGGATCCGGCGTGACGCTCAGCATCGAACTCGGTGATTCGCAGGAAGAATCACGTCCGCGCCGGCAGACACGTCGATCGTTGCGCACGCGAATGGCTTTGTCTTTTGCACTGCGCTCTGTCAAAGTTGTGGAAGGCACTCGGCACAAGAGCAGAGGCCAAGGACACGGGAGGCAACGTGGCGGTCGCACGCAAGACTGCACGGACTGCGCCGGCCAAGAAGGCCGTCGCCAAGAAGGCACCAGCCAGGAAGGCCGCACCGGCCAGGAAGGCTGTCGCCAAGAAGGCCGCACCGGTCAAGAAGGCCGCACCGGTCAAGAGGGTTGTCGCCAAGAAGGCCGCACCGGTCAAGAGGGTTGTCGCCAAGAAGGCCGCACCCGCCAAGAAGGTTGTCGCCAAGAAGGCCGCACCCGCCAAGAAGGTTGTCGCCAAGAAGGCCGCACCCGCCAAGAAGGTTGTCGCCAAGAAGGCCGCACCCGCCAAGAAGGTTGTCGCCAAGAAGGCCGCACCCGCCAAGAAGGTTGTCGCCAAGAAGGCCGCACCCGCCAAGAAGGTTGTCGCCAAGAAGGCCGCACCCGCCAAGAAGGTTGTCGCCAAGAAGGCCGCACCCGCCAAGAAGGTTGTCGCCAAGAAGGCCGCACCCGCCAAGAAGGTTGTCGCCAAGAAGGCCGCACCCGCCAAGAAGGTTGTCGCCCGTAAGAAGTAGCACGGTGCCACGATCGTCCGGCATAAGGAGAGGCCCGCACCACATGGTGCGGGCCTCTCCTTGTGCGCTCCCCAGGTCGCAACCCGAATGCGAGTGTCGAATCTACGAGTCAGTCCTCGCCCGCGTCGAACGCCTCGTTGCGATTCCTCGCGGTCTCCATGGCGTTCTGCGCCTCGGCCTCCGTGTCGTACGGTCCCATCCGCTCCGCGTTGGCGCAGCCCACCTCCGGCTCCACCCGCTGATGGACCAGGCAGTAGTACCAGTTCATGTCTCTCCCGTCGCCGTGTGCCAATCGCCCCAAACATAGCCGCCACCGCCGAGATCTAGACTCAGCGCATGCCACGTCCTGAACGCGAGTCACTCACGCCCGGAATCATCTCCCCGCGCCGTACCACGCCGCCCGAGCCGGCCTGGATAAACACCCTCTGGCCCTTCTGCAGCCGGGCCACGCTCCACCAGCGCCTGCCACGCCGTCAGAGCCACCAGCGGCAGCGAGGCGGCCTCGGTCATGGTCAGGTCGGCGGCTTATGGGCCAGGTCGGCCTCGCGCACCGCGACGAACTCGGCAAACGTGCCGATGCGGAAATCGGCCGGCGCGCGTACACCGCGTCGCCGACCTTGAACTTCCTCACCCGGGCGCCGAGGCCGTCACCACGCCCGCGACGTCGTGGCCGAGCCCGGTGGGCAGCGTACTACGGCAGAATCAGCTTGAACTCGCCGTCGCGGAGCTTGGAGTCGAGCTGGTTGACGCCGGCGGCGTGCAACTCGATGAGCACCTCGTCGGCTTGCAGCGCGGGCGTGGCGGTTTCGGTGAGCTGGAGCTTTTCGGTTTTGCCGTAGCGGGTGAGCAGGAAGGCCTTCATGCGGAATAGCGGTTGAGTATTAAGTGAGTTGACGGTCGATTCGCGGGCCGTCAGGTTCTGGCCGTGCTCCACAAACGTGGGGGCTTCGGTGAGCTGGTAGGCGTGGGCGGCCGAGCAGAACAGGGCCAGCCGCTGGCTGAGTGATTCTAATAAGGGCTGCCCGAAAAAGTCCTTTGCGGCGGCTTCATCGGCAAAGCCCGAGCAGCACGGAGGCGTGGAACTGGTCGGCCGGAGCGTTGTCGTGGGCCACGTTGGGCGTATCCCACAGGCTTTTTTTCCAGGCCATGAAGTTCTGGGT
>CAVZPI010000024.1:0-41592 GCA_963777085.1 uncultured Actinomycetes bacterium | reverse complement strand
CTGACCTCGTTCAGGTTGGTCTTGCTATCTGGGCGGTCCCGTTCGGCATCGTCGGCGGCCGGATGTACCACGTCATCACCGACCACCAGCTCTACTTCGGCCCGGGGAAGCCGGGACTGCTCGGAGCCCTGCGGGTCTGGGACGGCGGCCTGGGCATCTGGGGCGGGATCGCCCTCGGCGCGGTCGGCGCGTGGATCGGCGCGCGCCGCGCGGGAGTGCTGCTGCCCCGATCGCTGACGCCGTCGCTCCCGGAGTGGCCCTGGCCCAGGCGATCGGCCGATGGGGCAACTGGTTCAACCAGGAGCTGTTCGGCCGTCCGACCGACGTCCCGTGGGCCCTGGAGATCGACGTCGCCCATCGCCCTGCCTGGCTACGAGCAGTTCGCGACCTACCACCCGACCTTCCTGTACGAGTCGCTGTGGATGGTGGGCGTCGCGCTCGTGCTGATCTGGGCGGACCGTCGCTATCGGCTCGGCCACGGACGCGTGTTCGCCCTCTACGTCCTGCTGTACTGCAGCGGCCGGCTGTGGATCGAGCTCGATGCGCATCGACGAGGCGAACCGGATCCTGGGGCTCCGGGTCAACGTCTGGACCTCCGTGCTGGTCGGCGTCGGTGCCCTGGCGTACCTCGTCGTGTCCGCCGCGGCGCCCGGCCCGGTCGTGAGGCCTGACTCCGCCGTCCCGATCGGGTGGCTGAGCCTGCCGAAGCCCATCGTCGGGTAGGCTCCCGCGTCGACGGGCCAACGTCGTCCCGTTCCGGCATCGAACCCCACCCGGGTCCGATCGCACGACGCAGGCCTCCGGGCAGCGTTGCGTGATAGCGCCGGACGACGACGAAACGGATGCCGATGCTCACCTCCGCCGCCCATCCCCGTCCCCAGGGCCTGTACGACGGCCAGCATGAGCATGACGCCTGCGGCGTCGCCTTCGTCGCGACCCTCACCGGCAAGGCATCCCACGACATCGTGGTCAAGGCCCTGACCGCGCTGCGCAACCTCGAGCACCGCGGCGCGTCGGGATCCGAGCCCGACAGCGGCGACGGCGCGGGCATCCTGATCCAGGTGCCCGACGCGCTGTACCGGGAGGTCGTCGACTTCCCGCTCCCGGCCGCCGGTCACTACGCGGTGGGTCTCGGCTTCCTGCCGGTGGACCCGGCCGCAGCCGACCTCGTCCGGCGCGGAATCGCCGAGATCGCCGGTCAGGAGGGTGTCGAGATCCTCGGGTGGCGCCAGGTGCCGACCGATCCGAGCCTCGTGGGCGCCACGGCCCGCAGCGTCATGCCGGCGTTCTGGCAGCTCTTCGTGGGGTCGGCGCAGTCCGAGGCCGCCGGCCTCGAGCTCGATCGCCGCGTCTACCCCCTGCGCAAGCGCATCGAGCACGAGCTCGGGGTCTACTTCGCGTCGCTGTCGTCGCGCACCATCGTGTACAAGGGCATGCTCACGACCAGCCAGCTCGAGCCCTTCTACCCCGAGCTGTCGGACGACCGGCTGGCCACGGCGCTGGCCCTCGTCCACTCGCGCTTCTCGACGAACACCTTCCCGTCGTGGCCACTCGCGCACCCCTACCGCTACATCTCGCACAACGGCGAGATCAACACCGTGCGCGGCAACCGCAACTGGATGCAGGCCCGAGAGTCGATGCTCACCTCGCGCGTCATCCACGGCGACGTCACGCGGCTCTTCCCGATCTGCACCCCCGGGGGCAGCGACTCCGCCTCCTTCGACGAGGTGCTCGAGCTGCTCCACCTCGGCGGTCGGTCGCTGCCGCACTCGGTGCTCATGATGATCCCCGAGGCCTGGGAGAACAACCCGGCAATGGACCCCGCGCGGCGGGCCTTCTACGAGTTCCACGCCACCTTCATGGAGCCGTGGGACGGCCCGGCGAACGTCTGCTTCACCGACGGCACCCAGATCGGCGCGGTCCTCGACCGGAACGGGCTGCGGCCGGGCCGGTTCTGGGTCACCGACGACGGGCTCGTCGTGCTCGGCTCCGAGGCCGGGGTGCTCGACATCGACCCGGCCACGATCATCCGCAAGGGCCGACTGCAGCCGGGACTGATGTTCCTGGTCGACACCGCCGCCGGCAGGATCATCGAGGACGACGAGGTCAAGGCGCAGCTCGCCGCGGAGGAACCGTACGAGGAGTGGCTGCAGTCCGGGCTGATCCACCTCGGCGCGCTGCCGGAACGCGAGCACATCGTGCACTCCCCGCAGTCCGTGGCGAGGCGGCAGGAGACCTTCGGCTACACGGAGGAGGAGCTGCGCGTCATCGTGGAGCCGATGGCCCGCACCGCTGCCGAGCCGATCGGCTCGATGGGCACCGACACGCCCATCGCCGTCCTCTCCACGCGACCGCGCATGATCTTCGACTACTTCGCCCAGCTCTTCGCGCAGGTCACGAACCCGCCGCTGGACTCCATCCGCGAGGAGATCGTGACCTCGCTGTCCAGCATCATCGGTCCCGAGGGCAACGTCCTGGAGCCCACCGCGGCGCACTGCCGCCAGGTCGTCCTGCCGTTCCCCGTCATCGACAACGACGAGCTGTCCAAGGTCCTGCACATCAATGACGATGGCGACCAGCCGGGCTTCGCCGGCGTGCGCATCTCGGGGCTGTACCCCGTGGCCGGCGGCGGGGATGGCCTCGAGCGGCGGCTGCGGGAGATCTTCCACGAGGTCGACGCCGTCATCCGGCAGGGCAAGCGCTTCATCGTGCTCTCCGACCGCGACAGCGACGGGCAGTATGCGCCGATCCCGTCGCTGCTGCTGTGCGCCGCCGTCCACCAGCACCTCGTCCGGACGAAGACGCGCACGATGGTCGGCCTGCTCGTCGAGGCCGGCGACGTGCGCGAGGTGCACCACGTGGCCCTGCTCATCGGCTACGGAGCTGCGGCCGTGAACCCGTACCTGGCCCTGGAGTCGGTCGAGGACCTGGTGCGTCGGCGGGTCATCACCGACGTCACGCCGGAGAAGGCCATGCGCAACATGGTCAAGGGACTCGGCAAGGGCGTGCTGAAGGTCATGTCCAAGATGGGCGTGTCGACGGTCGCGTCCTACCGGGGTGCCCAGATATTCGAGGCCGTGGGCCTGTCGCAGGGCGTCATCGACGCGTACTTCACCGGCACGGCCTCGAAGCTGGGCGGAGTCGGCCTCGACGTGCTCGCCGAGGAGGTCGCGCAACGGCACCGTGTGGCGTACCCGCCGTCGGGCATCTCGCCGGCGCACCGGACCCTCAACGTCGGCGGGGAGTACCAGTGGCGTCGCGAGGGCGAGCCGCACCTGTTCGACCCGGAGACGGTCTTCCGCCTCCAGCACGCGACGCGGAGCCGCAAGTACGACGTCTTCCGCCAGTACACCGCGCGGGTCGACGAGCAGTCCGAGCGGCTCATGACGCTGCGCGGCCTGTTCCGATTCCGCGAGGGAGTGCGGGAGCCCATCTCGATCGACGAGGTCGAGCCCATCGAGTCCATCGTCAGGCGCTTCTCGACGGGGGCCATGTCATACGGCTCCATCTCCCAGGAGGCGCACGAGACGCTCGCCATCGCCATGAACCGCCTGGGTGCCAAGTCGAACACCGGCGAGGGCGGGGAGGATCCGGAGCGGTTCGTCCCGATGCCCAACGGCGACTCCAAGCGCTCGGCGATCAAGCAGGTGGCGTCGGGCCGCTTCGGCGTCACCAGCGAGTACCTCGTCAACGCGGACGACATCCAGATCAAGATGGCCCAGGGGGCCAAGCCCGGCGAGGGCGGTCAGCTGCCGGGGCACAAGGTCTACCCCTGGATCGCCAAGACCCGGCACTCCACGCCCGGCGTGGGCCTCATCTCGCCGCCGCCGCACCACGACATCTACTCGATCGAGGACCTGGCGCAGCTCATCCACGACCTGAAGAACGCCAACCCCCGGGCGCGCATCCACGTGAAGCTCGTCTCGGAGGTCGGGGTCGGCACGGTGGCCGCGGGCGTGGCCAAGGCGCATGCCGATGTCATCCTCATCTCAGGTCACGACGGCGGCACGGGCGCCTCGCCCCTGACGTCGCTGAAGCATGCCGGCGCCCCCTGGGAGCTGGGGCTGGCCGAGGCGCAGCAGACGCTCATCCTCAACGGGCTGCGCGACCGCGTGGTGGTGCAGACGGACGGCCAGCTGAAGACCGGTCGCGACGTCGTCATCGCCGCGCTGCTCGGGGCCGAGGAGTACGGCTTCGCGACGGCTCCGCTCGTCGTCGAGCGGCTGCGTGATGATGCGGGTGTGCCACCTGGACACGTGCCCCGTCGGCGTGGCCACGCAGAACCCTGTCCTGCGGGAGCGCTTCAGCGGGAAGCCCGAGTTCGTCGTGACGTTCTTCGAGTACATCGCCCAGGAGGTCCGCGAGATCCTCGCCGAGCTCGGCCTGCGGACCATCGACGAGGCGATCGGCCATGCCGAGCTGATCGACGTCGAACGGGCCGCGGGCCACTGGAAGGCGGAGGGGCTGGACCTCTCGCCGATCCTGCACGTGCCGGCAGTCGACGACGCAACGCCACGGCGCCACATGGTCGAGCAGGACCACGGGCTCGACAGGGCGCTTGACCGGCAGCTCATCGAGCTGTGCGCGCCCGCCATCGAGAACGGCGAGCCGGTGCGCGGGCAGCTGTCGATCCGCAACGTCAACCGGACGGTGGGCACGATGCTCGGGTCGGAGGTGACCCGACGCCATGGCGGTGCCGGCCTGCCGGACGGCACCATCGACCTGACCTTCGTCGGCTCCGCGGGACAGTCCTTCGGCGCCTTCCTCCCCGCCGGCATCACCCTGCGGCTCGAGGGGGACGCCAACGACTACGTCGGCAAGGGCCTGTCCGGTGGGCGCATCGTCGTGCGTCCCCATCGAGAGGCGACCTTCGCGGCGCGCGACAACATCATCGGCGGCAACGTGATCGCGTACGGCGCCACCAGCGGCCAACTGTTCATCCGGGGCCGAGTGGGCGAGCGGTTCTGCGTGCGCAACTCCGGCGCGACCGCCGTCGTGGAGGGCGTTGGCGACCACGCCCTGGAGTACATGACCGGCGGGCTCGTGGTCATCCTCGGGGAGACGGGGCGCAACCTCGGGGCCGGCATGTCCGGTGGCGTGGCCTACGTGCTCGACCTCGATCTGGGCAAGGTCAACCCGGAGATGGTGGACCTCGACCCGATCTCGGAACCCGAGGCGGCGGACCTGCGCATGCTGGTGCGGCGTCACGCCGAGGAGACGGAGTCGCGTTTCGCCGCCGAGCTGCTGGCCGACTGGTGGACCTCGGCGCACCGGTTCACCAAGGTCATGCCGAAGGACTACAAGCGCGTGCTCAGATTGCGTGCCGAGGCGCAGGAGAGGGGATTGGATCCGATGGTCGCGGTCATGGGAGGCGTCAATGGCTGATCCGAAGGGCTTCCTGACCACCGAGCGCGAGCTGCCCTCCAGGCGCCCGATCGACGTGCGGATCCAGGACTGGCGTGAGGTGTACGAGGATTTCGCCAGCGACCGGCTGGAGAAGCAGGCCGGCCGGTGCATGGACTGCGGCATCCCGTTCTGCCACAACGGCTGCCCACTCGGGAACCTGATCCCCGAGTGGAACCACCTCGTATGGCGGCACGACTGGGCCGACGCGGCCGAGCGCCTGCACGCGACGAACAACTTCCCGGAGTTCACCGGTCGCCTGTGCCCGGCACCGTGCGAGGCCGCATGCGTGCTGGGCATCAACGCCGACCCCGTGACGATCAAGCAGGTCGAGGTCTCCATCATCGATCGGGCGTGGGACGAGGGCTGGGTCACGCCGCAGGTGCCGGACCGGCTCACCGGCAAGACGGTCGCCGTCATCGGCTCCGGCCCGGCGGGCCTGGCCGCCGCCCAGCAGCTGGCCCGCGCCGGCCACACCGTCGCCGTGTTCGAGCGCGCCGATCGCCTCGGCGGCCTGCTGCGCTACGGCATCCCCGAGTTCAAGATGGAGAAGCACCATCTGGACCGCCGCATCGCGCAGATGGAGGCGGAGGGGGTCAAGTTCCGCGTGGGCGTCGAGGTGGGGATCGATGTGACGGGGGAGGACTTGCGACGGCGGTACGACGCGGTCGTGGTGACCGTCGGGGCCACGGCCTGGCGCGACCTGCCGGTGCCCGGTCGCGACCTCGCGGGCGTGTACCAGGCCATGGAGTACCTGCCGCTCGCCAATCGAGTGCAGCAGGGCGATCTCGACGTGTCGCCCATCGACGTGCGGGGCAAGCACGTGGTCATCATCGGGGGTGGCGACACCGGGGCCGACTGCCTGGGCACGGCGCACCGCCAGGGGGCGGCGTCGGTCACCCAGCTGGAGATCATGCCGACACCACCGGCCGTCCGGCCGGACTCCCAGCCGTGGCCGACCTACCCGATCACGTACCGGGTCGCCAGCGCCCACGAGGAGGGCGGCGAGCGGCTGTTCGCGGTGTCGACGGAGCGCTTCGCCGACGACGGTGGCGGACGGGTCAGCGCGCTGCACCTCGTGGAGGTCGAGCCCTTCGAGCGCGGCTTCCGGCCGAAGGAGGGCACGCAGCGGGTGATTCCGGCCGACTTCGTCTTCCTCGCGATGGGCTTCCTCGGCCCCGAGCGGGGCGGGCTCGTCGAGCAGCTGGGGCTCGTGCTCGACGAGCGCGGTGCCATCGTCCGGGGCGACGACTACCGCACCGACGTGGACGGCGTGTTCGTGGCCGGCGACGCCGGGCGCGGGCAGTCGCTCATCGTCTGGGCCATCGCCGAGGGCCGCAGCGCGGCCGCTGCCGTCGATGCCCATCTCATGGGAGCCACCAACCTGCCTGCACCTATCAAGGCCTCTGCGCGCCAGCTGCTGGCCTGACCGACTCATCCCTGCAATCGCTTACGGATAGGCTCCTCACCATGCGTCGTGCGAAGATCGTTGCCACCCTCGGCCCTGCAACCAGCTCCCTCGAGCAGATCAAGGGCCTCATCGAGTCGGGCATGGACGTGGCCCGGCTGAACCTGTCGCATGGACGGCACGAGGAGCATCTGGCCGTCTACAACAACGTCCGGGCCGCCGCCGACTCCGTCGGTCGAGGTGTCGGGATCCTCGTCGACCTGCAGGGGCCGAAGATCCGGCTGGGCCGCTTCGCAACGGGCCGACCGGTCGTCCTGGAGAGTGGCGAGGAGTTCATCGTCACGACCGAGGACGTGCCCGGCGACGTGCACATGGTGTCGACCACCTACAAGGGCCTGCCCGACGACGTCACGCCGGGCGACCTCGTCCTCGTGGACGACGGCCGCATCGAGCTCGAGGTGGTCAGGGTCGACGGCCCGCGGGTGCACACCCGCGTGGTCGAGGGCGGCCGGGTGTCCGACAACAAGGGCTTCAACCTGCCCGGCGTCGCCGTGAGCGTGCCGGCCCTCTCGGACAAGGACAGGGATGACCTGCGCTGGGCCCTGCGTACCGGAGCCGACATGATCGCGCTGTCATTCGTGCGCAGTGCCGCCGACATCGTCGACGTGCACGCGATCATGGACGAGGAGGGCGTGCGGCTGCCGGTGCTGGCCAAGGTCGAGAAGCCGCAGGCCGTGGACCACCTCGAGGAGATCATCGCGGCCTTCGACGGCGTGATGGTGGCGCGCGGCGACCTCGGCGTCGAGCTGCCGCTCGAGGCCGTGCCGCTCGTGCAGAAGCGAGCCGTCCACCTGTGCCGGGAGGCCGGCAAGCCGGTCATCGTGGCCACCCAGATGCTCGACTCCATGGCGGTCGCGAACCGGCCGACCCGCGCCGAGGCGAGCGACGTCGCGAATGCGATCCTCGACGGTGCCGATGCCCTCATGCTGTCCGGCGAGACCAGCGTCGGCGACCACCCGAACCTGGTCGTGCAGACGATGAGCCGCATCATCGAGCACGTCGAGGCCGAGGCGCTGCACCAGTTGCCGAGGCTGTCCGACCCGTGGACCGGCTCGACGGCGCGCGCCCTCACGCACTCGGCCGTCGACGTCGCCGAGGGCGTCAACGCGAGCCATCTGATCGCCTTCACCGAGACCGGCTCGACGGCGCGCCTCGTCTCGCGCTGGCGCTCCAAGACCCCGCTGCTGGCCTTCACGCCGAACCCGCGCGTGCGCAGCCAGCTGTCCCTGGTCTGGGGCGTCGAGACCTTCCTCGTCCCGCAGGTCGAGCACACCGACGACATGGTGGTCCAGGTGGACAAGGCGCTTCTCGACATCGGGCGGGCGAGCTACGGCGATCGCGTCGTCATCGTGGCCGGCGTGCCACCGGGCGTGCCGGGCACGACCAACGGACTGCGCGTGCACAAGATGGGCAGTGCTGGAGTGGGCAGCGGCGTCTAGGGCCTCGAGCCCGATGTGCGCAGGCAACCCGGCTGTGTAGAGTTCGGACGAACGACGAACCTTTAAGCCCGTCCGGAGAGGCGGGGAAGGGAGTCCCCGATGGACGCTGCCCGTGCACGTGTCGTCCTCGACGATGCCGATGTCGGTCGCGCGATCACTCGCATCTCCCACGAGATCGTCGAACGCAACAAGGGCGCCCGGGACCTCGTCCTGCTGGGGATACCCTCACGCGGGTTCCCGCTCGCCCAGCGCATCGGCGCGGCCATCGAGCGTATCGAGTCGGTCCCCGTCGAGGTCGGCTCGCTGGACATCACCCTCTACCGAGACGACCTCAGGCTGCGCCCGGCCCGTGCGCTGGAGTCGACGTCGATCCCCGCAGGGGGCCTCGACGACCGGGTCGTCATCCTGGTCGACGACGTCCTGTACTCCGGTCGAACCATCCGCGCGGCACTCGACGCGATCAGCGACATCGGCCGGCCACGGGCAGTGCAGCTCGCCGTCCTCGTGGACCGCGGGCATCGACAGCTGCCGATCCGGCCGGACTTCGTCGGCAAGAACCTGCCCACCGCCTTCGACGAGCAGGTCCGGGTGTCCGTGCGGGAGCTCGACGGGATCGACGAGGTCACCCTCTCGGACTCCGTGACGACGGAGGTGACGCAGTGAAGCACCTTCTCTCGGCCGCCGACCTCGACGCCGCCACGGCCTGCCTGATCCTCGATACCGCCGCCGAGCTCGCGGCCGTCACGGATCGCTCCGTGAAGAAGCTGCCCACACTGCGCGGGCGCACGGTCGTCAACCTGTTCTACGAGGACTCCACGCGCACGCGGATCTCCTTCGAGATGGCCGCGAAGCGGCTGTCCGCCGATGTCATCAACTTCGCGGCGAAGGGCTCGAGCGTGTCCAAGGGCGAGAGCCTGAAGGACACCGCGCTGACCCTGGAGGCCATGGGCGCCGACGCCGTCGTGATCCGGCACGGGGCTTCCGGCGCGCCGCACCGGCTGGCCAACGCCGGCTGGATCGGCGGGTCGGTGGTCAATGCCGGCGACGGCACCCACGAGCACCCCACCCAGGCCCTGCTCGACGCGTACACGCTGCGCCGGCACCTGCGGGCGGGCCGCGGTGACCTCTCCGGGGTGCGTGTGACGATCGTCGGCGACGTGCTGCACAGTCGCGTGGCGCGCTCGAACGTGCTGCTGCTCAGCACCCTCGGCGCCGACGTCACCCTCGTCGCCCCGCCGACGCTGCTGCCGACAGGCGTCGGCTCCTGGCCGTGCCAGGTGTCCTACGACATCGACGAGACGCTGCCGGGGAGCGACGCGATCATGATGCTGCGAGTGCAGGCCGAGCGCATGCACGCTGCCTACTTCCCCTCGGCCCGCGAGTACAGCCGCGCCTACGGTCTCGACAGGGCGCGCATGACCAGGCTGCCCGAGCACGCCATCGTGATGCATCCCGGTCCCATGAACCGCGGCATGGAGATCAGCGCGGAGGTCGCCGACAGCGAGCGGGCCGTGATGGTCGAGCAGGTCGCCAACGGCGTCAGCATCCGCATGGCGGTGCTGTACCTGCTGCTCGGCGGTTCCGGCGAGAGCGCATCACCGACGGCGGGAGGCCGCAGCGCATGACAGGCACGATCGTCCTTCGTGGAGTGCGGCCCTACGGCGACGAGGCCGTCGACCTGGTCATCGCCGGCGGCGTGATCGTGGAGCTCGCGGCTGCGGGCGAGGCATCGGGCGGCGACGTCCTGGACGCGACCGGTCTGGTGGCCCTGCCGGGCCTGGTCGACCTGCACACGCATCTGCGCGAGCCGGGTCGCGAGGACGCAGAGACGGTGGAGACCGGCTCGCGAGCGGCCGCGCTCGGCGGCTACACCGCGGTCTTCGCGATGGCCAACACCCTCCCGGTGGCCGACACCGCCGGCGTGGTCGAGCAGGTGTGGCGGCTGGGGCAGCAGGCCGGGCTTGTCGACGTCTTCCCGGTCGGTGCCGTGACGGTCGGGCTGGGCGGTGCGCAGCTCGCAGAGCTCGGCGCGATGGCAGCCTCGGCCGCGCGCGTCCGGGTGTTCAGCGACGACGGGCACTGCGTGTCCGACGCCGTGCTCATGCGCCGCGCCCTGGAGTACGTCAAGGCCTTCGGCGGGGTCATCGCGCAGCACGCGCAGGAGCCACGCCTCACCGAGAACGCGCAGATGAACGAGGGGGCGCTGTCCGGGGTCCTGGGCCTGACGGGCTGGCCAGCCGTTGCCGAGGAGTCGATCATCGCGCGCGACGTCCTGCTGGCTCAGCACGTCGGCTCACGCCTTCACGTGTGCCACGTCTCCACGGCCGGGTCGGTCGACATCATCAGGTGGGCGAAGGCGCGTGGCGTTGACGTGACCGCCGAGGCCACTCCGCACCACCTGCTGCTCACCGAGGACCTCGTGCGCAGCTACGACCCTGTGTACAAGGTGAACCCGCCGTTGCGCACGGCCAGCGACGTCGAGGCGCTGTGGGCGGGTCTTGCCGACGGCACGATCGACGTCGTCGCCACCGATCACGCCCCGCACGCACTCGAGGACAAGGACTGCGAGTGGGGTGCCGCGTCCTTCGGGATGCTCGGGTTGCAGACCGCGCTGAGTGTCGTCATCGAGACGATGGTCCGCACCGGTCGGCTGGACTGGCACGGCGTTGCCGACCGCATGTCGGTCGCCCCGGCCCGGATCGGTCAGGCCCAGCGGCACGGGCAGCCGCTCGCAGCGGGGTCGCCGGCCAACATCGTGCTCGTCGACGCCGAGGCGACCTGGGTCGTCGACGCGCAGGCGCTGGCGTCGAAGAGCCACAACAGCCCGTACGCGGGGATGACCCTGCCGGGCAGGGTCGAGCACGTGCTCAAGGACGGTGCATTCACGGTGCGCAACGCGATGGTGGCCCGATGACCCGCGCCGCGCTCGTCGTCCTCGTCCTCGCCCTGATCGCGCTGGCGCTGTGGGGCATGCGGCGCGGGTGGCGCAGCCGGGCCGGCCGTCAGGTGCACCTCGACGAGCCGCTCGACGCTCCGACTCCAGGGGCCGACGTCTCGGGCGCCGTTCCCGGGCTCTTCGTCGGCACCGCGACGAGCGGCGACTGGCTCGACCGCATCGTGGTGTTCGATCTCGGCGTGCGCAGCCAGTGCGAGGTCTCGTGGTCGCGCGCGGGGATCTGGTTCGACCGGGTCGGCGCCCGGGGGCTGTTCATCCCGGCTGACGACGTCACGGGCGTGCGCACCGACAGGGGAGTGGCCGGCACCGTCCGGGCGCGCGACAGCGTGATCGTGGTGACGTGGCGGCTCGGCGACGTGGTGCTCGACACGGGCTTCCGGGCGGCCGACACGGCCCGGCATGGCACTGTGTTGGATGGACTCGTGGCGACGTTCTCTGCAGGCGTCCAGTGATGAACGGAGCAGCGTGAATCCCGAACTGCGCGACACCCCTGCCGTACTCGTGCTCGAGGACGGGCGTCGGATGCATGGTGAGGCATACGGCGCCGTGGGCACGACGTTCGGCGAGGCGGTCTTCTCGACGGGCATGAGCGGGTACCAGGAGACCCTGACCGATCCGTCGTACCACCGCCAGGTCGTCATCATGACAGCGCCGCACATCGGCAACACGGGAGTGAACGAGGAGGACGCGGAGTCCTCCCGCATCTGGGTGTCGGGGTATGTCGTTCGGGATCCCTCGCGGATCGCGTCCAGCTGGCGCGCCACCCGGGGCCTGGAGGACCAGTTGCGCGAGCAGGGGATCGTGGGGATCAGCGGCATCGACACCAGGGCACTGACCCGGCACCTGCGCGAGCGCGGCGCCATGCGCGCGGGCATCTTCAGCGGGAGCGACGCGGACCAGACCCCTGCGGACCTGCTCGCCCTCGTGCAGGCGAGCCCGGGCATGGCGGGTGCCGACCTGACCGCAGACGTCTCCGTGGTGCATCCCTACGTCGTTCCGGCGGACGGGGACCGCGAGTTCGTCGTCGCCGCGGTCGATCTCGGCATCAAGTCGATGACGCCGCACCAGATGGCCGCCCGGGGGATGGAGGTGCACGTCGTGCCGGCGGGTACGTCGACCGCCGAGATCCTCGCCCTGGCACCCGATGGCGTCTTCTTCTCCAACGGGCCCGGCGATCCCGCCACCGCCGACGGGGCCGTCCGGCTCATGAGCGACCTCATGCGCGCGGGCGTGCCGGTCTTCGGCATCTGCTTCGGCAACCAGGTGCTCGGACGGGCCCTGGGCCTGGGCACCTACAAGCTGAGGTACGGCCACCGCGGCATCAACCAGCCGGTCAAGGACCTGGCCACCGACAAGGTGGCCGTCACGGCGCACAACCACGGCTTCGCCGTCGACGCGCCGCGCACGGGGGAGTTCGACACCCCGTTCGGCCGGGCGACCGTCAGCCACGTCTGCCTCAACGACGATGTCGTCGAGGGCCTTCGCTGCCTCGACGTGCCCGCCTTCGGCGTGCAGTACCACCCGGAGGCGGCGGCGGGCCCGCATGATGCCGCCTACCTGTTCGACGACTTCGCGGACATGATGCGCACCACGAGAGACGGGCAGGCCGGCTGATGCCACGCCGCGAGGACATCACATCGGTCATGGTCATCGGGTCCGGCCCGATCGTCATCGGACAGGCCTGCGAGTTCGACTACTCAGGCACCCAGGCGTGCCGCGTGCTGCGGGCCGAGGGGCTGCGGGTCGTGCTGGTCAACTCGAACCCGGCGACGATCATGACCGACCCCGAGTTCTCCGATGCCACCTACATCGAGCCGATCACCCCCGACTTCGTCGAGCGGATCATCGCCAAGGAGCGCCCCGACGCGCTGCTGCCCACCCTGGGCGGGCAGACGGCCCTGAACACGGCCATCGCCCTCCACAAGAGCGGTGCGCTGGAGCGGTACGGGGTCGAGCTGATCGGGGCCGACGTCGACGCGATCGAGCGCGGCGAGAACCGCGAGATGTTCCGGCAGATCGTTGCCGACATCGGCGCCGAGAGCGCGCGCTCGGCCATCTGCCACTCGCTCGACGAGTGCCTCGAGGCCGCGGACGATCTCGGCTACCCGGTGGTCGTGCGTCCATCCTTCACGATGGGCGGCTCCGGCTCCGGCATCGCGTACGACGCGGCCGACCTGCTGCGCATCGGCGGGTCCGGACTGCAGGCCAGCCCCACGACCGAGGTGCTGCTCGAGGAGTCGATCATCGGCTGGAAGGAGTACGAGCTCGAGCTCATGCGCGACCACCACGACAACGTGGTCGTGGTGTGCTCGATCGAGAACGTCGACCCCATGGGCGTGCACACGGGGGATTCCATCACCGTCGCGCCGGCCCTCACCCTGACCGACCGCGAGTACCAGCACCTGCGCGATCTGGGCATCGACATCATCCGGGCGGTCGGCGTCGACACGGGCGGCTGCAACATCCAGTTCGCCGTCAACCCCGACGACGGCCGGGTCATCGTCATCGAGATGAACCCGCGCGTCTCGCGCTCGTCCGCCCTGGCCTCGAAGGCCACGGGCTTCCCGATCGCCAAGATCGCGGCGCGGCTCGCGATCGGCTACACACTCGACGAGATCCGCAACGACATCACCCGCGTGACCCCCGCCTCCTTCGAGCCCACGCTCGACTACATCGTGGTCAAGGTCCCGAGGTTCGCCTTCGAGAAGTTCCCGCAGGCAGATCCCGTCCTCACCACGACGATGAAGAGCGTGGGCGAGGCCATGGCCATCGGCCGCAACTTCCCCGAGGCCCTGCAGAAGGCGCTGCGCTCCCTGGAGAAGCCGGAGGCGGTGTTCAGCTGGCCCGCAAGCCGCGACGACGTCGACGTGGACGCACTGATGGCGATGATCCCCGTGCCCCGCGACGGCCGCCTGTCGGAGGTGCAGCTCGTGCTGTGGGCAGGGGCAGGCATCGACGCCGTGCATGACGCGACGAACATCGATCCGTGGTTCCTCGACCAGATCTGCCAGATCAACGAGCGCGCCGACGAGATTCGCGAGGCCGGCAGCCTCGACCACCGGATGATGATGCAGGCCAAGAGATTCGGCTTCTCGGACCGGCAGATCGCCACGCTGCGCGGACTGACCGAGGCCGAGGTGCGCGCCATCCGCCACGACCTGGGGATCCGGCCGGTGTACAAGACCGTCGACACCTGCGCCGCGGAGTTCGCCGCGCTGACCCCGTACCACTACTCGACCTACGACGAGGAGACCGAGGTCGTGCCCAGCACGCGCGACAAGGTCATCATCCTGGGGTCGGGCCCCAACCGCATCGGGCAGGGAATCGAGTTCGACTACTCCTGCGTGCACGCCGCGCTGACCCTCAGCGAGGCCGGTTACGAGACGATCATGGTCAACTGCAATCCCGAGACCGTCTCGACCGACTACGACACCTCCGACCGCCTCTACTTCGAGCCGCTCAGCCTCGAGGACGTCCTGGAGGTCGTGCACGCCGAGCAGCAGGCCGGGCACCTGGTCGGCGTCATCGTCCAGTTGGGTGGCCAGACACCGCTCGGGCTGGCCCAACGACTCAAGGATGAGGGGGTGCCGATCATCGGCACCAGCCCGGAGTCGATCCATCTGGCCGAGGAGCGCGGCGCGTTCGGTCGCGTGCTGGCCGAGGCCGGCCTGCCCGCGCCAAAGCACGGCACGGCCCAGTCCTTCGACGAGGCCCAGGCAATCGCCGCCGAGCGTGGGCTACCCCGTCCTCGTGCGGCCCAGCTACGTGCTCGGCGGGCGCGGCATGGAGATCGTCTACGACGACGCGATGCTGGCCGACTACCTCGCGCGGTCGACCGAGATCAACTCCGAGCACCCGGTGCTGCGTCGACCGCTTCCTCGACGACGCCGTCGAGATCGACGTCGACGCGATCTTCGACGGCGAGGACGCTGTACCTCGCGCGGCAGTCATGGAGCACATCGAGGAGGCCGGCATCCACTCGGGCGACTCCGCGTGCGCCCTGCCGCCGATCACCCTCGGCGTCGAGGACATCGACCGCATCCGCGAGTCGACGCTGGCCATCGCCAGGGGAGTGGGCGTGCGCGGCCTGATGAACGTGCAGTACGCGATGGCGGGCGACATCCTGTACGTCCTCGAGGCCAACCCGCGTGCGTCCCGCACCGTGCCCTTCGTCTCCAAGGCGACGGCCGTGCCGATCGCGAAGGCGGCCGCGCGCGTGATGGTGGGGCAGAAGATCCGTGACCTGCGTGAGCAGGGGATCCTCCCCGCGTCCGGCGACGGCGGGACCCTGCCGGTGGGCGCGGCGATCTCCGTGAAGGAGGCGGTCCTGCCCTTCGGCCGGTTCCACGGCGTCGACACCGTCCTCGGCCCGGAGATGCGCTCGACGGGCGAGGTCATGGGGATCGACGACTCCTTCGGCATCGCCTTCGCCAAGTCCCAGGAGGCGGCCTACGCGGGCGGACTGCCGACCTCCGGCACGGCGTTCGTCTCGCTGGCCAACCGCGACAAGAGGGCGGCGATCTTCCCGATCAAGCGGCTCGCCGACCTCGGTTTCCGCATCGTCGCGACATCCGGCACCGCGGCGGTGCTGCGGCGCAACGGGGTCGTGGTCGAGGAATTGCGCAAGCAGCACGAGGGTCGCGGCCCGCTCGGCGAGCCCACGACCGTCGATGCGATCATGGCCGGCGACATCCAGCTGATCGTCAACACCCCGTACGGCGTCGGCCCCCGCGTCGACGGCTACGAGATCCGCACGGCGGCCGTCGTCAAGGGGGTGCCGTGCATCACCACGGTCCAGGGACTCGCGGCGGCGGTGCAGGGCATCGACTCGCTGCAGCACGACGAGCCGACGGTCCGCTCCCTGCAGGAGCACGGCGTGGACCTCGCCAGGCTGCGTGCGGCGCAGGCGACCGACGAGGCGGGGAGGCAATAGCCATGGCGGTCCAGGTCAAGGGCGAGGTGCTCGACGTGCATCGCGCCGGTGCGTACCAGGTGCTCTCGCTGACGGCGCCGGGCATTGCCGACGTCTCCCGCCCGGGGCACTTCGTCACGCTGGGCATAGGCGGCGAGGAGTCGAGCATGCTGCTGCGGCGTGCATTCGCCATCCACCAGGTGCAGTCGCGCGGGGTCTACGGCGGCACCCTCGACGTCGTGATCGGCGTGCACGGCAAGGGCACCAAGTGGCTCTCGGAGCGCCGGCGCCATGACGTCGTCGACATCGTGGGCCCACTGGGGCGTCCCTTCATCCTGCCGAAGGAGCGCGTGCCCTGCGTCCTGGTGGGCGGTGGCTATGGCTCCGCTCCGCTGTTCATGCTCGCCGAGCAGCTGCGCGAGCGCGGGTGCCGGGTCGACGTCGTGGTCGGCGCGGCCACCGAGGAGAAGCTCTTCGGAGTGCTGGAGCTGAAGAGGCTGGCGTCGACGCTGACCATCACGACCGATGACGGCTCGCTCGGCGAGCGTGGACGCGTCACCGACGTGCTGCCGGCTCTGATGGAGCGCGTCGACGCGGCGGTCGTCTACGCGTGCGGGCCCATGGCGATGCTGTCGTCGGTCGCGCAGATCGCCACCGCCCATCGCGCCTACAGCCAGTGCGCGGTCGAGGAGGCGATGGCCTGCGGGATCGGCGTGTGCATGACATGCGTCCTGCCGGTCGTCGGGGAGGACGGCGTGACGCGCATGCTGAGGTCCTGCGTCGAGGGACCCGTGTTCCGCGGCGACCGCGTGCGCTGGAGCGACGTCGGGACCATCCCACCTGACACCCTGGGCGCACCAGTCGAGGAGTCGAAGCGATGACCAGGGCACTGATCTCCCAAGGGCCGCTGCCCGGCCGCGCACCCGTCGCGCACATCGACATGAGCACGGACGTGGCCGGCATCGAGCTGCCGAGTCCCGTCATGACCGCGTCAGGATGCGCGGCCGCCGGACGCGAGCTCGACCAGTTCTTCGACATCACCCGCATAGGAGCGATCGTCACCAAGAGCGTCATGCTCCAGCCGCGATCGGGACGCGCGACCCCGCGCATGGCGGAGACACCGAGCGGGATGCTCAACTCCATCGGCCTCCAGGGCCCGGGTATCGACCGGTTCATCGAGCAGGACCTCGCGTGGCTCAACGACCGAGGAGCGCGCACGATCGTGTCCATCGCCGGAGGCAGCGTCGACGAGTACGCCAAGCTCGCCACGCGCCTGCGCATCGCGCGCGGCGTCGTGGGCATCGAGGTCAACATCTCGTGCCCCAACGTCGAGAACCGCGGTCTGGTGTTCGCCTGCGATCCCCAGATGGCGGCCAACGTGATCCAGGCGGTGAAGCGGCACAGCGAGCCGCGCATGCCGATCTTCGCGAAGCTGTCGCCGGACGTCACCGACATCGTGTCGATCGCGGCCGCGGTGGTGCGCGCGGGCGCCACGGGCGTATCCCTGATCAACACGCTGCTCGGCATGGTCATCAATCCCGACACGATGCGCCCGCACCTGGCGGGTGTCACCGGCGGGCTGTCCGGCCCCGCCATCCGACCGGTGGCGGTGCGCTGCGTGTGGCAGGTGCGGCAGGCCTTCCCCGACCTGCCGATCATCGGCATGGGCGGCATCCGCACCGGCCTCGACGCGCTCGAGTTCATCCTGGCGGGCGCGAGTGCCGTGTCGGTCGGCACGGTGGTGTTCCACGATCCGTCGGCGCCCCTGCGGATCCACGAGGAGCTCGAGCGCGCGCTGGCCGAGCGGGGGTTCGCAAGCCTCTCGGAGGCTGTCTCGTACGCCCATCGGGCAGCCGATCCCGCGATCGAGGAGGAGGACGACCTTGACTTCATCACCGAGTAGACCGGCGCCGATCGCGGTCGCGATGGATGCGCCGAGCCTCGCCGTGCTGGGCGACTGGACGGCGCAGGTGGCCGGACTGGTGTCCACGGTCAAGGTCGGCCTCGAGGTGTTCTGCCGCGACGGTGCGGCCGCCGTCCACGTGGCCCGCGACGCGGCCGCCGCTGCCGGCCATGAGGACATCGATGTCTTCCTCGACCTCAAGCTGCACGACATCCCCGCGACGGTCCGGGGCGCGGCACTGGCCGTGGCCGCCCTGCGCCCGACGTATCTCACCGTCCACGCCTCGGGGGGAGCGCAGATGGTGGCTGCCGCCGTCGAGGCCCTGCCCGACACCCGGATCACCGCCGTCACCGTGCTGACGTCGCTCGACGAGGACGCGCTGGCGGCAATCGGCCTGTCCGGGCCGGCCGAGGCGGCGGCCGTGCGCCTGGCCGTGCTCGCCGTGTCCGCCGGCGCCCGAGCCGTCGTCTGCTCGCCCCGGGAGGTCGCCGCGATCAGGGCGGCCGTGGGACTGGACATCACCCTCATCACCCCGGGCGTGCGTCCTGCGGGTGCCGCGCTCTACGACCAGAAACGCGTGGCGACCCCCGCCCAGGCCATTGCCGACGGTGCCGACCTGCTCGTCATCGGCCGGCCGATCACCGGAGCCGACGATCCTCGCGAGGCGGCCCTTGCCATCGTGCGGCAGCTCGCATGACGATCCCGGCCAGGACGGCGGAGCAGCGTGCCCGCGCCCTGGAGACCGCGATGGCCGCGCGGCAGGAGCGGGCCCGGCTGCGCGAGGCCCTCCGGTCGCGGGAGCTCGCCGGGGTCGACGTCCTGCGCGGCGCCGAGGAGAACCCGCTGTGGTCGACCCTGAAGGTGACCTGGCTGCTCGAGTGCCTGCCGGGCCTGGGCGAGGCACGCACCGAACGGATCATGACCCGGCTGCGGATCTCGCCGTCCCGTCGCGTCCAGGGACTCGGCAGCCGCCAGCGGGCGGCGCTGATCGACGAGCTGGCGGGCCGATGACCGTCGCGCCTCTCGTGGTGGTCTCAGGCCCTTCCGGAGTGGGCAAGAGCACCGTGGTGGCCAAGGCCCTGGAGCTCGAACCCTCGATCTGGCTGTCCGTGAGCGCCACCACCCGGGCACCGCGCGCCGGCGAGGCCGACGGTCGTGAGTACTTCTTCGTGTCCGGTGAGCGGTTCGACGAGCTCGTGGCGACCGATGGCCTGCTCGAGTGGGCGCAGTTCGCGGGGAACCGCTACGGGACGCCCCGCGAGCCGGTCGAGCGCACCCGGGCCGCCGGGCACCCCGTCCTGCTCGAGATCGAGGTGCAGGGGGCCCGACAGGTCCGGCTGGCCGTGACGGGCGCCCGGCTGGTCTTTCTCGCCCCCCCAACCTGGCAGACGCTGACCGACCGCCTCGTCGGTCGGGGCACCGAATCGGCCGAAGCCGTGGCGCACCGGCTGCAGGCCGCACGTGACGAACTGGCCAGTGCCGACGAGTTCGACACCGTGCTCGTCAACGCCGATGTCGGGGAGTGTGCCCGCGAGTTGGTAGCATGGGTAGCCGACCCGACCAGTGTCCCCCGTGGACGAGTCCCCATCCCCAATGAATGAGGCCCTGACGTGAGCAGTGTCACCCGCCCTGAGGGCATCACGCACCCCTCCATCGATGCCTTGCTGGAGAAGACCGACTCCAAGTACTCGCTGGTGATCTACGCGTCCAAGCGCGCCCGCCAGATCAATGCGTACTACTCCCAGCTCGGTGAGGGCCTGCTCGAGTACGTCGGCCCGCTCGTCGAGACGCACGTTCAGGAGAAGCCGCTGTCCATCGCGCTGCGCGAGATCGACGCGGGCCTGCTCACCTCGGAGCCCATCGCCGAGGAGGGCGAGGAGGCCGTCGTCGAAGCCGAGTCGCTCGACGAGAACGCCTGACCCAAGGACCGGTGATGCCAGCCCCTCGCGTCGCGCGCGATGGGCAGCCCGCTGCTCCGGGGCTCGCTGCGCTCACTCCTCGCGTCGTGCTGGGCGTGGCCGGCGGGATCGCGGCCTACAAGGCCTGCGAGGTGCTGCGCGGGCTGACTGAGTCCGGATGCGACGTCACTGTCGTGCCCACTGCCGCGGCCCTCAACTTCGTCGGCGCGGCCACCTGGTCGGCCCTGTCGGGCAAGCCGGTCGCCACGAGCGTGTGGCAGGACGCCCACCTGGTGCAGCATGTGCGACTGGGCCAGCAGGCCGACTGCATCGTCGTGGCGCCGGCGACCGCCGACCTCATGGCTCGCGCCACGCACGGGCTGGCCGACGACCTGCTCACCAACGTCCTCCTCACGGCCCGATGCCCCGTGATCCTCGCGCCCGCGATGCACACCGAGATGTGGGAGCACCCTGCAACCCGGCGCAACGTCTCGACGCTGCGCGATCGCGGCGTGATCGTCCTGGATCCGGCCGTCGGCCGGCTGACCGGTGCCGACTCCGGGGCGGGTCGCCTGCCCGAGCCGGCCGCGATCGTCTCCGCGGTGCGCGACGTCCTGCGCCATGGCGGGCAGCATCCTCGGCAGGACCTGGCCGGCGTGCGCATCCTCATCAGCGCAGGAGGGACCCGCGAGCCCTGGGATCCGGTCCGGTTCCTCGGCAATCGCAGCAGCGGCCGGCAGGGAGTCGAGCTCGCGCGCACGGCCATCACGAGGGGCGCGACCGTGACCCTCGTCGCCGCCCATGTCGAGGTGGTCCCGCCTGCCGGCGCCCGCATCGTCCAGGTCGCCACGGCCGAGGAGATGGGGGCGGCCATGTCGGCCGAGAGCGGGTCGGCCGATGTGATCGTCATGGCGGCGGCCGTGGCCGACTTCCGGCCGGACACCGTCGGGCTGAACAAGATCAAGAGGTCCCAGATCGACGGGCCGATCGTCCTCCCGCTCGCGGAGAACGCCGACATCCTGCATGAGCTCGTCACCGCCCGCGGGACGGGGCAGGTGCCGGTCATCGTCGGATTCGCCGCGGAGACGGGCGAGGCGGATCGCGACGTGCTGGCCCTGGGCCGCGAGAAGCTGCTCCGCAAGGGGTGCGACCTGCTGGTCGTCAACGACGTGAGCGGGGGCCGCGCCTTCGGCCGCCCCGACAACGAGGTGAGCATCCTCGGGCTGGACGGATCCCAGGTCGATGTGCCCCGCGCCGACAAGGCGGACATCGCCGACGCCGTATGGGATGCGGTGGTCCGGGTCCGCCGCTAGCGTTCGGGTCGCCGGCGTGGTCAGTCCGGCGTCCCCGCGGGGCAGGGCTGGGCGACCGCCACGGCCGGGGTCGCCTGACGGGTCGGGCGGGGACGGTCATGTATTCTTGGCGCCGGTCATGAGTGCCAGCAACAAGCCCCGGCTCGCTGGTCGGCAACCCTCCGCCGCGGTGGGGTGCTCCGGGTGAGGACCAGGCCTCGACCCGAGGCAAGCGCGAGCCCAAGCCGGGCAGCGGTACACCAGCGAGAAAAGGACAACGTACGTGGCACATCGCCTGTTCACATCAGAGTCCGTCACCGAGGGCCATCCGGACAAGATGGCCGACCAGATCAGCGACGCGATCCTCGATGACCTCCTCCGCCAGGACCCGCGCAGCCGGGTCGCTGTCGAGACCATGCTCACGACCGGGCAGGTGCACGTCGCGGGCGAGGTGACGACCAGCGGCTACGCCGACGTGATGAACCTCGTTCGCGAGACCGTTCTCGGCATCGGCTACGACTCCTCGACCAAGGGCTTCGACGGTGCCTCATGCGGCATCTCGGTCTCGATCGGCAAGCAGTCTCCCGACATCGCGCAGGGCGTCGACGACGCCTTCGAGGAGCGCGCCGAGGGCAGTTCCGATCCGCTCGACCGTCAGGGCGCAGGCGACCAGGGCCTGATGTTCGGCTACGCGTGCGACGACACCTCCGAGCTCATGCCGCTGCCCATCTCGCTCGCCCACCGGCTCGCGGAGCGGCTGACCGAGGTCCGCAAGGACGGCACGGTGCCGTACCTGCGTCCCGACGGCAAGACCCAGGTGACCATCGCATATGACGAGAACGACCACCCCGTGCGGATCGACACGGTCGTCGTGTCCTCCCAGCACAGCAAGGACATCAGCCTCGACATGATGCTGACTCCCGACATCCGCCGGCACGTGGTGGACCCGGTCCTCGACCTCATCGACCTCGACTCGCGTGACTACCGCCTCCTGGTCAACCCGACCGGCCGCTTCGAGGTCGGCGGCCCCATGGGCGATGCCGGCCTGACCGGTCGCAAGATCATCGTCGACACCTACGGCGGCATGGCCCGCCACGGTGGCGGCGCCTTCTCCGGCAAGGACCCGTCGAAGGTCGACCGCTCGGCTGCGTACGCCACGCGCTGGGTCGCCAAGAACGTGGTCGCGGCCGGCCTGGCCACGCGCTGCGAGGTGCAGGTGGCCTACGCCATCGGCAAGGCTCACCCCGTCGGCGTCTTCGTCGAGACGTTCGGCACCGGCGTGATCCCGGACGAGCAGATCCAGGCTGCCGTGCTGGGCGTCTTCGACCTGCGACCCGCAGCCATCATCCGGGACCTCGACCTGCTGCGTCCGATCTACCGGGTCACCAGCGCGTACGGTCACTTCGGCCGGCCGCAGGGCAGCAACTGGCTGCTCGATGCCGAGAACCCCGATGCGCGCACGGCCGTGGGCCCCACCTTCACCTGGGAGGCCACCGACCGCGCCGACGAGCTCAAGGCCGCGGCGGGCGCCTGACCGCCGTCCCGGGGGCGCAGCGCCCCGAGCCGGGCCCGCCCGATCAGCTGGCCCTGGTTCCGGCTGCGCCGGCGAGGGTCAGGCGAGTGCGCGCGCGGGCGGTCGGCCCGGCTGCTGGCGTGCTGCCGGTCGCTCAGGTGATGATCGACTCCGCGCTTCCGCAGCTCGATCACGTCTTCGACTACGAGGTCCCGGCTGAGCTCGATGACCGGGCCGTGCCGGGCGTGCGGGTGCGGGTGCGCTTCGCGGGTCGGCTGACGGACGGCTTCGTGGTCGGCCGGCAGGCGCTGACCGACCATGCGGGCACGCTGCGTCCGATCGAGCGCGTGCTGGGCAGCGAGCCGGTCCTGACCGCCGACACACTCAGGCTCGTCCGGGAGGTCGCCGAGCGTCAGGCAGGCACGTTCAGCGATGTCGTCCGGGCCGCCGTCCCGCCCCGGCACGCACGGGCGGAGAGCACGGTGGTCGTGCCCGCGACCTGGCGGAGGCCGGCAGACCCGGGTGCGCTGTCCCGCTGGAGTCGCTACTCGTACGGCGAGGCGCTGTACCGGCGGCTGGCGGGCCCGGCAGCGGCAACCCGCGCGGTCTGGTCGGCGGCGCCCGCCACGTCGTGGGCGGCAGACATCGCGGCGCTCGCCCACGCTGTCCTCGCTCAGGAGCGCGGCGACGTGATCGTGGTCGTGCCCGATGCGTCGGATGTCGGTCGCATGCTTGCGGCCGTGCCCGACGCGCGGACGGCCGGCGTCGTATCGGTGCTCACCGCGGACCAGGGGCCCGAGCGGCGCTACCGCGAGTTCGCGAGGGTGCTGCGCGGAGGTTCTCGCCTCGTCGTCGGAACCCGAGCGGCGGTCTTCGCGCCGATGCGTGACCTGCGGCTGCTGGTGGTCTGGGACGACGGCGACGATGCGCTCGCCGATCCGCAGGCGCCCTACTGGCACGCCCGCGAGGTCGCCGCCCTGCGATCCCACCTGTCCGGGTGCGACCTCGTGGTCGGCTCGCCGTCGCGCTCCGTCGTCACGCAGCAGTGGTGCGACTCCGGCTGGGCGAGGTCCGTGGTGCCGTCGAGGGCCACGATCGCCGCCCGCGGCCCCATGGTGCGGGCCATGTCCGCCGACGACGCGGCCCGCGACGCTGCGGCTGCTGCGGCGCGCATCCCGCACCAGGCGTGGGAGATCGCCCGGGCCGCCGTCAGGGTCGGACCGGTCCTCGTGCAGGTGGCCCGCCGGGGGTACCTGCCGTTCCTGGCCTGCCAGACGTGTCGCGAGCCGGCGCGCTGCGCCTGCGGCGGTCCGCTCGAACTGGCGTCCCAACGGGGCATCCCGTTCTGTGCCTGGTGCGGGGCCATGTCCGGCGCGTGGACCTGCACGTCCTGCGGCGGCCACCGCCTGCGGGCGACCGCGGTGGGGGCCGAGCGCACCGCCGAGGAGATCGGCCGTGCCTTCCCCGGAGTCACGGTGCGCTCGAGCCATGGCGGTCGCATGATCGACGAAGTGGCGCACGAGCCGTCACTGGTCGTCGCGACCCCGGGGGCAGAGCCCGCGTGCGATCCCGGGTACGAGGCTGTCCTCATCCTGGATGCGCGTGCCCAGGTTCAGCGGCCCTACCTCGGCGCGGGCGAGGACGCCGTGCGCCGCTGGTTCTCGGCGGCCAGGCTGGCGGCGCCCGGGGCACGGGTCCTCGTCACGGCCGACAACGCGCTCCCGGAGGTCCAGTCCCTGGTGCGCTGGGACCCGTCGTGGTTCGCCCGCCGCGAGCTGGCGCAGCGCGCGGCCGCGGGACTACCGCCTGCGACTCGCTTCGTCGCCCTGCTCGGCGGCATGCAGGACGTGGTCGAGGTGGCCGCCGCCCTCACCACCTCGCACCGCCTCCTCGGTCCCGTGCCCGCACCCGAGCCGGGGGACCCCGACCGGCACCGCGCCCTCGTGGTCGTCGAGCGCGACGCGGTGGTCGACCTGGCCCGCGAGCTCCGGGCGCTAACCTCGGTGCGGGCGGCGCGGCCGGCCCGTGCCCGCTCCGGCCCCGTCCACGTCCGCCTCGACCCGGCGGACATCTGACCCACCCCCTCGACCTTGAGGTTGGCGGGCGAATCAGCGCCGAATTTCCCCGCCAACCTCAAGGTCGAGGGGGCATGGGGGCTGTGGGCCCGGCGGATAGACTGCGCCCATGGCCGTCCAACCCGTGCGTCTGTTCGGTGATCCGGTCCTTCGCACCCCTGCCGCGCCCGTCGAGACCTTCGACAAGGAGCTGCGCAGGCTGGTCAAGGACCTGACGGACACGATGGTCGACGCTCCCGGTGCCGGGTTGGCTGCTCCGCAGATCGGGGTGTCCCTGCGCGTGTTCACCTACTGGGTCGACGACGAGATCGGCCACCTCATCAACCCCGACCTCGACCTGTCCGAGGAGCTCCAGCTCGGCGAGGAGGGCTGCCTATCACTGCCCGACCTCGCCTTCGACACCCCCCGGGCCATGCGTGTCGTCGCCAAGGGCATGAACATGCACGGCGAGCCGGTCGTGATCGAGGGCAGCGCCCTGCTGGCCCGCGCCGTGCAGCACGAGACCGATCACCTCGACGGCATCCTGTTCATCGACCGGCTCGACCCGGAGATGCGCAAGGAGGCCATGCGCCTCATCCGGGAGTCGGAATGGTTCGGCGAGGCGACACCAACCGTCCACGCCAGCCCGCACTCCATCTCCTCGCGCTGGCTCTAGGCGGTTGATGAGGTGAGGTGCGTGTTCGCGGGCACCCCGCAGGTGGCGGCAGTCAGCCTGAGGGCGCTCCTGGAGTCCCGCCACGAGGTCGTGGCCGTGCTCACCCGCCCCGACGCCCAGGCCGGACGTGGCCGGCACGAGACCGCATCGCCCGTTGCCGAGTTGGCGCGCGCGGCCGGGCTGGAAGTCCTCCAGCCGGCGTCGACCCGCGATCCGGCCCTGGCCGGCCAGCTGGCCCGGCTGGCGCCGGACTGCGCACCGATCGTCGCCTACGGCGGCCTGATCCCGGAGAGCCTGCTCGACGTGCCCCGGCACGGCTGGGTCAACCTCCACTTCTCGCTGCTGCCGGCATGGCGCGGAGCCGCCCCCGTGCAGCACGCCCTGTGGCACGGCGACGACGTCACCGGGGCCACCACGTTCGCCCTGGACGCTGGCATGGACACCGGCCCCGTCTACGGCACGGTCACCGAGTCGGTGGGCCCGACGGACACGTCCGGCGACCTGCTCGACCGACTGGCGGTCATCGGCTCCGGACTGCTGGTCGCCACCCTCGACGCCATCGAGGACGGCGCCGCGGTCGCGGTTGCGCAGCGCGGGGAGCCCAGCGTCGCCCCGAAGCTGACTGTCGACGACGCCCGGGTGCGGTGGGACTGGCCGGCCGTCGGGGTCGACCGGCAGGTTCGTGCCTGCACCCCTGCGCCGGGTGCGTGGACGACCTGCCGCGGCGAGAGGGTGCGCATCCACCCCGTCGCGATCGCAGTGGGGGCCGCATCGATGGCGCCGGGTGAGCTGCTCGTGACGCGCCATGACGTGCTTGTCGGCACGGCCAGCACGCCCGTGCGGCTGGGCCTGGTCCAGCCCGCGGGCAAGAGGCCGATGCCCGCTGGCGACTGGTCGCGGGGCGCACGACTGACGAGTGAGGACGCCTTCGCATGACCGACGACAAGCCCCGAGCCGCTGCCCTGGAGCTCCTGCGCACGGTCCGCGAGGACGACGCGTACGCCAACCTCGTGATGCCGCAGATCCTGCACGGCCACGGCCTGGGCGGACGCGATGCGGCCTTCGCGACCGAGCTCGGCTATGGCACGCTGCGGGGGAGCGGCTGGTACGACGCGATCCTCGCGACCTGCGTCACCCGGCCGTGGCAGAAGGTCGAGCCCGCCCTGAAGGACGTGCTGCGGATGGGCACCCATCAGCTGCTCGCCATGCGGGTCCCGGACCACGCGGCGGTCGACTCGTCCTGCGACCTCGCCCGTTCGCTCGGCCCGCGCTCGGGCGCTGATGCCCGCGCCGGGTTCGTCAACGCCGTGCTGCGCAAGGTGGCAAAGCACGACGAGTCGGGCTGGGCGGACGTGATCCGCGGCGATCGAGCTCCCGACGATGCCGAGTGGCTCGCCACGCGCTGGTCGCATCCGTCCTGGATCGTCCGGGCCATGCGTGACTCGCTCGGCACTCGGCGCGACGAGCTCGCCGACCTGCTGGCAGCGAACAACGTGCCGGCCCGCCCCGTGCTCGTCGCCCGGCCCGGCCGGATCGAGCCGGCCGAGCTGCTCGAGCTGCCCGGAGTCGAGCCCGGTCGCTGGTCGCCGCTGGCCGCGGTCGTGGTCGACGGCACCCCCGAGTCGCTGGCCTGCGTCCGGGATGGCCGTGCGGGCGTGCAGGACGAGGGCAGCCAGCTCGTCGCACTGGCCCTGACGCGGGCTCCGCTCGAGGGAGCGGACCAATCGTGGCTGGACGCCTGCGCCGGACCGGGCGGGAAGGCGGCGGTGCTCGAAGGGCTGGCGCGTGAGCGTGGTGCGCGGCTGGTGGCCGTCGAACAGCACCCGCACCGGGCCGACCTCGTCGCCGGATCCCTGGCACCGGAGGCAGGCTCGATCGTGCTGACAGGCGACGCCCGGCGGGCACCATGGGGGGACCAGCAGTTCGACCGGGTTCTGGTGGATGCCCCCTGCACCGGGCTCGGCGCCCTTCGTCGGCGCCCCGAGTCGCGTTGGCGCCGCACGCCGGCCGACCTCGCGGCTCTCGGCGCGATCCAGCGCGATCTGCTGCGCGCCGCCATCGAGGCGACGCGCCCTGGCGGGGTCATCGCCTATGTCACCTGCTCGCCGCACCTGTCCGAGACCGAGTTCGTCCTCTCGGACGTGCTGCGCGGACGCACCGACGTGGCCCAGGAGGACGCCCACGCGCTGCTGCCCGAGATGGTCGACGCCGGCGACGGTCTCGCCATCCAGATGTGGCCCCACCGGCACGGCACCGACGCGATGTTCCTCGCCCTGCTGCGCAAGTCGCCGGCAGGCGCAGCAGCGGCGCAATAGGGTTCGAACCGTGGGCATGCAGATCTCTCCGAGCGTCCTGAACGCCGACCTGTCGAACCTGGCGGCCGAGGTCCGTCGCGTGCAGCAGTCCGCCGACTGGATCCACCTCGACGTCATGGACAACCACTTCGTCCCGAACCTCACCTTCGGCCTGCCTGTCGTGGCGAGCCTGCTGAGCCAGATCGACGTGCCGGCCGACTGCCATCTCATGATCGAGGACCCGGATCGCTGGGCCCCCGGGTTCGCGGAGGCGGGGGCGGGCAGCGTGACCTTCCATGTCGAGGCGGCTGGCAAGCCGCGGCAGGTGGCCAGGGACATCCGAGCGGCAGGTGCCAGGGCCGGCGTGGCGGTCAAGCCCGGCACGCCGCTGTCATCCATCGAGGGCCTGATCCGCGGCATCGACATGATCCTGGTGATGACGGTCGAGCCGGGCTTCGGGGGCCAGGCCTTCATGGCCGACATGATGCCCAAGGTTCAGCAGGCCCGGCGCCTGGCGGACTCCGCCGACGTCGACATCTGGGTGCAGGTCGACGGCGGCATCGATGCCGAGACGATCGAGAGGTGCGCGGCGGCCGGGGCGGATGTCTTCGTCGCGGGCTCGGCGGTCTACCGGGCGGCGGACCCCGCGATGATGGTGGAGCAGCTGCGCGCCAGCGCCGAGAACGCCGCCCGCCCCTGAGCCAGGCGGCAGATGCCCTTCAGGCCGGCAGGACCTCCTCGAGGGCCTCGAACACCCCGGGCGACCCGGCGATCAGCCGGCCCGCGCCGGCGACGCCGTGTCCGCCCAGGAAGTCGGTCGCCCGGCCACCCGCCTCCGTGACGACGAGGATGGCGGCGAGGCAGTCCCAGGAGTGGATTCGTGCCTCCACGTAGCCGATCGTGCGGCCGCACGCGACGTAGCACAAGCTGATGGCCCCCGATCCCGTGCGGTGGTAGATGCCACCGGCGGTCAGCAGCCGCAGGATTGCCCCCGCGACGGAGAGGGGATCGGCGCGCGACGAGCAGCCGACCGTGGTGAGGCCGTCGGCCAGGCGGACCGCCGGGCGGACCGCGATGGCGCGCCCGTTGAGGGTTGCGCCACGACCGTCCCTGGCTGCGAACAGCTCGTCGGTCACGGGGTTGTAGACCAGGCCCAGCCGCGTGCGGCCGTCGGCCACGAAGGCTATGGAGACGCACCAGGTAGGCAGCTCGAGCAGGAAGGGCTGGGTCCCGTCGATGGGATCGACGACCCACGTGGGGGCGATGTCACCCACGCCCGTCCCGCCGGACTCCTCCCCGACGAAGTGGTCGTCCGGGAAGTGGGCCGCGATGGCGGTGCGGATGAGCGCCTCGGTCGTGACGTCGGCCTCGCTGACCAGGTCCTGCGGACCCTTCTGGCGGACGTCGAGCGAGCCCAGGTCCCGGTAGTACGACAACGCCAGCTCGCCGGCCCGGCGGATGAGGGACTCGGCGAAGTCGAGCCGCTCGTCGATGTCGGTCTCGGTCATCGGCATGGCGGTGCCGCCTTTCGTCGGAGCGGAGGCGATCGTCGTGACAGGATTCAGCCGTGCCCACCTCGTTCGCGTCCAGCCTATGCGTGCGGGCGACCCCGGCCCATCCGGGCATCGCCCCCGGGGCTCGGCCGTGACGGCGCCCGTGGGCCGTGAACGGCGGCCGGCCTGGGCTGAGGACACCGAGCACCTGCGGCTGCTCGCCAAGGTGGCCCGGCTCTACCACGAGCAGGGGATGAAGCAGCGGGAGATCGCCGCCGCCCTGAGCATCTCGCAGCCGCGAGTGTCCCGTCTGCTCACGCAGGCGGCGAACAGCGGGCTGGTCCGTTCGGTGATCGTGCTGCCGCCCGGAGTGCACACCGAGCTCGAGGATCGGGTGCGCCAGCGGTATGGGCTGCGTGACGTCGTCGTGGTCGATGCCGCCGGTGCCGGGATCGACGTGACGGCGGCCCTGGGATCGGCGGCCGCCTACTACCTCGACACGACTCTCATCGGCGGCGAGGTGATCGGCATCTCGTCGTGGAGCGGCTCGCTCCTGGCCGCCGTGGATCGCATGCGCCCGGCGACGCACGCGGCTGCCGATCGAGTGGTCCAATTGTTCGGCGGCCTCGGCCAGCCCGACGTCCAGGTGCAGGCGACTCGCCTGACCAGCCGGCTGGCCGAGCTCACCGGTGCTCGTCCGGTGTTCCTGCCCGCGCCGGCTGTTGCCGGCCACGCCGCCACGCGCGACACGATCATGGTGGATCCCTCGGTTGCCAGCGTGTCGCAGCAGTGGTCGGACGTGGACGTTGCCCTCGTCGGCGTCGGGAGCCTGTCGCCGTCGCCGCTGCTCCGCAGCAGCGGCAACGGCCTCAGCGATGCCGAGCAGCAGGACCTGCGGGAGCTCGGTGCCGTCGGCGACGTGTGCCTGCGGTTCTTCGACGCGACGGGCCGGCACGTCCGGTCGGCCTTCGACGCGCGCGTGATCGGCATCGGTCCCGAGGAGCTGCGCATGGTGCCCAGGCGCATCGCCGTCGCGGGAGGCGCCGAGAAGGCCGGGGCCATCGCGGCGGCGGTACGTGGGGGATGGGCCAACGTGCTCATCACCGACCACGAGGTGGCCGTGCTCCTCGACGCCGATCGATAGCCCGCACCCCGGCGAACCCTTGACGGTCCGGGAGACGCCGTGCCATCATGGCGAATCACTATTCAGCTATGAATGGATATGCCATCATGACGACCACGGCCCCGGCACTCGACCGGGACGGTCTCGAGCGCTTTGCGAACGACCTGCGTCGACGAGTGGTGACCACGATCGGGGAGGCGGGCCTGGGTCATGTGGGCGGCGACTTCTCGGTCGCCGACATCCTGGCCGTGCTGTTCGCCGACGTGCTGCGTGTCGACCCCGCCGACCCGTCCTGGCCCGACCGCGACCGATTCGTGATGAGCAAGGGGCACGCCGCGGTCTCGCTGTACGCCGTGCTGGCCATGCGAGGCTTCATCGACGAGGACGAGCTGTCGACCTTCGCGCAACCGCTGTCCCGGCTGAGCGGCCACCCCAACCGGGTGAAGGTCCCCGGGGTCGAGACGAACACCGGCCCGCTCGGGCACGGCTTCCCTGTCGCCGTCGGGATGGCGATCGGAGCCGGACTCGCCGGTGCCGACTGGCGCACCTTCGTCATCGTCGGCGACGGCGAGCTGCAGGAGGGGAGCAACTGGGAGGCCGCGATGCTCGCCGGTCACCGGGGGCTGTCCAACCTCGTCCTCATCGTCGACCGCAACCACCTGCAGCAGGGCGCCCGGACCGAGGACACCAACGGGCTCAACCCCCTGGATGACAAGTTCCGGGCCTTCGGTTGGGAGGTCGCGGAGGTCGACGGCCACGACGTCGAGGCCCTTCGCGAGGCCCTGACCGCGTCGCATGCCAGGCCCCTGGTCGTCATCGCGCGAACGGTCAAGGGCAAGGGCGTCTCCTTCATGGAGGACATCGCCGCATGGCATCACAAGGTGCCCAGTCCGGAGCAGGTCACCGCCGCACTCGAGGAGCTCGGACGATGACGACCACCATGACCACGACGAGCCCCGATGCGGCCACCTACGACTGCCGTGTCGCCTTCTCGGAGACCCTCATCGAACTGGCCGGCGCCGACCCCCGCATCGTGGCGGTGTGCAACGACTCCGTCGGCTCGAGCAACCTGGTGGAGTTCGAGCGGCAGTTCCCCGACCGGATGGTCAACGTGGGAATCGCGGAGCAGAACATGGTGGGTGTGGCGGCCGGCCTGGCGAACGCGGGCTTCATCCCATTCGTGTGCGCAGCCGCTCCGTTCCTGACCGGGCGAGCCATGGAGCAGATCAAGGCCGACGTCGCGTACAGCCAGGCGAACGTGAAGCTGTGCGGCATGAGCCCCGGGGTGTCCTACGGCGAGCTGGGGCCGACCCATCACTCGATCGAGGACATCGCCTGGCTGCGGGCGCTCGACGGGCTGCCGATCGTCGTGCCGGCCGATCCGGCGCAGACCCGATCCGCACTGCGCTGGGCGGCCCGGGTCGAAGGCGGTGTGTTCCTGCGCATCGGGCGCTTCAAGGTGCCATCGGTCTCCCCCGAGGGGCAGGAGGCGTTCGTGCCCGGGGTGGCCCGGGTGCTGCGCGAGGGCCGGGACGTCACCCTGGTGGCCTCCGGCACCATGGTGTCCCGAGCACTGTCGGCCGCGGGCCTGCTCGCAGCCGGCGGCATCGAGGCGCGGGTGCTGAACATGTCGACGATCGTGCCGTTGGACGATGCAGCCATCCTCCGGGCGGCCCGCGAGACCGGAGGGATCGTCACGATCGAGGAGTCGGTGCCCCGCGGAGGGCTCGGCGGAGCCGTTGCGGAGACCGTCGTGCAGGGACACCCTGTTCCCATGCGGCTCCTGGGTGTCGACAGGTTTGCGCCCACGGGGTCGGTGGAGTTCCTGTTCGAGTACTTCGGGCTCACGGCCCAGGGGATCGCCGCGGCCGCGGCCGACGTGGCTGCCCATGCATCCTGACCTTCCGGTGATCCTCGCGATCGACCAGGGCACGAGCTCGACCAAGGCCCTGGCCGTGAACGAGCGCGGGGAGGTCGTGGCTCGCGGGAGCGCGCCGGTCGAGCTGGCGACACCACGCCCCGGCTGGGTCGAGCATGACCCCGTCGCCCTCATCGCGTCGGTGTCGGCGGCCATCGACGGCCTGGCCGGGATGGCCGACATCTCGAGGTGCCGGGCCATCGGCATCAGCAACCAGCGCGAGTCCATGCTGCTGTGGGACCGGGCAACGGGCCAGGCCCTCTCACCCGTCCTCAGCTGGCAGGACCGACGCACGACGGACCTGTGCCAGCGGTTCCGCGGGGCCGGCATCGCCGACGACGTGCGCCGCATCAGCGGTCTCCCGCTCGATCCGATGTTCTCCGCGGTCAAGGCCGTCTGGCTGCTCGACGCGTACGACCCCGGACGCGTGCGCTCGACGGCCGGTGACCTGTGCCTGGGCACGGTGGACTCGTGGATCACCTGGCACCTCACGGGCGTCCATTCGATCGAGGCGGGCAATGCCTCCCGCACCTCGCTCGTCGACCTCGCGACCGGCCAGTGGAGCCAGGTGCTCCTCGATGCCTTCGGCATCCCGATGGCGGTCCTGCCGCCGATCGTCGCCTCGACCCACGATCACGGCGTGTGCCTGCCCTTCGCCGCCCTGCCCGAGGGCATTCGCCTGACGGGCGTCCTCGCAGACTCGCACGCCGCCCTCTTCGCCCATCGGGGGTGGCAGCCGGGCGTGGCCAAGGCCACGTTCGGCACCGGCAGCTCGGTCATGGCCGCGATCCACGGTTCGGGCACGGGCGCGTCGATGGGCGGCCTGTGCCGCACCGTGGCCTGGCGGCTGGAGGGGCACCAGCCGACCCTGGCGGTCGAGGCGAACATCCTCTCGTCCGGCGCGACCCTCGCGTGGCTCGCGGGCGTGCTCGGGACCAGCGCGTCGGACCTCGCCGACCATGCTGCGGCGCACAGCGGCGGGGTCCAGCTGGTGCCGGCATTCAACGGGCTCGGCGCACCGTGGTGGGACGGCTCCGCGCAGGCCGTGATCGTCGGCATGTCCCTGGCCACCACGACCGCGGACCTCGCCCGTGCTGCGCTCGACTCGATCGTGCTGCAGGTGTCGGACGTGTTCGACGAGATGGCGGCCGGCGGCTTGCGTCCGGCCCGCGTGGTGGTCGACGGCGGCGCATCGGCGAACCGGGACCTCATGCGCCGACTCGCCGACCTGCTCGACATGCCCGTCCTGGTGTCCGACGTGAGCGAGCTGTCCGCGATGGGCGCGGCGTGGGCCGCGGGGGTCGGTGCGGGCCTGTGGTCGCTCGCGGACCTCGACGCGATGCCACGCGCGCACTCGCACATGACCCCCGGGCTGTCGGGCATCGACGTGGATGCCCTGCGCTCCGGTTGGCAGGACGCACTTTCACGCTCGCGTGCGCTCGCACCGGGCACGACACGAGAGGATTCGCACCATGGCTGATCTCACGTTCGGTGCCGGCATCTGGGCCTTCGGCCAGTTCGTCGACCGCTACGCGGCCGACGGATACGGACCCCCACGCTCGTCCCGCGACATGATCGAGGCGGCTGCGCGGGTGCCCGGATTGGTGCATCTGGACATCAACGTGCCGTTCGCGACGGGTGGTCTCGCTGCGACCGAGATGCGCAAGATGCTGGACGACAACGGGCTGGTATGCCGCGCGACGACCCCGCACATCTACATGAGCGAGTATGTCAAGGGCGCCCTGACCAATCCCGAGGCGTCGCTTCGGGCCAGGGCCCGAGCCCGCGTGGAGGAGGCGGTCGAGGCCGCCGCCGTCCTCGGGGCCTCGTACGTGAAGTTCTGGCCAGGCCAGGACGGGTACGACATGCCGACCCAGGTCGACTACATGCAGCTGTGGGACTACACCATCGACGGCATCCGCGAGATCGTGTCGGCGCACCCGGGCGTGCAGTTCGCGATCGAGTACAAGCCCAAGGAGCCGCGCGTCCGCATGACGCTGGCCAACGCGCCGAAGACGCTCCTGGCCATCCAGGAGGTGGGGTGCGACAACCTCGGCATCGTCATGGACTTCGGGCACTCGCTCATGGCGGGTGAGTCGCCCGCCGAGTCGCTGGGCCTCATCCATCGCCATGGGCGGCTCGTCTCGGCCGAGCTCAACGACAACTGGCGCGACTGGGACGACGACCTGCCGGTTGCTTCGGTGCACCTGTTCGAGACCATGGAGTACCTGCTCGAGCTTCGCCGGATCGGTTGGTCCGACCCGATCCTGCTCGACCAGTTCCCCTTCCGCGAGGATCCGGTCGCGGCGCTGTCGCGCAGCATCCGCACCATCCAGGTCCTGGACGAAGCGTGCTCGCGCATCGACCTCGTAGCCCTGGCGGCCGCGCAGGGCCGCCAGGACGCCCTCGCGACACAGGCGATCTACTGGAACGCCCTGCTCGGCAGGGACGCTTTCCCCACGTAGTGGAACCCCCCTCGACGCTGACTCCCGGCGCGAGGCAGACTCGGTTCGTGAGCGACGACGCGCAGGGCGATTCGGTGGCCTGGGAGGGCCATATGCGCGAGGCCATCACGCTCGCCCTGAGCCAGGACGTCGCGCGATCGGCCAACCCACGTGTCGGCTGCGTCATCGTCGACATCGATGGGCAGGTCGTCGGCCGTGGCTACCATCGCGGCGCCGGTACCGCGCACGCCGAGGTCGCGGCGCTCGCGGACGCGGGTGGCCGCGGCCGTGGCGGCACCGCAGTGGTGACCCTCGAGCCCTGCCGCCACACCGGTCGCACCGGACCGTGCACGCAGGCGCTGATCGACGCCGGCATCCGACGGGTCGTGTACTCGCGCCCTGATCCCACGGCCGAGGCCCAGGGCGGCGGGCAGGTCCTGCGAACGGCGGGCCTGGACGTGGTCACGGGCGTCTGCGAGGAGGAGGCCTCGAGGGCGAACCGGGCCTGGGAGCACGTCCAGGTCCACGGCCGGCCACTGATGACCCTCAAATGCGCCATGAGCCTGGACGGCCGCGTCGCCGATTCCTCGCGCGGGCCGACAGCCGTCTCGGGGGCGGCGTCGCACGCCCGGGCGCAGGCCCTTCGAGCCACGGTGGACGCGATCGTCGTCGGCACCGGCACGGCCCTGGTCGACGACCCCCAGTTGACGGCCCGCACAGGCGACGGCGTTCCCCTCGCGCGCCAGCCGCTTCGGGTGGTCATGGGCGAGCGCGACCTGCCTCCGGGCGCCCGTGTCCTCGACGGCTCCGCACAGACCCTGCTCGTCCGAGAGCACTCGGTCGGCGCGCTCGTCGACGCCCTGATGGCCGCCGACGTGCAGCACTGCCTCGTAGAGGGAGGACCCATGCTGGCCGCGTCACTCCTGGACGCGGGCCTGATCGACGAGATCGTCTGGTTCGTCGCACCGGTCCTGTTCGGGGCCGGCCCGATCGCGCTGCCCGCCCTCGCGCACGATCGACGCGTGACCGTCAGGCGCGTCGAGATGATGGAAGACGATGTCCTCGTGGAAGGAGACCTGAGCCATGTTCACCGGGATCGTTGAGGAACGAGGTCGGATCCTCGACGTCGAGCAGCTCGATGACGCCGTACGACTGTCCATCGAGGGCTCGGTCGTGCTGTCGGACGTGCACCATGGCGACTCCATCGCCGTCAACGGCGTGTGCCTGACCGTCGTCGACCTGGCGCCCGACCGGTTCACGGCCAACGTCATGGCCGAGACCCTGCGCCGCAGCTCCCTGTCCTCCGCCTCGCCCGGCTCCCCGGTCAATCTCGAGCGGGCCGCCCGGCTCGACTCGCGGATCGGCGGCCACCTGGTCCAGGGGCACATCGACGGCACCGGCACGGTCACCGCCGTCGAGCCGTCCGAGAACTGGACGGTGATGCGGTTCTCGCTTCCGGACGGCCTGGCGAGGTACGTCGTGGAGAAGGGCTCGATCGCGGTCGACGGGGTGTCGCTGACGGTCGTCTCCGTCGACGACGACGGGTTCTCGGCCTCGCTCATCCCGACCACGCTCATCGAGACGACGCTGGGGGAACGTAGAGTGGGGGACCTCGTGAACATCGAGGTCGATGCCATCGCCAAGTACGTCGAGCGGCTCATCCAGTGGAGGCAATCATGATTCCCGCCGACGAGATGTTCGCCGGCCAGGATGAGGCCACCCCCTCGGCGAAGGCCAAGGCGGTTCCGGTGCCACGACCCCCCGGGGTCCTCCTCGACACGGTCGAGGTCGCGGTCGCGGCGATCCGCGCGGGCCAGGCCGTCATCGTGGTCGATGACGAGGACCGCGAGAACGAGGGTGACCTCATCTTCGCCGGGACGAGGGCGAACGCGGAATTGGCCACCTTCATGATCCGCTACACCTCCGGCTACATCTGCGTGGGCATGGACGGCGACATCCTCGACCGGCTGAGCCTTCCGCCGATGACCGCCGTCAACGAGGATCGCAAGGGCACCGCCTACTCGGTGTCCGTCGATGCCCGCGATGTCGCGGGCACCGGGATCTCCGCCGAGGACCGTGCGCACACCGTCAAGGTGCTGTCGGACTCGGCGACCGAGCCCTGGGACCTCACCCGGCCAGGTCACGTGATGCCGCTGCGCGCCGTGCCGGGCGGTGTCCTGCGCCGGGCGGGCCACACCGAGGCCGCGGTGGACCTGTGCCGGATGGCCGGCCTGTCCCCGGTCGGCGCACTGTGCGAGATGGTCAACGACGACGGCACCATGATGCGCGCACCCGAGTGCCGGGCGTTCGCCGACGAGCACGGCCTGGTGATGATCTCCATCGCCGACATGATCCGATTCCGGCGTCGCACCGAAAGCCTCGTGACGAAGGTCGCCGAGACCCTGCTGCCCACGGCCTTCGGTGATTTCGTCGCCTTCGGGTACCAGAGTCAGACCGACGACTCCGAGCACATCGCCCTCGTCGCAGGCGACATCGGCGACGGCGAGGACGTCCTGGTGCGCGTGCACTCCGAGTGCCTGACGGGCGACGTGTTCGGCTCGCTGCGCTGCGACTGCGGACCTCAACTGCATGCGGCGCTCGAGCGGGTGGCCGCGGAGGGCCGCGGCGTCGTCCTGTACATCAAGGGTCACGAGGGCCGAGGCATCGGCCTGCTCCACAAGCTGCGCGCCTACACGCTCCAGGACTCCGGGAGCGACACGGTCGACGCGAATCTCGAGCTCGGCCTGCCGGCCGACGCGCGCGACTACGGCACCGGCGCGATGATCCTGGCCGACCTGGGAGTGCGCAGCATGCGCCTTCTCACCAACAATCCGGCCAAGCGTGCGGGCCTCGAGGGCTACGGCCTCACGATCAGTGAGCGCGTGCCGATCGAAACGACCGTGACCGACCACAACCGCGTCTACATGCAGACCAAGGTCGACCGCATGGGTCATGTGCTGGAGGTCGCTCCGGACGCGAACGAGGAGGTCCGGTGAGCGGCGACGGGTCGCCCACCATCGGGGTGAACGGCGAGGGGCTGCGGATCGCCATCGTGGCGTCGTCCTGGCACGACGTGGTGATGGACGGCCTCATCGCGGGAGCCCTGCGCGCGTGCGAGCAGGCGTCCGCGGAGTCCACCGTCCTGCGGGTCCCCGGCTCCTTCGAGCTGCCATTGGTCGCGCAGCGTGCCTGCGGTCGCCGGACATCGACGCGGTCGTGGCCCTGGGCGTGGTGATCCGGGGTGGGACGCCGCACTTCGACTACGTCTGCAACGCGGCGACCGACGGGCTGACCCGGGTCGCACTCGACGCTGCCAAGCCGGTCGGCTTCGGCCTGCTGACCTGCGACGACGACGAGCAGGCCCTCGACCGTGCGGGGCTGCCGGGCTCGCCGGAGGACAAGGGCGGCGAGGCAGCCTGGGCGGCGATCACCACGGCGCACGTTCACCCTGCGTGAGGCTATCGGACCGGTTCGGGTCCGGCGCCCCGCCAATAGGGTGGTCCCGTGAAGACGTTTGATGAGCTGTACTGCCGAACTCGTGAAGCAAGACGACCTACCGTGACGACGTGTCCGGCACAGTCATCCTGGTCGACAAGGGCGTCCACGCCGTGGGCAAGAAGGTCGTCGAGGAGGCGGCCGAGGCGTGGATGGCGGCCGAGCACGAGGGCCCCGAGCGCACTGCCGAGGAGATCGCCCAACTGCTGTATCACGTGCAGTGCCTGATCATCGCGAGCAAGATCACGCTCGACGACGTGTACCACCGACTGTGAGGATCGCCGCTGCTGCGCGTCGCCGTACCGAACAAGGGCAGATGGGCGAGCCCGCGAGGCGCATGCTCGCAGAGGCCGGATACCTCGATCGGCGTCGATCCGCGACCTGGTCGTCAGCGACCCCGAGAACGACGTCGAGTTCTTCTTCCTGCGGCCCCGTGACATCGCCATCTACGTGGGCGTCGGCACTCTCGACGTCGGCATCACCGGTCGCGACATGCTCCTTGACTCGGCGGCCGATGCCGAGGAGGTGCTCTCGCTCGGCTTCGCGACCTCGACGTTCCGGCTCGCCGCGCCCATCGGCTCGGTGACGTCCGTCCGCGACCTCGCCGGTCGGACGATCGCGACGTCCTATGCCGGCCTGCTGGAGGCCTTCCTCGTGCGAGAGGGGGTGACCGCCCGCGTGGTCGAACTCGACGGAGCCGTCGAGAACGCCGTCGCGCTCGGGGTGGCCGACGCCGTCGCCGACGTGGTCGCCACCGGCACGACGCTGCGCAAGGCCGGGCTCGAGATCGTCGGCGAGCCGATCCTGACGTCCGAGGCGATCGTCATCCGGCGCAGCGGGGCCCCCCCGGGTGCCCGCGGTCGAGACCTTCATCCGGCGCCTGCACGGGGTCATGCTGGCGCGCTCCTACGTGCTGGTCGACTACGACATCCTGACCGCCAAGGTGGAGTTGGCCTGCGCCATGACTCCCGGCATCGAGTCGCCGACGATCTCGTCGCTGCACGACCCGGACTGGTCGGCCGTCCGGGCAATGGTCCCGGCGGCTGATGTGCACCGGATCATGGACGAGCTGTACGTGCTCGGTGCACGGGGCATCATCGTGACCGACATCCACGCCTGCCGGCTCTAGCCCACGGTCGACCCGGACCGGTTGCGTGCACGATGAGCACGTCACCGCGAGATCGTGATCCGTACCCTGACGGCGTGACGACAGGGCCGGATTCCGCCGCCGACCTGGGACGCGGGCGCAGCCTCGCCGCGCCCGCCTTCCCGGAGGACGATGGCTGCGCCGATCCGTCGGTCCGGTCCGCGGTCGCCGATGAGTCCGATGCCAGTGGCGGCGTGATCGCGCTGGCCCGGTCGCTGCGCCAGGTGCGCCTTCTCAGCTGCGTCGTCGCGGTCGCCGATGGCCTCGACGAGTCCGGCGCAGACAGGAGCAGCCACATGGCGGCCGTCTCCATGGTCAACGAGCGGGGCGAGAAGGGACTCCTGGCCTTCACGGGGGTGGACAGCCTCGCCGCCTGGAGCGCGCAGGCCCGCCCGGTCCCGGCCCTGGGCCGCGAGATGGCCGAGGCCGCCATCTCGGACGGCGCCCACGCGGTGGTCATCGACGTGGCCGGACCCCACCGGCGGGTCATCAGTGGCCCGGCGCTGCAGGCCATGGCCGACGAGCTTGACGTCGCGCGTGCATCCGCGCTGGTTCGGGCCGCCCTGGCCGCCCTGGTCGCTGGCGGTCGTGTCGGCATGACCGTCGTCGACGCGCGGCAACCCGGGTCGGCGGCCGACCTGCTCGTCACGCTGACGGCGACCGGCCCGGACGGGCCGGGGGGGCCCGAGCTGCTCGACGTGGCCATGCAGGCGGCGCACGCACTCGCCGCACGTGACGACATCAGTGCGCTCGTCCCTGGCGGCATAGGGGTGACAACCGGCTCGTCCCGGGGTTCGATGGACGCGTGACCACCACGCGCCTCGCACCCCACCGCTACCTGGAGCTGCTGCACGAGGAGGGCGAGCGCCTCCTCGCCTCGGCTGAGGGGGCGCTGGAGTCGACCGTGCCCACGTGCCCCGGCTGGACGGTCGACGACGCGGTCGACCACGTCGGCTCGGTCTATGCGCACGAGACGGCCGTGCACCGTGTCGACGTCGAGAGCGCCGTGGGGTCGATCACCCCGGTTGCGGAGGACCTCGCGGTCGACGGCATCGACGAGCTGCTCGGTGTCCACCTCGCCGACGCCGGGTTCGAGGGGACCGCATCGCTCGAGCCGGAAGGGGGCGCGGTCCTCGTGCGGGTCGACGCCGTCCAGGTCCGCGGCTCGGCGTCCGACGTGCTGCTGTGGCTGTGGGGCCGGGTTGCCGACGACGCGGTCGGCATCGAGGGGGAGCCGGCTGACGTGGCTGCGATCCGTCAGCTGCTGAGCGGGGCCACTGCGTAGACCGGGCCGGTGAGGTCCTCGCCGGGACCCATGCCCGGGGCGTCGGGGATGAGCGAGGCCTCGCGGAAGGCGCGCTGAAGGGCGGTGAGCCCGTCGCGCAGGGGAGCCGCGTGCATCGTGCCGATCATCGGGGCGGCCGCGGTCACGAGTCCGGCCAGCGATCCGATCAGGATGCGCGCCTCGGCGAGATCGGCCGCATGGCCGTCCTCGCCGAGACCGCAGGCGACGGCCGAAGCGGACATCAGGTGCATCGCCACGGTCATCACTACCTCGACTGCCGGCACGTCGCCGATGTCCATCGCGCCGGCAGGACCGCCTGCCGGTGGGGTCGTTTCGGATGCTGATTCGGGGGACAGGCTCATGGCTGGTACCCTTGCATCCGATTGACCCGGTGATCCCACCGGGTCGCGTAAGCGGAGTCCTCGACTCCCACCCCGGACATCGTCGCATCATCAGAGTCCGCGGGTCACGGCACGCAGGCCGTTCGTCGGCCTGCCGCTGCCTGCCGAGGCCTCTGTGCGCGCTGCGCTGGAGGCCTTCTGCGTCTCCCGGGCGAATCGACCGGTAACCCAGGCTAGGAGGCGCCATCAGCGTCGAACCACGGATCAACGACCGGATTCGCGTGCCCGAGGTCCGCCTTGTCGGACCGAACGGCGAGCAGGTCGGGATCGTCCGCATCGAGGACGCCCTGCGCCTGGCCGTGGAGGCTGACCTCGACCTCGTCGAAGTGGCCCCGATGGCCAAGCCTCCTGTCTGCAAGCTCATGGACTTCGGCAAGTACAAGTACGAGGCCGCGCTCAAGGAGCGCGAGTCCCGCCGGAACCAGACGCACACGGTCATCAAGGAAATGAAGCTCCGCCCGAAGATCGACCAGCACGA
>CAVZPI010000023.1:0-14087 GCA_963777085.1 uncultured Actinomycetes bacterium | reverse complement strand
TACCCATCTGGACTCGAACGGCGTGAGCTTCAGAGCCCTTCGACGGCCTCGGCCGCCTGCCTCGCGATCTCGGCCTCCTCGTTGGTGGGCACGACGAGGATGCGGATCGGCCCCGTCCCGTCGTCGATCGCCCGGGCCTGGTCCGAAGGCTTCGCGTTGAGCGTCTCGTCGAGGCAGATGCCCAGGTGGCGCAAGGGCGCGCAGACCTCGCGGCGCAGGTCGGCGTCGTTCTCCCCGATGCCGGCGGTGAATACGAGCGCCTGGACCCCTGGGACGACCCCCAGGTACGCGCCGATGTAGAAGCGGATGCGGTATGAGTAGACGTCAAGGGCGAGGCGCGCGCGCTCGTCACCCGCATCTGCCCGGCGGCGGACCTCGCGCATGTCCTGGTCGCCGGCCAGCCCCTTGAGGCCGCTCTCGCGGTTGAGGACCGCGTCGACCTCGTCGAGCGAGAGCCCACCCACCCGAACGAGGTGAAACACGACGGCCGGGTCGATGTCGCCGGAACGAGTGCCCATGACCAGCCCCTGCAGGGGCGTCAGGCCCATCGACGTATCGACCCCGACCCCTGCGCGCACGGCGGCCATCGAGGCGCCATTGCCGAGATGGCAGATGATGAGGTTCGCCTGATCGACCCGCTCGCCCAGCACCTGCGCGGACCGGCGCGTGACGTATCGGTAGCTGGTGCCGTGGAATCCGTATCGGCGGATCCGCAGGCTCGTCGCCAGGTCGGTCGGCAGGGCGTAGGTGTAGGCCTCGGGCGGCATCGTCGAATGGAACGCGGTGTCGAAGACGACGACGTGCGGTATGTCGGGAAGAAGTCGCCGCAGGTCCCGGATGCCCAGAAGGCTGGCCGGATTGTGCAGGGGCGCCAACGGAACGATGCGCTCGATCTCCGACTCGACGTGGTCGTCGACAATGGCCGGCTCGCGGTAGTAGGCCCCGCCATGGACGACGCGATGTCCCACGGCCAGCAGGTCGCCAAGGCCCGGGCCCTGCCGATCGATGGTCCTGAGAACGAGCTCGAGGGCGGCCGCATGATCAGGCAGCTCCGCCTCGATCTCCAGCGGCTCGACGCCAGCCATCTCGTGCCGCAGGCGCGATGATCCCTCGCCGATGCGCTCGACGAGGCCCTTGGCCGACCACGAGCCGTCGGCCGGATCGACGAGCTGGTACTTCAGGCTCGAGGATCCGGAGTTGATGACCAGGACGTGCGTCACGCCGATACCACCTGCTGCGCCTGGATCGCCGTGATGGCGACAGTGTTGATGATGTCCGGGACGGTGCATCCCCGCGACAGGTCGTTGACCGGCCGGCGCAGACCCTGCAGCACCGGGCCGATGGCGACCGCGGCCGCCGATCGCTGGACGGCCTTGTAGGTCGTGTTGCCCGTGTTGAGGTCCGGGAAGATCAGCACGGTGGCGTGGCCGGCCACGGGATTGCCGGGCAGCTTGGCCGCACCCACGCCGACATCGACCGCCGCGTCGTACTGGATCGGTCCGGCGAGCGGCAGGTCCGGACGGCGGGTGGCGACGATCTCGGTGGCCGCGCGCACCTTGTCGACGTCGCTGCCCGTGCCGGAGGTGCCGGTCGAGTAGGAGACCATGGCGACCTGGGGCTCGATGCCGAAGGCACGGGCGGTCTCGGCGCTGTTCACCGCGATGTCCGCGAGCTGCTCCGCCGTCGGATCCGGGTTGACCGCGCAGTCGGCGAAGACGAGGACGCGATCGGGCAGGCACATGAGGAAGGCACTCGACACGAGCATGGCGTCGGGCGTCGTGCGGATGATCTCCAGGGCCGGACGGATCGTGTGTGCCGTGGTGTGCGCCGCGCCGGAGACCATGCCATCGACGCGGCCGGTGTGGACGAGCATCGTGCCGAAGTACGACGCGTCGACGACCGTGTCGTACGCCGCCTCGATCGTCACGCCCTTGTGGGCGCGGATCCGCGCGTACGCCTCCGCGAACTCGTCGCGGAGCGGCGACGTCGCCGGATCGATGATCTCCATGCCGGTGAGGTCGACGCCGGTCGCGACGGCCTTGGCCTGGACCTCCGTTGGATTGCCGAGCAGAGTGATGTCGACGACCCGGGAGTGGACGAGCTCCTCGGCGGCCCGAAGGATCCGCTCGTCCGTGCCCTCGGGCAGCACGATGCGCCGACGGTCGGCGCGGGCCCGCTCGAGCAGGCCGAAGCTGAACATCAGGGGCGTGACGACGTCGGGCCGCGCTAGCCGGATCTGGGAGGTCAGCTGCTGCACGTCCACGCCCGCGTTGAACTCGCCGAGGGCCGCCGCGATCTTGCGCCGACTGGTGGTGCGGATCTCCCCGCGCAGGCTCTCGAGGGCGTGCAGGGTCGAGTACGTGTCGGGTTCCACGGCGACGACCGGCAGCCCCGAGGCCTCGAGAAGCAGTTGGGTCATCGGATCGGGGCGATGACCGCAGGTCAGCAGCACTCCCGATGGCGTGGGCATGTCGCGGCTCAGGGCCGATGCCGCCGTCCCGACTGCGATGTCGGCTCGGTCCCCGGACGCCACTACGAGGGCGCCGTCGGTCAGGACGGGAAGCAGGGTCTGCAGGTGACCCGAGCCGGCGACGTAGGCGTCGACCTCCCGCTGGAGGCTCTCGGGGCTGCCCACGAGGACCGTCCCGTGCAGTCCGTCGGCAACCTCCTCAACCGTGAGGGCCGAGAGGACGGGCAGGTCGCGAAGGACGTACACCGGCGATCGGTGCGGCTCCTCCCCGAGCCGCGCCCTGATGCGCTCGACGAGGTCCGGATCCACCCGGTTGACGATCGTCGCGATGATCGAGCAGCCCAGCCTGGTCAACTGGCTGGTCGAGGAGTCCATGGCGTTGACGACGGAGGCCTCGTCGAGGTCGTGCCCGTTGACGACCGCGAGCACCGGGGCTCCCATGTTCGCCGCGAGGCGCGCGTTCAGCGCGAGCTCCGTCGAGGGGGAGGGTCCCGTGAAATCCGAGCCGATCACCAGGACGAAGTCGTAGTCCTCCTTCATGTGGATGAACGAGTCGACCAGATGGGCGATCAGGCGGCTGTCGCCGTCCTCGTCGACATAGGTCGCCGCCTGGGCGTAGTTCAGGCCATAGGCGTGCTCCATACGCAGCTGGTAGCGGTCGGTGAGCAGCTCGAGCATGGCGTCGTGCGCGCCGTCTCCGGCGACGATCGGCCGGAACACCCCGATCCGGCCCACCTGCCGCGCAATGGTCTCGAGGGTTCCCAGCGCCACGACGGCCTTGCCGGCCCGGATCGTCGTGGACGTGATGTAGAGGCTGTCGGACACTGCGGGCTGCTCCTGTCGACGGTGGTGGCAGGCCTGACGGTACCCGCCATTGCCCTTCGACGGGCCCTGGCCCTACGCCCACAGCGCAGAGGCGAGCACCTCCGCGACAAGGACCTCGGCAAGCAGCCGCGCATCGTCATCGTCGTCGTGCCGGAATCGGATGGTGTGAGCGGCGATCGGCACGTCCGCCCCCACCGCGACCAGGGTGCTGCCTCGCTCGCCCACCCACCTCAGCAGCTCCGGCTCCCAGCGAGAGCCGCCGAACAGGATGAGCCGGTAGTCGGTCGACTTGGTCAGGTACACGTCGACGTGGCTCCAGTCGCCGGTCTCGCACGCCACCGCGGACAGCCGCGGACCCTCGCGCAGCATGAGCGCCGACTGCTGGGCCGAGCCGAGCCGCCGGGCGGGCGCGACCAGGTGGGTGCCGTCCGGTCCGATGGCCGCCTGGAGCAGGCCGGGCAGCCACTCGTCCTGCCGGTCGAGCAGGTCGGCAGAGGCCTCCGCCGCCGCCGTGACCAGCGCGGCCGCATCGAGGTCCCCGAACAGCGTGGACTCGAGCGCCAGCAGGAGCGCCACCGTGTGCTGGAAGCTTCGGCAGGCGACCCCGCCGAGCTCGACGTCGGCCAGCATCGGCACGACCCCGACCGCGTCGCGGGTGATGGGCGAGCCGTCGACGTTCGTCACCGCGATCACTGGGCACCGGCCCTGGTACCTGCGGACCGCGTCGAGGGTCTCGGCCGACCCGCCACTGGCGGACACCGCCACCACTACCAGGCCCGGACGCGGTTCCGGCAGCAGGTCGCTGCTGGCGATCTCGGCCACCGCCGACATGCCCCGGGCGCGCAGCCGCGCCGCCGCGACCCCGTTGGCATAGTGCGACGAGCCCATCCCCAGCAGCACGATCTGGGAGTCGCGAGTGATTCCCGACCCCTCCCAGGGGTCCCCTCCCCGCAACTCCTGTGCGAGGGCGGCGAGAACCTCGGGCTTGCGCTCGAGGTCGCGGCGGAAGAGCTCGGGGTTCATCAGGGGCCTCGATCCAGGAGGGCGGGCAGGGCGGCGTCGGGCACGTACGTCCAGTGCGGCAGGTATCGGTGCGCGTACACGTACTCACGGCACTCCTGCTCGAGCTGGAACGGGTGGAGCAGCCTGGAGTCGAGCAGGTCGCCGACTCCGGCCGCCGCGAGGGCCACCCGGTACTCGTCGAGGAAGGCCGCCTGCGCCGCCTCGATCCACTCCAGCACGCGCGACTGCTCGTCCTGCGCCAGCCCCTCCGTGCGGCGCAGGACCACGCGCCCGACGTGATCGAGCGAGGCGAGCAAAGCCGCCACGTCGCGGGCCGCGGGAGCCCGCGCGAGACGCTCGGCAGCCGAGAGCGTCGGGTTGCCGTCGAAGTCGATGACGAAGTACTCGCCCGTGCTGGCGCTTCGCAGGATCTGCCCGATGTGCAGATCGCCGTGCACGTCCATGACGCGCGTGCCCGAGCAGGACGCGACGATCCCGAGTCGCTCGTCCACCCGCACGGCTGTCTGCCCGGCAAGTCCGGACTCGTCCAGGGTGGCGACGGCCCGGTCTCGCCAGCTGCGCACGTCCGCCTCGCTCGCCACGTCGGTGCCCGCACTGGCGAGCGCCACGTGCATGCCCGCAACCAGCCGGGCAAGGCGACGAGGGGCAAGCAGGGCCTCCTCCGGCGACCGGCCACCGCGGGCCAGGTCGCGAACGTCGGCGACCGCCCACTCCCAGCCATCCTCGGTGTCCGGCACGTACTCGACCGCCATGGCGACCAGAGTGCTGCGATCCGCGTCGTGCAGCCGGACCAGGCCCCATGGCCGGGGCGTTCCGGTGAAGCCGGCACGGGCGAGGGTCGTGAGCCGTTGCGGCGCCGGCTGGTCCTCGTCGGTCGGGTGCAGGACCCACTTCACGACCACGCGTTCGCCCACGATCACGAGCTCGTTGGTCTGATCGACCTCGATGCTCCGCTCGCCTAGAACGGCCTCCGCGTGGAAGACCGTGACCTCGAGGCCGGTGGGCGCCAGGTCGGGCGCGGCGAACAGCGCCACGAGCTGCTCGGACAGGCCGTCCCCCGCCCTGGCTCGACGAAGCCGGCCCCCCTCCACGACGGCCGGGAAGCCATACCGCACGGAGCGGGCATCCTCCAGCACCGCGAGCGCCGAAGCACCCCGGGCGAGCTCGACCGCCTGCACCACCTTCAGGGGGGGCTCGATCCGGGCCGTCTCAGCGGCCCGTCGCTCCGGGAGCAGGCCGGCCGGCTCGACGTCGGCCAGCAGGCGCCGGAGTCCAGCGATCACGCCCGGCTCGCGTGTCCCCGGCCCACGGACTCGATGACGTCGGCCCCGCGCCGCAGGCCGTCGCGCGCACGGATCGCCGCGCCCATCCGGTCCAGGTCGCCGCGGAGCGACTGGTCGCCCAGGAGCCGGTCGAGCGCCTCGAACATCTCATCGTCGGTGAACGCGTACGTCGACAGCCGCACGCCGAGCCCGAGCTCGTCCACGCGCTGCGCGTTGTCGTACTGATCCCAGAACAGCGGCAGGACGATCATCGGCTTGCCGAAGTGGAGGGACTCGGTCGTGGTGTTGTTCCCGCCATGCGTGATGACGAGGTCGACCTGCGGGATCACCTTGGTCTGGGGAAGGAACTCGGAGCCGACCATGTTGTCCGCCAGCTCGAGGAGGGCGGACTGCGGCCCCATGCTGACGATGTAGCGGTGCCGGGTGCGACCGAGCACGTCGATCAGCCTGCGCATCAGGTCGACGTCGGCGCCACCGAGGGAACCGAGCGAGACGTACACGAGCGCGCTGTCCTCCGGCCGCTCGCGCACGGATTCCGGGACCGCGTAGTCACCGTCGGTCTGGCGCACGCTGGAGTCCATTCGATGCCACGTCGGGCCCAGGGGTCGCCGATCCGTGTAGTCGGCCTCCTCCGGGAACACGTAGAGGTTGGCCACCTCGGACTCGTGGATGAACTCCAGGTCTGGCAGCGGCGGCGCACCCTGCTCGACGACCCATGAGTTGTAGGCCGACCACGCCTCCCGGTGCGTGCGGTCGTACTCGGAGCGGAAGGCCTCCCACTGGCTGCGATCGTCCGCCGGGAGTCCGGAGAAGGCCGGCGCGACGCCGGATCCCTTCACCTCGAGCGGATTGCACGACACGATTCGCACGAACGGCGCGCCACCGGTCAGCAGTGCGGGGAACGACAGCACGTTGTCCTCGACGATCACGTCGGGGCGAACCCTGGCGACGATCTCGCGCAGCTGCGGCTCGCAGTAGACGGCGCCGTCGATGAGCGCCTGCCACGTGGGCCTGATGAAGGTCTCCAGCTGCTCGACCGTCGGCTTGCGGAATTCCGGCGCGGTGTCCCGGATGAAGTCCTTCCAGAACTGCCCGGGGTCCGACTCGTCGTCGCCGTCTGGCGGTGGCGCCAGGTCGACGAGATCCTCCTCGAAGCCGAGGGCCGTCAGCTTCCCCTGCCACGACGCCTCGGCTGCGAACACCACGCGATGACCGCGATCCAGCAGGACCTTGCCGATGCCGATGCACTGGTTCGTGGGACCGTATGCGGACTCGGGCATGAACAGGATCGTCAGGGGTCGGTCGGTCATCTTCGCTCCGTTGCGCTCAGGTGGTTTCCAGGGGATGGCTCGTCGCGAGCCGTGCGTAGTCGAGGATCAGCTCCGCCGAAGCATCGTGGTCGAGGCTGGGGTGACCGGCCATGATGCGGTAGCCGTACGCGTCCTCGAGTGCCACGAGGTTGCGGGCGATGGTCAGGGAGTCCGAGGCGAGCGTGAAGACGCCCTGGGCAGCCCCCGAGTCCAGGATCGTCTGGTACATCGCCACCTGCCGGTCGAAGAGGGCCGTCAGCAGCACCGCGTAGACGGTGTTCCTCGCCGCCTCGCCACCCAGCGCGCACAGCAGGCGTACCTCCTCGTCGTCCTCGTCGACCGGCAGGCCCGAGTTGATGGTGATGACCAGTCGGGCGACGGGGTCCGTCACTCCCTGGAGCGCCTTCAGCCGCTCGTCGTGGAAGCGTTCCATCCCGGCGCGGTTCGCATCGACGAGCAGGTCCTGCAGGTCGGGATAGTGATACAGGATGGCGCCGGACGTCAGTCCGGCCTCCTCTGCCACCTGGTTGAGCCGCACTCCCGCGCCGTGCTCGGCCATGGCGCGCTGGGCCGCCTCGAGGAGGTCCGTGCGCTTGCCGCCCTTGGTCCTCGCCACTCGCCCCCCTCTCGTCGGATGCCTTCCGGAGACCCTAGCGGTCTCCCTCGTCATTTGAATCCAGATTCAACAAATCTGAATAACGGTTGTGTTTCGAGCAGAAATTCGCTTGCGCATCGTTGTATTCGTATGCAACGCTCCGTCCTTCACCGGGCGCAACGCCCGGTCCGGACATCGGTGCTCCCCCGCGCCGGATAGGAGCCCGCAGATGCGACAAAGCCCGCGCGCCATGCACAGGACAGGCCTCGCCGCGACGGTTGCCGTCACCGGAGCCCTGCTCCTTTCCGCCTGCGGCAGCAGCAGCGGGGCAGCGGGCGAATCCGCCGCCGCCCTCGACCCGAGCGCCGACCTGAGCAAGCAGACCCTCACCGTCTCGAACTGGGCGGGGTACTACCCCGAGGACCTGGCCACGAACTTCCAGGCTGCAGTCGGCACGCCCCTCACGATCGCCAACCACGCGACCAACGAGGAGATCATGGCCAAGCTGACGGCAGGCGGCGACTCGGGCATCGACGTCGCGTTCGTGTCCGGGCAGTACGCGCAGGCCCTCAACGACGCGGGCCTGCTCGAGCCGATCGACGCGGCACTCGTCCCGAACCTGAAGAACCTGTACCCCGAGGCCACGCAGATGCCATTCGACAAGGGCAACGCGTTCTCCGTTCCCTACACGTGGGGAACCACGGGCATCTGCTACCGCAGCGACAAGGTGACCACGCCGCCCACGAGCTGGAACGACCTGCTCAAGCCGTCCGCGGAGAACAAGGGCAAGGTCACGATGCTGTCGACCGAGCGCTGGCTCCTGCTGCCGGCCCTGAAGTCCCTGGGCTACTCCATCAACACCACCAACGCGGACGAGCTCGCCAAGGCGAAGGAGCTCACCATCGCCCAGAAGCCCGACCTGCTGGCCTACGACGACACCACGTTCTACACGCGACTGGTCTCGGGCGAGTCGAACATGGCGGAGGCGTGGGACGGCTGGTGCAACTACGGGATCACCGACGACCCGAACATCAAGTTCGTCGTGCCCAAGGAGGGCAGCGACCTGTGGTCCGACACCATGGTCGTCCTGAAGACCTCCAAGAACAAGGAGGCCGCCATGGCCTTCATCAACTACATCCTCGACCCCGCCAACCAGGCGTGGGTCGCGGAGAACATCCTCTACAAGGTGCCGAACAAGGCCGCCATGGAGACGCCGGCAGTCGCCGCACTCAATGCCACCTACCCCAACATGGCAATGACGCCCGCTGAGCTCACCGCCCAGGAGGCCATCGTCGACCTCGGCGACAAGAGCGCCGAGTACACGAAGATCGCCACCGAGGTCACGTCCAACTAATCGTGACCACGGACCAAGCAACCACGAGCGGAGGGCGTGGCGCCACCCGGCGCCGCGCCCTCGGCTCGCGCGCGGTGTTCCTGGGTCCGGGACTGTTCTACGTCACCGTCTTCATGGCGATCCCGATCGCCATGATCATCTCGTACGCCTTCCTGACGAAGGGCCGGTTCGGCGGCGTCCGACTCCCCCTCACCGTCGAGAACTTCGCGCGCGCAGTCGATCCGGTGTATCTCGGCGTCCTCGGCAACTCCCTGTTGATCGCCACTGCGACGACGGCCCTGGCGCTGCTCATCGGCTACCCGGTCGCCTACGCCATCGCGCGAATGCCGGACAGGTGGCGCACGCTCGCGCTGGTCATGATCGTGCTGCCCTTCTGGAGCAACTTCCTGATCCGCACCTACGCGTGGATCGTCCTGCTCAACTCCGAAGGCCCGCTGAACAAGGGCCTCATGGCCATGGGCGTGATCGACCAGCCGCTCGGGCTGCTGTACACCCGAGGTGCCGTGATCGCCGGCCTGCTGTACGCCTACCTGCCGTTGATGATCCTGCCCCTGTACGCCTCCATGGAGCGGCTGGACAACTCGCTCATCGAGGCCGCCACGAACCTCGGCGCCAGCCGGGTGAGGGCCTTCTTCGACGTCACCTTCCCGCTCACGCTGCCCGGGGCCATGATCGGCGCCATCTTCGTGTTCGTGCCGAGCCTGGGCAACTTCATCGTGCCCGAACTGCTCGGCGGCGGCAAGACGGTCATGGTCGGCAACCTCATCCGCGACCAGTTCCTCAAGGCCCGCGACTGGCCCTTCGGCGCCGTGCTGGCCCTGGTGATGGTCGCCTTCCTCATCGCGCTCTTCGCTGCCCAGGCTGCCGTCTCCCGGCGCATCAACGGCCGTGGTTCCCGTGCGTAGTCTCGGCTGGCTCCGCGTCCCGCTCGCGCTCACCTACGGGTTCCTCTACATCCCCATCGTCGTCGTGGTCATCATGTCGTTCAACGCGAGCAAGATGCCGTTCACCTGGGCCGGCTTCAGCCTGCGCTGGTACAGCAGCCTGCTGCAGGACGCCGCCATCCGGCAGGGCTTCATCAACACCATCATCGTGGCCGTCGGCGCGACGATCCTCGCAACCGTTCTGGGCACCCTGCTCGCGATCGGGCTGGCCCGCTACACGCGGTCGGCGCTCCTCGAGGCCTACGCCCTCACCCCCGCCATCGTCCCCGACCTCGCCCTCGCGATCGGCCTGCTGGTGATGTTCAGCGCGGTCGGCATGACCCTCGGGCTGCACTCGGTGCTCCTGGCGCACGTGGTATTCGGCATGGCCTTCGTGGCCGCCGTCGTCACCGCTCGAATCGGCCAGGTGGATCCCAGCCTCGAGGAGGCCAGCCGCGACCTGGGGGCGGGCGCGACCTCGACCTTCTTCCGCATCACGGTGCCGGCCCTTGCCCCCGCCATCATCGCGGGCGCCCTCCTGGTCTTCACCCTGTCACTCGACGAGTTCGTCATCGCGTTCTTCACGGACGGGCCGGCCACCCCGACCCTGCCGATCGTCATCTACTCCATGGTCCGCTTCGGGGTCACGCCCGAGATCAATGCCCTCGCCGCGGTCCTCCTCCTCGTGAGCTTCACCATCGTGATCGCTGCACAGCGCATCACCCGACTGACGGATACCGTATGAGCCCCTTGATCCGCATCGAGAACGTCAGCCGGTCATTCGCAGACGTCGTCGCCCTCGACTCCGTCAGCATGGAGATCAGGGAGAACGAGTTCTTCGCCCTGCTCGGCCCATCCGGCTGCGGCAAGACGACCCTGCTCCGCGTGATCGCGGGATTCGAGGAACCGGATTCGGGGCGCGTGCTGCTGGGCGACCAGGACCTGCTGGCACTGCCGCCCAACAAGAGGCCCATCAACCTCATGTTCCAGTCGTATGCGCTCTTCCCGCACATGTCCGTCGAGAAGAACGTCGCCTACGGCCTCGAGCGAGAGGGACGCCCCAGGGACGAGGTCCGCGCGCGCGTCGCCGAGGTCCTTGCCACGGTCGGCCTGACCGACAAGGCCAGAAGGCGACCGGCGCAGCTGTCCGGCGGGCAGCGGCAGCGCGTCGCCCTCGCCCGGGCCATCGTCAAGAAGCCCCGGCTCCTGCTGCTCGACGAGCCGCTCTCCGCGCTCGATCGCAAGGTCCGGGCCGAGATGCAGCTCGAGCTCAAGCGGCTCCAGCACGAGGTCGGCATCACGTTCGTCGTGGTCACGCACGACCAGGAGGAGGCGATGTCGATGGCCGATCGCATCGCCGTCATGTCCAACGGACGGGTGCAGCAGACCGACACCCCCGTCGACCTCTACCAGCGCCCCGGCAACATGTTCGTGGCCGACTTCATCGGGTCCAGCAACGCCTTCCGCGGGTCCGCCGCAGCCGACGGCGTGCTCGTGCCCGGGCTCGGCCTGCTGCCCGGGACCCCGGTCGGGTCGCCGGCCAGTGGCGACGTCCACCTCGTGGTGCGTCCCGAGGACACCCGCCTCGTCGGCGAGCAGGGCGCGCTGCTGAGCGGCGTGGTCATGGAGACCCAGTTCTACGGCGGGACGTCGACGATCGCGGTACGCGTGCCCGGCCATGACTCCCCCATCGTGGTGACCTGCCAGGGCACTGCCGACGTCGTCCGCGACACACCGGTCCACCTGTCCTGGTCGCCGGCCAAGGCCGTCATCCTCGGCGCCGGCGACGCCGCATGAGCGTTACCTCCGTGCGAGCGGGCGACCCGCTCCACGACGCGGTGCCACGTCCGTTCTGGACCGATCGCCCCGACCGGCCTGCGCCCTGCGAGCCGCTGACGGCCCCGGCCACGTGCGACCTGCTCGTCGTGGGCGGCGGACTGACCGGGCTCTGGGCGGCCATCGAGGCGAAGCGCGCCGATCCGTCGGCACAGGTCGTGCTGATCGAGTCCCACGACATCGGCTTCGGCGCCTCCGGCCGCAACGGTGGCTTCATCTCCGCCTCGCTGACGCACGGGCTCGGCCACGGCCTGGCCATGTGGCCCGACGAGATGGACCTGCTCGTCCGCATGGGCAAGGACAACCTCGACGAGATCGTCGCCTTCCTCGTGGCCGAGGGCATCGACGCGAAGGCGAGCATGTGCGGCAAGACCGCCGTGGCGACCAGGCCGCACCACCTCCAGGACCTCGAGGCCGCCCACGCCCTGAACCGGCGGTTCGGCGAGGACTGCGAGCTGCTGGACGGTGCGGCCATGAGGGCCGACGTCGCCTCGCCGACGTACCTCGGGGGCATGCGCGTGCGCGGTGGCGGAGGGCTCGTGGATCCAGCCCTACTGGTGTGGGGTCTCAAGTCGGCAGCGCTCGCGCGGGGCGTCCTCGTCCACGAGTTCACCGCGGCCGTCTCGATGGCGGTCGCCGGCACGGGCGTCGAGGTGCGCACCGAGCGCTCCTCGATCACCGCCCGCAAGGTGCTCCTGGCCACGAATGCCTATCCGCCGCTGGTGCGCAGCCTGCGCCGACGCGTCCTTCCCATCTACGACCACGTTCTCGTGACCGAGCCGCTCTCCGCCGCGCAGATCTCGTCGATCGGCTGGAGCCAGGGCCAGGGCCTCACCGACGTCGGCAATCAGTTCCACTACTACCGTCGCACCCCGGACGACCGCATCCTGTGGGGCGGCTACGACGCCATCTACTACTTCGGAAACCGGACCGATGCCGGGCGCGAGCAACGGGACTCCTCCCATCAGCTGCTGGCCCGCCAGTTCCGTACCACCTTCCCGCAGCTCGAGGACCTGACCTTCACGCACCGCTGGGCCGGGCTCATCGACTCCACGTCGCGCTTCACCCCGGTGTTCGGCACCGCGATGTCGGGTCGCCTGGCCTACGCCGTCGGCTTCACCGGTCTCGGCGTTGCCGCGTCGCGGTTCGGGGCCCGGGTCGCCCTCGACCTGCTCTCCGGCGACGACACCGACCGCACGCGCCTCGAGATGGTCCGCCGCAAGCCGGTGCCGTTCCCGCCGGAGCCGCTGCGGTACCCGATCGTGCAGCTCACCCGCGGAGCGCTGGCCCGCCAGGACGTGGACGGCCGACGCGGGGCATGGCTCAGGCTGCTCGACCGCTTCGGCATCGGGTTCAACAGTTGAGGGAGACACGCATGGGCACTGCATCGGGGATCCACGTCGCAGGCCGCACCACCCAGGGTCGAGGCGACGTCCTGCCCATCGTGAACCCCGCCACGGGCGAGCATGCCGCCGACGTGTCACAGGCCTCGCCGGCCGACGTGAGCGCGGCCTGTGACGCGGCGTCGACTGCCGCAGCCGGGTGGGCCGAGCTCACCCCGGGAGAGCGCGCCCGCATCCTGCTTCGCCTCGCCGACGCGATCGAGGCCGACGTGACCGAGCTGACCCGGCTCGAGGTCGAGGAGACCGGCAAGCCCATCGCGGTCTTCGCAGACGGCGAGCTGCCCTTCGCTGCGGACAACCTCCGCTTCTTCGCCGGGTCGGCCCGATCCCTCGACGGCACGGGGGCCGGCATCCTGAGCCGGGGCTACACGTCGCTGCTCGTGCGACGCCCGATCGGGGTCGTGGGCGGCATCGCCCCCTGGAACTTCCCGTTCGTCATGGCCATCTGGAAGATGGGTCCGGCACTCGCGGCCGGCAACACGATGGTCCTCAAGCCCGCACCGAGCACGCCCCGCTCGACGCTCCGGCTGGCCGAGCTCGCCGCCGAGGCGGGCCTGCCCCCGGGGGTGCTCAACGTGGTCACGGGTGGCAGCGAGGTCGGCGAGGCCCTCGTCCTCGACCCCCGCGTGCAGATGGTGTCGGTGACGGGGTCAACGCGAACGGGCCAGGCCGTGATGACGGCTGCGGCCGGGTCGGCGAAGCGCGTGCACCTCGAGCTTGGCGGCAAGGCCCCCGCGCTGGTGTTCGGCGACGCCGACGTCGACGCGCTCGCCCAGGCCGTGACGATGGGGGCGACGTACAACACCGGCCAGGACTGCACCGCCGCCACGCGGGTCTACGTCGACTCCAGGCGTCTCGGCGACGTCGTCGACGCCCTCGCGGCCCGGATGTCGGCCGTGCGCTGGGGAGATCCCCTCGATCCGGCAACGGATATCGGACCGCTCATCTCGACCGCACACCGAGATCGGGTGGCGGGCTTCGTCGAGCGCGCCGTCGCCGTCGGGGCTCGCGCGGTCGTCGGGGGCGAGCGGCCCGGGGGCCCCGGCGCCTACTACCCCCCGACCC
>CAVZPI010000022.1:0-113515 GCA_963777085.1 uncultured Actinomycetes bacterium | reverse complement strand
CGAGGTGACGAGCTCGACATCGGGAAGCGCAAGCAGCCTCGAACTGCCGATGTGGATTCCGCCGCGCAGGAGCCGGTGGCCTGTCGTTTCCTTGTTGAGGCGAAGGAGAGACTCGCGCAGGCGCAGTGCGTGCGCGTTCATCAGGCCGTAGCCGACGTCGTTGGCGAGGGCGCCGATGTCGGCGACGTGGTTGTGAATGCGCTCGAGCTCGAGGAGGAGGGCGCGGACCAGTCGGTCCTCCTCGCTCACGTGGATGCCTGCTGCCTCCTCCATGGCCATGGCGATGGCCAGGGAGTGACCGACGGCGGTGTCGCCGCTGATGCGCTCGGCGATCTCGATGGCGGCCGCGGGGTCCTTGCCCTCGAGCAGCTTCTCGACGCCGCGGTGCACGAACCACAGGCGGGCCTTCATCCGCAGGATGGTCTCCCCGACGACAGAGAACCTGAAGTGCCCGGGCTCGATGAGGCCTGCGTGCACCGGGCCGACCGGGATCTCGTAGACGCCGTCGCCCTCGACCTCGAGGAATGGGAACGCGACGTCGTCGGTGCCGAAGACGGGGGACGTGTCCGCCTCTCGCAGCATCGGGTACCAGCCCACGGGCCAGTGGCCGTGGCGGACCAGCCTGCGGCGCAGGGGGTGCCCGATCGGCCGGATGCCGTAGTTGTCGCGCATCTCCCTCTCGAACCGGCCGACGGAGTAGTCGAGCCGGGCGAGGCTGGGGGTCTCGCGAACGGCCTGGGGGACGGTGAGGACCAGCTCGACACGTCGATCGTCGGCGGGTCGCAGGAGGACGTAGACGATGCGGAAGTCGACGTCGTCCTGGTGGCAGGCGACGAGGGCGAGGCGGTACCCGTCGTCCAGGTGGGCCGCGAAGACGGTGGTGACGTCGTCGACGGTGACATCGAGGACCTGCCGCGTGGATGGGTCGCTCATCGCCCGCCTCCAAGGACGCCCGCGGCCTCAACGAGCAGGGTGGAGAACGGGCCCGCGAGGAAGCCGATGATCGCGGTGGCGCCGAGCGCGACGAGCAGCGGCACTCGGGGACCGTGCCAGGAGCGGTCACTGCGGGCGTCGGTCGCCGACGCCCGAAGATCCTGGCCATCGGCCCCCGCGGCCGCCTGCGAGCCGAATGCCATGTCCGCGGTGTGCCGGGCCAGCCCGATGAACGCGACGAGCAGCAGGGTGATTGCCAGGGCCATCACCCAGCCGAGGCCGCGCTGGAACCCGGCGATGACGATCGCGACCTCGGTGAAGAACAGGGCGAAGGGCGGCATGCCCAGCAGTGCGGCCATGGCAGCCAGGAAGGGGATGGCCACGCCGGATCGTCGGCTCAGCAGCGAACGAAGCTGGCTGATCTGCACGGTGCCCTCGACGCTGAGAATCCGACCGGAGACGACGAAGATGCTGGACTTCGCGAGACCGTGGCCCAGCATGTGGAGCAGCGCGGCGCCGATGGCCAGTGGTCCGCCGATGGCTGCTGCGAGGGCGATGATGCCCATGTGCTCGATGCTGGAGTAGGCGAGCATCCGCTTGAGGTCGCGCTGGCGCAGGATGAGCGCACCCGCCTCGGCGATCGACAGCAGGCCGCCCGCGATGAGCAGCCCGCGCATGAGGTCGGGGCCGATGACGGAGTCGGTGATCGCCTGCACGCGCAGAATTCCGTAGAACGCGACCGACAGCAGCACTCCGGACATGAGGCCGGACACCGCCGCAGGAGCCTGGCTGTGTGCGTCGGGCAGCCAGCTGTGCATGGGCGCGAGGCCGGCCTTGGTGGCGAACCCGAGCAGGATCAGCCCGGAGGCCATCTTCACCAGGCCGGGGTCGAGGGCGATGCCGGCCTCGGTGAGGAGGGTCCAGGACAGGGTGGGCGAGCCGGCCTCGACGGTGGCGGCGTAGAGAAGGACGATGCCGAGCAAGGCGATGGCGACGCCGACGGAGCCGAGGACGACGTACTTCCAGGCCGCTTCCAGGGACTGCCGCGTGCGGTAGTGCCCGACGAGGAAGGCGGTGGTGATGGTAGTCGCCTCGAGGGCCACCCAGATGATGCCGAGGTTGTCTGCCAGGACGGCCAGGGACATCGCGAACAGGAAGGCGACGATCAGCGTCGGGTAGACGAACGCCCGGCCTTCGGTGGTGCCTCGGGGTGCGAGGCTGCCCCACGTGGCGGTCAGCCCGACCGCACCGACGACGGTGAGCATGAAGGCGGTCAGGGCGTCGGCGCGCAGCAGGCCGCCCAGGGCGGTCAGGGGACCGTCGGACAGGACGATCGTCGCGGTCGCGGCGCCGGTGGCGAGCACCGTCGACGCGGCGATCATTCCCGCGAAGCGGTTGAGCCCGGGCTGCCGGGCGATAGCGGTTGCGCCGACAAGGAGCAGGCAGACGGCCAGGGGCACGAGGAGGAGGGTGTCCATCAGTCGTGCAGCTCCGTCAGGTCGTCGAGGTCGGCATCGCCGTACTCGTCTCGGATCCTGCCGGTCAGGACGTAGAGGATGAGGATGACCAGCAGGACGTCGAGGAAGACGCCGAGCTCGACGATGATCGGAACTCCGCCGGAGGACAGGTATGCGACGGTGGAGGTTCCGTTGTCGATGACCAGGAACCCGATGAGCTGGGCGATGGCGTGGCGCCCGGTGACCAGCAGCAGGAAGCCGAACAGGACGAGGGCGATGCCGACGGGGATGGCCTGGACGGTGGGGCTGGTGCCCAGGACGGACAGCGGTGCACTGACGGCGTAGGCCAGGGCGGTGAGGGCGGCCATCGCGATGAGCGAGGTGGCGGTGTTGATGAGGGGGGCGCCGCCGAACTCGCCCCTGCCGCTCCTGGCCAGGGCCAGCGGCAGCACGATCGCCTTGAAGAGCAGGATGAGGATGGCCACGGCGAACAGCTCGGGGCTGGACTCCTCGATGCTGATGACGGCGACCAGCCCCGCCAGGGCGATGCCCTGCAGGGACAGCAGGGGCAGCGCGGTGACCTGGGCCCGCCGCCAGACCAGGAGCACGGCCGAGAGCAGCAGCAGGGCAGAGCAGATCCCGATGGCCTGCGCGAAGACGGCGTCAGTCATGTCTAGACCTGCACCGTCAGGTAGGAGGCGGTCACGGCCAGCAGCGCGAGCACGAAGGATCCGGCGAGGAGCTCGGGCACGCGGAACAGGCGCAGCTTGGCGAGGAACACCTCGACGGTGGCCAGGGCCGCACCGAGAACGGCGAGCTTCAGGGTCAGCGTGAGCAGCCCGACGAGAAGCGACAGGGGCGTGACCTCGATGGCCAGCCCCCACGGCAGGGTCAAGGTGCCGATCAGGCCGAGCAGGGCGCCCAGGCGCAGCCAGGAGCCGAGCTCGAGCCAGGCGAGGTCGCGGCCCGAGCTCTCCAGGATCATCGCCTCGTGCACCATGGTCAGCTCCAGGTGCGTGGCCGGGTTGTCGACAGGCATCCGGCTCGTCTCTGCGATCACGGCGATCGCCAGGGACACCAGTGCGAGCAGGCTGACCGGCGCGGCGACGCTGGCTGGTGACTCGATGCGGGAGTCGACGATCTGCGACAGTGCGGACGAGCCGATCGGGACGGAAAGGGCGTAGACCGAGACGAGGACTGTCGGCTCGACCAGGGCCGCGATCGTCATGTGCCGGCTGGATCCCATGCCGCCGAACGCCGACCCCGCATCGAGACCGACCAGGGCCAGGGCGACGGTCCCGACGAGCAGGACGCCGACGACGACGAACAGGTCGTCCGGGATGAGGGGGAAGGCCACGGTGCCGACGAGCGGGATCAGCGCGCACAGGACGAGGCTGGAGACGACGAGTACGACGGGGCCGGACGCCTGCACCCAGCTCATTCCGGGGGCGCGCAACGGCTCCTTCGCGAAGAGCTTGCGCACGTCGCGCCACGGCTGGAGCACGCCGGCCCCGGCGCGGCCTTCGAGCAGGCTGCGCACCTGTCGCATCAGGCCGATGAGCAGGGGCGTCAGGATGATCATGGCGATCACCTGGACGGTGGCGAGGACCGCTGCGCCAGTGCTCACAGCGACACCACGAGCAGGACCACGAGGAAGGCGATGAACGAGTAGGCCAGGTAGAAGTGGATCTTGCCGTTCTGCAGGTTCCGCGCCCCGGCGGTCAGGCGGTCGGTCAGCCCGATCACCGGCAGGTACAGGCGGCTCTCGAACACGTCCGAGAGCCGCTGGCGGAACTGGATCCGCTCGACGAGGTACCGGGCCTCGGAGGAATGCGTCACGATGACGTCGCGCTCCGGCTTGAGCGAGTCGTCGAAGATCCGGGACAGCGGCTCGGCGTACGACGTGGCGGTGTACTGCATGCGGGGGCTGACCCTGATGCCGCCGCAGCCCCAGGCCAGGTCGACGTCGCGCCTGGGCAACCGGCGTGCGTACCGCATCGACACGACGACGACGGGCACGATGAGGACGGCCCCCAGCACGGACAGCCACGCCGGGTCGAGCAGCGCGTCGACGTGGGGCAGGTCGATGCCGAACAGGCCTACCGACCCCACTCCATCGAGGCCACCGGCCAGGGCAGCGGCGTGGGCCGTCAGGCCGGGAACCATGCCCAGGCCCACGACGAGGAACGCGGCGGCGCCCATCGCGATGCGCATGCTCAACGGGCTCTCCTGCGCGTCGGCGGCGCCCTGGCTGCGAGGCCGGGCCAGGAAGGCGATGCCGTAGGCCTTCACGAAGGTCATCAGCGCCAGGCCCGCAGTCAACGCGACGGCGCCGACGGCAATCGGCATGACGATGGCCAGGATGCGGTTGTTGCCGCCAGCCCCATGGATCAGCGCCTGCAGCAGCACCCATTCGGCGACGAATCCCACGGTCAGGGGCAGGGCGGCCGCGCCAAGGGCGCCGATCCCGAAGGTCAGCGACGTCGCGGGCATGCGTGCACCGAGTCCGCCGAGCAGGTCGAGGTCCCGCTGCCCGGTGGCGCGCAGGATCGATCCGGCTCCCAGGAACAGGGTGGTCTTGAACGCGGCGTGGGCGATGACCAGCAGCAGGCAGGCGGCCAGGGCCACGTCGGCGACGCCGGCGGTGCCGTAGGAGCGAAGCAGCGAGGCGGATCCGATGGCGATGAACATCAGTCCGACGTTCTCGGTCGTCGAGTAGGCGAGCAGTCGCTTGACGTCGCTTGCGACCGAGGCCTGAAGGATGCCGTACACCGCGGACAGCATCCCGAGTGCCAGGACGAGGACGCTCCACCAGGTGGTGCCGCTGGCGAGGAACGAGGTGGTCACGAGGATCGTCCCGTAGACGCCGAGCTTGACCATGGCAGCACTCATGAGCGCCGAGACGTGGCTCGGCGCTTCGGGGTGGGCGCGCGGCAGCCACACGTGCAGCGGGACGATGCCCGCCTTGGTGGCGAAGCCCAGGACGAGGCACACGAAGGCGATGCTCGCAGCGGTCGAGTTCCAGGGCGTGACGCTGAACGCGGAGAACGACGTGCTGCCCGCCTGGGCGGACAGGATGGCGAAGCCGATGAGCAGCAGGAAGAAGCTGAGCTGCGTCATCGAGGCGTACCACAGGGCCGCGGCGCGAACGGTGACGCGCTGCGCGTGCTCCGTGAGCACGAGGACCGTCGAGGCGATGGCCATCAGCTCCCAGGCGAGGAGGAACGAGATGACGTCGGCGCCTGCCGGAACAAGCTGCATGGAGGTGACGAAGACGGCCAGGGCGATCCACGACGTCCGCGAGGCTGCGGGACCGTGGACGTAGCCGATCGCGTAGACCGCTGCGATCGCGCTCACGCAGCCGATGACGAGCATGAAGAAGCCGCCCAGGGCCGTCGGCGACAAGGTGACCGAGCCGAAGGGCAGCGCAACCGGGACGTCCACCGTGCCCTGGTGCCCGGTGAGCGCGAGCCACCCGGTGACGGCTCCGGCCACCCCGATCCCGGCGACCGCGATACCGGTGAGCAGTGCACGACGACGCGTGGGCGTGATGACGCACACGAGGATCGACAGCGTCATGAGGACGAGTTGGGCCAGCAGCCCGGTCCGGATCACGTGCCGGTCGCCGATCGGATCGCTCGCACGATCGCCTCGGGCTCGGGCGGGCAGCCGGGGATCTCCAGGTCGACGTCGACTACGTCGGTCACCGACCCGACGACGCCGTACGCCCCGGCGAAGACCCCGCAGTCACGGGCGCAGTCGCCCAGGGCGATGACGAGCCGGGGCCGGGGCGTGGCCTCGATCGTGCGCCTCAGCGGCTCGAGCATGTTCCGGGTCACGACCCCGGTCGCCAGGACGACGTCGGCGTGCCGGGGCGAGGCGACCAGTCGGGCGCCGTATCGCTCGAGGTCGTAGACGGGGCCGAAGGCGTTGGCGATCTCGATCTCGCAGCCGTTGCACGATCCCGCATCGACGTGCCGGATCTGCACGGTCCCGGCGAGCTCGGGCGGTCGACCCGCCATGACCTCCGGCGCAGGCGGCGCGGGCTCGGCGATCCTGCCCGTGGACCGGATCAGGCGCAGGGCCTTGCGCAGTGTCATCGGCCGGTGCCCCTCACGTCAGGGGTCCACCGTACGGGATGCGGGTGCGCAGGCCGGCGGTGATGAACCGGCGAAGAGCCGACTCGGGCCGGGCGAGGGCGAGGGCGATCACGGGTGGGGTCCGATCAGGTCATCGAGGTCGGGTTGTGGTCGATCTTGTGGGCGTGCGCGTGCGCGTGGGCGATCGCTTCCGGGGTGTGCACGAAGATGTGCTTCTCGTGGGCGAGGTGGTCGTAGATGCCCAGGGTCTGGAAGATGTTCGCGTGGTCGGCCTGGATGCCGGACAGCAGCACGGTGATGCCCCGGGACTCGAGGGTCTTGATGGTCTCGCCGAGGACGGTGGCTCCGGTGGCGTCGAGGGTCTGGACGCGGGAGAGCCTCAGGATGACGACGCGGACGTCGCTGACCTCGGCGACCTCCAGGAGGAAGCGGTGCGCCGCACCGAAGAACAGTGGCCCGTCGAGGCGGTAGGCGACGACGTGCTCGTTGAGCAGGGCGAGCTCCTCGGCGGTGTGATCGCCGGCCTCCAGCGGCATCTCGTCGACGCGGGCGGCCCGCGAGACCTGCCGCAGCGCGTACAGGCCGGCGATGACCAGGCCGATGATGACGGCGGTGACGAGGTCGAAGACGATCGTCGCGAGTGCGGTCGCGACGAGCACGATGGCGTCGCCGCGGGTGGTCCTCAGGAGGGCGTGCAGGCTCGAGATCTCGACCATCTGCACCACGGTCGCCAGCAGCACCCCGGCCAGTGCGGCGAGCGGGATGTAGGCGACCCATTGGGCGGCGACGAGGATCACCAGGAGCAGGGCGATGGACTGCGTGATCGCCGCCAGCCGGGAGTGGGCGCCGCTGCGCACGTTGACGGCGGTACGGGCGATGGCCGCGGTTGCGGGAACGCCGCCGAAGATGGGAGCGGCGAGGTTCGCGATGCCCTGCCCGAAGAGCTCGCGGTTGGAGTCGTGCCGCTCGCCGACGCTCATCGCGTCGGCGACGGTGGCGGACAGCAGGCTCTCCAGGGCGGCGAGGGCCGCGACCGCGATGGCGGGGACGAGCAGCGCCGAGATTGACTCCAGGGGATGGCGGGGATGGCCGGGCTGGGGAGACCGGTCGGTATCTGGCCGATGGTGGCCACGTCCATGCGGGTCGTGGCGACGATGATCGTGGCGATGGCGACGGCGGGCAGCGATGCCGGGAGGCCGGGCCGGAACCGCAGAGCCAGCAGGATGGTCGCCGCGACGCCCGCCGTGATGAGGACGGGGGCGACGTTCGGTGAGGCGATCCACAGCGGACCGAGGACACGGCCTTCGCCAGCACCTTCTCGCCCTCGCCCTCGACGCCGAGTGCGGCCGGCACCTGCTGCAGTCCGATGATGATGGCGATGCCGAGCGTGAAGCCCTCGACGACGGGCAGCGGGATGTACTGCATGTACCGGCCGGCGCCCGCGAACGCCAGGATGATGAGGACCAGGCCCGCCAGCAGGCCGACGACGAGGACGCCCTGCGCGCCGAACTGCGCGACGATCGGCAGGAGCACCACGGTCATCGCGCCGGTGGGTCCGCTGACCTGCAGGTTGCTGCCGCCGAACACCGCCGCGACGAATCCGGCGACGATGCGGTGATCAGGCCGGCCCCCGCCCCCATACCCGAGGCTGCGCCGAAGGCCAGTGCCAGTGGCAGGGCGACGAACGCCACCGTGACCCCGGCGATGATGTCGCGGCGCGGGTTGCGGCGCATCGCGGTGAGGTCGGCGCGCTGGGGGAGCAGGGCCCGGGTTCGGGTCCAGCCCTGCGTGAGCGCCTCCCCGAGGTGAAACCGGCCGATGGGGGGACGGGGAGGTCACGACACCCTCCTCCGGCCGGAGCTCAGCTGTCGCTTCAAACCGTCCTGATCCTTGATGACGTCGAGCAGGATCGCCCGCGCGGCCATGAGCAGGTCGCGGATCTCGGGTGCGGAGATCGAGTAGAACACCTGGCCGTCGCGCCGGCTCTGGGCGATCAGGCCCGTGCGCCGCAGCACCGCCAGCTGGTGGGAGAGGTTGCTCGGCTCGATCTCGATCTCGGCGAGCAGCTCGTGGACCGCGTGCTCCCGGTCGCACAGCAGCTCGAGGACCCGGATGCGGGCCGGATGGCCCAGCGTGCGGAAGAAGTCCGCCTTGGCCTCATACAGCGGTCTGCGCCACCGTGCCTCCCGAGTCTGGGGTAACGTTAGCATGTGAACAGTTCATCAACTAATCAACCGAACGGCCGGAGCCGACTCCGCCGATCGGCACGAGCACCGCGCCGGACCGGGATGCAAGGAAGGGACCCTTCATGAGCGGTCTTGGGTACACGCTGGTCGCCCGCATCGTGACGACCCCGGAGCTGTACGCCTCCGGCCGGATCGTCGAAGCCGTCGTCGGGTCCGGCTGCGTCATCCTGGGCATGGATGTCGTGGACGCCGGCCACACCGCCGTCACCCTCGATGTCACGTGCCTGACGACCAACGACGACGACGGAGAGGGTATGCGAGCAGCCCTCGAGTCGCTCGACGGCTGCTCGGTCGGCCACGTCAGCGACACGACGTTCCTGATCCACCTCGGCGGCAAGCTCGAAGTCAGGTCCAAGGTGCCCTTGAGGACCCGTGACGACCTGGCGCGTGCCTACACGCCGGGGGTTGCCCGGATCTGCCTGGCCATCAGCCAGGAGCCCGATCTGGCCCGGAAGCTGACGATCAAGCGCAACACCGTCGCCGTGGTGACCGACGGTTCGGCGATCCTCGGACTGGGCAATCTCGGCCCCGAGGCCGCGATGCCCGTGATGGAGGGCAAGGCCGCTCTCTTCAAGCGCTTCGCCGACATCGACGCCTGGCCGATCGCCCTGGACACCCAGGACGTCGACGAGATCGTGCGAGCGGTCGAACTCATCGCCCCGGGTTTCGGCGGCATCAACCTCGAGGACATCGCTGCCCCTCGGTGCTTCGAGGTGGAGCGCCGGCTGCGGGAGAAGCTGACGATCCCCGTCTTCCACGATGACCAGCATGGGACCGCCGTCGTCGTCCTGGCCGCGCTCCTCAACTCAGCACGACTGGTCGGCAAGAAGCTCGAGGACCTGCGCGTGGTCATGACCGGAGCGGGCGCCGCCGGCGCGGCCGTGGCGCACCTGCTCCTGGTCTCGGGGATCACCGACATCATCCTGTTCGACTCCAAGGGCCCCCTCTACGTCGGGCGCGGGCGGCTGGATCCGGAGCGTGAAGCGCTGGCGGCGCGAACCAATCCCCGGATGCACGCCGGATCCCTCACGGAGGCGATGCAGGACGCCGACGTGTTCATCGGGGTATCCCGTCCGGGGATGATCACGGCAGACGACGTGGCCGGCATGGCCGACGACGCGATCGTGTTCGCCCTGGCCAACCCTGATCCGGAGATCGACCCGCTGCTTGCGGCGCAGCATGCGACGGTCGTGGCCACCGGTCGTAGCGACTACCCGAACCAGATCAACAACGTGCTCGCCTTCCCCGGGATCTTCCGAGGCCTGCTCGACTCGGGTGCGTACGTGATCACCGACGAGATGCTCCTGGCGTCCGCGATGGCGATCGCCGGCGTTGTCAGCGACGACGCGCTCACGGCGGCGTACGTGATTCCCAGCGTCTTCGATCCCAGCGTGGCGCCTGCCGTCGCCCACGCCATCGTCCATGCGATCGGCCACGACTCCGCCTGACTCGCACTCCCGGGCGCCGGCGCAGGGGCGGGGGCTGCCTACGGTGGGTGCATGACGGACGACGCCGGCGCGGGAGCGCCCGAATACGCCGGGCGGTCGTTCGTCGGCACCCCGGCCACGGCGCCCGGCCCGCTGGGACCGCAGATGCTCCGGGACTTCTGGGCGATTCGCAGCAATCCGCTCGAGTACCTGCACCGGATGTGGCGCGAGTACGGCGATGTCGTCCAGTTCCCCATCCCGCGCCCGCCCAGCTACCTCGTCAACGACCCCGAGGGCGTGCGGCGGGTGCTGGTGGCCAACGCCCGCAACTACGGCAAGTCCACGATCCAGTACCGATCCCTCTCGCTCGTGACAGGGGAGGGTCTCCTCGTCGCCGACACCGAGCCGTGGCGCCGCCAGCGACCGCTGGTCCAGCCGGCCTTCCACCACCAGACGCTGGAGCGGATCGTCACGCACGTCGACGTGGCGATGGGCAGGCTGCTGGACCGCTGGGATGCCCTCGAGGCCGGTGCAGTCGTCGATGTCGACGAGGCGATGATGCATGCCGCGCTCGAGGTCGTGGGGCACGCGCTCTTCGGCACCGACCTGTCCGCCGACGCGGAGCGGCTCGCGTCCGCCACGGTCCGTGCGCTGGACGTGGTGATCGCGCGGGCCCGTGTCCCGATCACGCCGCCGGCGTGGCTGCCAACGCCCGGAAACGTCAGGCTGCGCAGGTCGGTAGCGGAACTCGACGTCGCCGTGCGCCGCATGATGGACGAGCGCCGGCTCGCCCCGTCCGCCGATCCCTGCGACATGCTCGACCTGCTGATCGGCTCGACGGACGACACCGGCACCGGGCTCGGTGCCGAGGAGATCCGCGACCAGGTCGTGACGTTCATCGTCGCCGGGCACGAGACCGTGGCCAGCGCCCTGACCTGGGCGTGGGCGCTGCTCGCCGCGCATCCCGACGCGCAGCGACGCCTGCAGTGCGAGTCGGACGAGGTGCTCGGGGGCCGAGCAGCGAGGTTCGCGGACTATCCCCGACTGCCCTTCGCGAGGGCCGTCCTCGACGAGGCGCTACGGATGTACCCGCCCGCGTGGCTGCTCACCCGCAAGGCGGAGGCGGCCGACGAGCTCGGCTCCCATGCCATCCCCGCGTCCGCCCTGATCATCCTCAGCCCCTGGCTGCTGCACCGGCATCCCGAGATGTGGCCACGCCCGGAGGAGTTCCGGCCGGAGCGCTTCATCGACGGCGAGGCCGACCGCTCCGCGTTCATCCCGTTCGGGGCCGGTCCGAGGCAGTGCATCGGGCGCGACTTCGCCTATCTCGAAGGCGTGCTCATGCTGTCGGCCATCGCCGGCCGGTTCACCCTGGCGTATCCGGCGGGCGCGGGGGTGCCGGCGGCCGCACCGCTCGTCACGATTCGGCCGGTCGGCGGGCTGCCCCTGCGAGTGACCCGGCGCTGACCCGGCGAACCGGGTCCGCCTCGAGGTCGATGGTCAGCCCTTGGTGATGTAGTCCATCAGCGCGGCCCGCTCGCCCTCCAGCTCTCCGAGGCGGAGCTTCACGAGGTCTCCGATGCTGACGATGCCGACGAGAGCTCCGTCGGCGTCGGTGACGGGGATGTGGCGCACGCGCCGCTCGGTCATGACCTTCATGAGGTGCTCGACGTTCGCCTCGGGGGGAGCGCAGTGCACCTGGGCCGTCATGATCGACGCGACCGGCTGCCTGAGCGACTCGGGGCCGTGCGCGAGGGCCCGAACGGCGTCGCGCTCGGAGACGATGCCCGCGATGAGCCGGCCGTCGGCGGACACGACGAGCGCGCCGACGTTGTGCTCGGCGAGCGTGGCGATCACGTCGGCGACGGTCGCATCGGGCTGGATCGTCGCGACGAAGCCGCCCTTGGCGGCGAGGATGGTGGACAGTTGCATGTGGGACCTCCGATTGTCATCGTGCCGTGCTCCAGGGCGAATGTCACTACTCCCGGGCCAACTGGCCTCAGGTCGAGAGCAGGCTGACGAGCCGGTCGTGAAGCAGGCCGTTCGACGTCAGCGCGGAGCCGCCACCGAGCGCGGAACCGCCGTCGTAGGCCGTCAGGCGGCCTCCTGCCTCCTGCACGATGGGCACCAGCGCCGCCATGTCGTACGACTCGAGCCAGGGCTCGGCCGCGATGTCGACGACGCCCTCGGCGACCATCATGTGCGACCAGAAGTCGCCGTATGCGCGCTGCCGCCAGGTCGTTTCCAGCAGTGTCCGGAGGCCGTCCGCGGCTCCGCGCTCGGGCCACCCGACCCCGTCCGAGTACGAGAACGAGGCGTCGTCGAGTCCCGACACCTGGCTCACGTGCAGCCGACGCGGCTCGGGGCCGGCCGGGTCGAGAACGTATGCGCCCGACCCCTTGGCGGCCCACCAGCGGCGGGCCAGGGCGGGCGCGGACACGACGCCGACGGTGACCTCGTCGCCGTCGAGCAGGGCGATGAGGGTGGCCCAGACGGGCACGCCGCGCACGTAGTTCTTCGTGCCGTCGATCGGGTCGAGGATCCACCTGCGACTGCCTTCGCCGGCCACGCCGTACTCCTCGCCGAGGACGCCGTCGTCGGGCCGGTGCCGTGCGAGCTGCGCGCGCAGCGCCTGCTCCACGTCGCGGTCCGCCTCGGTCACGGGTGACAGGTCCGGCTTGGTCTCGACGAGCAGGTCGGTCGCCTGGAAGCGACGCATGGCCAGCACGTCGGCGATGTCGGCGAGGTCCAGGGCCAGGCGGAGGTCGCTCGCCAGGGACGAGGAGGGGGATTCGGTCACGCGGAGAACCTACCGCGATGAGGGGGTCGCCGACGGGGCATCGGCGTGCCACGGGCGACCGACGGACGGTCGGCCGCCTACAGTGGCGCGGTGGACTCCTACCTGGACACGGTCGGCGGGCTCCCGGTCCATGCCCTGGTGGTGCACGCGGCCGTCGTTCTCGTGCCGCTGGCCGCTCTGGGCGCCATGCTGATGGCCCTTCGCCCGTCCTTCTCGCGCCGGTTCGGACCGCTCGTGGTCATTGTCGCCGGCGCCGGGGCGCTGGCGTGCGCCATTGCGCGGGAGTCCGGCGAGCAGCTGGCCGGTCGGCTCGGCACCCCGCAGGAGCATGCCGACCTCGGTGCCGTCATGCCGTACGTCGCGCTCGGGCTGTTCGTGCTGATCCTCGTGTTCTGGCTGTTCGACCGTGGTATCCCGATGAACAAGTACCGCCCATGGTGGCTCTCGTCGCTCGCGCTGGTCATCGTCCTCGTGTCGCTCGGCGCGGTGTACTGGACGTTCCGCGTCGGCCACTCGGGCGCCGAGGCGGCCTGGCTCAAGGTGATCGAGGACAGCACCCGCACGTCCGGCTGAGCCTCGCGGCGCGCTCGTGCCTGGATCGCTCGTGCCTGGATCGCAGCCTTCGCATCAGCACGCTTCGTCGAACCATCAGGAGTCCGCTAGGACGCGCCTTCCTCGTCCGGCGCCTGCGACAGGCTCCTGAGCACCCGGCGCAGGGAGTCGATGCGCTCGACGAGGCCCGGAGCATCGACCTCGTTGAGCGCGCAGTCCTGCTCGTCGTGCGAGCAGGCGCGGGGGCATCCGTCGGTCAGGGCGGCGAGGTCCGGATACGCGTTTATCACTCGCGAGATGTCGACGTGCGCCAGCCCGAAGGACCTGATGCCCGGCGTGTCGATGATCATCCCGCCGCCGGGCAGGTGGAGTGCGAGGACGCTCGTCGACGTGTGCCGGCCCTTGCCTGTCACGGCATTGACCCGACCGGTGGAGCGGTCGGCGGACGGCACGAGGTTGTTGACGAGAGTCGACTTGCCGACCCCGGAGTGGCCGACGAGCACCGTGCTCTCGCCGGCCAGCGCCGTCCGGAGCGATTTCGGCACCTGCTTGCCCGCGATCAGGTACACGGGCAGGTCGAGGGGGCCGTACATCGCCATCAGCATGTCCGGTGGGCGCAGGTCGGTCTTGGTCAGGACGAGCATCGCCTCGATGCCGGCATCGAGGGCGGCCACCACGGCGCGGTCGATGATGCCGGTCCGGGGCTCGGGATCGACCGTCGACGTGACGACGGCCATCTGCGTCGCGTTCGCCACGACGACACGCTCGACCGGGTCGGTGTCGTCGGCCGTGCGCCGCAGCGTGGTCGAGCGCTCCTGCCGCCGGACGATGCGACCCTGGGTGTCGGTATCTCCGGACACGTCGCCCACGACGTCGACTCGGTCGCCCACCACGATGCCCTTGCGGCCGAGCTCGCGCGCCTTGACCGCATACAGTCCGGTGGCGTCATCGAGCTCCACCGTGAAGCGTCCTCGATCGACGGCCATGACGACGCCCGGCATGGCCTCGGCGTGGTCGGGACGATCCTTGGATCGCGGTCGCGACTTGCCCCGCCCGGGTCGAACACGGACGTCATCCTCGTCCAGCAGGTGGTGCTTGCGCGTCACGCCTGGCGGGCCGGGGTGCTGTCGGGCCCGACCATCGTGGTCCAGCGGTGGGTGAAGTCGGGGAGGGTCTTCGCCGTCGTCTCGACGTCGGCGATCGAGATGCCGGCCACCCGGAGGCCGAGGATGGCCGCCGTGGTGGCCATTCGATGATCCCCATAGGTGAGGAACTCCCCGCCGTGCAGATCCCGGGGGCTGATCGCCAGGCCATCCTCGGTCTCCTGCACGTCGCCGCCGAGCTTGTTGATCTCGCAGGCCAGGGCGGCGAGCCGGTCGGTCTCGTGGCCGCGCAGGTGCCCGATGCCGCTCAGGCGGCTGGGCGAGGACGCGAGGGCCGCGAGTGCCGCGATCGTCGGGGTGAGCTCACCGATCTCGTGCAGGTCGGCCTCGATGCCGTCGATCCGGCCGGTGCCGGTGACGACCAGGCCTTCCGAGGTGACCTCCACGTCAGCGCCCATCTCGGCAAGGAGCGCGCGCCCGGCGTCGCCAGCCTGCGTCGTGCGCGTCGGCCAGCCGGGGATGACGACGCGACCGCCGGTCACGAGCGCGGCCGCAGCGAAGGGGGCGGCATTCGACAGGTCGGGCTCGATCACGCGGTCCAGGGCGCAGATGCCGTGCGGGTCGACGTGCCAGACGCTCGGACCCGAGCGTCGGACGATGACGCCCTGCTCGGCCAGCATGGCGATGGTCATCTCGATGTGGGGCATGCTCGGGATCGGCCCGCCCACATGGTGGACGGTGACGCCTGCGTCGAAGCGGGCCGCGCTGAGGAGCAGTCCGGAGATGAACTGGCTCGACCTGGAGGCGTCGACGGTCACCTCCCCGCCGCGGAGCTCGCCCGTGGCGCTGATGGCGAACGGCAGGCGTCCGGTGCCGCGATCGTGGACGCTCGCGCCGAGCTCCTTGAGCGACTCGATGATGGTCGCCATGGGGCGGCGACGGGCGTACTCGTCGCCGTCGAACGAGATCTCGCCGTGCGCCAGCGTCGTCAGCGGCGGCAGGAAGCGCATGACGGTGCCGGACAGTCCCACGTCGATGGACACCGGCCCGCGCATGAAGTGAGGCGTGACGCGCACGTCGACGTTGCCGATGACATGACGCCTGAGCACCCTGACGTCGTTGCCGAGGGCGCGCAGCGCCGTGACCATGAGGGTCGTGTCGCGAGCCTCGAGAAGCGACGTGAGCGTGCTCGGACCGTCGGCGAGCGCGGCCAGGATCAGCGCCCGGTTGCTGGCGGACTTCGACCCCGGGATCGCGACGGTCGCGTCGACGGGGCGTGCTGCGGTCGGGGCTGGCCAGGGCCCCGGCGTCGTCGCTTTCCTGGTGGCTGTCATCGACGCAAGGGTATCGGTCGGTTGCGGGCGTGGCACGGCCGCGCTCACCGCCTGCGTGCGGCTCGGATCGCGGCCGCCAGCGCCGCGAGCACGACTGCCGCGGCCAGGGCGAGGATGCCGATCACCAGTGGTGACGGTGCCGCAGCCGGATCCGCCGGGTCCGCGGCGGCCGGGCCGGATGACGACGACGTCGCGGCGGGCTCGACGGAGGGAGTGGCCGTCGGTGGGTCCGAGGCGCGCGATGCCGGTGGTGATGCGGCGAGGCTGGCCTCGCCGCGGACCGTGTAGTCGAACGTCGACGTCACCGTGTGACCGTCCTGCGAGACCACGCGGTACGCCACGACATAGCGACCCGGCGCCGCGTCGGGCCGCACGTCGACGGCGATCGAGCTGTGGGAGATGCGCGGGGTGCCGGTACTCACGACGATCCCGTCGGCGGACCTCACCACGACGGCGGCGCCCACGTCCATGAGGGGGCTGTCGAAGCGGACGGAGACCTCCGTCGGCGCCTGGTCGAGCACGGCGCCGGGCTTCGGGCTCGACTCGAGCTGTGACGAGTGAGCGGCGGCAGGACCAGCCAGGGCGAGCACGGTAAGCGCCGTCATGGCCATGGCGGCGAGTGCCCGGCGCAGGGTGCGGCTCACGCGAACAGCCCCTCGGCCAGCACTTCGCCCTCGGCGACCCCCCTGGGGAAGATGTACGCGGCCGACCCGATGGTGGAGATCCAGCGCTGGAAGGCGTCGGACTCCGCGAGCCGCCGCTGGGTCGGGATGAACGATGTCCTCGGATCGCGCATGTACGCGGCGAACAGCAGGCCCACGTCGGTGGTCCCCGTGGTCATTCCGGCGTCGTAGTTGTACGGACGCCGCATGATCACGCCCTCGAGGCTGGCAGCGCGGGCCACCCGGATGTGGGCGTCGGCGGAGATGACGGGCAGCCCGTTCTCGTCGACGGCATCGAAGGGCCCGAGCCCGGTCTCGGCGCTGCCGCCGAGCAGTGCCCCGTCGGTGAGGTTCCGGCCGATGACCGTCTCCTGCACCGGCCGGTCGAGGATGTCCCAGGTTTCCAGCAGCATCCGGATGCGCCGCAGCACGAGGACGGTGCCGCCGACGATCCAGTCCGGGCCGTCCGCGATCCACACGACCGTGCCGAACTCCTCGGTTCCCGGCGCGGGGAAGTGCGTCCCCTCGACCTGCCCCATGAGGTTGCGGCGCGATGCCACGCCCATCGACCCCGGTGCGGACGACCGGAATCCGGGCTGGGTCCAACGGACCCGCGCCAGCGTGGAGAGGTCCTTCGTCAGCATGCGAATCGTGTGCGCGAGGACCACTGGATCGTTGGCGCCCACCTGGAGGAGCAGGTCCGTGCCCGACCACGGCTCCTCGAACGCGTCCGTGCGGAATCGGGGGATGTCGGGCAACTGTGCCGGGATGCGATCGGCCATGCCGGTCCGCTCGAACATGCTGCGCCCCAGGCCGACCGAGATCGTGAGCTGGTCGGCGTTCATGGACAGGTCGGGTTGCGGGTCGCCCAAGGCCGGCTGGCCCTGCGTGAGCCGCGAGGCATCATCGGTGATCAGGCGCAATGCAGCCTCCGCACTGCCCTTCGTCGGCCTGATGAGGTCCAGGCCGACGAAAGTCTGGAAGAGCGCGAGCTCGGTCTCGACGCCGGCCTGATGGGAGCCGTAGAAGGCAATCGTGGCGGGAACCACCGTGCCGGTGGTCGTCGCCGGCTCCGCCATAGGCGAGGCCGCCGGCGAGACGCTCGAGGGTGCGGGGTCGGGGGCCGCCGCCGCGATCGGCTGCCGGGGGTCCTGGGCGGTGGCCAGGGCATACCCGCCGACGGCGCCAAGGATGGCAGCGCCGCCGGCGGCCAGCATGCCCCGACGGGTGAATCCGGGACGGGTCTCCGGCTGGTCGGAAACCACCTACATGCCCGCCATCGGCGAGGCACTCGGGTCGTAGGTCTCGTTCCCGCCGGCGAACACCTTGGCCATGAGGGTGACCCGCAGCAGGCCACCATCGGCCGTGATGAGGATGACCGGGATCATCGCGCCCGCCCTGATGGGCTTCCTGAGCTTGACGAACATGATGTGGTTGCCGCCGGCCTTCAGCTCGAGCGAGCCGCCCGCGGGGACGAGGAAGCCGCCCGGCTTCTGCTGCATCACCATCACGCCGTCCTTGTCGATGACCTCGTGCAGCTGCATCACGGGGGCGAACGTGCTCGACGCACCGATGATCCGGATCGGCTTGCCGGTCGGGTTCTCGATGGTGCCGAAGGCCGCCGTCATGCCGGAGGGGGCTGCCTTCACCCAGCCGTCGGACACCGTGAGCGCAGCCTTGCCGATCGGGAGCTCCTTGCTCCAGCGCGGCTTGGCCGACGCACCGGTGAGCAGGCACAGCTGCGTGTGGCCGTGATCGAATTCGACGAGTCCGGCCATGGCGCACCGACTGCCGGGCTTCGGACCCTCATGGGCGACTGCCGTGCCTGCGGAGAGGCCGAGCATGAGGAGGCCAGTGATCGTGGCGGCGCCGATGCGCGCGCGACGGGACGCGGGGAATGCGGAGATGAATGGCATGGGGTTTCCTTCGTGAACAGGGGGACGGGGTGAGTGACGCAGCAGCCGACCGTCCGCGTTCGCGGGAAGCGGGGCGCTGCTGTCAGGGCGAGACGAGGCGGGCGGCGGGCAGGGGTGGCCCGCGTCGCTCCACATGGTGCAGCAGCGCGCAGAGCAGCTCGGCCCGCGCCCGATGGCGTGCACGGACATTCGCGGGCGCACGGCCCGGGCCGTTGCCGAGCCTGGGCGCGCCCAGCGCGTGCGACAGCAGGAGGAGCCAGCGCTCGAGGAGGCCATCGGCGTGGGCGAGCAGGAACGTCGCGACGAAGGCGGCCAGGGCGTGGCCGGCGAGCATGGCGGGTGGGGGCAGCAGCGCGCTGCCGTGCTGGTGGCCGGCCGTGAAGGAGAGAAGGACGTGGAGGAGGGCCTGGCTGCCGAGCAGGTACGCCAGCAGCCAGATCAGGCCGCGTCGGCGGTCGCTGACGGCGTAGGTGAGGGCGAACGAGACGCTGCAGACCAGGACGAGGCCGGCCGGGCTCGGCAGCGTCCCGGCGCCGGCAGTGTGACCACCCAGAGTGAGGACCGTGAGCGCCGCGGAGGTCATGGCCGTGCGCGCGAGGCGTCGACTCCTGTCATCCGGCACGGGCGAAGTGTACGGGCGCAATAGCCTTGCGGCATGGACAGGTCCACGGACGTCGACGACCTGCTCCCCGGCCTCGGGGTCTCCGAGGTCCTCCAGCAGCGTCCCATCGGCATCGTGTCGACCCGGCACGCCGTGCGCATCGCCGTGGCGGTGACGGTCTCGTTCATCATCTCCGGAGCCGTCTCGAAGAGCGCCTTTGCGATCTTCGCGCCCATCACCACGCTGATGGTCGTCCAGTCCTCCCCGTGGACGACCCTCGGCGTGTCCGTCCAGCGGATCCTCGGCACCGGCATCGGCGTGCTGGTCGCGTCCGGCTGGGTGAACCTCGTCGGCCTGTCGTGGTGGTCCTTCCTCGCCGGCGTCCTCGCCGCCCTCCTCATCGCGCGGACCCTGCCCTGGTCCCTGGGCGGGCAGCTGCAGATCCCCGTGGCGGTGGTGTTCGTGCTGGCCATCGGCCCCGGATCCCTCGGCGCCGACCTGTGGCGGGTCTTCGACGTGATCATCGGTGGCGCCATCGGTATCGCTGCCGTCTTCCTGTTCCCCTCGAAGCCGAGGCCGGACGCGTACGTGGCGGCCCTTCGGGCGTACCGCGACGGGATCATCGAGACGCTCCGGCGAGTCGGTGAGGAGTCAGGCAGCCTCGGGAGCCCTCTGGCCGAGGGCGAGATGCACGCCTTCGTCGCCCCGAGCCGGCTGCTGCGGTCGCTGGCCGACACTGCTCGCGCCGAGCTGGTGCGCCTCGTCGAGGGCTCCCACCTGAACATGCGGGCAGGGCAGCTGCCCGACGAGCTCGAGGGGCTCGCGCTGCGGCTGCGCCGACTGTCCGGCATGGGGGTGCAGGTGCGCGGGATCGTGGGGGCCGCGAACCGGCTCTACGACCGCGACGGCATCGTCCCCATCCTGACCGGGCAGCGGTTCGACATCCTGGTGGACCAGCTGGTCGAGCTCATGGAGCTCGTCCTGGGCGGACAGGGGGAACCCGTGCGGGGCACTGACGCACTCCGTGCCGAGCTGCTCGACGCCGAGCTGGAGCACTGCCTGCGCGCGATCGCGGACGACCTTGCCGAGGAGCGAGGCGGTGTCGGCGGGGTGCTGTCGTCCGTCTCCCTGCTGGGCCGGCTCGATCACATTCGCATGCAGCTGGCCGATTTCCCGGGCGAGAAGGAGTAGGGGATGTGCGGACGCTACGCGGCAGCGAAGGACCCGGAAGGGCTGGTCGAGGAGTTCGAGGTCGCCGCGGCCCCGGTGGAGTCGCTGCTGCCTGACTACAACGTCGCCCCGACCAAGAGGGTCTACATCGTCCTCAATCGCGCGCCGGAGGTCGAGCCGGTGCAGGAGGAGCGCACGGGGCGCTCACTCGTGGTGGCCCGCTGGGGGCTGGTGCCATCCTGGGCGAAGGACCCCTCGATCGGCTCGCGCCTGATCAACGCCCGCGCGGAGACCGCGTCCGAGAAGCCGGCCTTCCGGCGGGCCTTCGCCAAGCGCCGCTGCCTCGTCCCCGCTGACGGCTACTACGAGTGGTACCTGCCGACGTCACCGGATGCTCCGATCGGGATGGGCGGCAGACCGCTCAAGCAGCCGTTCTTCATCCACCCTGCCGACGGATCCTCGCTGGCGATGGCGGGCCTGTACGAGTGGTGGCGCGATGCCACCCGGGCGGACGACGACCCGGAGCGGTGGTGCCTGACCTGCACGGTGATCACCACCGAGGCCTCCGACGAGGTCGGGCGCATCCACGATCGGATGCCGATGACGGTCGCCCGCCAGGACTGGGCCGCCTGGCTCGACGCGGGCACTCCCCTCGACGAGGTGGGCACTCTGCTCACCCCGGCCACCTCGGGCCGCCTCGACGCCTACCCCGTCTCGACCCTGGTCAACAGCGTGCGGAACAACGGCCCGGAGCTCATCGAGCCCCTGCCAGCGGAGGAGCTGCCACCCGGCTTCCTCCCGACGCCGGGGGAATGATCGCGAAGGAACCCGCGTTGTGGCCGGTGTGCTGCTCATCGCGCCGCCCGAGGGCGGCCTCCCGACCCTGGACTTCGTCGGAGCCGGATTCGGGCTAGGCTCGCCGCCAATGAGCGACGATCCCGCCGAGAGCGGCCAGACATCGAATCCCGACGTGGGCTCCAGCGAGTCCTCCGCCGAGATGTCCGCACGCTTCGAGCGGGACGCGATGCAGTACCTCGACCAGCTGTACGGGGCCGCGATGCGCATGACCCGCAATCCGGCCGACGCGGAGGATCTCGTACAGGAGACGTACATGAAGGCCTTTGCCGCCTTCTCCTCGTTCTCCGAGGGCACCAACCTCAAGGCGTGGCTCTTCCGGATCCTCACCAACACCTACATCAACATCTACCGCAAGAAGCAGCGGCAGCCCTACCAGACGGGCACGGACGACCTGTCCGACTGGCAGATCCACGAGGCTGAGAGCCACACCTCGCGCGGGCTCCGCTCAGCCGAGGCGGAGGCCCTCGACCGGCTGGCCGATGTCGACGTCGTCGAGGCGCTGGCCGCAGTGCCGGAGGACTTCCGGATGGCCGTCTACCTCGCCGATGTCGAGGGCTTCTCGTACAAGGAGATCGCCGAGATCATGGGGACTCCGCTGGGCACGGTCATGTCCCGGCTGCACCGTGGTCGCAAGCTGCTGCGTGAACTGCTCGAGGACTACGCGATCGAGCGCGGCATCATCCCGGCGGCCGTCGGCATCGATGGAGGTGAGACAGGGTGAGCTGCGGAAATCCGCATGAGCGCGACTGCTCCGAGGTGCTTGCCCTCGTGTACGGGTTCCTCGACGGCGAGATCGACGACACGAATCGCGCCGGCATCGCCCAGCATCTCGACGAGTGCAGTCCCTGCCTGCGGCAGTACGGACTCGAGCAGGCAGTCAAGGCGCTGGTGCACCGGTCCTGCGCATGCGAGCATGCCCCGGACACGCTGCGGGTGCAGATCGTCGCGCGCATCCGGCAGATCTCCATCACGTATCGGTCGGACCGGATCGGGGAGTAGGGGAACACGTGGAGCAGACCGTTCGTGCGGAGATGGTGGCATCGGTCCACTCGGTGGTCGCCGCCGTCGGCAATGTGGTGTCCGTCGGCGACATCCTGGTGATCCTGGAGTCGATGAAGATGGAGATCCCCGTCCTCGCCGAGGTCAAGGGCGTGGTCACCGAGATCAGCGTGACCCCCGGCGACGTCGTCCGCGAGGGCGATATCATCGCGATCCTGCTCTGATCGACCCGTCGGCAGGGCGCTAGACCCCGAACGGCACCGTGCGAGTGTAGGCGTGCAGGCGGACGTCGGGGCGCGGCTGCCAGTCCCGCTCCGGCAGCCGCTCGAATCCGAGTCGTCGGTAGAGGCGGTGTGCAGGCTCGTTGCCCGCGACGACGCAGATGACATGAGCAGGGGCGCCACGCTCGCGCGCCCGGCGCTCGCAGGCGTCGACGAGGGCCTCGCCCACGCCCGTGCGCCAGGCGTGCGGTGCGACGGCGAGGAACCTGAACTCCGACTCCTCGCCCCGCGACACCTCGGCGAACGGACTGCCCGGAGGGCAGATGGTCACCGACCCCACGATCGCGCCATCCCTGATTGCGACGAGCAGCTCGGCCTGCTCGGACCGGGTCCGCGCGTCGCGGAGGGTCTGCGTGTAGGGGTCCTCGGGATCGATCCGTCCTGCCTGCGTGTACGCGAGGACGCACAGGTCGCCGATCGCGTCGAGTTCCGGCTCACGGGCGGATCGGACGAGGATGTCGGCTACGGGCACCGGGCAACTATCGTCGACGAGCTCGCGTGATCATTCGGTGGCCCCGGACAGCCTCTTCACGACCCCGAGGAAGGCCGTCAACCCCAGCTCGAAGCCCTCGTCGTCGATGTTGCGACGCCGGCTGTTGCGCAGTGCCTCGGCGAGGGAGGGGTACTGGCGCCGGTAGGTGGAGCTGCGACCGATGAAGGCGGCCGCAAAGGGCTCGATAGCCGAGCCCAGGACCAGGTTGTCGAGCATGGCCATGCACGACATCACCCGCTCGATGGGCACTCCGGCCCGTGCGAGGCACGCGGCGATGGGCTCGTAGACGACGAGGGCATGGTCGGCGTTCACGGATCGCGTGATGATGATCGTCGCGGCGACGAGATGGCATCGATAGGCGTCGCGGTAGAGGTGGGCGAAGGACCGCAGGCCGTCGAACGGGTCCTCGTAGGCGAGGGCCGAGAGGTCGATCGATGCGTTGATCCGCTCGTGGACGAGGGCAAGCACGTCGTCGATGCCCGAGACGTGGGCGTACAGGGAGGGGGCCTGGATCTCGAGGCCGGCGGCAAGGGAGCGCATGGTGAGGGCGGACTCGTCCTTCGCGGTGTCGAGGATGCCCAGGGCAACCTCGCCGATCCGGGCGCGCGTCACGCGAAGGCGGGGCATTCCACTCCTTGGCGGGTTCGCTCAGGCGAGTGCGCGAGTCGGTTTGTTGCCGACGGGAAAACGCGCATTACGAATGTGTGACGACCCTTTACTTGGCAAGCCTAACGTTGTTAGTCTCCGACCTTCCGCGAGTCGAGTCAAGTATGTGGAGGATGAGTGAGCGCAGTCGCAGCCGCCCTGAGCATCAAGGGCGTTGCCAAGGCCTTCGTGACGCCTGAGGGCGGACAGGTCCATGCGCTCGACCAGGTCAGCCTCGAGATCGAGGACGGCTCCTTCATGGTGCTGCTCGGGCCGTCAGGCTGCGGGAAGACGACCCTGCTCCGCTGCATCGCCGGCCTGGAGACTCCGGATGCGGGGGAAATCCTGCTGCACGGCAACCGGATCGACGATGTTCCCGTATGGAAGCGCCGTGTCAACACGGTCTTCCAGTCGTATGCGCTGTTCCCGCACATGACGGTGGCGCAGAACATCGCGTTCGGACTGCAGATGGACAAGGTGGCGAAGCAGGAGATCGACCGCCGGGTCGGCGAGTCGCTGGAGATGGTCCGACTGGTCGGCCTCGGGTCGCGCAAGCCGTCGCAGCTGTCCGGCGGCCAGCAGCAGCGGGTGGCTCTCGCAAGGGCCCTGGCGAAGGATCCCGAGGTGCTGCTCCTGGACGAGCCCCTCTCCGCCCTGGACCTGAAGCTCCGCAGGGGGATGCAGACCGAGCTCAAGCGGCTCCAGCGGGAGACGTCGATCACCTTCGTCCTGGTCACGCACGACCAGGGCGAGGCCATGGCGATGGGCGACCAGGTCGCGGTCTTCGACTCAGGGCGCATCGTCCAGCTCGGGGCCCCCGAGGAGGTCTACCTTCGGCCGCGGACCGCGTTCGTGGCCGACTTCATCGGCGAGGCGAACCTCATCACCGCCCTGAGGAGCGAGGGAACCGTGTCCATCCCGGGGCTGGGCGCCACGCAGGCGAGTGCGCTCGCGAATCCGGAGGCCCAGGAGACCGGGAGCGTCACCCTCGCGGTTCGTCCCGAGAACGTCGTCCTCACCGAGGCCACGGATGGGCCCGGCGTCGTGTCGGACGTGACGTTCGTGGGCGGCGACATCCACGTCGATGTCGAGCTCGGCGACAACCGGCTCGTCGTGCGGATCCCGTCCCACGGCGCACGGCCGCCGCAGGCGGGCAGTCGCGTGCACCTGGACTTCCTGCCCGAGTCGCTGCGCATCATGGCGGAGTCGTGAGCGGTCAGGAGACCGGCATCGCCGAGGTCGCCACGGACGAGGTCACCGTCCCCACCGCAGCATCCACCAACAGCCATGTCGGCCAGGGATCGTGGTGGGCCGGTGTTCCTGGCGTCGTCTACCTGGTGGCGCTCGTGCTCGGCCCGATGGTCATCATCGTCATCTACTCGTTCCTGAGCCGCGCGAAGTTCGGCGTCGGCGTGAAGTGGTCATTCAGCCTCACGCCGTACCTGGACCTGCTCTTCAGCGAGTCCCTCGCAGGTGGCCGCGCCTTCGATCCCACGTACGTGCAGATCATCGCGAACTCCTTCCTGTACTCCCTGATCACCAGTGCGGTCTGCCTGGTCCTCTCGGTACCGATCGCCGTGTGGATGGCGACCAGGCCCGAGCATCGGCGGACGGCGCTGGTCTTCCTCGTGACGATCCCGTTCTGGACGAGCCTTCTCATCCGCACGTATGCCTTCGTGATCATCCTCAACGACAACGGCCCCATCAACGGCGTGCTGCAGGCGATCCACCTGATCTCCAGCCCGATCGGCATGCTCTACACGCCCTTCGCGACGGTCGTGGGGCTGGTCTACACGTTCCTTCCGTTCATGATCCTGCCGATCTACGCCAGCGCGGAGCGGTTCGACTTCCGGCTCGCGGAGGCGGCCTACGACCTCGGTGCGAACCGCTGGACGGTGCTCCTGCGCATCGTGCTGCCGTCGATCCGGCCGGGGATCATCGCCGGGATGCTGCTGGTGTTCATCCCGGCGCTCGGCTCGTTCCTGGCCCCGGAGCTGCTCGGCGGCGGCAAGACGTCGATGATCGCCAACGTCATCGCCGCCCAGTTCGGCGCCTCCCGCAACTGGCCCTTCGGCGCGGCACTGTCCGTGCTGCTGCTCGTCGTCACCATGCTCGTCCTCGTGGTGTTCGCGGCCGTCGCACGCCGGGCCAGCCGCAGCGGCGCGGGCCAGGGCTGGGAGGAGATGCTGTGAGCGGTCGCCAGGGGGCCAAGGGCACGGGGGAGGCCCTTCGCGACTTCCCGACATTCCGGGTGGTGTCGTACGCGGTCCTGGTGTTCCTGTACCTGCCGCTGGGGTTCGTCGTCGGCTACTCCTTCAACTCCAACCGCATCGTTACGGTGTGGAAGGGCTTCTCCCTGCACTGGTACGCCGACGTGCTGGGCAACAACGACATCCAGAGGGCGCTGGCCAACTCGCTCAGGGTGGCGGTCATCGCCACCGTCGTGTCGGTCGTGATCGCCACGAGCCTGGCGATCGGGCTGCTGCGGATGCATCGAGCCGGCCGCACCTTCGCATGGGCGCTGATCGGCTCGCCCCTGATCATCCCTGAGATCGTGTTCGCGATCGGCACCCTCGCGCTGTTCGTGCAGGTCAAGGTGCCGTTGGGCGTGAACGCGATCACGCTGGCTCACATCGCCTTCTGCATCCCGTTCGCGCTGCTGCCCATCCGGGCCAGGCTGCGGGGAGTGGACGTTGCGGTCTACGAGGCCGCCGCTGACCTCGGGGCCAGCGAGTGGGTCATCTTCCGCCGGATCACGATGCCCCTGCTCATGCCCGGCATCGTCGCGGGCGCCCTGCTCGCCTTCGTGATCAGCCTCGACGACTTCATCGTCTCCTACTTCCTCGCCGGCCCGGGTGGCACCACCCTGCCGGTCTACATCTTCGGAATGATCCGCAACGCGATCACGCCGGGGGTCAATGCGCTGTCCACCATGCTCCTGATGGTCAGCATCCTCATCGTCACGATCTCCTATCTACTCACACGGAAGAAGAGGTAACGCAATGGCACGTTCACGGACACGGCGCAGGATCGGGGCGCTCACGGCGATCGGCATCGTGGGAGTCCTCGCCCTCGCGGCCTGCGGCGGCGAGACGACGGTCGGCGGCGAGGGCAGCGCGGCCGCGTCCGCCGCCCCGGCAGCGAGCAGCTCGGCGGGCGAGGCAGCAAGCACTGCGGCCAGTCCGGCCGTCTCGGCAGCCGCGGACTTCCCGACGCCCAACGGCGGCGAGCTCAACCTGTACAACTGGACGGACTACATCTCACCTGAGCTGCTCAAGCGATTCGAGTCCGAGACCGGCATCAAGGTCAACCTCGACAACTTCGACAGCAACGAGACGATGCTGGCGAAACTGCAGGCCGGGGGCGCGAACTACGACGTCATCGTGCCCAGCGACTACATGGTCAAGCAGATGATCGAGCTGCAGCTCCTGGAGGAGGTCGATCCCGCGACCTTCCCGAACGGCCAGTACATCAAGCCGGAGTTCCTCGACGTCTACTTCGATTCGGGCCGCAAGTACACCGCGCCGTACATGTACGGCACCACGGGCATCGCCTACGACCCCACGAAGACGAGCGGTCCGGTCACCAGCTGGGCCGACTTCTTCGCGAAGGACAACGTCGCCGGCGGCAAGCTGGGGACGCTGAACGACCAGGTCGAGGTCATCCACGCCGCATTGCGGGCGGTGGGCGCCCAGCCGTGCTCCACGAACAAGGAGGACTACATCAAGGTCGAGGCGCTGCTCAACGACTGGAAGCCGAATGTCGCGGTCATCAACTCGGATGGCGTGATCGGACGCATGGCCAGCGGTGAGCAGACCATGCACATGATGTGGAACGGTGCGTTCCACCGGGCCAAGGCCGACAACGCCAACCTGGAGTACGTCTACCCGACCGAGGGCCTGAACCTCTGGCAGGACAACTTCGCGGTGCCGGTCGGGGCGCAGAACCTCGACAACGCCAAGATCTTCATCAACTGGATGATGGATCCGAAGAACATCGGCGAGGCGACCAACTTCGTCGGCTACGACAACGGCATCACGGGCTCGGACGCGTACTTCGACAAGGCGCTTGCCGAGGATCCGGCCGTCGTCCCGTCGGCTGAGCAGGCGGCCCTCGCGGTGCCGACCGAGGGCTGCCCGGTCGAGGCAGTCGACCTGTACGACCAGGTCTGGACCAACTTCAAGAAGTAGCCCCTCCGCTGGTGGGGGATGCGTCCGCATCCCCCACCAGCGCCGTCCTCAAGAGGAGATCACGTGCCCGTCACCCGGATCGAGAACGCCACCGTCTGGACCGGCCAGCGGCCCGAGGCGGCCGCAGGGGTCGTCACCGCGGAGGCCATCGCCTTCAGCAGTGAGGGCATCCTCGCGATCGGCGAGGCGGCCATGGCCTTCGATGCGGATGTCGTGGTCGATGGCGGTGGCGGGTTCGTGGCCCCGGGCTTCGGAGACGGGCACGTGCACGCGGTATCGGGAGGCTTCGAGCTTCAGCTGTCGTCCGTGCGCGGACACTCGACACCGCAGGAGATCGCAGCAGCCGTCGGACAGTGGGCTGCACGCAACCCCGACGTCGAGTGGATCCGCGGGGAGGGCTTCGACCACTCCCTCGTCCCCGGTGGGGTGTTCCTCGCCGAATGGCTCGATGCGCAGGTGCCTGATCGCCCTGTGGTCCTCCGCGCGACCGACTACCACACCGTCTGGGTCAACTCGGAAGCGCTGCGAAGGGTCGGATACACGGCCGCCTCGCCGCAGCCGCACGACGGCGAGATCGTGCGGGATGCCGACGGCAATCCGAACGGGACCCTCCGCGAGTGGGGCGCCTGGCGGCCCGTCTACGCGCTCATGCCGGCCATGACCGAGGAGCAGGGCGTGACCGCACTCGGCCACGCGGCGAAGGGCTTCGCGGCAGCCGGACTGACCTGGGTCCAGGACGCATGGGTCGAGCCCCGAGACGTCGACATCTGGCTTGCGGCGGAAGCTGCTGGAGTCCTCACCTTCCGCGCCGACCTCGGCCTGTGGTGCGACCCGAACACGTGGCGGGAGCAGCTCGACCACTTCGCCGCCGCCCGGGATCGAGTGGCCGCGGCGGCTCCCGGCCGACTCAGCGCGACGACGATCAAGTTCTTCGCCGACGGCGTCATCGACTCCGGCACGGGCGCGATGCTCGAGCCCTACTGCGACTGCCCCCACTCCAAGGGCCTGCCCAACTGGGAGGCCACGGAGCTCAACAACGCCGTCGCGGCAGTGGACGCGATGGGCTTCTCCCCCCACATCCATGCGATCGGCGATGCGGCCGCACGCATGGCCCTCGACGCCATCGAGCACGCCACCCGCGTCAACGGTGCCCGTGATCGCCGGTCCGTCGTGGCCCATGCGCAGATCGTGGATCCCGCCGACATCGGACGATTCGTGGAGCTGGGCGTCATCGCGAACTTCGAGCCGTACTGGGCGAAGTACGACTCGTGGCAGGTCTCGCTCACCGAGCCGCGCCTGGGCAGGGAGCGGACGGACCGCCAGTACCTGATCCGGACGATCCTTGCCACCGGGGCGCCAGTCTCCTTCGGCAGCGACTGGCCCGTGACGACCTACGCTCCGCTGGCGGGGATGCAGGTCGCGGTCACGCGCCAGATGACCGAAGGCGACTTCCGTGACCCTTGGTTGCCCGAGGAGCGGATCACCGTCGAGCAGGCGCTGGCCGGATACACGTCCGGGGTGGCGTTCCAGGCCGGCGATGCGCGCGGCGGCACGCTGCGCCCGGGAGCCCGGGCGGACATCGTCCTGCTGGCCACGGATCCGAGGCAGGTCGCCGCACTGGAGATCGCAGGCGTCGAGGTGCTGGGTACCTGGTGCGACGGGCATCGCGTCTACGCTCCCTGACATGCCGCTGACACCGGGAGAGGCCGATCGCCTCCTGCTCCACCTCCAGGCGCTGCTGGCCCGCGAGCGAAGGAGCCGGGGCCTGCTGCTCAACGTCCCCGAGGCCAGGGCCCTGATCGCCGACGCGGTCTGCGAGTGGGCGCGCGACGGGCTCAGCCTGACCGACGCGCGCGGTCGCGCCCAGCGCCTGCTGGGAGCCGACGAGGTGCTGCCCGGCGTGGTGGGTGCGCTGGGCGAGATCCGGGTCGAAGCCCGGTTCGACGACGGCACGCGGCTGGTCGTCGTCAAGGAGCCCTTCGCCGGCGGGGCAGCAACCCCGCCACCGCCGCAGGAGAAGGCGGCGCACGGGTGGGAGGTCGTCGAGATCACCAATGAGGCGTCGGCCGCCATCGGCCTGACCTCGCACATCCACCTGGCCGAGGTGAATCCGCGACTGCGGCTGGACCGGGGCCGGGCGTTCGGTACGCGGCCGGCCATCCCGACTGGGGAGACCATCTGGATCGGGCCGGGGGAGTGCGCCCGCCTGCCCGTCCGCCCGATTGCCGGCGAGCGCGTGGTCATCGGCAGTTCCGGGGTCGTCGACGGTCGGCTGGACGACCCGGCCACGCGGGAACGGGCCCTGGTGACCCTGCGCGCGTGCGGCTACCTCGACATCGTCGAAGGGCGTCCCCTGGGCGACGCGGCGACGGCGGAGACGGCCGTGGCCGCGCTCATGCGGTCTCGTGCGACCGGCGAGGAGGGGGCGTCGTGACCGGTGGGACCTCGCTCGCGGGCGCGTCCGAGAGCCGCGAGTACGGCCCGTTGGAGGGCGACGTCGTCACCCTCGGCGATACCGGCCTGCGCCTGCGCATCAGCGATCGCGTCCCCGATCGGGGGGAGGAGCTGCGCGTCGGCTTCGCCAAGACCGGACGCGACGGCATCGGCCTGCGCGCCGTCTGCGCGAGGGATTCCTGCGACGTCCTGATCACCAACGTCGTCGTGCTCGACCCTGTCGACGGAGTGCGGGTTGCCAGCATCGGGATCCGCGAGGGCCGCATCAGCGGCATCGGCAAGGCAGGCAACCCCGACACGTCGGACGGCATCGACATCGTGGTCGGCACGGGCACGGTCGTCATCGACGGCGACGGGCTCATCGCCACCCCGGGCGGCATCGACACCCACGTGCACACCCTCAGCCCGCGCGTCTTCGAGGCGGAGATCTCGTCCGGGGTCACGACGGTCATCGGCCAGGAGGCCGGCCCGATGTGGGGCGTGGGCCTGGGCTCGGCGTGGGTGCTCGAGCGCGGCCTGCGGGCGATGGACTCGTTCCCCCTCAATGTCGGCCTGCTCGGTCGCGGCTCGTCATCCGCGCGGGGCATCGATCCGCGAGGCGATCGGCGCGCATGCGTGCGGGCTGAAGGTGCACGAGGACACCGGCGCGACGCTGCGGACCATCGACACGGCCCTGCGCTGTGCCGACGAGTTCGACATCCAGGTGGCGCTGCACACCGACGGACTCAACGAGACGCTTTCCGTCGCGGACACCCTCGCGGTCCTGGAGGGCCGGGTCGTGCATGCCTACCACGTGGAGGGCTGCGGCGGCGGCCATGCGCCCAACGTGCTGCAGATGGCCGGCATCGACAACGTCCTGGCGTCGTCGACGAACCCCACCCTCCCGTACGGCGTGAACGCGGTGGCCGAGCACCTCGACATGATCCTGCTGTGCCATGGCATGAACCCCGGCAACGAGAGCGACGTGCGGATCGCCCGGGCGCGCGTGCGCGGCGTCACGATGGCGGCCGAGGGCCGGCTGCACGACATGGGCGTGATCGGCGTGACCTCGTCCGATGCGCAGGGCATGGGCCGGGCGGGGGAGACGTGGTGGCGCACCTTCGCGCTGGCCAGCGTGCTGGCGCGCCTGGACGAGGAGTCCTGCGCGGCCGACGACGACAACGACCGGATCCTGCGCTACCTGGCCAAGATCACGATCAACCCGGCAATCGTGCACGGTCTGGCCCACGAGGTCGGTCGGCTCGCCGTGGGCCACCTCGCCGACATCGTGCTCTGGCGTCCGGAGATGTTCGCGGCCAAGCCGCAGATGGTGATCAAGGGCGGGTTCCCGGCCTGGGGCGTGACGGGGGATCCCAACGCCAGCATCGACTCCGCTGAGCCGCTCGTGCTCGGGCCGCAGTTCGGAGCCCTCGGCGTGGTGCCGTCGGACCTGGCCGTGCTCTTCTCCAACCGGGCGGCGATCGCGGAGGGGCCGGCGCCGGTCGCCCGCCGGGTCGTCGCCGTTCGCGACTGCCGGACCATCCGCTCGTCGGATCTCGTGCGTCACGGCGTTCTGGGCGACGTGCGCGTGCGCGATGACGGCGGCATGGTCACCTGGAACGCCGCGCCCCTGACGATGGATCCGGTCGGCGACGTGCCGATCTCCCGACTGCACTTCTGGTAGTCGGCGCGTGCACGGACAGCACCGGGCGTAGCCTCATCGCTCGTGGCCACCCTCACCCGACTCGTCGAGGACCGGACGGACCTGGATCCTGCCGATGTCGAGCTGCTGTCGCGCATCGTCGAGGAATGGTCGCTGATCGCCGATCTGTCCCTCAGCGACCTCGTGCTGTGGGTCCGCACCTGGAACGAGGGCGGGCTGGTCGCGGTGGCCCAGGTGCGACCCACCACAGCGCCCACCGCGGTACCGGATGACGTGGTCGGTGCCTTCGTGCCCCGAGGTCGCTACGCCGCCCTCGATCAGGCCGCCGTCCTCGGAAGGGCGGTCGTCGTGCGCGACCGCGACGACCCTGGGACACCCCTTGGCATCGAGGCCTATCCGGTGCGTCGCCAGGACCGCGTCATCGGCGTCGTCGCCCGGCACGCCTCGCCCGCCCCACGCGTCGCCGGACAGCTCGAGGAGATCTACCTGGCCTCGGCGGACGACCTGCTCACCATGCTCGTCGACGGGGCCTTCCCCGTCACGGAGACGGGGTCGGAGGCCACGGGTGCCCCACGGGTGGGAGACGGCATCGTGCGGCTGGATTCGGAAGGACGCGTGGAGTATGCCAGCCCGAACGCGGTCAGCGCCCTGCGCCGCCTGGGCCTGGCCACCGACGTGATCGGGCACCGCTTCGCCGAGATGGCCGTGCGGCTGGCGCGACGACCCGGGCCGATGGACGAGGCGATCTCGGCGGTTGCCGGCGGACGGGTCGCCGGTCGCGTCGACATCGAGAACGCGACGGCTGTCGTCCTCGTACGGGGCATCCCGCTGCTACGGTCCGGCCACCGGGTGGGGTCGATCCTGTTCCTGCAGGATGCGACGGACATCCGCCGACGCGAGCGTGCACTCATGAGCAAGGACGCGACCATCCGGGAGATCCACCATCGGGTGAAGAACAACCTGCAGACGGTGGCCGCGATGCTGCGGCTGCAGGGCCGGCGGGCGACCAGCGCTGAGACCAAGGAGTCCCTGGCCGAGGCGGAGCTCCGGGTGGCGGCCATCGCGATCGTGCACGAGTCGCTGTCGATGGAGGCGGGCGAGCGGCTCGACTGCGATGCGATCGTCGATCGCGTCATCGGCCTGGTCCGGGACCTGTCGCCCGCCTACGCGGCGGGGGGCAGTCCCCCGCAGATCACGCGTGAGGGCTCCTGGGGATCGCTGCCGTCGGATCTGGCCACGCCGTTGGCGATGGCCGTGTCGGAACTGGTCCAGAACGCCGCGGAGCACGCCAGCGCATCCCGCATCGTCGTCACCCTCGGTCGCACCGAGGGTCCGGAGCGCAGCAGCCTGCACCTGCTCGTGCGGGACGACGGGGTAGGACTGCCGCCCGGCTTCGACCCCGAGAATGCCGGCCTGGGACTGAGCATCGTCATGTCCCTCGTCCGCGGCGACCTGCACGGCACCTGCGACCTGCAGGGCAGTGAGCACGGCACCGAGGTCCGGGTGAGCGTCCCGCTCGAACGAGACGCGTCAGGGCGCTAGACGTTGCTCCGAGCGCGGAGTCGGGCGTTGCGGCGCTTGAGAGCGCGCCGCTCGTCCTCGCTCAGACCGCCCCAGACGCCTGCATCCTGCCCGGTCTCGAGGGCCCATTTCAGGCATTCATCCACCACGCTGCAACGACGGCACACGGCCTTGGCCTCTTCGATCTGGACCAAGGCTGGTCCGGTGTTGCCGATCGGGAAGAACAGCTCGGGGTCCTCGTCACGGCAGGCAGCCTCGTGGCGCCAGTCCATGCGTACTCACTCCATCTGCGGAAACGCGCCGGCATCAACCGACACTCGTGATTGCCTTCACGTGCGACCGCGTCAAGGAGGGCCGACCAGGGTTCACCTAGCCGGTCCTCTGATGAGACGTGCTGCAACGAAGGCAACGGGCCCCTATAGGTTCGCAGAGGTTGTCCTTACCCACAAGGGCAAAGTCCGGTTTCGGCTAGCAGAACATTGTCGAATAGATCACAGACGGATTACGAATGATGGATTTGCACCTTTTGTCCGTCCGATTATCGGATCTCTCGGAAAGTCCTTGCAAGTCCTGCCCGGAATCGGACAACCGACCTGGTCGGGTGCACTCAACAGACGACCCGAAGGGCTCGTGGCCGGCTCCGGAAGACCACCTCGGTCGTGAGCCCGACGCTGTCGCCGTCGATCTGCAGCTCGATCGGTCGCTGGGCCGTCAGGGTGAATCCGGCCTGGTCGTGCCAGACGATCAGGCCGCCGCGTCCCGGCGACCCGGTCGTGCTGGCCAGCATGCGCCGTGCGACGCGCAGTGCGGTGGGGACGCCCAGGCTCCGGGTGGCGAACACGTCCAGCCCCGTGTCGAAGGCGGCCTCCGGGCACGGGCTGATGGGCCACGTGCCGAAGTAGGTCCACGGCGCGGTGTTCTGGACGAACGCCAGGAAGACGGCCTCCACCCGCTCGCCCGTCTCGCCGCCCGGCCCGGCCGGTCGGGACAAGGTCAGCGCCGGCCGCTTGCGGTCCGTGCCACGGAAGAACTCCGTGAGAGTGGCCATGAGGTAGCGGGCCGGCGTGGCCTCGTGACCCGCCCTGCGGTGGCGCTCCATGGCGGCGATGACCTCGGCGTCGATCCCCAGGCCTGCGTTGGCGACGAACCAGCGGTCGTTGGCGGTGCCGAGCCCGACCTCGCGAGAGGTGCCCTTGCGCAGCCGGTCCAGGACCAGCCCCGTCGCCTCGACCGGGTCGGTGGGAACGCCGAGCGAGCGGGCGAAGACGTTCGCGCTGCCCCCCGGGATGGGCGCGAGCAACGGCACGCCGGGGCCCGGCCCACGGTGCAGGATGCCATTGACGACCTCGTTCACCACTCCGTCGCCGCCGAGCGTGATGACGATATCGAGACCGCGCTCCCGCGCGCCCTGGCCCAGCTGGATGGCGTGGCCGCGATGCGTCGTGACGGTCACGTCCAGATCGACCTCGTCCGAGAGGGCATGGACGATCACGTCGGTCACGCGGGGGGACGTCGTGGTAGCGCGGGGGTTGACCACCAGCAGACCGCGCACGCACACGAGCCTAGCCACCGACGAGTTGACTAGGGTGTCCGCGTGTCCGCACCCACCCGGCCGCTCGCGGCGCTCGCCGTCATCTCCCTCGCCGAGGGCGCGGCCCTGATCGCCTACGGCCTGTTCGACCTGGTGGAGGCGCTCCGGCTGGGGGCCGGAGGGCCCTCGGACGTCTCCAACGGCCCGGCCATCGCGGTGCAGATCGGGATCTTCGCCGCCTTCGGAGCCGGACTGGTGTGGGTGGCGCGGGGGTGGTGGGGGTCGCGCCGATGGGCACGTGCGCCCTTCCTGCTCGCCCAGGTCATGGCCGTGCTGGTCGGCTATCAGCTCGCCCAGGCGGCCGGGTCCGCCTCGCGCATCGCGGGGATCGGCATCGCGCTCGTGGCGGCCCTCGGGATCGTCCTGGCCTTCGCACCCCGGGTGTCGGGCGCGATCCAGGAGTGAGTCACGTCAGGTGCCGGCGAGGCCGGCACGCAACTGGGCAAGGGTTCGGCCCAGCAGCCGGGACACGTGCATCTGGGAGATCCCCAGTTCCTCGGCGATCTGCGTCTGACTCCTGTTGTGGAAGAAGCGCAGCATGACGATGCGTCGCTCCCGTTCCGGGAGCCTGGCCAGCAGCGGGCGCAGGGACTCGCGGTCGACGACGTTCTCGAGTGCGGGGTCGTAGGTTCCGATCGTGTCCGCCAGCGCACCGGTGTCGTCGTCATCGTGCCCGGCATCCAGGGAGGCCGTCGTATAGGCGTGGCGGACCTCGATGGCGTCGAGGACGTCATCCTCGCTGATGGCCAGCGACTCGGCGATCTCGCGCACGGTGGGCGAGCGGCCCAACGTGCGCGAGAGCTCGTCCGAGCGGGACGCCACTGAGGCCTGCAGCTCCTGCAGGCGGCGCGGCACCTTGATCGCCCAGGTGCGGTCGCGGAAGTGACGCTTGATCTCGCCGAGGATGGTCGGGGTGGCGAACGTGGAGAGCTGGACGCCCTTGGCCGGGTCGAAGCGGTCGACCGCCTTGATCAGGCCGATGGTGCCCGCCTGCTCGAGGTCGTCGAGCTGCTCGCCGCGGTCACGGTAGCGCCGGGCCAGATGCTGGACGAGGGGCAGGTGCATGGTGACGAGCTCGTCTCGAACCCGGTTCCGTCCGGGATCGTCCAGCGCCAGCTTGTCCAGCTCGGCGAGCAGTACCCGTTCGCGACGGCGCTGCTCGTCCCCCCACCGGCTCGGGCGCTGCCGGGCCGGTGCGGTCGTCACGGGGCCACCGCTGCCTGGCGCACGATGCGCAGGTCGACAGTCACCACGCCCCCGACGGTCGTGGCCGTCACCTCGTCGACGAGTGCCCTGAGGACTGTCCAGCTGAACGTGTCGCGGTCCGGTACCTGCCCCGAGCGGCTGGGCGCGGAGACGCGCACGCGCAGGCGCGGTCCCTCGACCACGAAGTCGCACACCACGTCGGTCAGCTCCGGGGCGCCGAGGATGAGCTGGGACACGGCCTCGTCAACGGCCAGCCGAACGTCCTCGAGCTGGTCGAGCGGCAAGTCCGCACGAGCCGCCATGGCGGCCGCCACCGTGCGCGCCAGGGCCGCGTTGCGCGTGTGCGCGCGGAACGTCAGAGTCACGCGATCGCCCATGGTCAGCCCTTCGCTTCCTCGGTCACGCCGGGACGTCCCCGGCATCCGCCAGCCGTTGCAGGTCCTCGCCAGTGACGCGGTGCACCGTCCACTCGTCCATCGGCACCGCCCCGAGATTGCCGTAGAAGCGCAGGGCCGGCTCATTCCAGTCGAGCACCGACCACTCGAAGCGCCCGTACCCGTTGTCGACGCACTCACGGGCCAGGGTGCCGAGCAGCCTCCTGCCGTAGCCGGTGCCGCGCAACTCGCGACGCACGTACAGGTCCTCGAGATAGAGCCCGTACCGGCCCAGCCACGTCGAGAAGTTCAGGAACCACAGGGCGAAGCCGCCAAGGCTATGGCCGTCCGGCCCCTCGTGCTCGACGACGTGCGCGAACACCTTCGGATTCTCGCCGAACAGTGCCTGCTGGAACTGGTCCTCGGTGGCCACGGCCTCGTGCACCGACTTCTCGTACTCGGCGAGTTCGCGCACCATCGCGAGCATCTCGGGTACGTCCTCGGGTCGGGCACGGCGGATGAGTCCCTGGGGCATCCGGTCACCCTACTGGCACCGAACGAGGCGATGCCTCGCCTTTCGCGACGGTGCTTCCCCGGAGCTGCGAGGTAGGGTCGCTCGGTGGGAGGCCGACGGCCGAGCCGCCGTGGCCTCGTCCGAAGCCGATTGGGCCGGGGGACCGTTTCATGACTCGCTCGCGCATCGCCGTGCTGATCCTCGCGCACGACGGGATCGACCAGTTGAATGCGCTGGTGGCGCACCTGGCCAGCGACTTCGAGGTGTACGTCCACCTCGACCGGAAGGGTTCCCTGCGCGAGCGCGACGTGGTGACCGGTCGCCGCGTCCACGTGATCAGCCGGCGCCGGGTTCACTGGGGCTCGTTCGGCATGATCCTGGCCACGCGGGATCTCATGGCGCTGGCCGCGGCCTCGAAGGCTGATCGGTACCTCCTGATCTCGGGGCGCGACGTCCCGTTGAGGAGCAACGCCGGCATCGCGGAGTTCTTCGACGCGCACGAGGGCCAGGAGTTCATCGAGTGCGAGCCCCTGCCCCGGGCCGGGTTCGCCGAGAACGGCTGGATGGACCGGGTCACGCGCTTCTACCTGCCGTCCGCGGATGGCGTACCCGGGCTGCGGGGCCGGGTCCACGACAAGGCCTTCTGGACGTTCTTCGGCGCGAACTCACGGCTGGGCATTTCGAGGTCCGCCTCGGGAATGGAGCTCTATGGCGGCTCCAACTGGTGGAACCTGACGCATGAGGCGGTGCAGGGCATCCTGGACCACCTGGACCGCGAGCCATCGTTCCTGCGCCGCTTCCGGATGACGTGCTGCGCCGACGAGATCTTCTTCCAGACGGCGCTCGTGGCGATCGGCCTCCGCGACCGCGTCGTGTCATCCCCGCTCCGCTTCGTCGAGTGGGACGCCGGCGCCGCGCATCCGCGCACCCTCCGTGCGGACGACCACATGCGAATCCGGGACTCGGGGATGCTGTTCGCCCGGAAGGTCGACCCGTCGGTGGACGCGGACATCGGGCGGCTGCTGTGGAGCGACGTGCGTCAGGCAGCTGCGAGGTGACGCATATCGTCCTGGCCTCCGACGCGGGGTACCTCGAGTACGTGCACTGCCTGCTGGGCCAGATCGCCGTGCACGGCCCGTCGTGCGACGGGGTCGTCCTGGTGGTGCCTCCGGGCCTCGATGCGGCACCGCTCCTCGAGGTCGAGCGGACGGGCGCCTGTGTCGGGCTGCCCGTCGAGGTCGTGGAGATGCCCGAGGTCGTGGACGTGGTCCCGGCGGGCGCCATCCGCAGGCGCGACCACGTCTCGGCGTTCACCTTCAGCAAGCTCCTGCTCCCGACCGCCCTCCCTGCAATGGACCAGGTCCTGTACCTGGACGTCGACATCCTCGTGCGGGACTCGATCGAGGAGCTCCTCGGCTGGCGCCTGACCCATCCGATCGGCGCGGTCCACGAGCTCGGCGACGGCGCCGTTCACCTGTTCGGCAGCACGCGCGTGTCGTACTTCAACGCGGGCGTGCTGCGCATGTCCCTGGCCCGGATGCGCCAGATGGACGTTCTCGGCTCCGCGCAGGAGATCCTCCGCGAGCGGCCGCGGCTGCCGTTCCATGACCAGGACGTCCTCAACCTGATCTTCCGGGATCGCCATGACGCACTGCCTCTCGCCTACAACCTCGTCGAACCGGTGGCCTCGGTGGGCCTGCCGGCGTGGAAGGTGCTGGCGGACCCGGCGATCGTGCACTTCGTCGGACCGGACAAGCCATGGCACGACGGCTACGGCTCGGCGTTCACTCGCGAGTGGCGCGCGGCCCAGGCCAGCGCCCTGTCCCTCTCGCCCGGGCTCGCGGAGCGGTACCTGCAGACGGGTCGGTCGGGGAAGCGGGGCACCGCCGGCATCGTCGCGAGGGCGAGGGGCACGGCGGCCGGCCGCCGCCTGCGAAGGGCCGTGCCGGACTCCTGGAAGGATGCGGCCAAGAAGTGCCTGCTTCGCCTGCTGCCGCCGAGCAGCCAGCTCCACCGTGATGTGCGCACGGGCATGCTGGTCGACGTCGAGGGCACGGGGGACTCGACGTCCGACACCGGACGGTGAGGCCCGCGCCGCCGGGTGCTCGCTCGGTCGCCTGCTACCTGCGTCCCAGGACGCGCATGCTGCGTCGCGTGATTCGCGCCAGGGGCGAGACGACGTCGAGCCTGAGCACCAGCCGGCTCGGGTATCCATGGCGTCTGGCGGCCACGAGCCGAAGTCCGCTCACGGCTCCGGCGAGTCGAGCAAGGCGTGTGCCCTTGTCGTGAATCCCCGTCGCCTGGGCCGCGTTCCGCTCGCCCTCGATGGACGAGTCCGACCCCGGGTGGCCGACGAGCGGGGGCTCGCAGACGGCGAACTGCGCGTCGTACCGCCAGCGGATCGGCCAGTCAGCGGTGGAATCGATGCGGTGGTCGCGATAGGCCTGCGTGGCGAGGCGAGCGAGCGCCCGGTTGGCCAGGTAGCCGACGGTCCTATCCGGAGGCGCTCGCACAGCCCAGATGCGACAACCTTCGCTGTCGAGCAGGCGCCGTGCTCCGTGCGATGGGAGTCCCGCCGCCTGCAGGTGCACCACGGTCGGTGTCGCGGGGCCGCACGCGAGGGCATCGACGAGCGTGGTCGGATCCCGCAGGAGGGCGGCGTCGTCCTCCAGGAAGAGTGCCCACGCGCTGTCGGTGAGCAGGAATGCCCGCATCATCGCCAGATGGCCGTAGGCGCAGGCGACCTCCGAGGGTCCCAGCTCCCTGTCAACCCAGCGGGCCGCCGCCGAGTCGTAGATCGCAGCCAGCTCGGCGGGACTGAGCGTGACGGCGTCCAGGGCGGGAACATGCACCGCGCGGACTCCGTACCCAGCGAGCTGAGCGAGGAGCTCGGTCCCCCGAAAGCGGTCTGCCAGTCCCAGGACATAGGCGGACAGCGTCGCGGGGCGCTGGCCGCGGCGCTGTGCTCCCGATGAACCCGGCATGCGCAGATCCATTCGCTACGTTGTCTGGTTCCGATCATTCGCGGGCGCGTCGTAGCCACACCGACGCAGAAGCCCCCGTCGACTCCCAGGCGAGAGGGGGTCGCGGAGGCTCCTGCGGACGAACGTCCAGGCGACCTGGCGCCATCCCTCCTCAGAGGGGATCGCGCATGGGTCAGGCCTGCTTGGTCTCCCAGAAGATGACCGCAATCTCGTCGATCCTCGCGAGCAGGTCGTCGGCCACGGCCACGTCGACCGTGCCCTTGGTTCCTCCGGCGCCGGCCAGCTTGGTCGCCTGGTTGAACAGGTCGTTCAGGTTCGGGTACTTCTCGAAATGGGGTGCCTTGAAGTAGTCGGTCCACAGCACCCACAGGTGCTCCTTGACCATGTGCGACCGCTCCTCCTTGATGGCGATGGCTCGGGCCTTGAACTCCGGGTCCTCGGAGGCGTGGTACTTGACCATGCAGGCCTTGACGGACTCCGCCTCAAGGCGCGCCTGGGCCGGATCGTAGATGCCGCAGGGCAGGTCGCAGTGGGCGTACGCGGTTATGCGGGGGGCGAGCATCTTCGTGACGAGGCTGGCGATCATGGGACTCCTTCTAAGGACGGGGACTCGGTCGGTGCCGCCATCCACGATAGCGTCGAACGAGCGGCTCGGCAGCAGGCAGGATGGTGCCCGTGCTGCCCATCACCCGCATCCGGATCGCGGGACCGTCCATGGAGCCCGCACTGCGCAACGGGGACTGGTGGCTGGTGCTGCGCACCTCGCGGCACCGGGCAGGCGACATCGCGCTGATCATCCACCCCGACCGACCGGACGCCCTCATCGTCAAGCGGCTCGACCGGCGCCAGGACGGCGGCTGGTGGGTCCTCGGCGACAATGCGGGGGCGAGCGAGGACAGCCGGACCTTCGGGGCCGTGCCTTCGGCGAACGTGGTGGGGCGCGTCACACTCCGCTACCGCCCCCTGCGGCGCCGACGCTGACCCCGCATACCATCGGGGGTATTCCCGAGGAGCCGAATGCCATGACCGAAGCAGTAGCCGTCGATACCCCACTCGATCCCTTCGCCCGCGAGGCGGAGCACGATCCCGCCTTCCCCCTCCATGAGGGAGGGAAGATCGAGATTCGACCGACAATCAGGGTGCGCACCCTCGAGACCCTGTCCCTCGCGTACACACCGGGAGTGGCCCGGGTGAGCGAGGCGATCGCCGCCGACCCGGACCTCGCCTACCGCTACACGTGGAAGGGCAACACCGTCCTCATCGTCACGGACGGGACGGCCGTGCTCGGCCTGGGCGATATCGGGCCCCTGGCAGCCCTGCCGGTGATGGAGGGCAAGGCGCTGCTGTTCAAGGAGTTCGGGGGTGTCGACGCGGTGCCGATGTGCCTGGCGACCAAGGATGTCGATGAGATCGTCGACACGGTGGTTCGCATGTCCCCGGCGTTCGGCGGCGTGAACCTCGAGGACATCTCGGCGCCGCGATGCTTCGAGATCGAGTCGCGGCTGCAGAGCCTGCTGGACATACCGGTGTTCCACGACGACCAGCACGGCACCGCCATCGTCGTGCTCGCGGCTCTGCTCAATGCCGCGCGCGTGACCGATCGCGGTCTGGGGGATCTCCGCGTCGTCGTCTCCGGAGCCGGCGCGGCCGGCGTGGCCATCGCCGACATGCTGCTTGGCGCCGGGATCGGCGACATCGCGGTCGGGGACTCCCGAGGGATCCTGTCGGTCGGTCGCGACCACCTGACGGACGTGAAGGCGGGCCTCGCGCGCCGCTCGAACAGGGCAGGACGCACGGGATCCATCAACGATGCACTGGCGGGAGCAGACGTCTTCATCGGCGTCTCAGCGGGCCGCGTCCCCGATGAGGTGGTCGCCTCGATGGCCGACGACGCGATCGTCTTCGCCCTCGCCAATCCCGAGCCCGAGATCCATCCGGACGTCGCGAGGCGGACTGCCGCTGTCGTCGCCACCGGGCGGAGCGACTTCCCCAACCAGATCAACAATGTCCTGGCCTTCCCCGGCATCTTCCGGGGGGCCCTGGCCGTCAGGGCATCGCGGATCACCCCTGGGATGAAGCTCGCTGCTGCGGCGGCGATCTCCGGCGTGGTGGGCGACGACCTCGCCCCGGACTACATCGTGCCGAGCGTGTTCGACGGACGGGTCGGCGCCGAGGTGTCGCGCGCAGTGGCTTCCGCGGCTCGCCTCGACGCAGTGGCCCGCGCCTAGCAGGATGGACCCATGCCCCTCGCCCAGCTGAACATCGCGCACATGCGGGGGCCGCTCGACTCGCCCGAGATGGCGGGCTTCGTCGCGCGGCTCGAGTCGGTGAACGCGGCTGCCGACGAGGCGGACGGATTCGTCTGGAGGCTCAAGGACGACGACGGCCCGGGCGCGACGAACTATCGGCTGCTCGAGGACGACACGCTCCTGGTCAACCTCTCCGTGTGGCGCGACCTGGCCTCGCTGCGGGAGTTCGTCCTGGGCTTCCCGGCGCACCGGGAGGCGCTGCAGTCGCGGCGCGAGTGGTTCGAGCGCACGGCCGAGCCGACAACGGTGTGCTGGTACATCGAGGAGGGCCACACGCCCAGCCTGGAGGAGGCCGAGGTGAACCTCGTCCGCCTTCGCAACGGCGGACCGAGCGCGGGGCTCTTCGCCTTCACCTACAAGGGCTGAGCGCGAGTAGGGTCCTTGGCATGCTCGCCGTCTACGCCGCTGGCGTCAGTCCCAGCGATCCGCTGTCCTGCCTCGTGGTCGGGAACCTGCCCGAGCCGGCCACGCCCGACGCATGGGTCACGGTGCACGTGCGTGCCGCGAGCCTGAACCATCACGACCTGTGGTCGCTGAAGGGCCAGGCGCTTGCGGCGGACCGGGTCCCCATGATCCTGGGCTCGGACGCGGCCGGGGTGACGGACGACGGTCGCGAGGTGATCGTCCACGCTGTCGTCGGCGACGCCGATTCGGGAGCGGGGGACGAGACCCTCGACCCGCGCCGCAGCCTGCTGAGCGAGGTCTACCCGGGCACCCTGGCCGAGCGGGTGCGCGTGCCGCCTGGCAATCTCGTCGACAAGCCCGCGGGACTGTCCTTCGAGCAGGCCGCCTGCCTGCCCACCGCGTGGCTCACGGCCTACCGCATGATCGCCAGCAAGTCGGGCACGGCGCCGGGCGACACGATCCTGGTGCAGGGTGCGGCCGGCGGCGTGGCCACCGCGCTCATCGTGCTCGGGAGGGCGCTGGGCCGTCGCGTCTGGGCCACCTCCAGGGAGGAGTCGAAGCGGGAATGGGCCCTGTCCATCGGCGCCGACGCGGTCTTCGAACCAGGTGCCAGGCTGCCTGAGCGCGTGGCGGCCGTGATGGAGACGGTGGGGGAGGCGACCTGGAGCCATTCGCTCAAGTCCCTCCGGCCGGGTGGCCGCATCGTCATCTCCGGGGCCACGTCGGGCGCGAACCCGCCCGCCGACCTCAATCGGGTGTTCTTCCTGCAGCTCAGCATCGTGGGCTCGACGATGGGCACGCGCCAGGAGCTGAGCGAGCTCGCTGACCTCCTCGTCCGGACGGGCGTGCGCCCGGTCATCGACCGTGTCCTGCCGTTGACCCGAGCGCGCGAGGCGTTCGAGGCCATGGAGGCCGGGGTGGTGCACGGCAAGATGGTGCTGATCCCGTAGCAGTCCGGCCTTTGCTCAGTCCTCGTCGTCGTTGCGGGCCAGCCAGGTGGCGAACCGCTCGATCGGCGTCTCGAACTCGGGGTTGAGGTCGACGAACTCGCGCAGCCGCTCGGCGAGCCATGCCACCGTGACGTCCTCCTCGCCGCGCCGGCTCTCCAGCTCCTCGATGCCGCGATCGGTGAAGTACATCGCGGGCCTACGCGAAGGCCTGCGTGATCACGGCCTGCTGCTCCTGCTCGTGCCGCTGGTGCGTTCCGACCGCGGTCGACGACGATGCCGGGCGGCTGACCCGCGTGACCGGCCGCTGGATGATTTCCGGCAGGTTCACGGCCATGAACGTCCAGGCACCCTGATTGGCAGGCTCCTCCTGCACCCAGCGGATCTCCGCGCCCGGGTAGGCGTCGAGGGCCGACGGCAGGGTTCGGTAGGGAAGCGGGTAGAGCCGCTCGAACCGCAGGATGGCGGTATCGGTGATGCCGTGCGCCTCGCGGTGGGCGAGCAGGTCGTAGTACACCTTGCCACCGCACAGCAGCACCTTGGTGACGCCTGGTCCGGTAGCGACCGGATCTGTCAGCAGCGGCCGGAAGCTGCCGCTGGTGAAGTCCGCCGTCGTCGAGACCGCCTGCTTGGCGCGCAGCAGCGACTTCGGCGTGAAGATCACGAGCGGTCTGGTCAGGCTGCCCAGGACCTGCCAGCGCAGCAGGTGGAAGTACGACGCCGGGGTGGATGGCATCGCGACGGTCATATTGTCCTGCGCGCACATCTGCAGGAAGCGCTCGACGCGGGCCGAGGAGTGATCCGGGCCCTGCCCCTCGTAGCCGTGCGGCAGCAGGAGGGTCACGGCGGACCGCTGGCCCCACTTCTGCTCGCCGGAGGAGATGAACTCGTCGATGATGGTCTGGGCGCCGTCGGCGAAGTCGCCGAACTGCGCCTCCCACATGACGAGGGCATCGGGGCGGGCGACGGAGTAGCCGTACTCGAACCCCATGGCCGCGTACTCGCTCAGCAGCGAGTCGTACACGTACAGCTTGCCGCCGTTCCGGTAGCACTTCTTCAGCGGCTTGTACTGCCAGCCCGTCTGCTTGTCGACGATGACCATGTGCCGGTGACCGAAGGTGCCGCGCCGGGAGTCCTGGCCGGCCAGCCGCACGGTGCGGCCCTCCATCAGGAGCGACCCCACGGCCATGGCCTCGGCCATGCCCCAGTCGATGACGTCGTCGGCAACCATCTGGGCTCGGCGCTGGAGCTGGGGGGCGAGCCGGGCGTGGACGGTGAAGTCGGCCGGCATGTTCAGCTGGGAGTCGATGACGGTGTCGATCTGCTCGGTCGTGATGGACGTGTCGACCGAGGTCGACGGGCCCTGCAGCTCGAGGTCTCGCTGGCCCGACTCGAGGATGTCCTTGTCGCCGACGCTGAAGGGTGCCGTCTCGTCCTGGACCCGGGTCTCCTGGAAGACCCGCTCGAGCTGCTCCTGGAAGTGCTTGAGGGCCACCTCCGCCTCGTCGAGGGTGATGTCGCCGCGGCCGATCAGGGACTCGGTGTAGTGCTTGCGCACGGACCTCTTGCTGTCGATGATGGCGTACATCAGCGGCTGGGTGAGCGACGGGTCGTCTGCCTCGTTGTGGCCGCGGCGTCGGTAGCACACCAGGTCGATGACGACGTCCTTGTGGAACTCCTGCCGGAAGGCGAAGGCAAGCTCGGCGACGCGGACGACGGCTTCCGGATCGTCGCCGTTGACGTGGAGGATCGGCGCCTGCACGGCACGCGCGACATCGGTCGAGTAGACCGACGAACGGCCGTACTTGGGCGACGTCGTGAAGCCGACCTGGTTGTTCACGACCACATGGACGGTCCCACCGGTCCGATAGCCCTGGATCTGCGACATCTGCATGGTCTCCACGACCACGCCCTGGCCCGCGAAGGCGGCGTCGCCGTGCATGAGGACCGGCAGGATGCTGAACTGCTCGCCGTACGGAAGCTGGTCCTGCTTGGCGCGGACAATTCCCTCCAGCACGGGGTTGACGGCCTCGAGGTGGGACGGGTTGGCGGCCAGGTAGACCGAGGTTCGAGCGCCGTCGGGCGCCGTGAACGTGCCTGTGGTACCGAGGTGGTACTTGACGTCGCCGGAGCCCTGCACGAGGTCGTCACCGAAGTCGCCCTCGAACTCGCGGAAGATCTGGCCGTAGGACTTGCCGGCGATGTTGGTCAGGACGTTGAGCCGGCCGCGGTGCGGCATGCCGATGGCGACCTCGACGATGCCGTCATGGGCCGCCTCCGTCAGGATGCTGTCGAGCAGCGGGATCAGCGACTCCGCCCCCTCCAGCGAGAATCGCTTCTGGCCGACGTACTTGGTCTGCAGGAAGGACTCCAGCGCCTCCGCCTCGTTGAGCTTGCGCAGGATGCGCAGCTGCTCCTCGCGCTCCGGCTTGGCATGGGCGATCTCGACCCGGTCCTGGATCCACCGCCTCTGCTCGGGATCCTGCAGGTGCATGTACTCCACGCCCATGGTGCGCGTGTACGAGTCGCGCAGGACGCCGAGGATCTCGCGCAGCTTCATCAGTCCGCGGCCGCCGAAGCCGCCAGTCGCGAACTCGCGGTCGAGGTCCCACAGCGTGAGGCCGTGCTGGTTGACATCGAGATCGGGGTGCATGCGCTGCTCGTACTCGAGCGGATCGGTGTCGGCCATGAGATGGCCGCGCACGCGGAAGGCGTGGATGATCTCCTGCACGCGGACGTTCTTGCTGAGGTCGGTCTCGTGGCTCGACGACACGTCGCGGGCCCAGCGCACCGGCTCGTAGGGGATGCGCAGCGAGCGGAAGATGTCGTCGTAGAAGTCGTCCTCGCCGAGCAGCAGCGCGTGGATGCGGCGCAGGAACTCGCCCGACTGCGCGCCCTGGATGATGCGGTGGTCATAGGTGGATGTCAGCGTGAGGATCTTGGATACGGCGTTGCGGGCCCTCGTCTCGTCGGAGGCCCCCTGCCACTCGGCCGGGTAGTCCATCGCGCCGACGCCGACGATGCAGCCCTGACCGGCCATGAGGCGCGCGACGCTCAGGCTGGTGCCGATCGTGCCGGGATTGGTCAAGGAGATGGTGGTCCCCGCGAAGTCGTCGACGCCCAGCTTGCCCGAACGGGCCTTGCGCACGAGGTCCTCGTATGCCGCCCAGAAGGCGGCGAAGTCCAGGCCGTCGGCGCCCTTGATGCTGGGGACGAGGAGCTGCCTGGTGCCGTCCGGCTTGGTGAAGTCGATGGCCAGTCCGAGGTTCACGTCCGGGTTGCGGATGACGGCCGGCCTCCCGTCGACCTCGGCGAAGGAGTAGTTCATCACCAGGTTCTCGCGAAGGGCACGGATCACGGCGAAGCCGATGAGGTGGGTGAACGAGACCTTGCCGCCGCGTCCCCGGGCCAGGTGGTTGTTGATGACGACCCGGTTGTCCATCAGCAGCTTCGCCGGCACCGCCCGCACGCTCGTTGCGGTCGGCACGGTCAGGCTCGCGTCCATGTTCGCCACGACGCGGGCGGCGGGACCCTTGAGCGCGAAGGCGTGCGGATCCCGTGCTGCCGCGGAGGGGACCGGCGCGATCGACTCAGGCATGCCTGCCGGACGTGGCGCCTCGGTCCTCGCCGCGAGCGGGGAGTGCTCCGACGGGCTGTAGTCCTCGAAGAACTCCCACCACGCCGGATCGACGCTGCTTCGGTCCGCCAGGAACTGCTGGTAGATCTCGTCGACGAGCCACTCGTTGGGGCCGAACGCCAGCAGCGGGCTCTCGGGCGATTCCGTGGCCACAGCGGGTCCTCTCGTGCGCTGGTGCGCCGTCCTGCCCAGGCGCACTCGATGAGGCAACAGTAGTAGGGCGTCGCCGGTGCGGGAGCCGCGGCCGAGGGGCCGTGCGCCCATCGGAATGCGCCACTGGGAGCACGGCCTCGCCGTTCGCCCGTTGGGTCAGGTGATGTCGCGACGCACGGTCGTGAACGTGGCGAGGGTGGAGAACACGACCGCGTAGGCGAGCAGGACGAGCGCGCCGCCCCACACGGGCAGGACATCCGCCGAGGTGAGATCGGTCTTCGCGGTGACCGCCATCGTTGCGTTGAGCGCGCCGCCGGGCAGCCACTTGCCGACGCCCTCGACGAACACGGACACGACGCCCTCGACGATCAGGGTCCACACGAGGGCGGCCACGATCGCGCCGACCTGGCTCTTGAGCAGGGCGCCGACCGAGACTCCCACGACGGCGTAGATGGCCAGTCCGAGGGTGACGCCGAGCGCGATCGAGAGCACGGACGACGCCTCGATCGGGGCGTGCGGCTTCCCGGCGAGCAGCGCTGCCGCGAGTGCCGTCATGGCGGCGACATTGATGACCGCGATGGCTGCCCCGAGGGCCGCGTACGTCAGCCCCTTCGCCAGGACCACGCGACCGCGACGCGGAGTGACGAGGAACGCGGAGGTGATGGTCATGTGCCGATACTCGCCGGTCATGGCGATGATCCCGAGGATGAGCACGAAGATCGAGGCACCGCCGGCCGCGGCGAGGATGTTCGTGATGTAGTCCGGGTCCATGAGCCAATCGGAGGCGCTCGGCGCACCCGGGGCGACCGGCGCGACCTGCACCAGGACGACCACGTTCAGGGCACTGAACGCGATGGAGACGAGGGTCAGGATCCACGGGAGCTTCGTCGTGGCCACCTTGCGCCACTCGGAGGCGATCAGCCGCCCCATCGAGCCGCTCACTCGGCACCCCCCGGGTTGCCGCTCGCGGTCAGGTCGAGGAACACCCGCTCGAGGTCGCCCGAGCCGGCGGCGAGCTGGTGCAGCTCGATGCCGTGGAGGAAGGCGACGTGCCCGATCTGGTCGGTCGACAGCCCGGAGACCGTCAGCGATCCGTCTGCGCCGACATCGACGCGGGCAGGTGCTTCGGTGACCGAGGCTGCGAGCAGGTGCCCGGCGAGCAGGTGCGCGGCCGGGCTGCGCACGGTCACCCGGGAGCTGGTCGCGGCTGCGAGCTCGTCGAGCGTGCCGGCATATACGAGCCTGCCCTGGCTGATGATGACCACGTCGTCGACGGTCTGCTGCACCTCGGACAGCACGTGGCTGGACACCAGGACGGTGCGCCCCTGCGCGGCCATTGATCGCAGGAAGGAGCGCAGCCAGGCGATGCCCTCGGGGTCCAGGCCATTGGCAGGCTCATCGAGGATGAGCACGCCGGGGTCGCCGAGGAGGGCACCCGCCAGCGCCAGTCGCTGGCGCATGCCGAGGGAGAAGCCGCCGACCTTGCGCCGGGCTGCCGCCGTCAGGCCCACGAGGGCGAGGGTCTCGTCGACGCGACCGTCACTGATCCCGGTGGCCGCCGCGATGACGCGTAGGTGGTTGCGAGCCGAGCGCGCGGGGTGGAACCCGCTCGCCTCGAGCGCCGCACCGACCTGGTGGACGGGGTCGGGCAGGGCCGAGTAGGCGGCGCCGCCCACGAGAGCCGTTCCGGATGTGGGGGCCACGAGGCCGAGGAGACAGCGAAGGGTTGTCGTCTTTCCCGACCCGTTCGGGCCGAGGAAGCCGGTGACGCGGCCCGGGCTGACCTCGAAGGTCAGGTCGCGGACGGCGGTGACGGGTGCCCTGCGCCCGAAGGTCTTCGTCAGTGCCACCACGTTGAGGGGCTCGCCGATGATGGTCACGGTGGCACGCTATCGCGTGCGATCCCGGCCATCGGACGCGGCGGACCGGTCCGGCCGGGCAGTCTGGCGGCCCTGCCAGGCCGGGCCTATGCCTCGACTGCGCTACCTTCCAGCCATGGCCAACGACCCCGGCACCCGCGGGCGCGAGCTTGTCGATGCCGCACGCCCGTGGAGGCGCAGTCCGAGGGTGGCCGGCTGCCCCTGCCGGACGGCGTCTCGTGGGATGTCTTCCCCTTTGAGGGCAAACTTCGGATGAAGCTGCTCGACGACGTTGCGTATCCCGAGCCGGCCCGTGACGGGGCCGCAGGAGTGCAGTGCCGCGCGTGCGAAGGGGACCACTCCGACGCCGTCTGGTCCGACGGCCGATGGCGGGTCAGCGCGGGCCGGGATCCCGAAGCCGTGCTCACCGTCATCCTCGCCCCGCTTGCCCACGTCGACCTGCCCGACCTCGCCGCGCTCGGTGATGCGCTGGGCGACCCGATCGGCCCTGCGTCCTGACCGTTGCTAGGCGGAGACTGACTCGCTGATCTCCTCCAAGGAGCGACCGGTCGTCTCCGGCACCTTCGCGCGCACGAAGAGGATCGATGCGAGGGCGAAGACCGTGAAGATGCCGTAGGCGATGGTGAGGCTTCGTGCCGCCACCGGCGGGAACGCGGTCGACACGATGAAGTTGGCGATCCACTGTGCCGAGGCGGCCAGCGCCAGCGCGGCCGCCCTGATGCTGTTCGGGAACATCTCCCCGAGGAGCACCCACACGACCGGGCCCCACGGACATGCCGAAGAAGACGACGTAGGCGTTGAACGCGAGCACGGCCATCGTGGCCGTCGTCCCGGCCAGGGAGGGCTCCATCCCACCGGTCCCGTTCGGGACCTGCGGTGCCGTTCCGAAGATGACGGTCAGCGTTGCGAGCATGACCACCATGCCCGACGAGCCGACCGAGCAGAAGTCGCTTGCGTCCGACCCGGTCGATGAGCGCAATCGCCACCAGCGTCGTGGCGACGTTGATGGCGTTGGTGATCATCGAGGTCTGGAAGGCCTGGTCCTGGCTGAAGCCGACCGACTCCCAGATGAGATTCGAGTAGTAGAAGACCGCGTTGATGCCGACGAACTGCTGGAACGCCGACAGCAGGATGCCGATCCAGACGATCGGCAGGAGCCCGAAGCGCGGGCCGCGCAGGTCGCCCATGCTGAACTTGTGGCTCGGTGTCCATCGTGGCCTGGATGCTCGAGCACCTTCGGCGCTCTGGTCGGTGATGAACACCGACTCCAGGACGGTTCGGGCCTCGTCGAGCCGCCCCTTCTCGACCAGGTAGCGCGGTGATTCGGGGATGCGCAGCGCCATCAGGAAGTAGACGGCGGCCGGGATCAGCATGACGAGGAACATCCAACGCCAGGCCTCGATGCCGAGCAGCCACTGGAGGTCGAGCTGCCGGCGGACTGCACGATCAGGTAGTTGCTGACGCCGGTGGCGAAGATGCCGAGGACGATGGCCAGCTGCTGGAGCGAGCCGAGCCGGCCGCGCAGTCGGGCCGGCGACGATCTCGGCGATGTACATGGGGGCCACGACGCTCGCGACGCCGATGCCGGCACCGCCGATCAGCCGCCAGATCATGAGGACCTCGACGTTCGGCGGAAACGCCGTGCCGATCGGCACTGGCAGCCGAAGAGCGAGGCGGCGATGAGCATGACCCTGCGGCGGCCGAAGCTGTCCGCGAGCTGGCCCGGCGAACCATGCGCCGACGGCGGAGCCGATGAGGGCGATCGACACGACGAAGGCCATCAGTCCCGAGCTGAGATCGAAGGTCCCGGCGATGGCGGTGTTGGCGCCGTTGATGACCGCCGAGTCGAAGCCGAACAGGAAGCCGCCCATGGCGGCCGTGCTGGCCAGGCGTACGACGCTGTCCGGTCCGGTACGTCTCCACCGGTCCGGCGGACTGCGACGAGGGGTCCTCCGTGTGCCATGCCACCCTCCGTGATCCTGCTCACCCGGATCCGGCTTCCGGACCCTGATGCCAGGCCCCGATGCCCGCTCGCTGACCGTAGCGTCCGGCGCACGCTCCATGCGGGCCTTACCCTTGTGTGGTGCAGATGCTCCCCAGAACCACCCTGATCGCGTCACTGGCCGTCGGCGCACTGGTCTCCAGCCTGCTGATCGCTGGTCCGGCACATGCGGCGAACAGTCCTTCGCCCACGCCCACGCCGACCCCCACCGCGACGCCCACGCCGACCCCGACGCCGACCCCCGGGCTCGCCGTGCCCAGCGCTCCCTTCATCACGAAGGTGACGCCCGGAGTGGCCAGCGGCGCGCTGGCCGTCCTCTTCGCGGCACCCACCTACAACGGCGGGTCGCTCATCTCGCACTACGAGGTCACGGTCGACGGTGGCCTGACCTGGTGGCCCTGCTACCCGACCAGCAGCATCTGCATGGTGACCAACCTGTCGAACGACCGCGCGTACACGATCCAGTTGCGCGCGGTGAATGCGGTGGGCCCGGGCGAGCCGAGCGCCCCCGCCACCGGCGTGCCGATCATCCCGCCGGGCTTCGACCCCGACAAGCCGACCAAGCTGCCCAAGCCGCGCGTGTGGGTCAAAGCCGCATTCGACGCCGCCAGCAACCACCTGGGCATGGGCCTGGGCGCAAGCGGAGCCGACGAGAAGCTCGGCGTGGGCACCCTTCCCCAGCTGTCGTTCACCCGGGCGATCCCCGACAAGCGAGTCGTCGAGACCCACCTGTTCGTGACGTCGATCGACAAGACCGGCAGGGTCCGCCAGGTCAAGGGAGCCTGGGGCTGGCTCAGCGACAGCAAGACCGTGTTCCGTCCGGTCAAGTACTGGCCCGGCCGGGCGACGATCTCGATCCGCTCCACCCTGGACCGGGCGGTCATGGGCAAGTCCGGTGGCAAGTACGTGGTGGGCTCGGACGACCTGGCCACGACGTACACGTTCCAGACCGCGCGCAAGCTCATCATCAAGGTCGACGGCTCGACGGACCGGATGAAGGTCTACCTCGACGGCAAGAAGATCAAGGATTTCGGCGTCTCCCTGGGCAAGGCCGAGTGGGAGACGCGCAACGGCGTGAAGGTCATCAGCACCCTCAAGGAGCCGTTGCACACGTACACCAGCACGTCCCTGAACCTTGATCCGGCGGTCGAGAAGCCCTACGAGCTCAAGGACATCCCGTGGAACACCCGTCTCACCCCGACGGGCGAGTTCATCCACGCCGCGCCGTGGGCCTATGGCCGGATCGGCAGGTACAACGGTTCGCACGGCTGCACCAACATGTTCGAGTCCGACGCCAAGTGGATCTACGACAAGACGATTCCCGGCGACGTGGTGCTGTACGTGAACACCGGCGGTCCCGACGTCCAGTCCTGGAACGGCCCAGGCGGGCTCTGGAACATCCCGTGGGACGTGTGGCTCGAGAAGTCCGCACTGGGCAGCAGCAACGGCAAGCCGAACACTGCCAACTCGGCGTCGGGCAGCGTCGGTCCGAGCGTCGGCGCCTGACGCGCTGGCTGCGGGCCGTGGTGACTGACAACCAGGAGGATCTCGGCGACGCCGGGTCTCCGCCCGCCGCGGCCGAACTGGCCGCGGGCGACCTCTCGGACTGGCTCGTCCGGATGCAGGGCGCCCTTCATGGCGATGGCTCGGTCGACGTGCCCTGCGGCACCTGCACCGCCTGCTGCACGTCCTCGCAGTTCGTCCACATCGCACCGGACGAGACCGACGCCCTTGCCCGGATCCCGGCCGCCTTGCTGTTCCCGGCACCCGGGCTGCCGCGCGGCCACGTCCTGCTCGGCTACGACGAGCACGGCCGTTGCCCGATGCTCGCCGCCGGCCGGTGCTCGATCTACGAGGACCGGCCCCGGACGTGTCGGACCTACGACTGCCGCGTCTTCGCCGCCTCTGGCGTGGAGGTGGACGAGCAGGCGAAGTCCGGCATCGCGGAGCGCGTCCGGCGCTGGCGGTTCGACATGCCCGACCCCTCCGACGCCCGGCGACTCGCGGCCGTGCGGTCGGCAGCGGCCTTCGTGACCGGGCACCCGGGACTGCTTCCGGAGGGTGTCGCTCCCGTGACGGCGACGCAACTCGCCGTGCTGGCGGTCGAGATCCACGACATGTTCCTGGTCCCACCTGGCGACGCGGACGGACCGTCGGTCGTCGAGCCCGAACCGGAGGCGCTCCGGGGCGAGGTGCTGCGCCGTGCGGGGCGCGGCGACTGACCGTCGACGACCGCGAAACACCCCGTCGGCAGGGCACGCCTGCGTGACAGGATGACGCCATGAGCTCTGAGCGCAGCGATGGCACGACGATCACCTCCGAGCCGAATCTCGTCGATCGGATGGTCGGCGCCATGGGGCCGGACCGATCCCTCACCGAGCGCGTGGCGCTGCTCGCGGCCGCCGCATCCGTGGGTGCGTCCTTCGAGCCGGGACTGCAGCCCCGCAGCACCGTCGACCAGGCCATCGCGACCGGTGTGATCTCGGCGACCACCCTGTCCGCGGTCACCGTCACGCAGAGTGCCATCGAGTCCGTCGGCCGCCTCGTCACGCGCGGCCGCACCGACACGGCGTCGACGGCGGCGCGCCTTGCCTTCACGGTGGGCACGAACGTGCTGGCTGCCGGCATCGCCGAGGGAGTGTCCCAAGCCCTCCCCCCTCGCGAGGACGAGCCGCTGCGTCGGGGGCTGCTCCGGGTCGCGGCCAATCGCACCGCCCGCGTGGCCGCCCTGGGAGCCGGGCTGTCGGCCGTGATGGGGGTCAACGACCTCGTCGTGGGGGCCGGTCCGCGGCGTCGGTGGCTCACCCGGATCCCGCTCGCGCTGCCGATCGGCATCGGGTACTCCGCATGGCGCATCCACCGGACGCACCGGGCGGCCGAGCACGCTGGCGACCAGACGATCGCCAACGTCTCGACACTGAGCTCGGTGGGCATCGCGGCCGGCGTCGGTGCGGGAGTCATCGCCCTCCAGTCGGGGGAGCGGGCCATCGCCTACGGCGTCTCGAAGGGCATCTCCCGGTTCGCGCCCGCCTACGACGCGGTGTCGAACCCGGTGGGACACGCGGTCTCCCTCACCGTGCTCGGTGGCGCCATCTACGCCGGCTACGAGTACGCCGTGCGTCGAGTGGAGCAGGGCGGCGCTGCGGTGGAGCCCGCCTACGAGAACCCGCCGGCATCGCCGATGGTCTCGGGCGGACCGCAGAGTGTCATCCCCTTCGACACCCTCTCGCGCGAGGGCCGTCGATTCGTCAACATGGTGCTCTCTCGTGAGGAGATCACCGAGGTGATGGGGCAGCCGGCGGTGGCCGACCCCGTCCGGGTCTTCGTCGGCCTCGACACTGCGGCCGAGGTCGAGGACCGCGTCGACCTCATCATGGACGAGCTCGTCCGCACCGGAGCCTTCGACCGCAAGGTGCTCTGCTTCGCCTCGCCGACGGGGTCCGGCTACGTCAACTACGTCCTCGCCGAGTCACTGGAGTACATGTCGCTTGGCGACTGCGCCATCGTGACGATGCAGTACTCGATGCTGCCCTCGTCGATGTCGCTGACCCGCACTGGCCTGGCGATCGAGCAGAACCGCGACCTCATGCACGCCATCACGGGCTACCTGAGGGGCATGGATCCCGACCGGCGGCCGAAGTTCGTGCTGTTCGGGGAGAGCCTCGGTGCGCAGACGATGCAGGACATCTGGCGGCACCGCACGGTCGAGGCCATGGACCGCGACTTCGTGCATTCGTCCATCTTCCTGGGCACGCCCTCGGCCACCGAGTTCGCGAAGTCCTGGCGCATCAATCCCGCGAAGGTGGACCCGAACGGCCAGCTGATCGAGGTCGACGGGTTCGGGCAGTACGTCGACCTCCCGCAGGAGCGCAAGGACCGCGTGCGGCATGTGCTCATCAGCCACTTCGACGACCCGATTCCGAAGTTCGGCACCAATCTGCTGCTGCGCCGGCCATGGTGGCTCGGACCTGCGCAGGAGCGCCCTCCCGGCGTGCCCCAGTCGACCACATGGCGTCCGGGCACCACGTTCGTGCTGACAGGGGTCGACCTGGTCAATGCCATGGACGTCGTGCCGGGCACGTTCGGCCGGCGCGGTCACGACTACCGCGAGGACATCGCCCGATTCGTGTCAGCGGCCTTCGACCTCCCGGTTGCCCCGCGCCAACTGCTCGACATCGAGCGTGCACTGCGACAGCGGGAGCTCACGTGGGCACAGCGTCGCGTCGTGACCGAGCAGGTGGCCAGGGCCCGGGAGGCACTGCTGCGCGAGTTCAAGGCTTGGGGCGTCAGCACCGGAAGCGACAGCCAGGCCGATGCCGTGCTGCGCGAGGTGCTGGCCGTCTCACCGGGCGTGGGGCCGGTGACCGGGCACGAGGTGGTCGAGGCGACCGAACCCCTCGACGCTGCCGCCACGACGTAGCCGGCACGACGTAGCCGGCCCCCCGCCGTTTGTCCCGGTATCCAGCCCCCTGCCGTTTGTCCCGGTATCCGGGACAAACGGCGAAGTGGGGGCCGGATCCGGGCGGATTTCGCCCTTTGCCCCGGATACCGGGACAAACGGCGAATCACAGGACGATCGTCTTCGCCGATTCCAGGATCTTGGCGACGTACGCCTCGGTCTCGGGGAACGGTGGAACGCCGTCGTACTTCAGCACCGAGCCGAAGCCGGCGTTGTAGGCGGCCAGCACGTTCTGCAACCGACTGCCGGCGGCATCGCGGACCAGCCGGCGATTCAGGCAGTTGAGCTCCGCGGCCGAGTGGATGGCATCGACCGGATCCCAGATGTCCGCGACGCCGTCCTTGTTGCCGTCGATGCCGTACTGCTCCCAGACCGCAGGCATGAACTGGGCGATGCCCTGTGCCCCCGCGCGCAGACTTGGCAGTGGCATCCCAGCCGCTCTCGGCCGCGATCTGCGCGGCCAGCACCTGGACCGGAACGGCATCGCACCTTTTCGCGGCCTTCTTCAGCACGGATCGGTACTCATCTGGCACGACGACCGGCCCGCCGAGGAGGCCCCGATCACGCACCGGGGCCGCGACGTGCCAGGCGCCCCAGGCCAGGCTCGCCAGTGCCAGGGCAACCGCGGCGAGCGACAGCACGACACGCCCCGGCGACCGCCGACGGCCACGCGGGCGCGTCGGTGTGGCCGCATCGCTCATGCCTCCACGGTAACCCGAGTGTCGGGGTGTTTGTCCAACCCGTCACCCGCGCGTACGGTGAGGCGGTGACCATCGAGCCCGCGGCGCCCTCGTCGGGGCAGACGGGCGGCGGCAGCGTCCCGGACCTCACCAAGGTGCAGGTGCAGGGGATGTTCGAGCAGCGGCTCAACGAGGCATTCGCTGCGCTGGGCTGCTTCAACCTGGCCGTCTTCGGCAAGACGGGCGTGGGCAAGTCGACGCTGGTGAACGCGATCTTCGGGCGTGACGTGGCTGCGACCGGAGTGGGCAGCCCGGTCACCCGCGGCCTGGTCTACCACCGGCATCCGGACGGATTCCTTGGCCTGTACGACTCGGAGGGCTTCGAGACCGGCACCGCAGGGGACGCCATCGTCGACGGCCTGCGCCGGCTGGTGGCCGACCACCGGTCGCGAGCGATCGACCAGCAGATTCACGCGGTCTGGTACCTCGTGCGCTGGTCGGACCGGCGCTTCGAGCGGGCCCAGGAGCAGTTCGTCCGCGAGCTTGCGACGCTGGGCCTGCCCGTCATCGTCGTGATGACCCAGGTGCCCAGTCGCGACGGAAACGTCCATCCCGAGGCGCGTGAGTTCGCCGAGTACATCGAGTCCCTGGGCCTGCCCCTTCGACCGGATGGCCGTGTCGTCCTCACCAACGCCCTCTCCGACGACTTCACGGCCAGTCCGGTCTTCGGACTCCAGACCCTGCTCGACGACACCTACGCGGTCGTTCCGGAGGTCGCCGCGGCAGCGCTGACGGCGGCCCAGGTGCTCGACATGGGCCGCAAAAAAAAAGTCGTGGCGTCGATCATCAACCAGGCGGTCGCCGTCGCGGCTGGCGTCGGCGCGACCCCGATCCCCTTCGCTGATGCGGCCATCCTCGTTCCCAATCAGGTGACCATGATCGCGCGGATCACGGCCGCCTATGGGCTGCCGCCCAATCGGTCCAAGGCGCTCGCGGTGGCGGGCGCGGTCGTCCTCACGGGCGGCGCCACGATGGCAGGACGCTATGCGGTGACGAGCCTGCTGAAGTTCGTGCCGGGTGGGATGATCGCCGGCTCGGCGATCTCGGCCACCGTCGCCGGAGCCCTGACGAAGACCGTCGGGCATGCATGGTCCCAGGTGTGCGAGTACGCCCTAGGTCTCAGCCCGGAGAGCCGCGAGCAGTTCCTCGACAGCCCGCAGGTCACCGAGCGCTTCCTCGCCTACCTGAAGGAATCGAACGCGCGGCGCAAGCTGGCCTGATCAGGGTCGCAGGCCCCGGTTACCGAACGCTTCGGCAGGCCCGGGTGTTAGCGTCGGTCACGACACGGGAGGAAGACATGAAGAAGGCACTTATCGTGGTCGCAGCCCTGGCCGGAGCGGCCGCGGGAGTCATCGCGTGGCGCAAGCGCGGGAACACGGACGCCGTCGCGTCGACGGCGAGCCTGTGGGCCGACTCCGTCTCCACGGCAGCAGGCGGCGCCGCGAGCCGCGTGTCCACCGCGGCCGCGTCGGCAGCAGGTGCGGCCGACGCCGCGGCGCAGAAGGTCGCCGACGCTGCGGCCGGCCTTGGGGCATCCGCTGGAGTGGCCGCGGACACCACCAGCAAGGTGGCCGAGCAGCTGGCCATGTCAACGGGACAGGCCGCGCACGAAGTCGCCGACGTGGTCGTCGAGGCAGCGCAGTCTGCGGCCGCCGACGCTGCGGCCGCAGAAGCGACCGTCGAGCCCGATGCTGTCGAGGAGGCCCCGATGGAGGAGCCCGCGGCCGCAGCACCCGCGGTGCACGGGCGTCGCAAGGCCAAGGCGGTCGTGGCCGACCGGCCCGAGGGGGCGTCCGACGCCGGCACGGGTGTCGATCCCCAGGCCTGACGAGAGCGCCTGCCGGGCCGGGCGCAGGCTACGCGGTCGGCGAACAGGGGAACACCTCGCCGCGCAGGCTCGTTGACGTCCGTGTACGAGAGGACAGGAGGTGACGATGCGACCGCCCCAGGAGTTGTTCACGCTGCACCGCGAGGTGGACTTCGACGAGCCGCCCGTCCTCGTCTACGCCTTCTCGGGTTTCGTCGATGCGGGCGGCGGGGTCCGACTCGCTGCCGACCACATCCTGCAGTCCTGCGAGTTTCGGTTGATCGCCACGTTCGACGTTGACGAGTTGATCGACTACCGGGCTCGTCGACCGCGGATGTCCTTCGTCGTCGACCACTTCGCCTCCGTGGAGATCCAGCAGATCGTGCTGCACGAGGTGACCGACGGGGCCGGGCACCGATTCCTGCTCCTCACGGGGCCGGAGCCGGACTACCAATGGCTGCGATTCCTGGCCGCCGTTGACGTGATCGTCGAGAGTGTTCCACGTGCGCCTCGCCGTCGGGCTGTCGGCGATCCCGTGGCCGATCCCGCACACGCGACCGTTGGGGATGACGGTTCATGGCAGCGAGCCGGACGCTGGTCGCCGGCCATGTCTCCGTCATCGGTGAGATCGAAGTGCCCGGCCACGTGGGTGCGATGCTCGAACTGCACCTTGGCCAGCGGGGAGTCCCATCGATGGGGATGACGGCACAGGTGCCGCACTACCTGGTCCAGTTCGAGTTCCCGCGCGCCGCGACGGTACTGCTGGACGGGCGTGATCAGCGCACCACCGGACTGGTCCTGCCGATCGCGAGCCTCGAGGCCGCTGCGAGCCGTGCCGATGCCGAGATCGCCCAGCAGCTGGAGGGCAACGAGGAGTTCGCCACCGTGGTGTCAGCGCTGGAGCAGCAGTACGACCAGGTGGCGCTGCCGTCGCCTCGGGGGCGGTCGGCGGACATGACGGACGAGCAGATGCCGTCGGCCGACGAGTTCGCGGCACAGGTCGAGCAGTTCCTGTCGAGCCTGTCCGATCCGGGGACGGCGAGAAGCAGGCGGAGGGCTAGGACCTCCCTCGAGCAGGATGGCTGACCTCGTCGGTGCCGGGGCTGCGGGTCAGCGGGTCCCGTCCCGCTCCATCTTGAGGTTGGCGGGCGAATTCCGCACGGATTTCCGCGCCAACCTCAAGTTCGGCGGGGTTCGAGGCGGAACGGGCCGGCATGGCCCTAGTGGCAGACCGTCCCCGCTGCGGGCATCGTCCCGGTGAGGAAGTAGGCATCGACCGCCCGGTCGATGCACCGTGACCCGGAGCCGTACGCCGTATGCCCATCGCCGCGATAGGTCAGCAGCGTCGAGCCCGTCAACTGCTTGCTGAGCGCGACCGCCCACGGGTACGGCGTGGCCGGATCGAACGTCGTTCCCACGACGAGGATCGACGCGGTCGTCGTGCTCGACGCAGGCGCAGGCCCGCGTGCGGCGTGGCCGAACCACTGCGAGCACACGCCATTGCCCCAAGCCATCATCCGGGCCATGTCCGGCACGGCGGCCGTGCGTGACCACTCGTCGGCGGCCGCACGCAGGCCCGCCTCGCCGGCGGGCGCAGGCACGTCCCAGCAGGAGATGGCGGGGAAGGCCGAGGCCATGTTGCTGGCGTAGGAGTTGGGGCCCGTCCGCTCGTTGGCGTAGTCGGCGATCGCCTGCAGGCCGGTGCCATCGCCCTTGCCCGCCTGGCGCAGCGCTGAGCGCAGTGACGGCCAGATGAGCGGCGAGTACATCGAGTAGAACATCGCGCCGAGAGCCTCGGCCTGAACGAGGTCGCGAGGGGCCTTCGTCCGCATGGGGCGGGCATCGAGCCTCGCCAGCAGGGCGTTGATGCTGCGCAGCACCGCGCGGGCTGACGTGCGGGTCGGGCAGGTGGCGTGCCGGATGCAGTCCTGTGCGAAGCGGGTAATCGCCACCTGGAAGCCGCCGGACTGTCCCCGCGACACCTGCATGGCGTCGAGGCTCGGGTCAAGGGCCCCATCCAGGACGAACCGCCCGACTCGGTCGGGGAACTGCTCGGCGTACAGGGTCCCGAGGTAGGTGCCGTAGGAGTAGCCGAGGAAGTTCAGCCGGGTGTCGCCGAGAGTCGCGCGAAGGACGTCCATGTCGCGGACGGTGTTCTCGGAACCGACGTGGCGGGCGACGTCCGGCGACATCGTCAGGCACCCCTGTGCCAGTCGGTTCCCCAGTTCCATCAGGCGGCGCTGTTCGAGGGAGGTGTTGGGCGATCCGTCGGCGCGCAGCCACTGCGTGGTCTGGCGACCCGTCATGCAGCTGACGGGCGCCGATTGGCCCACGCCCCGCGTGTCGAAGCCCACGATGTCGAACTGCGTTGCCACGCGTGCCGCGATCGCCTGCGCCACGTAGCTGGTGAAGTCCACGCCCGAGGCACCCGGACCGCCGGGGTTCACGACGACCGATCCCTGACGGGCGGCCGCAGGGCCCGTGGCGGTCGCCTTGGCGACACGCAGACGGATCGTGGCTCCGGTGGGGTCGGCGTAGTCGAGGGGGACCGTCAGCCAGGCGCACGTCAGGCCGTCCTCGCAGCCGCTCCAGGTCAGGGCCTGCGAGTAGAAGGCGGCCAGTTCAGGCGCGTCCGCATCGGACGGGACGGTCGCCGGAGACGAAGGCGGGGTCACGGCACTGGCGGGCGCCGCGAGGGCGAGGCCCATCGCCAGCGAGAGGGAGCCCGCGACCCAGCGCAATGCGGCTCGGCGGACGGGGGACCCCAAGGCTCCGGTGCTGTTCACGCGATCACCGTACGTCACCGAGCCGGGAGTCACGTCCGTGCGTCCTACCGAAGTCGGCACTGCTGCTGGTCCATGGCAGGCTTCTCCGTGTGCGCCCTAGCTCGGGGCCGAGAGGGAGCCAATGAACGGCAACGCGATCCACAGGTACGCAGACACGGCCGTCCTCTCCGTCACGGCCGCTGATGCGCCGATCGTGGTGACGTCGAAGGAGTTCGACGACCAGCTGCTCGGGACCTACGACCGGCTTGGCCTCCTGCCGGGCATGCTCGAGGCGCTCGCGGGGATCGTCGAGCGACGCTGGTGGCCGACGGACGTCACCTTCGCCGACGCGGCAGCGATGGCGGGCGCGAAGGCGATCGCCGAGGCCGGTATCGACCCGAAGGCCATCGGGCTGCTCATCGACACGTCGGTCTGCCGGGATCACCTCGAGCCGTCCGCCGCCGTCGACGTCCACGAGCAGCTGGGCCTGGGCACCTCCTGCGTGAACTTCGACCTCGGCAATGCCTGCCTGGGCTTCATGAACGGCATGCAGCTGGCAGCCATGATGATCGACACGGGCCAGATCGAGTACGCACTGATCGTCGACGGCGAGGGCAGCCGGCGTCCCCAGGAGTCGACGATCGCCCGGCTGCAGCGTCCCGATACGACGAAGGAAGACGTCCTGGAGAACTTCGCGTCGCTCACCCTCGGGTCGGGCGGCGCGGCCATGGTCCTGGGCCGGGCGTCGAACCACCCTGAAGGGCACCGATTCGTCGGCGGCGTCTCCCGCGCGGCCACCCAGCACAACAAGCTGTGCGTGGGGGACCTGAACTCGATGCGAACCGACTCCCGTGGACTGCTCGAGGCGGGAGTCGCCCTCGCCGTCGACACGTGGCGGGACGCCGCGGAGGTGTTCGACTGGAGCGAGCTGGACGCCTACGTCATCCACCAGGTATCCAAGATCCACACGGCCGCCATCACGAGCTCGCTCAACATCGATCCCGAGCGCACGCCGGTGATCTTCCCGAACCGCGGCAACATCGGGCCCGCGTCAGTGCCGTTCACCCTCGCCCTGCACTCCGCCGACTTCGAGGCCGGCCAGCGGATCGGCTGCCTGGGCATCGGATCGGGCCTGAACTCCGCGGTCATCGAAATCGCGTGGTGACGGGCGAGGGCATCGCAGCGGCCACTCTCCCGCCCACGGGCCTGCCCGGCCTGGACCCGGCATGGTCCCGGCTCGTCAGGGCGCGCGACGGCGACGGCGTGACGCGCACCTGGCACGTCCTGGACAGCCGGGCGGCGGCTCCGGACGAGCCGACCGAGCTCACCGTGCTGTGCGTACATGGCAACCCCACGTGGTCCTACCTTTGGCGAGGGCTCGTGGCGGCCGCCCCGGCGGGCGTGCGCGTGGTCGCCGTCGACCAGCTCGACATGGGCTACTCGGAGCGGACGGGGACCGTGCGCCGGCTGTCCCAGCGGATCGAGGACCTCGACCGCGTCGCCGCGGAACTCGGCGTGACCGGCCCCGTGGTGACCGTGGCGCACGACTGGGGCGGCCCGATCTCGCTGGGCTGGGCGCTGCGCCATCGCGAGCAGCTGCGGGGAATCGTCCTGCTGAACACGGCAGTGCACCAGCCGGCAGGCTCTCGGGCACCCACCGTCATCCGGCTGGCCCGATCCGGGCCACTGCTCGAGGCGAACACCGTGTCGACGCCGACGTTCCTCCGGGCAACGACGCTGCTGAGCGCGCCCCGCATGCCGCGAGCCGTGGCCGACGCGTTCGCAGCCCCCTACGGGAGCCGCGATCGGCGGCACGCGATCGGAGGCTTCGTCGCGGACATCCCCCTCGAACCAGGCCATCCGAGCGCGCCTGCGCTCGACGCGGTGGCCGAGGGCATCCGCGGACTCACGGATGTGCCCGTCCTGCTGCTCTGGGGTCCCGGCGACCCCGTGTTCTCGGATCGCTACCTCACTGACCTCGTCGACCGGCTTCCGCATGCCGACGTGCACCGCTACGAGGGCGCCCGCCACCTGGTCATCGAGGATGCTCCGGCGCTCGTCGACGATCTGCTCACGTGGCTGGATGGAGTCCTGGCGGGGGCCGTCGACGTGCCTGAGCCCGCCGCCGACATCCGACCCCAGATGTGGTCCGCGCTGGAGCGCCGGGCGGCGCAGTCACCGGAGGGCACCGCTCTGGTGGAGATGTCCGGACGGGGCGCCCGCCGGACCGTCACGTGGCGCCTGCTCCTGCGCAACGTCGACCTCCTCGCCAGGGGACTGTCGGCCCGAGGCGTGCGCAGGGGGGACCGCGTGGCGGTGCTGATCACCCCCGGCGCCGACCTGCTCGCCGTCGTCTACGCCTGCTGGCGCATCGGCGCGAGCGTGGTAGTCACCGATGCCGGTCTCGGCATCCGCGGTATCCATCGTGCCCTGCGAGGGGCTGCGCCCACCCACATCGTCGCGATCCCCAAGGCGCTCGCGCTGGTTCGCGCGATGGCGCTGCCCGGCCAGCGGATCAGCACCGCCGAGCTGGCCGGCATCGCCAGCCTGGGCCGGGAGCGCCAGCCTGCCGGATCCGCCCGGGCCAGATGACGAGGCGCTGGTGGCCTTCACGTCGGGGTCGACCGGCCCGGCGAAGGGCGTCGTCTACCGCCATCGGCAGGTCCAGCGCACCCGCGACCTGCTCGCCGACCACTACGGCATCAGCGACGACGACGCCCTGGTGGCCGCCTTCGCCCCCTGGGCCGTCCTCGGTCCGGCCCTGGGCATCTCGTCGGTCCTGCCGGACATGGACGTCACCTCGCCGCGCACGCTCAGGGCCACGGCCCTCGCAGCCGCGGTCGCCGAGGTGGGCGGGACCCTGCTGTGGGCTTCGCCGGCCGCGTTCGGCAGCGTCCTTGCCACGGCGTCCGAGCTCTCGGACGCCCAGCGCGCGGCCTTCGGCACGCTCCGCCTGGTCCTCGGGGCGGGGGCACCGGTCTCGGTCGCCCTACTCGAGGGCATGGCTCGGCTGTGCCCGGCTGCCGAGGTGCGCACGCCATACGGCATGACCGAGATCCTGCCCGTCAGCGACGTCACGCTCGATGAGATCCACGCCGCCGGATCGGGCGAGGGCGTGCTCGTCGGCCGGCCGCTGCCGGGGGTCGACGTGCGGATCAGCGCCCTGGACGCCGACGGGCGCGCTTCGGGGGATCCGACTGGCGCCGTCGACGTGCTCGGCGAGATCGTCGTCCGGGCCGCGCACCTGAAGGATCGCTACGACCGGCTCTGGGCGACCGAGCGGGCCAGCGCGCGGGCACCGGGCTGGCATCGCACGGGCGACGTCGGGCATCTGGACGCCGACGGTCGGCTATGGGTCGCGGGACGGCTCACGCACGTCATCACGACGGAAGGCGGGCCGATTGCCCCGGTGGGGATCGAGCAGCGGGTCGAGGCCCTCGTCCGCGTGCGCCATGCGGCGTGCGTGGGCGTGGGGCCGCTCGGCACGCAGCAGCCGGTCCTCGTCGTCGTGACCGACCGGCCGCGGACGGGGCTCGCCGACCTCGGGCTGACGTCGGCGGTGCGGCTGGCCGCGGGCGTGCCGGTGGCCGCCGTCCTGGAACGCCGCGAACTGCCCGTCGACATTCGGCACAACTCGAAGATCGACCGCGCGGCGCTGGCCGCGTGGGCCGGTGGCGTCCTGGCCGGTCGCGCGGGCGGGGGCAGCGGCGCGTGAGGGTCCTGGTGACCGGTGGCAGGGCTGCTCGGCTCTGCCGTGGCTCGGGAGCTGCACGCCCGCGGGCACGCGGTAACGGTGCTCCAGCGGTCCGCCGCCGGGCTACCCGCCGCGATCGGGGAGGTGCGCGCCGATGTCACGGATGCGGCCGCCGTGCGGATGGCGGTCTCAGGCTGCGAGGCGGTGGTGCACCTGGCCGCGAGGGTGTCAATGGCCGGTCCGTGGCGGGAGTTCGAGCACGTGAACGTTCGCGGCACGAGCACGGTGCTGGCCGCCGCCGCCGCTGCCGGGGTGTCAAGGTTCGTGCAGGTGTCCTCGCCGTCGGTCGCCCATGCGGGCGGAGCCTCTCGTGGGCGTGGGTGCAGGACCGGCCGATCCGGCCTCGGCCCGGGGCAGCTACGCACGCAGCAAGGCGATGGCCGAGATCCTCGCCCTATCGGCGGATCGGCCCGCGGTTCGCCGTGATCGCCATTCGTCCCCACCTCGTCTGGGGACCGGGCGACACGCAGTTGATCGGCCGGATCGTCGAGCGGGCGCGGTCCGGACGGCTGTTCTTCGTCGACGACGGTGCCGCCCTGATCGACACGACCTACGTCGACAACGCGGCGACCGCCATCGCCCAGGCGCTGGCGAGGTGCGACGACGCGGCCGTGCACGGTCGGGCGTTCGTCGTCACCAACGGCGAGCCCAGGACGGTGCGCGAGATCCTGGGCCGGATCGCCGAGGCGGCTGGCGTCCAGCCGCCCGCGCACGGGGTCCCGTACCGAGTGGCGCACGCAGTCGGGGGCATCGTCGAGGGTGTGTGGACCCGGTCGGGGCGCGGCGGCGAGCCACCGATGACGGCCTTCCTGGCCGAGCAGCTCGCCACGGCCCACTGGTTCGACCAGCGGGCGACGCGGGGGGCCCTTGCCTGGGAGCCGAGCGTCAGCCTCGACGAGGGCTTCGCCCGACTGCGCGGCTGGCTCGAGTCAGGGGATCGCGGCGTGGCGCTGCCGCAGTTCGGCGCCTGACTGTCGTATAAATGAAGAAGGCCCCTCGGAGTATGAGTCCGAGGGGCCTTCTTTGGAAGCGCCCGCCCACCGCCCGATCTCTCGGGGCCCCGCGCTAGGTGCAGCGCGCGGTGCACATGCCGCGTTTCCGCAACATCGGCGATGTCGTTATCGCTTCCTCGAGACCTTCCCTGCGGCCGGCTCCGCCAGCACTCGGAACCCTTCGTTCCCGACCCCGAGGGGTCGTTCCCGTCGTCTGGCCAACAGTCCCAGTCTCGACCCGCGCCTTGCGGTGCGGTGGGACAATTCTACTCGCGTTCTGCCTGGTGTAGCAAGGGGTTTTCCGGAAGTTTTCGGAGAAATCCTGACCCTTGAACACCAGACTCCCCATCTGACCCCTTCCGTCACTCTGGTTCCGGCGCTGACCGGCAGGGTTCGCGTCACGGCACCCGCCGCCCGCGCAGGAACCCGATCACCAGGTCGGAGAACTCGTCGGCGTGCTCGATCTGCGTCCAGTGCCCGCACCGGCCGTACACGTGCAGCTGGGCGTCGTCGATGAGCCGAAGCAGGTCAAGGGAGTTCTGCAGTGGGATGACCTGGTCGTCCCGCCCGTGGACCACCAGGGTGGGGGCCGCGATGCGTGCGATGTCCTCGACCCCATGGGTCATCCGGTCGAGGACGGCCTGCCGAGGAGCGGGGAACATGGCGGCGAAGGCCTCCTGCACTCCGGGCCGGATGCTTGCCCGGTAGCGGATCTCGGCCAGGTCCGGCCCGAGCTGGCCGGAGTCGTATGAGAACAGGCGGAGCAGCGCGGCCATGGCCTCGACCGAGGGCGCGTAGCCCCACACGGCGTCGAGGCCCGGGGTGATCTGGAAGGGCACCCCCACCGCGCCCATGAGCACGAGCCGCGCGACCCGCTCGGGGTGACGAATGGCCAGCGAGAGCGCCAGGGACCCGCCGAAGGAGTTGCCGATCACGTGCACCCGCTCGAGGCCGAGGGAATCGAGGACTCCGATGGCGTGCGCGGTCCACGTGTCGAGGTCGTAGCGGACGTCCGCCAGCCGGTCGGTGAAGCCGAACCCGACGATGTCCGGTGCAACGGTCGTGAAGTGCTCGGCCAGCCGTGGCAGGGTCAGCCGCCAGTTCGCCCAGGCGGTGACGCCGGGCCCGGAGCCGTGCAGGAGCAGGACGGCGTCGCCGCTGCCCATGACGTGGACGTTCGTGGCGATCCCGGCCGCATCGATGGTCCGGCCGATCTCGGGACTGGCGGCTGCGGCTACAGGGGCGCTCATGACGGCCATTCTTCACGCGCGGTCTCGGCGGCGTGCATCGATGGGGCGTCGCGTCGATAGGGTCGCGTCATGCGGCGCCGGATCCTGCACGGACTCCTCCTCGTGGGACTCATGCTCCCCGTGGGGCTCGCTGCGGGCTGCGGTTCCGCACCGCCCGTTGAGGGCGGATCGCTGCCCGACGACGCCGTGGTGACGTACGCGTTCCACGACGCCTCCGTGCCGCCCGCCTACCACCGCAGCATCACGCTGACGGTCACGAAGGACGAGAGCCGGATCGTCGTGGACAGCTACGGTCAGGTGCTCGCCGACCAGGCCGCCCCGACGCCACCCGCAGTCTGGGCGGCCTTGGGGCGCTCGCTGCCTTCAGTGAGCGGGATCGTCGTCTCCGATGCTGCGGAGGGCTGCGTCGGCGGAACCGCGGCCGACCTCGTCGTGTCGTCCGGGCGGCGGGATCTCGTCGACGTGTCCGCACCGTTCTGCGGGGGGTCGAACCCCAAGGTCGGCAAGGCATTGGACGCGTGGGTCTCCCCGGCCCGCGCGCTGTTCCCGGCCACCGAGATGCTCGCCCCGTGACCGCAGCGGTGGGGCGGGTCAGTGCCCGATCCTGACTTCTCGTTCGACGTGACCCATCGCCTCGAGGGGCAGGCGGGCAGCGGGCCGCCCCTGGGACGTGTCGGCGTGATCCGAACGCCGCACGGCGAGATCAGGACTCCCGCATTCACCCCGGTCGGCACGAAGGCGACGGTGAAGGCCGTCCTGCCGGAGGCCTTGCGGGATCTCGGCGCGCAGGTCATCCTGGCGAACGCCTATCACCTCTACCTCCAGCCCGGCGCCGACATCGTCGACGCGGCCGGGGGAGTGGCATCGTTCATGGGCTGGGGCGGCCCGACGATCACCGACAGCGGCGGATTCCAGGTCCTGTCGCTGGGAGTGGGGTTCAAGAAGATCCTCGCCATGGACGCGAAGGACCTCCGGTCCGACGACGTGATGGCCGCGGGCAAGGACCGGCTGGCGCACGTCGACGACGACGGCGTGACGTTCAAGTCCCATCTCGACGGGGCGATGCACCGATTCACCCCGGAGGTGTCGATGCAGGTGCAGCACCAGCTCGGCGCCGACATCATGTTCGCCTTCGACGAGTGCACGACCCTGATGAACACGCGCGAGTACCAGGAGCGGTCCGTCGCGCGGACCCAGGCGTGGGCGGCCCGCTGCGTCGCCGAGCATCAGCGCCTGACCGCGGCGAGGTCCGATCACCCGTATCAGGCGCTGTTCGGCGTCGTGCAGGGGGCGCAGTACGAGGACCTGCGGCGCCTGTCGGCCCGTGGCCTGGCAGCGCTCGGCTTCGACGGCTTCGGGATCGGGGGCGCGCTGGAGAAGGATCGGCTCGGGACGATCGTGCGCTGGGTCTGCGAGGAGCTGCCGGAGGACAGGCCCCGCCACCTGCTCGGGATCGGGCAGCCGGACGACGTGTTCACGGCGATCGAGAACGGCGCGGACACCTTCGACTGCGTCGCACCGTCGCGAAATGCCCGCAATGGCACGGTCTACCACGCGGACCGGCGCTTCCACCTGACCAACGGCACGTACCGCCGCGACTTCGGCCCCATCGACGACGCGTGCGACTGCTACACCTGCCTTCACTACACGCGGGCGTACGTGCACCACCTGTTCCGGGCGAAGGAGATGCTCGCCTCCACGCTGGCCACGATCCACAACGAGCGGTACATCGTGCGGCTGATCGACCGCATCCGCGAGAGCATCATCCAGGGCACGTACGAGGATCTCCGCGACGAGGTCCTGGGCAGGTCGGCTACGGGTTGAGCGCGTACGTCGGCTCGCGCCGCTTCACGGCCGCGATCACCCGGTAGGTGACGGGCAGCAGGACCACCTCGAGGAGGGTCTTGTAGAGGTAGCCCACCAGTACGTAGTTCCAGAAGTCCGCACCGGTGATGACCCCGTAGAACGCGACGGTGCAGAACACGAGGGTGTCGGCGAACTCCCCGACGACGGTCGAGCCGATGAGGCGCAGCCACAGGGCGCGCTCCTGCGTGCGCTCCTTGATCCTGACCAGGACGTAGGCGTTGAGGAACTGGCCCACCAGGTAGCCGCAGAGGCTTGCGAGGACGATGCGCGGGACGAATCCGAGGACGGCCTCGAAGGCATCCTGGTTGCCCCAGCCATCGGCGGGAGGAGTGAGCTGCACCAGCCAGAAGGTCAGCGCCGCCAGCACCGACATGGCGAACCCGAGCAGGATCGCGCGCTTGGCCGCGCGAAGCCCGTACACCTCGCTGAGCACGTCGCCGACGACGTACGTCAGGGGGAACAGGAACGCCCCACCATCGGTGATGATCGGCCCGAAGCCGATCAGCTTGGTGGCGCCGATGTTCGAGATGAGGAGGAGGCCGACGAAGACCGCGACGATCGCCGGGTACAGGCCCGGGCTGGGCGTGGCGAAGTGGACGCGGGCCTGCGGCGAGCGAGTGGAGGTCTCCATGATGGGGCCATTGAACCAGCGTGGCGACCGAGGCGCATCGGCCGCTACGACAGCCCGGCCTTGCCGGCCCGGTAGGCGACCTCGGAGCGCCGCGTGGTGCCGAGCTTGCGCATCGCATTGCGCAGGTGGAACTTGACCGTGCTCTCAGCGATGAACAGTTCGGCGGCGACCTGCTTGTTCGACCAGCCCCGTGCGACCAGCCGCACCACCTCACGCTCCCGGTCCGACAGCGTCGCCTCTCGGGGCACGTGCCCGCCCACGCTGCGGGCGACGACCGAGGCGACCTCGGAGCTGAACGCGCTGTCGCCGCGGTCGAGGGCGAAGACCATCTTGCCGAGCTCGTCCGGCGAGCTCCGCTTGAGTGCGTAGCCCGCCGCACCGCGGCGCAGCGCCTCGATGACGATGAGCTCGGAGACCGCGGTGGTGAGCACGAGGACGCGCACCGAGGGGAATTGTCGAGAGATGTCCTGAAGGAGGGCCAGGCCGCTCGTGGTGTCGTCCTCCAGGTCGACGTCGATGATTGCCAGATCCGGTTCGAGGTTGGCGATCTGATCGAGGGCCGTGGCCGCGTCGCCGCACTCGGAGACGACCGCCAGGCCCGGGCGTCGCTCCAGGACCGTCCGCACTCCGGCGCGGAAGATCACGTTCGAGTCCACGATGGCGATCCGGACGCGGGCGTTGGGGGCCCGGTACGAGCGGGGCAGCGACAGGCTGGGACTCATCGGGCTCCTCCCCGGGTGCAGGCAACCTAGCCGAAGGGCTAGGGAGGCAGCAGTCCTTTCGGTGAGTGTGTGGCTAGTTGGCCCCTCATTGTCTAGGAATCACTGTGATGTGGGTCATACCGTCCGTTCACGTCCCGGAAGCAATCCCGGATCGATCCACCGAGAAGGAGAGCCATGACCACATACGCGGCCCCAGGACAGCCCGGCAGCGCGATGACGTACAAGTCGCGCTACGACAACTACATCGGCGGGGAGTACGTGCCGCCGTCCAGCGGCCAGTACTTCGAGAACGTCACGCCGATCACCGGGCAGGTGTTCTGCGAGGTTGCTCGGGGCAACGCGGCCGATGTCGAGCTGGCCCTTGATGCCGCGCATGCCGCCGCACACGCGTGGGGGCACAGCACGGTCACCGAGCGTTCCAACGTCCTGCTCAAGATCGCCGACCGCATGGAGGCGAACCTCGAGGCGCTCGCCGTCGCGGAGACGTGGGAGAACGGCAAGCCGATCCGCGAGACGACGTACGCCGACATCCCGCTGGCGATCGACCACTTCCGCTACTTCGCGGGCGCCCTGCGCGCGCAGGAGGGCACCCTGGGCCAGATCAGCGACGACACGGTCGCGTACCACTTCCACGAGCCGCTCGGCGTGGTCGCGCAGATCATCCCCTGGAACTTCCCGATTCTCATGGCCGTCTGGAAGCTCGCCCCGGCCCTCGCGGCCGGTAACTGCATCATCCTCAAGCCGGCCGAGCAGACACCCGTCTCGATCCACTTCTGGCTATCGCTCATCGAGGACCTGCTGCCCCCCGGCGTCCTCAACATCATCAACGGGTTCGGCGTGGAGGCGGGCAAGCCATTGGCATCGTCCCGACGGATCGCGAAGGTCGCGTTCACCGGCGAGACCACGACCGGTCGCCTCATCATGCAGTACGCGGCGGAGAACATCATTCCCGTGACCCTCGAGCTCGGCGGCAAGAGTGCGAACATCTTCTTCGACGACGTGGCCGAGGCGAACGACGACTTCTACGACAAGGCGCTCGAGGGATTCACGATGTTCGCCCTGAACCAGGGCGAGGTCTGCACGTGCCCGTCCCGAGCGCTCATCGGCTCGCAGATCTACGACACCTTCCTGCCGGATGCGATCGCTCGCACCCAGAAGGTCAAGCAGGGCAGTCCGCTCGACATGGCGACCATGATCGGGGCGCAGGCGAGCAACGACCAGCTCGAGAAGATCCTGTCCTACATCGAGATCGGCAAGGCCGAGGGCGCACGCGTCCTCACGGGCGGCGAGCGGGTTGACCTCGGCGGGGAGCTGTCCGGCGGCTACTACGTCGCCCCGACGATCTTCGAGGGCGACAACTCGATGCGGATCTTCCAGGAGGAGATCTTCGGACCGGTCGTGTCGGTGACGAAGTTCACCGGGTTCGACGACGCGATCAAGATCGCCAACGACACCCTGTACGGACTCGGGGCCGGCGTTTGGAGCCGCAACGGCAACATCGCGTACAAGGCCGGTCGGGCCATCCAGGCCGGCCGCGTCTGGACGAACTGCTACCACGACTACTCGGCGCACGCGGCATTCGGCGGGTACAAGCAGTCGGGCATCGGCCGCGAGACGCACCTGATGATGCTCGACCACTACCAGCAGACGAAGAACCTGCTGGTCTCCTACTCGCCCAAGGCCGTCGGCTTCTTCTAGGCCGGTACCGCGAGATGAGCCTTCCCAGCGGATGGACGCGCGCCTAAAGTGACCGGCATGGTCGAGCGCGTTGACGTGACCCCTGAGGCGGCGGACCTGCTCCGTCGCCTCAGGGCCATCCACGGTCCGTTGATGTTCCATCAGTCCGGCGGGTGCTGCGACGGCTCGGCCCCGATGTGCTACCTGGCCGGGGAGTTCCGCACCGGTGGCCAGGATGTCAGGCTGGAGCAGCTCGTCGTCGACGGGATCCCCGAGCCGATCGACTTCTGGATGTCCGCCTCGCAGTTCGGCTACTGGGAGCACACGCGACTGACCATCGACGCGGTGCCCGGTCGGGGCGGGGGATTCTCCCTCGAGTCTCCCGAGGGGATGCGCTTCCTGACGCGATCGAGGCTGTTCACCGACGAGGAGGTCGCGGCGCTGGTCGATCATCCGGTACTGGCCGGCACCACCCAATGACCGGCGCCGCCGCGCTCACGCGGGGACGCGAGGAAGGTGCGCCCCCGGCAGGATTTGAACCTGCGACCTTCGGTACCGGAAACCGGCGCTCTATCCCCTGAGCTACGGGGGCTCGGGCCTGCACAGGCTACCAGCGAGGCGTGGTGCCGTGACGTGCGGTGCGCCCGTCGGCAAGGATGTCGGAGTGAGGCAGCGCATCGAGGACCTGGTCGCCTGGGGCAGCCGGGTCATGGCGGACTACGGCCGTAGCCGCGCCTCGCTGGCAGCCGGTGGCCTCGCCTACTTCGTCGCCCTCTCGCTGGCACCTGCCGCGGTGGCCTTCGGCACGGTGGCCAGTGTCTTCCTCGATCCGGCCGACGTGCGCGTCGCCCTCGAGGATCTCGCGGCGCGGGCACCCGGCACCCTCGGCAACGTCCAGCCCGCCATCGACGCTCTCGTCGGCATGATCGAGGGGGCCTCGGCCACCGCCTTCACCGTGACCACGCTGGTCAGCGTCGCCATCGCCGTGTACGCCGCGTCGAAGGTCGTCTACGGCGTGCGCATGGCCCTGAACACCGTGTTCGGTGTCGTCGAGACGCGCAGCGGCCTGATCGAGCGGGCCATCTCCGCCGTCTTCACCCTCGTCGGCCTGGTGGCTGCGGTCGGCCTCGTCGTGCTGCTCACCTTCGTGCCCCGGGTCCTGCAGTGGCTGGGCGTGACGGGAGTCGCGACGTCGACCGGCAGCTGGACGATCGACTGGCTGATCGTGCTCGCGCTGGTGTTCCTTGCGGTGCGCGGGATCCTCCAGCGCGGGCCCAACGGCGGAGTGCGTGTGCCGTGGCGGTCCCCCGGCGTCGCCCTGGCGACCATGTGGATCGTCGTGGTGACGGGGGGAGTGGGCATGTATGCGGGCTTCTCGGCAAGCCTCGGCGCGGCGGTCCTGATCTTCGGCACCGCCGTGGTGATCCTGCTGTGGCTCTACCTGTGCTTCGTCGGGCTGCTCTGGGGCGCGATCATCGAGGCCGACCGGCAGCAGGCGGTCAGGAGTGGAACCAGCGCGGAGGACCGGCGACCACAGCCGTGACGAAGGCGCCGACGGCAGCCCCGGACGCTGTCCAGAAGTTGTCGGTGAACGGGGTGAAGAGGGCGAACACGAAGGTGGCACCGCCCATGCCGACCGCCGCCACCGCGGCGAAGGCGAGCCGGCCGCCGCCCGAGGAGCTGCCCTCCTGAGGGACGGGAGTCGATGTGGGACGCGCGGCCGGGGTATTCGCCCCGGCGGCGGCACCAGTGGTGGCGGAGACCTCGCGAAGGAGGCGCTCGATGTCGTCGTCTGCCATGCGGCCATTGTGCCGCAGCCTGCCCTGCGACGGGTCGCCGGAATGGCCGGGAGGTTTGGCGAGCGCCAGAACGGGGGAAGACGGTCGTGTCGGCGACCGAGGTCGGGGGACCCGGGAGCCGGCGAAGACGAAGGGCCCTGCCGACCGGTCGGGCCCTTCGTCTTCGTCCGCGCCGAGGCCTGCCGGACAAGCGAATGGGCCCCGCCTTTCGGCAGGGCCCATTCGGTGTCCTCGGGAGGACGACTAGCTGATGCGGACCTTGTCGGCCTGCGGACCCTTGGGCCCCTGGACGACCTCGAACTCGACCAGCTGGTTCTCGTCCAGCGACTTGTAGCCATCGGACTCGATGGCGGAGTAGTGGACGAAGACGTCCGGGCTGCCGTCGGCCGGGGCGATGAAGCCGTAGCCCTTCTCAGCGTTGAACCACTTGACGGTTCCTTGAGCCATGATGCACATTCTCCTTGCACGGAACTTCGCGCCGAACGGACGCCCGGCACGAGGCCTAGCCGTTCAAACCTTCGTCCCGTGTCTGTGCTCGTGCTCAGAAACGCAGATGCCCACCGAAGGCGGATGGCATCTGAAGAACGGTGGTGCTGATGTGGCCTTGCCTGCCTGAAGCATAGCCCTCGAGGGTGATTTCCGGTACATTTCCGGACCCCTGTGCACTGCTTCCTGGGGCACTGTGCCCATCCCGTGGGCCGCTGCTCCCTGCGGACGCCGGAGCAGGGCTGCGAGCCTCCCGGCTAGGCTCCACGGGTGACTCCTGACCAACTCGCCCTGGCCGTGACCGACATCGTGTCCGAGCTGGTCGCCGGCGGCCGGATCCCCGTGACGCAGGTGCCGGCCGTGCGCATCGAACGGCCCAAGTCCCGTGACCACGGCGACTACGCCACCAACGTCGCCCTCGCTCTCGCCAAGCAGGCGGGCCTGCCGCCACGGCAGATCGCCGCGATGCTGGCGGAGCGGCTCGGCCAGGTGGCGGGCATCGCGAGCGCCGAGGTGGCCGGACCGGGGTTCGTCAACGTCCGCCTCGACAGCGCGGCACAGGGCGAGCTCGCGAGGGTCGTGGTGACCGCCGGCCCCCGGTTCGGGCACGGCACCGCGCTCGCGGGACGCGTCGTCAACGTCGAGTTCATCTCGGCCAACCCGACCGGCCCTCTGCATCTTGGGCACACGAGATGGGCAGCCGTGGGCGACGCCATCGCGCGCGTGCTCGCCGCGGCCGGCGCCACCGTGACGAAGGAGTTCTACGTCAACGACCGCGGCGTGCAGATGGACAAGTTCGGGGCCTCCGTGATGGCGGCGGCGAACGGCAGGCCCGTCCCGGAGGACGGCTACCACGGCGGCTACGTCCTGGACCTTGCGGCGGCGATCGTCATCGCGCGCCCTGGCATCACCGACCTGCCGGCCGACGAGCAGCTCGTGGCCTTTCGGGAGGCCGCCTACGCGCTGCAGCTGAGGCAGCAGCAGCAGGTCCTGGAACTGTTCCGCACGCACTTCGACGTCTGGTACTCCGAGCGCTCGCTCTACGAGTCCGGCGCGGTGGAGCGCGGCCTGAAGAAGCTCATCGAGCAGGGTCACGTGTACGAGCTCGAAGGCGCGATGTGGCTGCGCACGACGGACTTCGGCGACGACAAGGACCGCGTCCTCATCAAGACCGACGGCGAGTACACCTACTTCGCGGCCGACACCGCCTACTACGTCGACAAGCGCGCCCGCGGGTTCGATCTGAGCATCTACCTGCTCGGGGCCGACCATCACGGCTACGTGAACCGACTGCGCGCGGTGGCCGCCTGCGCTGGCGACGACATGGATGACAACATCGAGGTGCTCATCGGGCAACTGGTGAAGATCACGCGCGGCGGCGAGGAGGTCAAGCTCTCGAAGCGGGCCGGGACCATCGTCACGCTCGACGACCTTGTCGAGGAGGTGGGCGTCGACGCGGCGCGGTACACGCTCTCTCGCTACCCGGTGGACTCGCCCCTGACCCTCGACCTCGAGGAGATAACACGGGCCACCAGCGACAACCCGGTGTTCTACGTGCAGTATGCCCACGCGCGCATCGCCTCCGTTCTCCGCAACGCCGCCGAGCTCGGCATCGACTGGCAGGGTGAGCCGTTCGATCCGGCCCTGCTCGATCATGAGCGCGAGAACAACCTGCTCGGGATGATCGGGGAGTTCCCGCGGATCGTCGCCGGTGCCGCCGAGCTGCGCGAGCCGCACCGGGTGGCGCGCTACCTCGAGGATCTCGCGACGGCGTACCACCGCTTCTACGACGTCTGCTGGGTCCTGCCGAGAGGGGACGAGGAGCTGGCCGGGATCCACGTGGCGAGACTGTGGCTGTGCGCAGCGGCGCGCCAGACCATCGCGAACGGCCTCGACATGCTGGGCGTCAGCGCCCCCGACCGCATGTAGCCGGGCGCTGCCCTAGCCTTTCGGCATGCGCGCGCATCCAGCTGGTCCTCTGCACGGCGACGTCCTCGCCGCCTCCGTCCCGATCTCCCGGCCGGCCACGGCCGAGGCGCTGAACAGGCTGGCGCCGATGGTGTGGCCGATCACCTGCCGCCGCAATGGCGACGGAGCGCTGGAGATCGGCGGCGTCGACGTGCGTGATGCGGTCGCGCAGTTCGGCTCGCCGTTGTTCCTGTTCGACGAGGCGGACGTGCGCGAGCGCGCGCATCGCTATCGCAGCGCCTACCTCGGTGCCGGCGCGCGCATCGTCTACTACGCCGCGAAGGCCTTCCTCAGCACCTCCGTGGCGCGCTGGGTCACCGAGGAGGGGCTCGGGCTCGACGTGGCCTCGGGGGGCGAGCTCGCGGTGGCCCTGCGCGCCGGAGTGCCCGGCGATCGGATGCTCCTGCACGGCAACAACAAGTCGATGGCCGAGATCGAGGCGGCGGTGCAGGCAGGTGTCGGAAGGATCGTGATCGACTCCTTCGAGGACATCGTCCGCGTCGCGGACGCGGCAGCCCGTGCCGGCGTCGTCCAGGAGGTCCTCGTGCGCGTCACGGTAGGCGTCGAGGCGCACACCCACGAGTTCATCGCGACGGCGCACGAGGACCAGAAGTTCGGCCTGTCGCTCACCTCGGGCGCCGCCGACGAGGCCGTCCGCCGGATCGCGAAGCTGCCGAGCCTGGATCTCATGGGCCTGCACTCCCACATCGGATCGCAGATATTCGATGCCGCCGGCTTCCAGGTGGCGGCCGCCCGCGTCGTGCTGCTGGCGCAGCGGATCTGGGACGAGCAGGGCATCGAGATCGAGGAGATGAACCTCGGCGGCGGCATGGGCATCGCCTACCTGGAGTCCGACGACCCGCTCGACGTCGGCGACATGGCCCACCAGATCGGCGACATCGTGGGCAAGGAGTGCGCGGCCGCCGGGATCCCCATGCCCTCGCTCGCCTTCGAGCCGGGACGGGCCATCGTGGGGCCGGCCGCCGTCACGGTCTACGAGGTGGGGACGGTCAAGCCGGTGGAGGTCGACCGGGGCGCCGTGCGCACGTACGTGTCGGTCGACGGGGGCATGAGCGACAACATCCGGACGGCGCTCTACGAGGCCGAGTACAGCGTGACCCTCGCCTCGCGCGAGTCGGCGGCCGAGGCGGTGCTGTGCCGCGTGGTCGGCAAGCACTGCGAGTCGGGCGACGTGGTGGTCCGCGATGCCTGGCTGCCCGCGGACCTTGCACCGGGCGATCTGCTGGCCGTCGCCGCCACGGGAGCGTACTGCCGCTCGATGGCCTCGAACTACAACTACCTGCCCAGGCCGGCGGTCATCTCGGCCAGGGACGGGGTGTGCTCGGTGGTCCTGCGCCGGGAGACCCTCGACGACATGCTCGCCCTCGACCCCGGGGCCTGAAGCGCCGACGCGACCCGAATGGCCGTGAAACGCCCCGAGGAGGGCAGGCTTCACGACCGTCCGGGTCGTCTCGACAGGGGCCCTACTCGCGTTCGGAGCCGGCCACCAGCGCCCGGGACTCCTCGTCCGACGTGCGAGCGAGCTTCCAGAGCACGACGGCGACGATCGAGCCGACGAGCGGCGCGAGGATGAACAGCCAGACCTGGCCGAGTGCGCTGCCGCCGGAGAACAGGGCCGGTCCAAGCGAGCGGGCCGGGTTGACCGAGGTGCCGTCGAGGGGGATGCCGACGAGGTGCACGGCAGTCAGGGCCAGGCCGATCGCGACGCCGGCGAGGTCGGGGGCTGCGGTGCGCTCGGTGACGAGCAGGATGACCATGACGAAGGCGGCGGTGAGCAGGACCTCGAGGACGAACGCGAGGGCCACGCCGACGATGCCGTTGCCGGGGCCTTGGCGGTTCCTCCGTTGGGCGACGATGGGTGTCACCGGACTTTCTGCGCATATCGTCCCGCGCGGCGGTCAATATGGACGAAGGCGCGCGGGGGCGTCAGCCTCCTCGATCCCCGATCCGAGGGGCGATGGGACTGTCTGACAGGCTGTGCATCGTTCAGCGCGTCTGTCCGAGGAACCAGTCGAGGAGCCTGCATGTCGTCCGGTGAACTGGCGCGGCCGTTGACCGTCGCCCTGCTCGGCGGTGGCACGGTGGGCTCGTCGGTCGCCCGTCTTCTGGTCGAGAACGCACATGACCTCGAGGAGCGGGTGGGCGCCCCGATCGTGCTCACGGCCGTGGCGGTGCGCGATGCGTCGAGGGAGCGACCCGGGATCCCCTTCGGGCTCATCACCGATGACGCCGAGGCCGTCGCGGCCGGCGGTGCCGACATCGTCGTCGAGGTGATGGGCGGGATCGAGCCCGCGCGCAGCCTGATCCTGCGTGCCATGGCGGCCGGGTCGAGCGTGGTCACCGCGAACAAGGCGCTGCTCGCCGCCGACGGGGCCACCCTGTACGAGGCGGCGGCGCGCAATGGCGTCGATCTCTACTTCGAGGCGGCGGTGGCCGGCGGCATCCCCCTGCTTCGTCCGCTTCGCGAGTCGCTTGCCGGTGATCAGGTGACCAGGGTCCTGGGCATCGTGAACGGCACGACCAACTTCATGCTGACGAAGATGGACGAGGAGGGGGCCGAGTACGCCGACGTCCTCGCCGAGGCCGACGAGCTCGGCTACCTCGAGGCGGATCCGAGCCTGGACGTCGACGGCCACGACGCCGCGGCGAAGGCGGCGATCCTCGCCGAGCTCGCCTTCCACACCCGGGTGACCCTCGACGACGTGTACTGCGAGGGGATCTCCAAGGTCAGCTCGCAGGACATCAGGGCCGCGCAGGAGATGGGCTTCGTCATCAAGCTGCTGGCCGTGGCAGAGCGCACGGACGAGGGCGTGATCGTGCGGGTGCACCCGACAATGCTGCCGCGCAGCCATCCGCTGGCCAGTGTCCGCGGTGCCTTCAACGCCGTCTTCGTCGAGGCGGAGGCGGCCGGCGAGGTCATGTTCTACGGCCGCGGCGCCGGCGGGCCCCCCACGGCCAGCGCGGTGCTCGGCGACGTCGTCACGGCCGCTCGCAACAGGGTCAGCGGAGGCCTGGGGCCGGGGGAGAGCACCTACTCCAACCTGCCGTTGCTCCCGATCGGTGCCGCGATCACGCGCTACTACGTCAATCTCGACGTCGCGGATCGGCCGGGCGTGCTCGCGAGCATCGCCTCGGCGTTCGCCGACAACGGGGTGAGCATCCAGGTGGTGCGACAGGATGGGCACGGCGACGAGGCAGGCCTGATCGTCCGCACGCACCGAGCGACGGATGCCGCGCTGCGCAGGACGGTCGAGCGCCTGAGCCAGCTCGACACGGTCAAGAGGGTCCACGGAGTCATGCGAGTCGAAGGTGAGGCGGGCGCGTAGTCATGGCGCAGCAGTGGCGTGGCCTGATCGAGGAGTATCGCGACCGGCTTCCGGTGTCCGAGACGACACCGGTGGTCTCCCTGCGCGAGGGCGGGACGCCGCTCGTCCTGGCCGGCCGGCTCAGCGAGCGGATCGACTGCGAGGTGTGGCTCAAGTACGACGGGGCGAATCCGACCGGCTCGTTCAAGGACCGTGGCATGACCATGGCCATCTCCAAGGCCGCGGAGGCCGGGGCGAGGGCCGTCATCTGCGCCTCGACGGGCAACACCTCGGCGAGCGCGGCCGCCTACGCGACCAAGGCAGGCATGGCCTGCGGTGTCCTCGTCCCGGAGGGCAAGATCGCCATGGGCAAGCTGGCTCAGGCCATCGTCCACGGCGCGACCCTGCTGCAGGTGGACGGCAACTTCGACGACTGCCTGCGCATCGCGCGCGACCTCGCCGCCGACTACCCGATCGAGCTCGTGAACAGCGTCAATCCGTTCCGAATCGAGGGCCAGAAGACCGCGAGCTTCGAGATCGTCGACATGCTCGGTCGCGCACCTGACATCCACGCCCTGCCGGTCGGCAACGCCGGCAACATCACGGCCTACTGGAAGGGCTACGTCGAGTATGCGGCCGACGGCGTCAGCTCGAGCCGGCCGCGGATGTGGGGCTTCCAGGCGGCGGGGTCGGCACCGATCGTCCTTGGCCATCCGGTGGCGAACCCCGAGACGATCGCGACGGCGATTCGCATCGGCAACCCGGCATCCTGGCAGCAGGCCGAGGCCGCGAGGGACGAGTCCGATGGGCTCATCGAGGCAGTGACCGACGACGAGATCCTCGACGCCTATCGGCTGCTGGCCGCGTCGGAGGGGCTGTTCTGCGAGCCGGCGAGCGCTGCCGGTGTCGCTGGGATCATCAAGGCGCACGCGGCCGGCCGGCTCGACCGGGGCCAGGTGATCGTCTGCACCCTCACCGGCAACGGGCTCAAGGACACGCAGTGGGCGCTGGCGGGGGCGAAGGACCCCGTGGTCGTGCCTGTCGATGCCGCGGCCGCGGCCCGAGCCCTCGGCCTGGAATAGGGATGGAGCGCTTCCGCCGGGAGGCTGTCCGCGTCGTCGTGCCCGCGAGCAGCGCCAACATCGGTCCCGGGTTCGACACCGCCGGCCTGGCACTCACGGTGTTCGACGAGCTGATCGCGATGGTCACCGACGACGAGGGCGTGCTGGTGGAGGTGGCGGGCGAGGGCTGCGACGTCGTCCCTCGGGACGAGACGCACCTCGTCGTGCGAGTGATGAACCTCGCGTTCGACCGGATGAACGTGCATCCCGCCGGTTTCATCCTGCGGTGCGTCAACGGCATTCCGCAGGGCCGCGGCCTCGGATCGTCTGCGGCAGCCATCATCGGCGGCATCGTGCTGGCCCGCGCCATGGTCGTGGACGGCCAGGAGCGCATGTCCGACAGCGACGTGCTGCAGTTGGCGCTGACGATGGAAGGTCACCCCGACAACCTCTCGGCCGCACTGCATGGCGGCTTCACCATCGCGTGGCTCGAGGCTGACGGCTTCGGCGACCTGGTCCGCATGACGCCGCATCCGGGCGTTCGCCCTGTTGTGCTCGTGCCCGCGAACGAGGTGCCCACGGTCAAGGCCCGCGCGATGCTGCCCGATGCGGTGCCGTTCGCGGACGCCGTCGGCAACGTGTCTCGTGCGGCGCTGCTCGTGCATGCCATGACCGTCGACCCGCTCCGTCTCATGCCCGCGACGCAGGACCGCATGCATCAGCGGGCTCGTGCCCTGGCCTACCCGGAGTCGGTCGCACTGGTCGACCGCCTGCGCGAGGCCGGCGTGCCCGCGGTGATCTCCGGCGCCGGGCCGACCGTCCTGGTCTTCGCGGCCGAGGAGCTCGACTCCCTGATCGCCGGACTGTCGGGGCCCGGATGGGCCGTGCAGCGGGTCGAAGTGGCCGAGGTGGGCGCCCGCGAGGTGCCCATGCCCCCCATCGCCTGACCCGATCGGCATGAGGGTGTTATGCTCATGGCGCTCCAGATCTTTCGGCGGTTCGCCGATGGCGAGCCAAACCTCCGGCAGCGAACCCAACGCTTGCTTTCGCGGTGGAGCCTCACCCGGACGCACTGGAAGCACCCACTCGATCTGCCCGATCCTTCGTGCCGGTCGTCGCGGGTTGACGTAGCCCTCGATCTCGAGGGCGACCACTTCATCAAAGGATGTCTTCGTGACAGAAACCTCAGCACCCACCACCGCTGGCTCATCGCGCGGTGGCGGCCTCTCGGCCATGCTCCTGCCCGAGCTCAAGCAGCTCGCCCAGCAGATGGGCATCTCGGGGGCCAGCGGCATGCGCAAGGGCGACCTCGTCGCCGCGATCGGCGACCGCCAGCGGAGCAGTTCCGCTCCTGCGGCGCCGAGCCGAGCGCCGCGAGCCGCGCGCGAGCAGCGCTGACGAGTCCACGCCGGCCGCACCCGCATCGCAGAGCGGCGGCGCACCCGAGCGCCCGCGTCGTTCGGCCCGCCGCAATCAGGCGCCCGCCGAGGCCCCCAGCGGGCAGGCAGGGCCGTCGGAGCAGTCCGCTCCGGCCGATCGGCCCGCCGGCGAACGAGCACCGGCAGGATCGTCAGCAGGATCGTCAGCAGGGGCAGGATCGCCAGCAGGGCGGCCAGGACCGTGGCGACCGGCAGGATCGTCAGCAGGATCGTCAGCAGGGAACGGCCAGGACCGTGGCGACCGGCAGAACCAGTCCCGTAACGATCGCAACGATCGCGGAGACGGTGCCGACGGCAGCCGCCGTCGCCGTGGCCGCGACCGCTTCCGTGACCGCCAGGGGCGCGATCGTGCGCCGGGTGGCTTGTACAACGAGGTCGAGCCTGGAGATCTCGCCCGACGACGTGCTCGTGCCGGTCGCGGGCATCCTCGACGTGCTGGAGAACTACGCCTTCGTCCGCACGACTGGCTACCTGCCCGGTTCGAACGACGTCTACGTGTCGCTGTCCATGGTGCGCAAGCACGGGCTGCGCAAGGGCGACGCCGTCACCGGCGCGATCCGCCAGCCCAAGGACGGCGAGCGCAAGGAGAAGTTCAACGCGCTCGTCCGGATCGACACCGTCAACGGTGGCGATCTCGAGTCGGCCCGCGACCGTCCGGAATTCTCCAAGCTGACGCCGCTGTACCCGCAGGAGCGGCTCCGACTGGAGATCGACCCCTGGCAATCTGACGACCCGCGTCATCGACCTGGTCGCCCCGATCGGCAAGGGTCAGCGCGGCCTGATCGTCTCCCCGCCGAAGGCCGGCAAGACCATGGTCCTGCAGGCCATTGCCAACGCGATCGTGACGAACAACCCCGAGGTGCACCTCATGGTCGTTCTCGTCGACGAGCGGCCCGAGGAAGTCACCGACATGCAGCGCTCGGTCAAGGGCGAGGTCATCGCCTCGACCTTCGACCGTCCCGCCGAGGACCACACGATCATCGCCGAGCTGTCGATCGAGCGGGCCAAGCGCCTTGTCGAGCTCGGCCACGACGTGGTCGTGCTGCTCGACTCGATGACCCGGCTGGGGCGCGCGTACAACCTCGCTGCTCCTGCGTCCGGCCGAATCCTGTCCGGTGGCGTCGACTCGACGGCCCTCTACCCGCCCAAGCGGTTCTTCGGCGCTGCCCGCAACATCGAGCACGGTGGCTCGCCTGACCATCCTGGCGACGGCGCTCGTCGAGACCGGTTCGCGAATGGACGAGGTGATCTTCGAGGAGTTCAAGGGCACCGGCAACATGGAGCTCAAGCTCGATCGACGACTCGCCGACAAGCGAGTCTTCCCCGCGGTCGACGTCGACGCCTCGGGCACGCGCAAGGAGGAGCTCCTCATGACACCTGAGGAGCTCAAGATCGTCTGGAAGCTGCGGCGGGTGCTGCACGCGCTCGACCAGCAGCAGGCGATCGAGCTGCTGCTGGGCAAGCTGCGCGAAACCCAGAGCAACTACGAGTTCCTGCTCCAGGTCCAGAAGACCACGCCGGCCGTCAACGGCTCGCGTTCCGACGACGACTGAGCACGACCGCCGGGGCATGCGGGGGTTTTGCCCCCGCAGCCCGCGGTGGCATACTTATCGGGTTCCGGTTCACGACCGTCCAGTCAGGGCCAAGACCCGGGGCATTCCCAAGGAGAGATCATGAAGCCGAAGATCCACCCCGCCTACGGGGAGACCACAGTCTCGTGCACGTGCGGAAGCACCTTCGTCACCCGCAGCACCGCCAAGAACGGCGTGATTCACGCGGACGTGTGCTCGCAGTGCCACCCGTTCTACACTGGCAAGCAGAAGATCCTCGACACCGGTGGTCGCGTGGCGAAGTTCGAGAGCCGCTACGGCAAGACCGCCAGCAAGTAGCCTCACCCCCGGGCGCCGGCCCGGGGTCAGCCGCGTGTCTCCCCCGTCGCGCGGCTGACCCCCGACCGGCGCCCGGTTCCGTTTTCCCGTCACGACCGATCGACGCACCGCTGGGAGCCATCTGATGTTCGAGTCCTGCGTCGATCTGCTCGCCGAGTACTCCGAGGTGGAGCGGCAGCTGGCCAACCCCGAGGTGCATGGCGACCAGTCGGCTGCGCGCCAGCTGGGGCGCCGATACGCCCAGCTGCGTCCGGTCGTGGCGGCGTACCGGGAGTGGCTGGCGGCGAGTGACGACCTAGAGGCCGCCCGGGAGCTCGTGCGAGGACGATCCGCGCTTCGCCGAGGAGGTGGCCGCCCTCGGGATTCGCACGGAGGCAGCGGCGGAGCGGCTGACGACGTTGCTCCTGCCCCGCGATCCGATGGACGACAACGACGTGATCGTCGAGGTCAAGGCGGGCGAGGGCGGCGACGAGTCGGCCCTGTTCGCCGGTGACCTGGTGCGCATGTACATGCGCTACGCCGAGCGTCGCGGGTGGTCGACGGAGGTCCTCGACGCGGTCGAGTCCGATCTCGGCGGGTACAAGGACATCTCGATCGCCGTCAAGGCGAGGGGCGTCCCCGAGCCCGGCTCGGCCCCCTACGCCCGTCTGAAGTTCGAGGGCGGCGTGCACCGGGTGCAGCGCGTGCCGGTCACGGAGTCGCAGGGGCGCATCCACACGTCTGCGGCCGGCGTCCTCGTCCTTCCGGAGGCCGAGGAGGTCGATGTCGTGATCGACGCCAATGACCTTCGGATCGACGTCTACCGCTCGTCCGGACCCGGTGGCCAGAGCGTCAACACGACCGACTCCGCGGTACGGATCACGCACATCCCGACCGGGGTCGTGGTCTCGTGCCAGAACGAGAAGAGCCAGCTGCAGAACAAGGAGTCGGCGATGCGCATCCTGCGGGCTCGCCTGCTCGCCGCGGCGGAGGAGGCGGCGGCCAAGGAGGCCTCCGACGTGCGTCGCTCGCAGGTCCGCACCGTCGATCGAAGCGAGCGCATCCGAACGTACAACTTCCCCGAGAACCGGCTCAACGACCATCGGGTGGGCTTCAAGTCCCACAACCTCGATGCCGTCCTCGACGGTGAGCTCGATGCTGTCATCGACGCCTGCGTGGCGGCCGACCAGGCCAGTCGCCTGAGCGAGGTGGGCACGCACTGATGTCGTGGACCGAGGATCGGACGATGGGGGGACGAGTCACCGTGCGTGACGTGCTGTTCGACGCGGAGCATCGGCTCGCGGCCGTCGGCATTCCCTCGCCCAGCGTGGACGCAGCGGAGATCGTGGCCTTCGCACTCGGTACCACCCGCAGTCGGCTGTTCCTGCAGGACCAGATCACGGTCGACGACAAGGTGCGAGTCGAGCAGCTCCTCACCAGGAGGCTCTCCCGCGTGCCGCTGCAGCACCTGCTGGGCAGCACCGGCTTCCGTCGCATCGACGTCGAGGTGGGTCCGGGCGTCTTCATCCCGCGACCCGAGACAGAGCTCGCGACCGAGGCCGGGATCCGGGAACTCGCCCTCCAGGCAGCAGGGGAGCGCGTCGGCGTCGACCTGTGCGCGGGCAGCGCAGCCATCGCCATCTCGCTGGGGATGGAGGTGCCAGGCAGCCACGTCTTCGCCGTCGAGCTGAGCGACGACGCCATCGACTGGACGAGGCGAAACACCGACGCAGTACGAGGATCGCCTGGCTGCCAAGGGCTCGCGCGTCGAGGTGATCCATGACGATGCCACCGCGGTGGCCGACCCCGGTCACGCCCTGGCGCGGCTGGCAGGCAAGGTCGCCGTGGTCGTCACCAATCCGCCCTACGTGCCCGACGCGATGATCCCGCGTGAGCCGGAAGTCCGCGACCACGAGCCGCGCATGGCCCTGTACGGCGGCGACGACGGCATGGACGTCATCCGGGGGGTCCTGCGCACGGCGGCGATCCTGCTCAGGCCCGGCGGCCTGATCGTGATCGAGCACGCCGACGTCCAGGGCACGTCGGCGGGGATGGCCGGGGTTCCCGGGGTGGTGCGGGCCCTGCACGCCGACGCCGAGCTCGCGACGATGATCGACGTGCCCGCGGGGCGCCCCGTCTTCACGTCGGTCACCGACCGTATCGACCTCAACGGCCTGCCGCGGTTCACCCTGGCTCGGCGCGTCGGCCGGTAGGCCCTGCCATGACGCTGCGGATCGCCTGCGCAGACGGCCGAGATCGTGATCGCGCCGTCGCCGCCGCCCTGTCCGCCGTGCGGCGTGGCGACCTCGTCCTGCTACCGATGGAGGGCGTCTATGCCGTCGCCACGGATGCCTTCTCGCGCCGCGGGGTCGCTGCGCTCCGGCAGGTCAAGGTCCATGACAGGTCCGTGCCACTGCCGGTGATGGTCGGCGCTCGGTCGACCGTGGCCGGGATCGCGTCCGGCGTCTGCGAGCAGGCCCGGATCCTCATGGACGCCTTCTGGCCCGGGGCGCTCACGCTTCTCCTGACCCCCCAGCGCACGCTCGCCTGGGACCTGCCGATGGACGTACCGCTCGCGGTCCGCATGCCGCTGCATCCGGTGTCGTTGGCGCTGCTGCGGCAGTCGGGACCGCTTGTGGTCACGTCGGCGAACCTGCCCGGGCTCGCCGCGCCGTTCGACGTGGACGACGCCCTGGAGCAGCTCGGCGACGCAGTGGCCCTCGCCCTCGACGCAGGCGACCTGTCGGGCGGCGAGCGGCTCCCGAGCACGGTCGTGGATGCCACAGGAGCGCAGCCCCGCGTCGTGCGAGCCGGCGCGGTGTCGCTGGCGGACCTGCGCCGCGCCTGCCCAGATGTCGAGGCGGAGGTGCCCGATACCCCGCGTAGAGTGTCGCCATCGCAAGGGCAGCCACCTGAGGGAGATGAATGAACAGCACGCCGTTCTGGGGACCTGACTTCGACGAGCTGTCCGCGGAGGATCCGCAGATCGCTGCGATCGTCCTCGACGAGCTCGAGCGCCTGCGCAGCGGACTCCAGCTGATCGCGAGCGAGAACTTCACCTCCCCGGCCGTGCTCGCGGCGCTCGGATCCACGCTCAGCAACAAGTATGCGGAGGGATACCCGGGCAGGCGGTACTACGGAGGCTGCGCCGAGGTGGACAAGGCCGAGGTCATCGGCGTCGAGCGGGCCACTGCGCTGTTCGGCGCCGACCACGCGAACCTGCAGCCGCACAGCGGGGCGAGCGCCAACATCGCCGCCTACGGCGCGTTCGTCATGCCCGGCGAGACGGTGCTGGCGATGAGCCTTCCGCACGGCGGGCACCTCACGCACGGTTCCAAGGTGAACTTCTCGGGCAAGTGGTTCGACATCGTCTCCTACGGAGTGCGGCCCGACACCGAGCTCATCGACTACGACCAGGTCCGGGCCCTTGCCCATCAGCATCGCCCGAAGATGATCATCACCGGTGCCACCGCATATCCCCGCCTCGTCGACTTCGAGGCCTTCCGCGAGATCGCCGACGAGGTCGGGGCCATCTTGATGGTCGACGCCGCGCACTTCATCGGGCTCGTCGCGGGCAAGGCCATACCCAGCCCGGTCCCGTACGCCGACGTGGTCACCTTCACGACGCACAAGGTCCTGCGCGGGCCTCGCGGCGGCATGATCCTGTGCCGCGCCGAGCACGCGGCGGCCATCGACAAGGCCGTGTTCCCGATGATGCAGGGTGGACCGCTGATGCATGCCGTGGCCGCGAAGGCGGTGGCCCTCAAGGAGGCGTCGACGCCGGAGTACCAGGCATACGCGGCCCAGGTGATCCGAAACGCGCAGGCACTGTCCGCAGGCCTTGCGGAGGAGGGCATGCGCCCGGTCAGCGGCGGCACCGACACCCACCTCGCCCTCATCGACATCCAGGGTCTGGGCGTCACCGGCGACGTCGCAGAGGCGCGCTGCGACGCGGCTCGCATCACCCTCAACAAGAACGCCATCCCGTACGACCCGCAGCCCCCGTCCAAGGGCTCGGGCATCCGGGTGGGCACGCCGGCGGTCACGACCCAGGGCATGACGGAGCCGGACATGGCCGAGATCGCCTCGCTGATCGCCCGGTCCATCCGGGACGAGCGTGGGACCCAGACCGCCGAGATCACCGAGCAGGTGACCGCACTGGTCACGAGGCATCCCGCCTACCCCAGGGGCTGACGGGCCTCGCCGTGCGCGAATACCTGCTGTGCCTGCTGGCGGCCGCCGCCGTCACGTACCTGCTGACCCCTCCGGTCCGTCGGCTGGCAGTGCGCACGGGTGTCATGGCGGCGGTTCGCGATCGCGACGTTCACGACTCACCGACTCCGCGGCTCGGCGGCCTGGCCATGGTCGGCGGCCTGCTGGCCGGGCTGCTGCTCGCCAGCAAGCTGCCGATGATGAGTGCCGTGTTCGCCGGCAGCAACACGGCGATCGCCCTGCTGTCGGGCGTCGGCGTCATCGTCGCCCTGGGTATCGTCGATGACAAGTGGGGACTCGACGCGCCGACGAAGCTGGCCGGCCAGGTCCTTGCCGCGGGCCTGATGGCGTTCCAGGGCATCGCCATCATCTGGCTGCCGATCGGCGGCACGTTCGTGCTCGACCCCGTCACCAGCGTGCTGTTCACGGTGATCATCGTGCTGGTGAGCATCAACGCCATCAACTTCGTCGACGGCCTCGACGGACTGGCGGCGGGCATCGTCGCGGTGGCGGCCGGTGCCTTCTTCGCCTACTCGTACCTGCTGTCGGTCGAGCTGGGCTTCGAGCGGGCCACGCTGGCCACGCTCGTCTCCGTCCTCCTGGTCGGGATGTGCCTGGGATTCCTGCCGCACAACTTCTGGAAGGCCCGCATCTTCATGGGCGACACGGGCTCGATGACGCTGGGCCTGCTGCTCGCGGCCGGCACCATCACCCTCTCCGGTCAGGTCGACCCCAGCGCGGTCGGGCGCGGCACGCTGCTCCCCACGCTGCTTCCCGTGCTTCTTCCCATTGCCGTGCTGGCCGTGCCGCTCATCGACCTCTTCCTGGCGGTCGTCCGGCGCACGCGGGCCGGTCGCAACCCGTTCGCACCCGACAAGCAGCACCTGCACCATCGACTGCTCGAGATGGGCCACTCTCAGGTGCGTGCGGTCCTGCTCATGTACGCCTGGACGGCACTCATCGCGGGCACTGCCGTGGCCGTGGCGTTCGTCCCGGCCGGCTACGCACTCGTCGGCTTCGCGTGCGGCCTCGCCCTGCTGGTGTTCGCGGTGCGCCGTCCCGCGACCCGATCCGGCGCCGACGTGCGCTCCCTGCGGACAGGGACCCGTGGGTAACCGCTTGCAGTGAGCAAGGCCACTCTCAGGGGCGCCCTTCTCGTTTGGGGCTGGCGGATCCCTTGCGATACCGTCCGTCCGTGCCTTCCGTCGACTCGCTGATCCTGCGCAGGGTCGGCTCGATCACCATCGGCGTGGGGGTGGTGGCCACGGTCGTCGGCACCATCGTGGCGGGCACGGCTGGCCTGATCGCCGGGATCCTCGGCACCACCATCGCCGTCGGCTTCTTCGCGGCCGGCCAGTACGTCGTCGGACGGGTGCTGCGCAACAGCCCCGAGACGGCGTTCATGACCGCCCTGGCCGTCTACGTGGGGCAGATCCTCGTACTCTTCGTCCTCCTCCTGCTGCTGCAGGACGCGACCTTCTTCGCCCCCAAGGTCTTCGCCGCGACGATCATGGCGTGCACGCTGGCCTGGATCGTTGGTTCGGCCCTGGTGACGTGGCGCACGAAGGTGCTCTACGTCGACCCGGAGGCCCCCGCAGCGGCCCCCGCAGAAGCCCAGCCGGAGGCCCGCGCGTGAGCGCCCCCAAGCAGCCCCCTGTCACTTCTGGGTGGTACGGTTCGGGCGCGCGGAAGCGGTCGGTCTCCATGGATGACGCACGGAGGATGTCCGACTCCGCCTGGGTAGCCAGCAGTCGACTGATGGCTGGGCTGATCCTCTACACGGGCCTGGGATGGGTGGTGTCGAGGTGGGTCGGTCACCAGGAACTGCTGATGGCCATCGGGGCGCTCGTGGGCCTCGCGTTGTCGTACTACCTCTTGTTCGCGAGCCTCGCCAAGGAGACGCGCGACGAGCAGATGCGCGAACAGGGGGATCGAACGTGAGAAGTCGCACGAGTGGTGTTGCAAGGGGCATGGAGGAGCCTGGTGTCAGCTGATGTTGTGGTCGCTTCCGGCGGCCTTGATTGCCATCTCATGTCCGGATGCGGCTTCCCCGCCCCCGGAGCGGAGATCTTCCAGTTCGATGCGCTGTTCACCTTCACCGTCGGCAGCCTGACCTTCAACGTCTCCAAGATCACGATCCTGCTGATCCTTTGCGTGATCCTGATCCTCGGGTTCTTCACCTACGCCTTCCGCAGCCCCAAGCTCGTGCCGCGCGGCGCGCAGAACATCGGCGAGATGGGCTACCTGTTCATCCGCGACGGCATCGCCCGCGAGGCCATGGGCAAGGAGGGCGACAAGTTCGTCCCCTTCCTGTTCAGCTTCTTCTTCCTGGTGTGGCTGTCGAACTTCATGGGAATCGTTCCCTTCGCGCAGATCCCGGTCACGTCGATCTTCGCGATCCCCGTCGCGTTCGCGATCATCGTCTACATCACCTGGGTGCCGATCGGCATCTACCGACAGGGCTTCTTCGGGTTCTTCAAGAACATGATGTTCCCGCCCGGGGTCCCGAAGATGATGTACGTGCTGCTCGCACCGCTGGAGTTCATGTCCAACATCATCGTGCGCCCGGCCACGCACGCCATCCGTCTGTTTGCCAACATGTTCGCCGGTCACCTGCTCATCGCCTCCTTCTCGGTCGCGACGTTCTACCTCATCAGTGCGAGCATCGTCGGCATCGTCGGATCGGTGGCCTCGTTCGCGGTGACCATCGCACTCACCGGCTTCGAGGCCCTGATCCAGGCGCTTCAGGCCTACATCTTCACGTTGCTCGCCGCCGTGTACATCGGTGGCGCGCTGCACGCCGATCACTAGGTCGCACGAGTACAACTCCATAACCCAACAGACCCCAGACCGGCGGATCGACCGCCGGCCCGGATAGCAAAGGACAAGACATGTCGCTTCTCGCGGAAGTCACCGGATCACTCGGCTCGATCGGCTACGGCCTCGCGGCCATCGGCCCCGGTGTCGGCATCGGCATCATCTTCGGCCAGGGCGTGCAGGCCATCGCTCGCCAGCCTGAGGCCTACGGCGTCATTCGCCAGAACATGATCCTCGGCTTCGCGCTGACTGAGGCGCTCGCCCTCATCGGCTTCGTCGCCCCCTTCGTCTTCGGCAAGTAGTCCGAACCGCGAAGCTGTTCTGTCCGGTGAGTGATTCGGGAAGGTCACAGTCGTGATTAACGTCATTGCCGCAGTGAGCACTGTGGTCCTCGCCTCGGGCGAGGGGGCGGAGGAGATGCCCTCCGTCCTCGCGGTGCCGATCGATGAGCTGATCATCGGCATCATCGCGTTCCTCGTGGTCTTCGGCGGGCTCGCGAAGTTCGCGCTGCCCAGCATCAAGAAGACGCTGGAGGAGCGGACGAGCGCCATCGAGGGTGGCATCGAGCGCGCTGCCGTGGCCGAGTCGCAGGCCAACAGCATGCTGGACCAGTACAAGGCCCAGCTGGCCCAGGCGCGCGAGGAGGCCTCGGCCATCCGCACGCAGGCCCAGGCCGAGCGCTCGGCCATGATCGAGGAGGCGCGCAACGAGGCTCGGCAGGCGGCCCTCGCCGTCAACGCCGCGGCCGAGGCGCAGCTGACCGCCGACCGGTCGCAGGCGACTGCGGCGCTCACGCGGCAGATCGGCGAGCTGGCCGTGACGCTGGCGGGCAAGGTCGTGGGCCAGTCGCTCACCGATGACGCGCGCATCAGCAAGACGGTCGACGACTTCCTCGATGACCTCGAGCGGCAGGCGGCCGGCTGATGTTCGGATCCAGTCGTGACAGCCTCGCAGCCTGCCAGGAGGGGCTCGATGCCCGCCGCCAGGATGCGGGCTTCTCGCTGCTGCCGGCGGAGCTGTTCGCGATCGCCGGGCTGCTGGCGGAGGAGGGGCAGCTGCGCAGCATGCTTGCCGACTCCGGCCAGCCGGCTTCGGTGAGGGAGGGGCTGGTCCGCCAGATCCTCGGGGGTCGGGTCAGCGACCTGGCCGTCGACCTGCTGCTCATGGTCGTCGAGCGTCGGTGGTCCTCGGGCCTCGACCTCGTGCTGGCGCTCGAGCAGCTCGCCGACCAGGCCGCCTTCACGGTCGCCGAGGCCGACGGCACGCTGGATGCCACCGAGGAGGAGATGTTCCTCTTCGGCCGTGCGCTCGACGCGTCCGCCGACCTCCAGATGGCCCTGACGGATCCGGCACAGACCTCGGCAGTCAAGTCGGCGATCGTTCGCGACGTCCTGTCGGGCCGCAGCACGGTGGCGACCGACCAGGTGCTCCAGTACGCGGCCGGCCACCTGCACGGTCGACGAATCGACGCCGTCGTCGAGGGCCTGTGCGATCTGGCCGCGAAGCAGCGCGAGCGCGTCGTGGCGGAGATCCGCGTCGCGGCACCCTTGAGCGGTGTCCAGCAGGCCCGGCTCACCGAGATCCTGTCCCGGCTCAAGGGTCGCCCCGTTCGCCTGAACGTCGCCGTCGACGGCAGCGTCCTCGGCGGCGTGCACGTGAAGATCGACGACGAGGTCATCGACGGCACGGTCTCCGCGCGGATGGAACAGGCCCGACGGGCCGTGCTCGGCTAGGACGCTTCACCGACCAGACGCCTCGCATCGTCGAGGCTGCACCGCAGACGCACAGAAGACCAACAGCATCGAAGAAACCGACAGGCCGCCCGTGAGCAGCGGGCCGAGAAAGAGAGCAGGACACCATGACGGAGCTGACGATCCGACCGGAAGAGATCCGGGATGCGATCGAGCGGAACGTCGCGGCGTACTCGCCGGGAACCGCCCGGGAAGAGGTCGGCCGCGTCACCGAGACCGGTGACGGCATCGCGCGCGTCGAAGGCCTGCACTCGGCCATGACGAACGAGCTGCTGGAGTTCGAGGGCGGCCTCAAGGGCCTTGCCCTCAACCTCGACGTCCGCGAGATCGGCGTGGTCCTGCTCGGCGACGGCTCGAAGATCGAGGAGGGACAGGCCGTTCGGCGCACCGGAGAGGTCCTCTCCGTGCCCGTGGGCGACGCCTTCCTCGGCCGCGTGGTCGACCCGCTCGGTGATCCGATCGACGGCCTCGGCCCGATCGTGGCAGAGGGCCGCCGCGCCCTCGAGGTGCAGGCGCCCACGGTCGTCCAGCGCCAGCCCGTCAAGGAGGCGATGCAGACCGGCATCAAGGCGATCGACGCCATGACCGCCATCGGTCGCGGACAGCGCCAGCTCATCATCGGCGACCGCCAGACCGGCAAGACTGCGGTCTGCCTGGACACGATCCTCAACCAGCGCGAGAACTGGCTGACCGGAGACCCCAACAAGCAGGTCCGCTGCATCTACGTGGCCATCGGCCAGAAGGGCTCGACGATCGCCTCGGTCAAGGGCGCGCTCGAGGAATACGGCGCGATGGAGTACACCACCATCGTCGCCGCTCCGGCCTCCGACCCGGCCGGCTTCAAGTACCTGGCGCCGTACACCGGCTCGGCCATCGGCCAGCACTGGATGTACGCGGGCAAGCACGTCCTCATCGTGTTCGACGACCTGTCGAAGCAGGCAGAGGCCTATCGCGCCGTCTCGCTGCTCCTGCGCCGCCCGCCGGGCCGCGAGGCATACCCCGGTGACGTCTTCTACCTGCACAGTCGTCTCCTCGAGCGCTGCGCGAAGCTCTCCGATGACCTCGGCGCGGGCTCGATGACCGGCCTGCCGATCATCGAGACGAAGGCCAATGACGTCTCCGCGTACATCCCGACGAACGTGATCTCGATCACGGATGGGCAGTGCTTCCTGGAGTCCGACCTGTTCAACTCCGGTGTCCGCCCGGCCATCAACGTCGGCATCTCCGTGTCGCGCGTCGGTGGCTCGGCCCAGCCGAAGGCGATGAGGAAGGTCGCCGGCCGACTGCGCCTGAACCTGGCCCAGTTCCGTGAGCTGGAGGCTTTCGCGGCCTTCGGCTCCGACCTCGACGCGGCCTCCAAGGCGCAGCTCGAGCGTGGGGCCCGACTCGTGGAACTGCTCAAGCAGCCGCAGTACCAGCCGCAGGCGATGGAGCGCGAGGTCGTGTCCGTGTGGTCCGGGACAACGGGCCAGCTCGACGACGTCCCCGTCGAGGACATCCGCCGCTTCGACGGTGAGTTCCTCGACTACGTCTCGCGGGTCAAGCCCGAGGTATTCGAGACCATCCGCAGCACGACCGACCTGTCCGACGACACCGTCTCGGTGCTCGAAGGTGCGATCGGCGAGTTCAAGCGGCAGTTCACGACGACGGCCGGGCACCTGCTCGTCAACGACGAGCCGGTGGCCGCGGTGGCCGACGCGGAGATCGACCACACGCAGATCAAGCGGGCGGTCCGGGGCTAACTGACATGGGCGCACAGCTGAGGGTCTACCGGCGGCGGATCAAGTCCGTCCAGTCGACCAAGAAGATCACGAAGGCCATGGAGCTCATCGCTTCGTCGCGGATCGTGAAGGCGCAGGCGCGCCTTGAGGCGTCCCTGCCCTACCTCACGCACCTGTATGCGGCGATCAGCGCTGCGGCGACGGGCGCGGCCGACGTCAAGAAGCACCCGCTCATGGCGAACGCCGAGAATCGCACGCGAGCGGCGATCCTCGTCGTCACGGCCGACCGTGGGCTGGCGGGGGCCTACTCGGCCAATGCCCTCCGGGAGGCCGAGGCGCTGGGTACGAACCTGCGCGAGAAGGGCATGGAGGTCGTGCCCTACGTCGTCGGACGCAAGGGGGTCTCGTACTACCGCTTCCGCGACCGTGCGATGGGCGGGGAGTACACGGGGTTCACCGACCAGCCGACGTACTCCGATGCGCGGCGCATCGGCGACGACCTGCTGTCGGCGTTCTTCGCGGCGACCGAGGAGGGCGGTGTCGACGAGATCCACATCGTCTACACGCACTTCATCTCGATGGTCACGCAGGAGGCGCGGATCCGACGGATCCTGCCCCTGGAGGTCGTGGACGAGGTCGTCGAGAGGGCCGAGGGTGAGCTGCCGTCGGCACTGTACGAGTTCGAGCCCGACGCCGAGACCGTTCTCGACGGGCTGCTGCCCAGATACATCGACCACACCGTCTACTCGGCGCTGCTCGAGTCGGCCGCGTCCGAGCACGCGGCCCGTCGCCGGGCGATGAAGTCAGCCACCGACAACGCCGAGGACATGATCAAGTCGTTGTCCCGGCGAGCCAACCAGGCCCGCCAGTCCGAGATCACCCAGGAAATCAGCGAGATCGTCGGCGGCGCCGACGCGCTTTCGTCTGCGCGCTAGGAGAGGGAACAAGAGATGACCGCAACGACCGAGACCAAGACCGGCGTGGGCCGCGTGGCCCGAGTCACCGGCCCTGTCGTCGACGTGGAGTTCCCCGTCGAGGCCATGCCCGAGCTCTACAACGCGCTGCACGTCGACGTGAACTTCGACCAGGGCGAGGAGGGGGGCGGCGGACGCACCCTGACCCTCGAGGTCGCGCAGCACATCGGCGACAACATGGTGCGCGCGATCTCCATGCAGCCGACCGACGGCCTCGTGCGCGGTGCCGAGGTGCGCGACACCGGCAGCCCGATCACCGTCCCGGTCGGTGACGTGACCATCGGCCACGTGTGGAACACGCTGGGCATCCCGCTCGACGTTCCCGAGGCCTCGCTGGAGATCAAGGAGCGGTGGAGCATCCACCGCCAGCCGCCGGCCTTCGACCAGCTCGAGTCCAAGACCGAGGTCTTCTGGACCGGCATCAAGGTCATCGACCTGCTCACTCCGTACGTCAAGGGCGGCAAGATCGGCCTGTTCGGAGGCGCGGGCGTCGGCAAGACCGTCCTCATCCAGGAGATGATCTACCGCGTCGCCGAGAACTTCAGTGGCGTCTCGGTGTTCGCCGGCGTGGGGGAGCGCACCCGTGAGGGCAACGACCTCTTCCTCGAGATGACCGAGTCCGGCGTCATCGCGAAGACCGCGCTCGTGTTCGGCCAGATGGACGAGCCGCCGGGCACCCGCCTGCGCGTCGCGCTGTCGGCCCTGACGATGGCGGAGTACTTCCGCGACGTGCAGAAGCAGGACGTGCTGCTGTTCATCGACAACATCTTCCGCTTCACGCAGGCCGGCTCCGAGGTCTCGACCCTCCTCGGCCGCATGCCCTCGGCCGTCGGATACCAGCCCACCCTCGCCGACGAGATGGGCCAGCTGCAGGAGCGCATCACGTCGACCCGCGGCCACTCGATCACGTCGCTGCAGGCGATCTACGTGCCCGCCGACGACCTGACCGATCCTGCCCCGGCGACCACGTTCGCCCACCTCGACGCGACGACGACGCTCAGCCGTCCGATCTCCGAGCTGGGCATCTACCCGGCCGTCGACCCGCTGGACTCGATGTCCCGCATCCTGGACCCACGGTACGTGGGCGACGAGCACTACGCCGTCGCCGCCCGCGTCAAGGAGATCCTGCAGCGCTACAAGGACCTCCAGGACATCATCGCCATCCTCGGCATCGACGAGCTCTCCGAGGAGGACAAGATCCTGGTGGGCCGGGCGCGCCGCATCCAGCGCTTCCTGTCGCAGAACATGTTCGTGGCGGAGGCCTTCACCGGCCAGCCCGGATCGTTCGTGCCGGTCGAGGAGACCATCGCCTCCGTTCCGCAAGCTCACCGAGGGCGAGTACGACCACATTCCCGAGCAGGCCTTCTTCATGTGCGGCGGCATCGAGGACGTCGAGAAGAACGCGGCCGCGCTGGCGAAGGGCAAGTAGTCGGTCATGGCTGACGGCGACAAGATCCTGAAGGTGGCCGTGGTCTCGGCCGAGCGATCACTGTGGTCGGGCGAGGCGAAGTCCATCGTGGCCAAGACGCCCGAGGGCGACATCGGCATCCTGCCCGGGCACGAGCCGGTGCTGGCGCTCCTCGTGGAGAGCGCGCCGCTGCGCGTGGAGGAGCCCGACGGGAGCAAGGTCCTCGTCGCCATCCACGGCGGGTTCTTCTCCGTCGAGCACGACAACGTCAACGTCATCGCCGAGGTGGCCGAGCTGGCCGAGGACATCGACCTCGACAGGGCGAAGGCGGCGCTGGCGCGGGCGCAGGACGGCGGGGTCACCGAGGATGAGATGCCCGCCGTCCGGCGCGCGGAGACCAGGATCCAGGTCGCCAGCCTGGCCAAGGGCATCACCGCCCGCTAGCCGCCGGCACTCCACTGGCAGTGCTCGCAGGCTCCTCCTGATCGTCAGCGGTTGGCGCCCGGCTGCCAGAGCACGTCGCCGCCGGCGTCCTTGTTCGCCAGGCGCGCCAGGATGAACAGCAGGTCGCTCAGGCGGTTGAGGTACGTCGAGGTGAGCTGGTTCATGCCGCCGTGGTACGTCTCGATCGCTGCCCACGTCGATCGCTCGGCGCGGCGCACGACGGTGCGCGCGACGTGCAGCTGGCAGGCGCCGACGGTGCCGCCCGGCAGGACGAACGACCGCAGCGGATCCAGCCGGCCGTTGTACTCGTCGCAGGCCGCCTCGAGCCGCTCGACGTACGGATCGCTCACGCGCAGCGGCTCATGGGCGGGGCTCTCGACGACCGGCGTGCACAGGTCGGCGCCCACGTCGAACAGGTCGTTCTGGACCCGCACGAGGAGCGTGCGGACGTCTTCGGGGAACTCGGCGCTCGCGAGGGCGAGCCCGATGGCGCAGTTCGCCTCGTCGACGTCGGCGTAGGCCTTCAGCCGCGGGTCGTTCTTGCCCGTGCGGCTCATGTCGCCGAGCGAGGTGGTTCCGTCGTCGCCGGTCCGCGTGTAGATGCGCGTGAGATTCACCATGCACCGACCCTAGAGCAGCCCGGATGCCCGTGCGCGGGGGGCGCGCGCGGCACTGCCACGCGACGCAGGGCCGTCTGCTCGTACGATGCGCCCGTGGAGGTCTTGCGGGTGACGGGCGGCAGTCCGCTGGTGGGGGAGGTGCGCCTCACCGGTGCGAAGAACTCCGTCCTGAAGCTGATGGCAGCCGCTCTCCTGGCTCCCGGCACGAGTCGGATCAGCAACGTCCCGGGCATCCTCGACGTCGAGATCATGGCCGAGTTGCTGCGCAGGCTGGGCTGCGTCGTCGCCCACGACCCCGTGGCGGCGACGGTGGCCATCACCGTGCCGGATCGACCGGAGCACCGCGCCGACTACGACCTGGTGCGACGCATGCGGGCCTCCATCTGCGTGCTCGGGCCGCTCGTGGCCCGGGTGGGGGTGGCCGACGTGGCCCTGCCCGGGGGAGACAACATCGGCTCCCGAGGGCTGGACATGCACATCGACGGGTTGCGGCGGATGGGCGCGCAGGTGACCAGCGAGCACGGCTACCTGCTGGCCCATGCCTCCGACGGCCTGCGGGGGGCGCGGACCTACCTGGACTTCCCGAGCGTGGGGGCGACCGAGACGCTGCTGATGGCAGCGGTGCTCGCCGACGGGGAGACCGTGATCGACAACGCCGCGCGCGAACCGGAGATCATCGACATCTGCGCGATGCTGCAGTCGATGGGCGCTCTCATCGACGGGGCCGGCACCTCGACGCTGAGCATCCAGGGTGTCGACGCGCTGGTCCCCGTCGACCACGCGACCGTTCCGGACCGCATCGTGGCCGGCACCTGGGCCGTGGCGGCGGCCATGACCGGTGGCGACGTGACGGTACGGGACGCCCACGCCGGCCACCTGTCCATCGCGCTGGAGAAGCTGGTCACGGCCGGTGCGGACGTCACGATCCTGCCCGACGGCTTCCGGGTGACCATGGCCGGTCGGCCCAAGGCCATCGACATCGTCACCCTGCCGTACCCGGGCTTCCCCACCGACCTGCAGCCTCAGTTCATCGCGCTCAACTCGATCGCCAGGGGGGCGGCGCTGGTGACGGAGAACCTCTTCGAGGCCCGCTTCCGCTTCGTCCAGGAGCTGGCGCGCCTGGGGGCGGACGTTCGCACCGACGGTCATCATGCCCTCGTGCGCGGCCAGGAGCGCCTCTCGGCCGCACCCGTTGAGGCCACCGACATCCGCGCTGGGGCGGGCCTGGTCCTCGCGGGGCTCGTGGCGGAGGGCGTGACCACGGTCTACGGCGTCTCCCACATCGATCGCGGCTACTCCGGCTTCGTGCCGGCGCTGGTGTCACTGGGTGCCACCGTATGCCGCGAAGAGGTAGCCGACCGCTAGTCGGTCTCGCCCGCCCCGGTGCCCTGCGACGAGCGGGTAGCCTGTCGATCATGGCCGACGAATTGGATCCAATCCGGCAGACCTCGACCCCGACGGTCGATGGGCCGGTCCCGCATCACGCGAAGGCGACCCCCTGGCTCATGCGCACGTATGCCGGCCACTCGTCCGCCGCCGAGTCGAACGCCCTGTACCGGCTCAACCTGGCCAAGGGCCAGACCGGGCTGTCCGTCGCCTTCGACCTGCCCACGCAGACCGGCTACGACCCCGATTCGGTCATGGCGCGCGGCGAGGTCGGCAAGGTGGGCGTACCCCTGACGCACCTGGGCGGCATGCGGCGGCTGTTCGAGGGCATTCCGCTCGCCGAGATGAACACGTCCATGACGATCAACTCGACCGCGATGTGGCTGCTGGCGCTGTACATCACGGCCGCCGAGGAGCAGGGCGTGCCTGCGTCCGCGCTGCAGGGCACCACCCAGAACGACATCGTCAAGGAGTACCTGTCGCGTGGCACCTATGCGTTCCCGCCGGCTCCCTCGCTGCGGCTGACGACCGACGTCATCGCGTACACGGTGACCCACGTCCCGAAGTGGAACCCCATCAACATCTGCAGCTACCACCTGCAGGAGGCCGGCGCGACGCCCGTGCAGGAGATCGCCTACGCGATGGCCACCGCCATCGCCGTGCTCGACGCCGTGCGCGACTCGGGCCAGGTGCCGCCGGAGCGCTTCGGCGACGTGGTCGCGCGCATCTCGTTCTTCGTCAACGCCGGCGTGCGCTTCATCGAGGAGATGTGCAAGATGCGGGCGATGTCGTGCGCATCTGGGACGAGATCACCCGCGACCGGTACGGGGTCACCGACGCGCAGCCAGCGCCGTTTCCGCTACGGCGTGCAGGTCAACTCCCTCGGGCTCACCGAGGCCCAGCCGGAGAACAACGTCGCGCGCATCGTCCTGGAGATGCTGGCGCGTGACCCTGTCGAAGGACGCCCGCGCGCGGGCCGTGCAGCTGCCGGCCTGGAACGAGGCGCTCGGGCTGCCTCGGCCCTGGGACCAGCAATGGTCGCTTCGCATGCAGCAGGTGCTGGCGTTCGAGAGCGACCTGCTGGAGTACGACGACATCTTCGCCGGGTCGACGGTGATCGAGCAGCTGGTCGGGGACCTCGCTGCGGGCGCCCGAGCCGAGCTGGATCGCGTGCTGGCCATGGGCGGGGCGGTTGCGGCGGTCGAGAGCGGCTACATGAAGTCCGCGCTGGTCGCCTCGCACGCGCGCCGACGGGGGCGCATCGAGACGGGTGAGGACATCGTCGTAGGCGTCAACGCCTACACCGACACCGAGGCCGAATCCGCTGCTCGCCGACGTCGAGTCGGCGATCCAGGCCGTGGACCCGAGGGTCGAGGAGCAGGCCATCGCCGACGTCATCGCGTGGCGGGCAGCCCGCGACTTCGACGAGGCGGCGGCCGCGCTCGCCGTGCTCGCCGAGCAGGCGGCCGGAACGACGAACCTGATGGAGGCTTCCCTGCGCTGCGCGCGGGCGGGCGTCACGACCGGGGAGTGGGCGCAGGCCCTGCGCCTGGTGTTCGGCGAGTTCCGGGCACCGACCGGGGTGTCCGGCAGCTCAGGCGTCGCGGCGGCCGGTCCCGGGCTCGAGCAGGCCCGGCAAGCGGTCCGGCGCACGGCGGCGGACCTCGGCTCCGAACTGCGATTCCTGGTCGGCAAGCCCGGCCTGGACGGGCACTCCAACGGCGCGGAGCAGATCGCCGTGCGCGCACGAGACGCCGGCTTCGAGGTGGTCTACCAGGGCATCCGGCTGACGCCCGCGGAGATCGTCGCGGCGGCGGTGGCCGAGGACGTGGACGTCGTCGGGCTGTCCATCCTGTCCGGCTCGCATCGCGAGCTGGTCCCCGCGGTGCTCGACGGCCTTCGTGCCGAGGGTCTGGGCGACGTGCCGGTCATCGTCGGCGGAATCATCCCGGACGCTGATGCCGAGTGGCTGCGTGCCCAGGGCGTGGCGGCCGTGTTCACCCCCAAGGACTATGACGCCAACGAGATCATGCTCAGGGTCGTCGACGTCATCCGGCGGGCCAACGGACTCGACCCGCTGGCCTGATCACCGCCGACCTTGAGGTTGGCGGGCGAATTCGGCTGGGAAACGCCCGCCAAGCTAAGGTCGACGGGTCAGTTGGAGCCGCGCGGGGTCCAGCGGAAGTGGAGCATCGAGAGCACCGCCCCGATGACGACCCAGAGAGCAGCATCAGGGCGCACTTGCCCGAGCTCCCACGAGCCTGCGACCTCCATGGCCGCCGCGGACTCCGGCAGGAACACGCTGCGCATCGCCTGCGCGAGCCACTTGAGCGGGAAGATCGAGGCGAACGTCTGCATCCACTGGGGCAGCTGGCTGAAGACGAAGAACACGCCGGACGTGAACTGCAGGACGAGCACGATCGGCGTGGCGACGGCGGATGCGCCGCGTCCGGTCTTGGGCACGCACGGAGAACGCGATGCCGAGCAGCGTGCATCCGATGAGGCCGAGCACGCTCGCCCACAGGAAGGTGAACCACTGCAGCGCGGTACTGGGCACCGTGATGCCGTAGAAGAGCACGCCCACGATGACGAGGATCGTCACCTGTGCGATGTAGGCGACGAAGACCGTGCCGATCTTGCCGATGAAGTACGAGGCCTTGGGCATCGGCGTGCCCTGGAGGCGCTTCAGGGTGCCGTCCTCGCGCTCGAGTGGGATCGCGATGGCGAGGTTCTGGAAGGACGTGTAGAGCACTCCGGAGGCGATCATCCCGGCGACGAAGTACTGGGCGAAGGTGATTCCGGGGGCGATGTCCTGGCCGCCGAACACCGAGCCGAAGATGACGAGCAGCACCATCGGGAACGCGAAGTTGAAGACGGCGGAGTTGCGGTCGCGGAAGAACTGGCGCAGCTCGACGACGATCCGTCGGCGGCCGATGGCCAGGGTGCTCGGGATCCGGACCGGATGCGGTGGCGCTCATGCGCCCTCGCCCGACTCGGCGTCGTGGTCGCCGTCGAGCATCTCGAGGTAGACGTCCTCGAGCCGCGCGCGCTGGACCGTGAGCCCGGGGATCTCGCCGTCGAACCGGGCGGCGAGGTCGAGGACTGCCCGCGTCGGCTCCAGCGTCTGCGCTCGACGACGACCTGACCGTCCTCCAGCCAGGACACCAGGGCGCCGCCGTGCTGCCGCCCGCCGAGGCTGGCCGGGGGGTCGCACGCGAGCACCCTGCCGCGCGAGATCACGGCCACCCGATCGGCGAGGTGCTCGGCCTCCTCGAGGTAGTGCGTGGTCAGCAGGATGGTCGTTCCCTCGTCCTTGAGTCCCTCGATGAGCGTCCCAGAAGTCCCGGCGCGCCTCGGGATCGAAGCCGGTCGTGGGCTCGTCGAGGAACAGCAGCTCGGGGTCGGCCGATGATGCCCAGCGCCACGTCGAGGCGCCGACGCTGGCCGCCCGAGAGCCTCTCGTTCCGGGAGCCCCGCTTCTCGGTCAGGCCGACGGCGGCGATGACCTCGTCGGGGTCCCGCGGATCGGGGTAGTAGCCGGCGAAGTGGCGCACCGCCTCGGCCACGGTCAGGTCCCCGAGATCCCGGTCGGACTGCAGGACGATGCCGAGTTGCGACTTCCACTCTCGGTCGCCGTGCGCGGGGTCGATGCCGAGCACCTGCGCGGCTCCGGACTCGCGTGATCGGTAGCCCTCGAGGATCTCCGTGATCGTCGTCTTGCCGGCCCCGTTGGGGCCGAGCAGGGCGAAGCACTCGCCGCATGGCGATGTCGAAGCTGACTCCGTCCAAGGCCCACAGGTCGCCGTACCTCTTGCGCACGTCACGGACGCTGATGGCGGCATCGGTCACGCATGGATCATGCCACGAGGGCCGCGCCGAGGATGGTCGGTACGCTCCCGGTGTGCGAATCCTGGTGGCCCGCTGCACGGTCGACTACGTCGGTCGCCTCACGGCGCACCTGCCCGCCTCGACGCGCGTGATCATGGTCAAGGCGGATGGATCGGTGCTCATCCACTCCGACGGCGGCTCCTACAAGCCCTTGAACTGGATGAGCCCGCCCTGCACGACGCGGGTGGCGCCGTCGGACGACGACGACGTCGCGGAGGTGTGGACCGTGGAGAACAAGGCGGGGGAGCACCTCGTCATCAGCGTTCACGAGGTGATCCAGGCCTCGGACCATGACCTCGGGGTGGACCCCGGCCTGGTGAAGGACGGCGTCGAGGCGCATCTGCAGAAGCTGCTGGCGACCCACGTGCAGGTGATGGGGCAGGGCTGGTCCCTGGTCCGGCGGGAGTACCCGACGGCCATCGGCCCGGTCGACCTGATGTGTCGCGATGCCGAGGGCCGCGCGGTCGCCGTCGAGATCAAGAGACGCGGCGAGATCGACGGGGTCGAGCAGCTCACGCGGTACCTCGAGCTGCTCAACCGCGACCCGCTGCTCGCGCCCGTCCGGGGCGTGTTCGCGGCGCAGGAGATCAAGCCGCAGGCCCGCGTCCTGGCCGAGGATCGCGGGATAAGGTGCGTAGTACTCGACTACGAGGCCCTCAAGGGCAGTGACGATCCGGGTCTGCGGCTGTTCTAGGCCGACCCGCGATCCCGGTGGAAGGACCGCAATGGCAATCTCGACGGTGGGCGTCATCGGACTCGGGACGATGGGTGCGGGCATCGCCCAGGTGGTCGCCCGGCACGGCTACTCGGTCGTGGCCATCGACACCGACGAGGCGGCCCTCGACCGGGGCGCGGAGTCGATCTCCGGATCGACACTGCGCGCGGTGGCGCGCGGGAAGATGACGGAGGAGGAGCAGGAGCTGCTGCTCGCCCGCATCACCTTCTCCACGGACCTGCAGGTGCTCGCGGGCGTGGACCTCGTGATCGAGGCGGTCTCCGAGAACCTCGACCTGAAGAAGGAGCTCTTCGCCCGGCTCGACGCCATCACCCCTGCGCACGCGGTCCTGGCCACGAACACGTCATCGCTGTCCGTCACCGAGATCGCCGTGGCGACCGGCCGACCCGCCCACGTGATCGGCCTGCACTTCTTCAATCCGGCCCCCGTGCAGGCCTTCGTCGAGGTCGTCCGCACGGTCGTGTCCTCGCAGGAGGTGGTCGACGAGGTCTTCGCGTTCGCGGCCTCGCTCGGCAAGGAGCCCGTGGTCGTCGGCGACAAGGCGGGCTTCATCGCCAACGCGCTCCTCTTCGGCTACCTGAACCACGCCGCGTCCATGTTCGAGCAGAAGTACGCGACACGGGAGGACATCGACGCCTCGATGCGCCTGGGCTGCGGCTACCCGATGGGGCCGCTGGCACTGCTCGACCTCATCGGGCTCGACACGGCCTACGAGATCCTCGACACGATGTACAAGCAGGGCCGCGATCGACTGCACGCGCCCAGTCCCATCCTCAAGCAGATGGTGACGGCCGGACTGCGCGGCCGCAAGTCGGGTCGCGGCTTCTATGCCTACGAGGCGCCGAACTCGCCGGTCGTCGTCGACGCTCAGGAGACGCCCGGGGAGGGCGAGAACGGCCCGACCCGGCGGATCGAGCGCGTCGGCGTCGTGGGCTCCGGGACGATGGCCTCGGGCATCGTGGAGGTGTTCGCCAAGGGGGGCTTCCCCGTCGTCTTCGTGGCGCGGGGCGCGGACAAGGTCGCGGCCGTTCGGGCGCGCATCAACCGGTCGCTGGCCAAGGCGGTCGAGCGCGGCAAGATGAGCGAGGCCGACCGCGATGCCGCGATGGCGCGCGTGCAGGGCACCACGTTGATGACGGATCTGTCGGACGTCGACCTCGTGGTCGAGGCGGTGGTCGAGGATCTCGCCGTGAAGACGGAGCTGTTCAGGGCTCTCGACGCCGTCTGCAAGGCGGGCGCGATCCTCGCCACGACGACGTCCAGCCTCCCGGTCATCGACATGGCCGCCGTCACCGGACGACCTCAGGACGTGGTCGGCCTGCACTTCTTCAATCCGGCGGCCCTGATGCGCCTCGTCGAGGTCGTGCGCACGGTGGCGACGGCCGACGACGTCGTCGCGACGTCGGTACTGGCCTGCCGCGCGATCGGCAAGCACCCCGTCGAGTGCGGCGACCGCGCCGGGTTCATCGTGAACGCCCTGCTCTTCCCGTACCTCAACGACGCGGTTCACATGCTTGAGGCCAACTACGCGTCCGCCGACGACATCGACCTGGCGATGAAGAAGGGCTGCGGATACCCGATGGGCCCCTTCGAGCTGCTCGACGTCGTCGGGCTCGACGTGTCGCTGGCCATCCAGGCCACCTTGTACCGAGAATTCCGTGAGCGTGGGTTCGCCCCCGCCCCCCGGCTCGAGCACCTCGTCACCGCGGGCTACCTCGGACGCAAGACCGGCCGAGGATTCCGGGTCTACGCCTGATGGATGGCTAGCCATGGGCCGCAAGCACCGACGTCGCACCGATGAGGTCAAGGAGCTCGCTCCCGCATATGCGAACCAGACAGTGGAGCAGCACCCGGACGGCGAGTGGGTCGTGCGCCGCATCACCGGGTCCGGCTCGACCAAGGCGTACCGCTGCCCGGGGTGCGACCAGGAGATCCCGCAGGCCACTGCGCACGTCGTCGCCTGGCCCTCGGACGACCCCAGGGGACTGGAGCATCGACGGCACTGGCACACGCCGTGCTGGGCCGCACGGGACCGCCGCGGGCCAAGGGGCCCGCGGTCCTCCAGGGCTGCGAGGTACTGACCGTGATGCAGTCGATCGGAGCCAACTCGGTGCTCCCGGCACGCCATGATCCGCTCCGGCTGCGAACGGGCGACGGGCTCCGGCTGGTGGGCGAGCTCGCCCTTCCGCTGGATCGCGACCCCATCGCAACCCTGGTGTGCGTTCATCCGCTGCCTACCCACGGCGGGATGATGGACAGCCACCTGTACCGGAAGATGGCCTGGCGCCTGCCGGCCCTTGCAGGCGTAGCCGTCCTTCGCTTCAACACGCGCGGCACGACCAGCGCGGCCGGGACCAGCGAGGGAGTCTTCGACGAGGCCCGGGGCGAGGGCCTCGACCTGCTCGCCGCGATCGAGGAGGTCGACCGCCGCGGCCTGCCGGCTCCCTGGCTCGTCGGCTGGTCGTTCGGGACCGACGTCGTCATCAGGCACGGCAGCGTCGACCCGGTCGTGGGGGCCATCCTCCTGTCCCCGCCGCTTCGCTACTCGACCGACGCGGACCTGCTGCGCTGGAACGACTCCGACCGTCCGGTCGTGTGCCTCGTGCCGGAGTTCGACGACTACCTCGTTCCGGCGGACGCCGAGCGTCGATTCGCCGTCATGCGGCACGCCGAGGTCCGGGGGATTGCGGGCGCCAAGCACCTGTGGGTCGGCGAGAAGGCCGTCAAGACCGTGCTGGACGCGGTCGCCGGTATCGTCGCCCCGTCCCATGCCCCGCTGCCGACGGAATGGTCGGGCCCGATGGATCGATGGAGCGACATATGAGCGGCATCAACGTCCGTGACCTCGGAGACGGCCCGGCGATCGTGCTCCTGCACGCCTTCCCCTGCGACGGCCGGATGTGGGAGCCTGCGGCCGAGGCCCTCGCGGCGTCCGGACTGCGCGTCATCGTTCCCGACCTGCCCGGCTTCGGCGGGTCGACGCTGATCGACGCACCGCCGGGGCTGGAGGCGGTCGCCGACGCGGTGATCGGGATGCTGGGGGAGCGCGACATCGACCGCTGCGTCCTGGGCGGCATCTCCCTCGGCGGCTACGTGACGATGGCGATCCTGCGTCGCCGACCGGATCTCGCCGCTGCCGTCGTCCTGTGCGACACGAAGGCGACCGCCGACACGCCCGCTGCCGCGGGGAATCGCGAGCGGCTCGCCGCGCTCTGCCTGGCGGAGCCCGACCGCACCGGCCGGATCCTCGAGCAGGCCGTGCTGCCGGGGCTGCTCGGCGACACGTCCCGGGCGGAGCGCCCCGAGGTGGTCGACCTGGTTCGTGGCTGGCTCGACGACGCGAGTGCGGAGGCCGTCGCGTGGTACCAGCGCGCGATGGCCGCCCGGCCGGACTCCCTGGAGGTGCTCGAATCGCTGGACAGCCCGGCACTGGTGATGTGGGGGGACGAGGACACGCTGAGCCCGCGTGCGGAGCAGGAGCTCATGCTCGGCCGGCTGGCACTGGGCGACTCCGCGGTCATCGAGCGGGCCGGTCACCTCGCCAACGTGGAGCGCCCGGAGGCGGTCGCCGCGGCGCTGCGGTCCTTCGTCACGTCGCTACAGTCCGGCTGATTCCTTGATCAGCCTCGCGTAGGCGCGCGCTCCCTTGGCCGTCAGGTGGACGCCGTCGGACACGAAGTACTCGGGATGGTCCTTCGACGCCGCGTACCAGTCGGCCAGGACGGCGTTCGGGTAGTCGGGCACGACGGAGGCAATCACGTCGTTGTTCGGGTTTCGCCAGGTTCGGGGCATGGAGTCGTTGACGACGACGACGCGCGGGGTGTCCGAGACGATGTCGAGCATCTGGCGCATCATGCTCTCCGGCAGCACCCCGTTCGTGCCGGGATGGAGCACGACGACGGGCGCGAGGGCATCCTTGGCCACGTACTTCTTGAGCCTGCCGATGAAGGCACCGGGGAACCGCGACACCGCGGCGTCGACGCGCGTTCCCGGGATGACGTCCTTCAGGGTCGTCCGGGCGCCGAGCATCACCGAGTCGCCGATGGCGCTGACCGTGCCGTTGCTGCTCGCCGGAGCGGCGGAGGGCGACGGCGAGGCGGGGGTGGTGGCGGGGGCGGTCGCTGGGTCGTCGAGGGAGACCTCGGTGGGACCGCCGTCGGCAATCCCCATGGCCTGCGCGACGTCGGGGGCCAGGCCCTCGGCCGCGGTGGGGGCCGGCGCGGAGGCCAGCACCGCCCCGACGACGACAACGCCGGCCACGATCGAGGCGATGGCGACCAGGCCGTGTCGCGACTGCCGGCTCCGCTCGACGCCGTCGGACTCCCGCCAGGCCTTGACCCAGCGGTCGATGGCGCCACGTCGGATCGGCATCTCGAAGAAGCGGAAGCTCAGCTCGGCGATGCCGAAGGTGAGCCCGAGTCGCAGCACCAGCAGGGGCACGCCGTCGAGCGGGGTGTCCAGGGCCGGCCGGGTGACCATGTAGATGGGCCAGTGCCATAGGTAGAGGCCGTACGAGCGCTGGCCGACGTATCGCCATGGCTGCGTGCCCAGCCATCGGCCGAGGGGTGCGCCCGGGTGCGTGGCCATCGCGATGAGGAGCGCGACGATCACGGCGAGGGCCAGGAAGCCACCCCGGTACATCCACGAAGTGAACTCGCCGACGACCATGAAGAACCACACGACCGCGAGAAGGGCGGCCAGCCCGACCCCCGTGATGATCACGGTCGCGCCGCGCGGGACGTCGCTGCGCAGGCGTCCTGGTCTCCATGCGGTGGCGAGGGCGGCGCCCACCAGCAGCCCCATGGCATGCGAGTCGGTGCCGAAGTACGCGCGGCTGGGGTCGGCGAACTCCGGGAAGCCGTTCGCGACGGACAGCCAGACCATCCACGCCGTCGACAGCAGGGCCAGCAGCAGTGCGGTCACGCACACTGCGCGGCGGCCGGACCGGCTGGCGACGAAGAATGCGACGGCCGGCCAGACGAGGTAGAACTGCTCCTCGACGGCCAGGGACCACAGGTGCTTGAGCAGTGGCGGGCGCCCGATGAACTCGAAGTACGACTGGTCGTTGAAGATGTACCACCAGTTGTTCACGTAGAGCATCGACGCCACGACGTCAGCACGCACTTGCGAGGCGACATCCCGGTACAGGAGGGCGGCGGCAATGGACACGACGGCGAGCATGAGCAGCACGGCCGGCAGCAGGCGTCGTGCGCGACCGAGGTAGAACTTCGCGAAGTCGATACGGCCGGAGCGGTCGAACTCCTCGAGGATCAGGGTCGTGATCAGGAATCCGCTGAGGACGAAGAAGACGTCGACGCCGAGGAAGCCACCGCGCATCCACGTGAGGTCGGCGTGGTAGAGCAGGACTCCGATGACCGCGAGGGCGCGCACGCCGTCGAGACCGGGCAGGTAGCCCATCTCGCCGCTGCGTCGGCCCCGGTCCAGCAACCACGGCACCTGCTGGTCGCGTGCCGGTGTCGCAGTCACGTGGGCATCGTACGTGAAGCGCGAGAGCGTCAGGTGTTCCGGAATCTGTTGATCTGGTGGAGGTGCTTGGCGCGGAGCTCGGGGTCGGTGACGCCCAGGCCTTCGCGGGGGGCCAGGGCCAGGACGCCGACCTTGCCCTGGTGGAGGTTGCGGTGGACCTCGTAGGCGGCCTCGCCGGCCTGGTCGAGGGGGAAGGTCTTTGACAGGGTGGGGTGGATCATGCCGCGGGAGAGCAGGCGGTTGGCCTCGAAGGCCTCGCGGTAGTTGGCGAAGTGGCTGCCGATGATGCGCTTGAGGTTCATCCACAGGTAGCGGTTGTCGTACTCGTGCATGAAGCCCGAGGTGGAGGCGCAGGTGACGATGGTGCCGCCCTTGCGGGCGACGTAGACCGACGCGCCGAAGGTCTCTCGGCCGGGGTGCTCGAAGACGATGTCGGCGTCGTCGCCGCCGGTCAGCTCGCGGATCCGCTTGCCCAGGCGCTGCCACTCCTTGGGGTCCTGGGTGTGCTCGTCCTTCCAGAACCGGTAGCCCTCGGCGGAGCGGTCGATGACCAGCTCGGCGCCCATCGCCCGCACGAGGTCGGCCTTCTCCGGGCTGGAGACCATGCAGACCGGGGTGGCGCCGCCGTTGACGGCGTACTGGGTGGCGTAGGAGCCCAGGCCCCCGGACGCACCCCAGACCAGCACGACGTCGCCCTGCTTCATGCCGGCGCCGTTGCGGGAGACCAGCTGCCGGTAGGCGGTGGAGTTGACCAGGCCGGGGGTGGCGGCCTCCTCCCACGTCAGGTGCGCGGGCTTGGGCAGCAGCTGGTTGGACTTCACGATCGCGAGCTGCGCCAGGCCGCCGAAGTTGGTCTCGAAGCCCCAGATCCGCTGCTCGGGATCCATCATCGTGTCGTTGTGCCCGCGCGGGGACTCCAGCTCCACCGAGAGGCAGTGCGCGACGACCTTGTCGCCCGGCTTCCAGGCGTTCACTCCGGGCCCCACGCGCAGCACCACGCCCGAGGCGTCCGACCCGATCACGTGGTAGGGCAGGTCGTGCCTCTTCGCATCGGAATGGGTGCGCCCGTACCGCTCCAGGAACCCGAATGTCGACACGGGCTCGAAGATCGAGGACCACACCGTGTTGTAGTTGATGCTCGACGCCATCACCGCGATCAGGGCCTCGCCGGGCGCCAGCGCCGGCACCGGCACATCATCGACGTGGATCGACCGACGCGGGTCCTTCTCCTTGGAGGGCATGCCCTCGAACATCAGGGCCTCGTCCTTGTGGATCGTCACCGCCCGGTACGACTCCGGAATCACCAGGCCAGCGAACTCCTCCGCCGAGGCGTCGTCGACGATCGCATCGCGAATCCGATCCATGACTGGCCTCCGAGCGTGGGTGGGTTCCTCCCATCCTGCCAGAACGCCGGTTGGTCAGCGTCCATGGCGAATCCACAGGATCAGGAGGGCCAGTCCGACGACGGCGACCAGGATCGCCTTCCTTGCCTTGCGCCACAAGAGGATCAGCAGCAGGACGCCGATCGCCCCTGCGGCGGCCGCGGTGGCAGCGGACCACTGCTCCGCCGACGGGGTCCAGCCCTGGATCGTGACGGTCGGCTGCCCGGCGAGCCCGACGACGGTCCGGATCACCCGTGGTCGTCGGCGGCCTGGACGAGTTCGACCAGCACGCCGCCGCAGTCCTTCGGGTGGCAGAAGTTGGTGAGGGACCCGGCCGTGCCGGCCTGGGCGGTGTCGTACAGCATGCGCACGCCCCTGGACCGCAGGGTTGCCGCCGCCGCCGCGACATCGTCGACGCCGTAGGCGATCTGCTGGATCCCCGGGCCGGACCGGTCCAGGAACCTGGCGATGGTCGAGTCCGGACGGAGCGGGGCGAGCAGCTGGATGCAGGAGCCGGAGTCGCCGACGCCGAGCATCGCCTCACGCACGCCCTGCCGCTCGTTGATCTCCTCGTGCAGGACCGACAGCCCGAAGGCCCGACCGTAGAAGGCGATGGCCTCGTCGAGGTCGGCGACCGCGATGCCCACGTGGTCGATGCGCGTCAGCAGGGATTCCATGGGCATTATGTTGTCACCATCGAACCTCACCTTGGGAGTCAAGGATGTCCTTCTCGAACGGATCGGTCATCGTCGCGGGTGCGCGCACTCCGATGGGCCGGCTGCTGGGCTCGCTCACGTCGTTCAGCGCGACCGATCTCGGGGGGTTCGCCATCAAGGCCGCCCTCGAGCGGGCCGGAGTCTCGCCTGACCAGGTCGACTACGTGATCATGGGCCAGGTTCTGCAGGCGGGCGCCGGCCAGATCACCGCGCGGCAGGCCGCCGTCAAGGCGGGCATCAGCATGGATGTGCCGGCGCTGACCGTCAACAAGGTCTGCCTGTCGGGGATCGACGCGATAGCGCTCGCCGATCAGCTGATCCGTGCGGGCGAGTTCGACTGCGTCGTGGCCGGGGGCATGGAGTCCATGACCAACGCGCCGCACCTGCTCGTGGGCTCGCGCCAGGGCGTGAAGTACGGCGACTGGACGATGGTCGACTCGATGGCCTTCGACGCCCTCACCTGCGCGTTCGACGGGATGGGAATGGGTGAGAGCACCGAGCGCCACAACACCCGCTACGGCGTCACCCGCGAGGAGCAGGACGAGCTGAGCGCCGCCTCCCACCAGCGGGCAGCAGCGGCCCAGGCGGCCGGGATCTTCGCGCAGGAGATCGCACCGGTCAGCGTCCCGCAGCGCAGGGGTGACGCTCTGCTGGTGGTCGACGACGAGGGGATCCGACCCGAGACGACGGTCGAGTCCCTCGGCAGGCTGCGCCCCGCTTTCGCCAAGGACGGCACCATCACTGCGGGCAGCGCCTCGCAGATCTCCGACGGGGCTGCGGCGGTCGTCGTGATGAGCAGGGCCAAGGCGAAGGAGCTCGGGCTGACGTGGCTGGCGGAGATCGGGGCGCACGGGGTCGTGGCGGGGCCGGACGCATCGCTGCACGAGCAGCCGGCGAACGCGATCAAGCGGGCCTGCGAGCGGGAGGGCATTGCCGTGGCGGACGTCGACCTGTTCGAGATCAACGAGGCCTTCGCCGCGGTCGGCATCGTGTCGATGCGGTCGCTCGGTGTCAGTGCCGGCATCGTCAACGTCAACGGCGGGGCCATCGCCCTCGGCCACCCGGTCGGCATGTCCGGTGCCCGCATCGTGCTGTCGGCGGCACTCGAGCTGAAGCGCCGGGGTGGCGGCATCGGCGCTGCTGCACTCTGCGGCGGCGGCGGCCAGGGCGACGCCCTGCTCTTCCGCGTCCCCACGGCGTAGGCGTGCCGGGACCCGGGCGATGAGGGGCGACGTCTCGGCGCTGATCGCCGGTGCCCGCACCGGCCGCGCCAGGGACATCGCGCGGCTGATCTCGCTGATCGAGGACGGTGCCGACGCGGTGCCGTCGGTGATGCGCGAGCTGGCGGCCGCCGCGGGCTCGGCCCGCGTCATCGGCATCACGGGTCGCCCTGGGGTCGGCAAGTCGACGACGACGTCCGCGCTCGTCACCGCGCTCCGCGGCCGGGGTGAACGGGTAGGGGTGCTCGCCGTGGACCCGTCCTCGCCGTTCTCGGGCGGGGCACTCCTCGGCGATCGCATCCGCATGCAGGCGCACGCGACCGACGAAGGAGTCTTCATCCGCTCGATGGCCTCGCGCGGCCACCTCGGCGGGCTCTCGGCCACCACTCCACAGGCGCTGCGCGTGTTCGATGCGGCGGGCTTCGACGTGGTTCTCATCGAGACCGTGGGCGTCGGCCAGTCGGAGGTGGAGGTGGCCGCCGCCGCGGACACGACGCTCGTCCTGCTGGCGCCGGGCATGGGCGACGGCATCCAGGCGGCGAAGGCGGGGATCCTGGAGATCGGTGATGTCTTCGTCGTGAACAAGTCCGATCGCGACGGGGCCGACTCGACCGTTCGCGAGCTGCGGAACATGATCGCGCTCGGGGAGCGACCCGAGCGCACCTGGAGTCCGCCGGTGGTCAGGACGGTCGCCTCGACGGGTCTGGGGATCGACCTGCTGCTGGCGGCGATCGACGAGCATCGCCGGCAATTCGTC
>CAVZPI010000021.1:0-27607 GCA_963777085.1 uncultured Actinomycetes bacterium | reverse complement strand
TAGGAGCCGGCGAAAGTCGCGCGGGGGTCTGGTCTATACTTCCTGAGCCAGACAAAAGCCGAGCAATCGGCAGCCTTGGGGTATGGGGTAATTGGCAGCCCAACTGATTCTGGTTCAGTTAGTCTAGGTTCGAGTCCTGGTACCCCAGCGACAACACGGTCGCGCAAGCGGCCGTGTGTCATGTTCGACCGGCGCCACGGCGCCGGAGCTCGGCCCCGTTGTGTAGTGGCCTAGCACGCCGCCCTCTCAAGGCGGTAGCGCGGGTTCGAATCCCGTCGGGGCTACGAGAAGAGGGCCCCCGGCTTGCCGGGGGCCCTCTTTGCTTGCCGACCTTGAGGTTGGCGGGTGTCTTGCTGCGGAATTCCCCGCCAACCTCAAGGTCGGCGGGGCTGGTCATGGGAGGGACGCGCTCAGCGATCGTGCTCCGTCGAGCAGCGCGGTGACCTGCGCCGCCGGGGGATGGGCGAGCCGGTCGACCGGGCCCGAGATGCTCAGCGCCGCGATTACGTCGCCCTGCGCATCGTGGATGGGCGCCGACAGGGAGGCCACTCCGGGCTCCCGCTGGGCAACGCTGTGCGCCCACCCGCGTGTACGGGTGCGCGTGAGGTCGGCGGCGGTGAAGGCCGCCCCCCGAAGGCAGCGACGGCGTTCGTCGGGGGCCAGCCACGCCACCAGCACCTGGGCCGCGGAACCGGCCTGCATCGACAGCACGGCCCCGACCGGCACGCCGTCGCGCAGTCCCGACGCGGGCTCGGCCGCCGCGACGCACAGTCGGCTGTCGCCCTGGCGCCGGTACACCTGCGCGCTGACGTTGGTGCGGTCCCGCAGTGCTGCCACGGCTCGCTGCGACAGGGGGAGCAGGGGGTCGGTCTCGCCCGCCCACCGCAGCAGGCGGCTGCCGAGCCGGAATCGCCCGTCGCCGTCTGCGCGCGAGCAGCCCGTGGTGCTCGAGCGCGACGGCGAGCCGATGCGCGGTCGGACGGGCAAGGCCGGTGCGCTCCACCAGGTCCGACAGGGCGGCCGGACCGGCGCTCACCGCATCCAGCAGGGCCACCGTCTTGTCGACCACTCCGACTCCGCTACCATTGTCCACGAAGTGATATTGCTGTCTCACATAGTGGGATGTCAAGCACGACGTGCCGAAGCCTGGCGAATCAGAACCGACGTGGGAGGTGCCGTGGGACGAACACTGGCGGAGAAGGTCTGGACGGATCACGTGGTCCGCAGCGCCGAGGGCGAGCCTGACCTGCTCTACATCGACCTGCACCTCGTGCACGAGGTCACCAGCCCGCAGGCCTTCGACGGGCTGCGCTCGACCGGGCGCCCGGTCCGCCGTCCGGACCTGACGCTCGCGACCGAGGACCACAACGTCCCGACGAAGGACATCGACGTGCCGATCGTCGACCCGATCTCCCGGGCACAGGTCGACGCGCTGCGCGCGCAACTGCGCGGAGTTCGGCGTGCCGGTGTTCTCGCTCGGGGACGTGGAGCAGGGCATCGTGCACGTGGTCGGGCCGCAGCTCGGCCTGACGCAGCCCGGCATGACCGTCGTCTGCGGCGACTCGCACACGTCGACCCACGGGGCCTTCGGCGCCCTCGCCTTCGGCATCGGGACCAGCGAGGTCGAGCATGTCCTCGCTACGCAGACACTGCCGCTGAAGCCCTTCAGGACCATGGCTATCACGGTCGAGGGCGAGGTGCCTGCCGGCGTGAGCGCCAAGGACATCACGCTCGCTGTCATCGCGCAGATCGGCACCGGCGGCGGCCAGGGCCACGTCCTGGAGTATCGCGGGTCGGCCATTCGCGCGCTGTCGATGGAGGGTCGCATGACCCTGTGCAACATGTCGATCGAGGCAGGTGCGCGTGCGGGCATGGTCGGTCCGGACCAGACCACCTTCGAGTACCTGAAGGGTCGTCCGCACGCCCCGGTGGGTGCCGACTGGGATGCTGCCGTGGCCTACTGGGAGACGCTGCGCTCGGACGACGACGCGGCCTTCGATGCGGAGGTCGTCATCGACGCGTCGGCACTGGCCCCCTTCGTCACATGGGGCACGAACCCCGCGCAGGGCCTGCCGCTCTCGGCCGCCGTGCCGTCGCCGGACGACGCTCGCGACGAGGTGGATCGCGTCGCGATCGAGCGCGCGCTGGAGTACATGGCGCTCACGCCTGGGATGCCGCTCCGCGACATCGCCGTGGACACGGTGTTCGTCGGCTCCTGCACCAACGGGCGTATCGAGGACCTGCGCGTGGTCGCGGAGGTCCTCGCCGGCCGTAGGGTCGCGGATTCGGTGCGCATGCTCATCGTGCCCGGGTCCGTCCGGGTGAAGCTGCAGGCGGAGCAGGAGGGGCTGGACGACGTCTTCCTCGCGGCCGGAGCCGACTGGCGCGAGGCCGGGTGCTCGATGTGCCTGGCGATGAACCCCGACAAGCTTGCACCTGGGGAGCGCAGCGCGTCGACGTCGAACCGCAATTTCGAGGGCCGGCAGGGTCCCGGCGGCCGTACGCACCTCGTGTCGCCCGCAGTCGCCGCGGCCACGGCCGTCAGGGGTCGACTGTCCTCGCCAACCGACCTCTCCCCGGTCGCCTGAGACGGAACGGAGATAGCCATGGAGAAGTTCACGGTCCACACGGGCACGGCGATTCCGCTGCGCCGCAGCAACGTCGATACCGACCAGATCATCCCGGCCGAGTTCCTGAAGCGGATCACTCGGCACGGCTTCGAGGACGGGCTCTTCGCCGCCTGGCGCAGGGACCCCGCCTTCGTGCTCAACCAGCCGCAGTATGCGGGGGCCTCCATCCTGGTTGCGGGACCCGACTTCGGGACCGGTTCGTCGCGCGAGCACGCCGTGTGGGCACTGCAGGACTACGGATTCGCCGTCGTGCTGTCGTCGCGATTCGCGGACATCTTCCGGGGCAACTCGGGCAAGGGCGGACTGCTGACCGCGCAGGTGCCACAGGACGTCGTGGAGGAGCTCTGGGCGGTGATCGAGGCGGATCCGACAGTGTCGGTAACCGTGGATCTCGAGGCCCGTCAGGTGCGCGCGGGCGGCGTCGTGGCGGACTTCGACGTCGACGACTACGTGCGCTGGCGGCTGATGGCAGGCCTGGATGACACCGGCATCACGCTGACCCACGAGTCCGACATCACGGCCTTCGAGGCAGGCCGACCGGACTTCAAGCCGACCACGTTGCCCGTGACCTAGGTCACCTTCGGCTTCATTGGAAGAATCCCGTTGCAGGGCAACGGGATTGGACGGCGTGGCGTTTCCGTTGGACCCCCTTGAGGGGCTAGCCTTGTCACAACCGGCCAACCGGCCGTGACTGACACCCTCCGGAGGGGTTTTCCTGTGAACAAGGCCGAACTTATTGATGCAGTGGCGGCGCGATTCGACCACAGCAAGCGGGACGTCACCGAGATCATCGAGGCGTTCATCGACGAGACCAAGCGTGCAGTCGTGCGTGGCGAGAAGGTCGCCGTGAGCGGCTTCGGCGTCTTCGAGAGCCAGGCCCGCAAGGCGCGGCTCGGACGCAACCCGCGCACGGGCGAGACCGTGAAGATCAAGGCCACGAAGCTGCCGAAGTTCCGCCCGGGTGCGGAGTTCAAGGCCGTCGTGTCCGGCGCGAAGAAGATCGTCGCCAAGCCCCCGGTGAAGAAGGCGGCACCGGTCAAGAAGGCTGCTGCGCCGGTGAAGAAGGCGGCACCGGTCAAGAAGGCTGCTGCGCCCGTGAAGAAGGCGGCACCGGTCAAGAAGGCTGCTGCGCCGGTGAAGAAGGCGGCACCGGTCAAGAAGGCTGCTGCGCCCGTGAAGAAGGCGGCACCGGTCAAGAAGGCTGCTGCGCCCGTGAAGAAGGCCGCACCGGTCAAGAAGGCTGCTGCGCCCGTGAAGAAGGCCGCACCCGTGAAGAAGGCCGCGCCGGTCAAGAAGGCCGTTGCCAAGAAGTAGACCGCAACCCGGTCCAGTTCGATCGAAGGGGCCCTCACCATCTGGTGGGGGCCCCTTCGACGTGCGGCGAGCCGGCTCAGCGATCGCTGGGCGGACGCTGAGCCAGCGCCGCCGCGGTCGCGTCGCCGAGGCCCAGCCGGGCCGCGGCGACGAGATCGGCCTGGGTGTCGACGTCGCGTCGCGCACGCGCGAGCAGTGCCGGGTCCGCCGCCGCATCCTCCACCAGGTCGGCATGGCCCGCCGCCCGATGCGCCGCGCGCGACTGCGGGCCGAAGCGCGGCTCGACGGGCTGGCCGGCGGCAGCCAGCCACATGGTCGTGCCCGTACCGTCGGCGTCCGCGAGGAACGACAGGTCGTGCCCTGCGCCCAGGGCGAGGACCGCATCGAGGGCTGCCGCGCTCAGGCATGGGAGGTCGGATACGAGGACCGCGATCCCGGACCCCTCGGCTGCGAAGCCGGCACCCCACCGTGCGGCGGCGTTGATGCCCGGGTGCCGCGAGTCGTCGACGGCCCGGCAGCCGTGATCGGCCGCCCAGGTGGCGACGCGATCGTCGCGAGTCACCACGATCACCGAGCCGACTGATGGGCAGGCGCGGACCGCGGCAACCGTGTCCTGGAAGAGGGCCAGCGCCAGGGACTCGAGGCAGGGGCCTGCTCCTGGGCCGAGCCTCGACTTGGCAACCGACAGGGCCTTGACGGGCAGGACCACCGTCCATCGCTCGCGCAGCGGTCCTGGCTCGGTCACGCGGTCATCCAATCAGCAGCCGGAGGTGGCCCCGCCACCCGGCGGTTGGCCCACGGCCGCGGCCATTTGAGGCTACTCTCGCGGAGTCCGAGGGAGGTGGCATGGCACGCGCTCCGCGCATCCGTCGCAGGCAGGAGCTGGGCTTCTCCTTCCGTCTCGCAGTGGCCCTGCTGTGGCCACCGATGAGCACTCTGGTCACGTGGGAGCGGACTGGAGTCGAGCAGCTCACGCGGGCCGAGGGCGGCATCATCGTGGCTCCCAACCACACCTCCTGGTTCGATCCCTTCGTGGTGGCGTACGCGCTGTGGGAGGCCGACCGCCCGCCACGGTTCCTGGGCAAGGAGTCGGTGTTCCGGATCCCCGTCATCGGCCGGATCCTGTTCCATGCCGGGCAGATTCCGGTCTACCGGGAGACGGTCGAGGCCGGTGCCGCGGTCCGTGAGGCCGTCGCGGCCCTCGATGGAGGCGAGTGCGTCGTCATCTACCCCGAGGGCACGATCACCCGCGACCCCGGCCTGTGGCCGATGAGCGGCAAGACGGGAGCCGTACGCATCGCCCTCGCCACCGGGCGACCCCTGTACCCGATGGCGCAGTGGGGCTCCCAGGACGTCATGGGTCCGTACAAGAAGGAGCTTCGGCTGCTGCCACGCAAGAGGATCAGGGTGGCGGTGGGCCCGCCGGTGGACCTCTCGGACCTGGCCGGGCCGGAGCCGGATGCCGCGACGCTGGCCATCGCGGCCGATCGCCTGATGGACGCCATCACGGCCCTGGTCGCCGGGCTGCGCGACGAGCAGCCACCCGCGGTGCGCTTCGACATGAGGCGCCGCCCGGAGGCCGGGCCGCGACCGGGGTCCGACGGGAGGAAGGCGTGACCGGCAGAATGAACCGCCGAACCGCCGGCCGATCGCGACACGAGAGGGGCTCCGGATGACACGAGTGGCGATCATGGGCAGCGGCTCGTGGGGGACGGCCTTCGGCATGGTGCTCGCCGATGCGGGCAGCGACGTGGTCATCTGCGGTCGGGACGCGCGCATCGCGGACGACATCAACGACCGACATCGCAATGAGGCCTATCACCCAGGGATCGCACTGCCGGAGCGCATCACGGCGACGACGGATCCGCAGCAGGCGCTCGCGGGCGCGACGCTCGTCGTCCTCGCGATGCCGGCCCAGGTGCTCCGCGCGAATCTCACCGGTTGGGCTGCGGCGATCGAGTCCGACGCGGTGCTTGTCAGCCTCATGAAGGGCATCGAGCTGGGGACGACCAAGCGCATGAGCGAGGTCATGCGCGAGGCGGCTGGCGTGGACTCGCACCGCGTCGCGGTTGTGTCCGGACCCAACCTGGCGCGCGAGATCGCCGAGCGGCAGCCGGCGGCGACCACCGTCGCCTGCGCAGACGAGGCCAGCGCCCGTCGCCTGCAGGATGCCTGCACGACCGACTACTTCCGGCCGTACTGGACGACCGACGTGATCGGCACGGAGATCGGCGGCGCGGTGAAGAACGTCATCGCGCTCGCCAACGGGCTTGCCGCCGGGATGGGCCTGGGTGAGAACTCGCAGGCCTCGCTGATCACCCGAGGGCTGGCCGAGATGGCGCGGCTCGGCGTGGCCCTGGGCGCTGATCCGCTCACCTTCCAGGGGCTGGCGGGGGTGGGCGACCTCGTCGCCACCTGCCATTCGCCGCTGTCGCGGAACCGCACGTTCGGCTTCAACCTCGGTCGGGGCCTCACGGTCGAGGAGACCATCGCGGCCACCAGCCAGACCTGCGAGGCCTACCGCAGCTGCCAGCCGATCCTCGAGCTCGGCCGGCAGAACGGGGTGGACCTGCCCATCACCGAGCAGATCGTCGAGGTCCTGTACCACGGGCGCTCGCCGAGGATGATGGTGTCGACGTTCATGTCGCGCGACACCAAGGCGGAGAGCCTGCTCGGGGACTGAGGCCCGGCGGCACTGATCGACAGGCCATCTGGCGAGCGGGTGTTTGTCCTTTCCTTTCCGGAGCCGGTCGCCCTGGCCCCGAGCCGCAGACCGGCCCGTCGGAATCGAGGGGAGCATGCTCACGCGCCGGGATGATGTCCCATGGGATGCGGACGGGGTTCAGGCGAAATCGGAGTCGAGCTGAACTCGGCGGCGGCACTCGCCACGTTTCGCGACGCCACAGCAATCTTGGACAGCAGCACCGACTCCCCAGTGGCGTCAGCCGCGGGACTCTCGCCAATCCGGTCGAGTTGCCGCTCAGCGTCGAGATCCCCGTCAAGTTGAAGCTCAGCCTCGAGCGATTCGCACGCCTTGACGAGTTGTGCAGATATCACGTGAGCGTGCGCCGCTGCTTCGGAAGGCAACAGTCTCGGACCGCCTGCCAGCATCACTGATTCAAGTGCCAGGGTGAGAATGCCCAGTCCCTCAGTCGCCACGAGCAGGGCAAATCCAGCGTCGGCGTTGACGTCGGCACCGTGCGGCTCGATCAGGACCGCTTCAGTCGTGGCGCGCGCATCAGTGACGGCTCGCCGAGATTGCGATGCCAGGCGGCGGCTGACAACGGGATCGAACGCGTTCCTGGACATGACGCCGTTGAGTACCGTCGACGTCCACTCTGACTGTTCGGCCACCATTCGGCGCAGAGCCGGGCGAAGCCGCGTTCGTTGCCAGCTCGGAACGGCAACGAACACGGCCAACGCGATTGCGCAGCCGACGATAGTGTTCACCAGCCGCAAACCGGGCAATTGCGGCGATGGCCCGGCCGCCTCGGAAAGCATCAGCATTGTGCAAGCGATTGCCATCGCTGACAGAAACGCGTTCGCCGCTACCCACCGCAGCATGAATGGCGCTGCCAGAGCCACGAGCGCCGCGTAGACCCACGGCAGCGGTCCTGCGATGGATATCGTCACACCGACGATCACGACCGCCGCAATCGTTCCACCGATGCGCAAGGTGCAACGCTGCAGCGTTGATGCGAAATCTGGCTGCATGACCATTGCGGCTGCCATGGCGATCCAGTAGCCATGTCCGATCTCGAGCCACAACGAGACGCAGGTTGCGATCGCGATCGCGAGCGCAACGCGGACGCCTCCGCGACCGGTCGGAGATCCAGGACGCAACGCGGTGAGCACGGAAGTCCTGGACCCCGACTCATCCGGATACCCGGCAGCAGGTTGCTCATTGTGGACTGTCAGCGCCGCGGATCCGACTTCGAGCGGCCGGCCGATTCCGCGATGGACAATGGCCTCGAGTTCACCAACCACCGAGATAAGCGGTTCGGGCAGAGCTGACAAGGGCTGATCAGCGAGTCGGGGCCTGACGCTGGGATGCGTGATCGCTTGAGCAACTCGGCGCAACCGCGCCGCAAGCATGGAAGCGGGGACAACGCCAAGTTCCTCACTTGCCTGAAGCCGCGAAACCACGAGTCTCAGCGAGGCGCTGACCGCAAGTAGCCGGTCAAAGAAGTCCCTCTGTGACGGGCGTAAGTCGACGCGCTCCATCATGGCCACGGCGTCGAACCAATCCTGTGCAGCCCGAAGTTCAACTTGCGCATCAGGGCCTGCCCTTGCCATCGCGCCGACGCGATGCAGTGCAGTGGCGGTGCTCCTTCTCATTGCCGTCAATCGTTCCCGCGGCCAAGCGGCAACGAGCAGCACTGCGCCCACCGCACCGCCGGACATGAGGAACATGGCATTCAGGCAGGCCTGCTCTGGCGTCCCCGCGGCGCCACTGAGCCCAATCGCACTCGCAAGTGGGCCAATCGTGAGATTGAGCGCTGCGAGCCCACGACCTCCCAGCGACCCGAAGAGGTATCCGAGGACAGGAAGCAGCAGCAGCTGCCACCAGGTCCCAGCCACAAGGACTGAGAAGAACGCAGCCAAGGCAGCCAGCGGAACCAGACCCAGGCAGACCCTCGTCAGGGTCGAACGTCCGATGCCCGCTGGGATCAGTGCCACATTGAGCAGACCGAACCCCGCCGCCGCGCCGTACCCAAGCTCACCAAGCGCAGCACCAGCCAAGACCGCCGCGCCGACCAGTACACCCCGCCAGATGGCAGAAGACCACGCCATCTGCGGATTCGGTCCCCCGCGCGAGCCGACCCGTATCGCCCGCCAAAGGGCCGGGCCAACGATCCAGGCCCTTGACGGGGCGTGGCAGCCTGCGCAAGTCCTGGGGCGGGTTGCGGGCATCCGGACAGGACCTTTCGGGGCGAGGCTGCTGCTCGTCGGCTCGTTCAATTCGGAATACTATCCGCGTCCCGGAATACCGTCCTTGCCGCGATGGTCGCCACCGTGTACAGGTCGGACCTGGGATCGCGACTGGCAGCCGCTGGCATGGAGTCACTCCCGTGCTGAACACGGGCGCCCTGTCGCAGTAGGCCAGCTCCGGGTCAGGCGGTGGCGACGCGAAGGGCCCGATCGAGGTCCTTCCACAGGTCCTCGACGCCCTCGATCCCGAAGGACAGGCGTACCAGTCCCGCCGGCACCCGGGGACTCTCCAGGGGCCAGCGACGTCGGCGTTCCAGCAGCGACTCCACGCCACCCAGGCTCGTGGCGAACGTCCACACGCGGACCGCTCCGCAGAGGGCGTCCGCGGCCCGCTCGCCTCCGGCCACGTCGATGGCCGCCATGGTGCCGAAGCCGGGATAGCGGACGGTGTCGATGCCGGGGTGCCCGGCCAGTCGACCGGTGATCTCGCGCGCGCTGGCCTGGGCGCGCTCCACCCGCACCGCGAGCGTGCGAAGGCCCCGCAGCGCGAGGTAGCAGTCGAAGGCGCTCGGGGCGGCGCCCAGCAGGACGCGGCGGATGCGCAGCCGCTCGGCGAGGTCGGGGTCGCGGGCCACCAGGGCACCCATGAGCAGGTCCGAGTGGCCGCTGAGCCCCTTGGTGACGCTGTGCAGGACCACGTCGGCCCCCAGGCCCAGCGGCGTCTGCAGCAGTGGGGTGGCGAACGTGTTGTCGACGAGGGACAGGGCGCCGGCGGCATGCGCCGCCTCGATGCAGGCGGGCAGGTCGGCCACCTGCATGAGCGGATTGGTCGGCGACTCCAGCCACAGGAGGAAGGCGCCCTCGCAGGCCCGCACGACGGCGGCCGTATCGTCGGCCTCGACCACCCGCAGTTCGATGCGGCCGAGGCCGGCCAGTTCGCGAAGCCGGACGGCCACGCCCGTGTACGCGGCACTCGGAGCGACGACGACGGCCCCGGGCGGGATGAGGTCCATGACCGCGTTGGCTGCGGCCATCCCCGACGAGAACGCGATGGCGGTGCCGCCCTCGAGCGCGCCGATGGCCGCCTCCAGGGCGCTCGTGGTGGGCGCGAACTCCCGGGCGTACTCGACGGTCCCGCCCGCGTGGAAGGACGAGGCGGGCACGATCGGGGTGTTGAGGGGCTGGTCGGGTCCGGGAGCGGGGCGCCCGGCGCTGACCACGATCGTCTCGACGGAGAGCGCGTCGGCCCCTGACTCGTCGGGAGGCGGCGGGGGAGTCGGCGGCACAGCCTGACCCTAGCGCGCACGCCCGGGCCGGGAGGATACGGTCGTGCCGTGAACCGCACCCGCGTGGCCGTCATCCTGGGGGGGCGCAGCAGTGAGCACGCGATCTCCTGCATCAGCGCACGGTCGATCGTCGAGGCCCTCGACCCGGCGAGGTACGAGGTCACGGCCGTCGGCATCGGGCGGGACGGCCGGTGGGTCCAGAACGCTGAGCGCAGCCTGGGCATCCTCGAGCAGAACGGCCCGCTGCCGGAGGTGTCGGCTGCAGCCCCGGCCGCCGACCTGACGGCCAGCCTGGACGTCGACGTCGTCTTCCCCGTCCTGCACGGGCCGTGGGGCGAGGACGGCACCGTTCAGGGTCTGCTCGAGACCATGGGCGTGCCGTATGTCGGCTCGGGCGTGCTGGCCTCCGCGGTCGCCATGGACAAGGGCTTCATGAAGGCCACGCTGGCGGAGGCCGGGCTCGACGTCGGCAGGTACGTCGTGATCACCGACCGCCAATGGCGCTGCGACGCGGCGGGCGCGCTCGACCGCGTCGCCGAACTGGGATTGCCGGCATTCGTGAAGCCGGCGCGGGCGGGGTCGTCCCTGGGCATCGTCAAGGTCAAGTACGCCGAGACCCTCCGGGAGGCGATCGAGTCGGCCCGCAAGCACGACCCGCGCGTCATCGTGGAGGCGGCGGTCGAGCGGGCCCGCGAGGTCGAGTGCGGCGTGCTCGTCGACGCGGACGGGACTCCGCGCGCGAGCCGCTGCGCGGAGATCATCGTCAACGAGCGGCACGAGTTCTACGACTTCGAGGCGAAGTACCTCGACGACTCCGCGACCCTGGTGGTCCCGGCCGACCTGCCGGACGGTGTCGAGGACCGCGTGCGCGAGATGGCCGTGCAGGCCTTCGACGCGCTCGGCTGCGACGGTCTGGCCCGGGCCGACTTCTTCGTGCGGCGCGACGGCACGATCGTCGTCAACGAGGTCAACACGATGCCGGGCTTCACGTCGATCTCGATGTACCCGCGCATGTGGGCGGCGACCGGTGTGGCGTACCCCGACCTGGTGGACCGGCTGGTGGCAGACGCCCTGCGCAAGGGCACGGGACTGCACTGAGGCCATTGGGCACCTCGTGGGCGCCATCCTCGCGCGACCGGCCGGTGCCCTGCTGGCCCGGAGCGACCATCAAGGCCGATCCCGCGCCGTGCGGAACCGTCAGAGGTTCACGACCGGGCAGGTGAGGGTTCGCGTGATGCCGGGCACCGATTGGATGCGCGCGACGACCAGCTTCCCGAGCTCGTCGACCGTGCGGGCCTCGGCGCGCACGATCACGTCGTAGGGTCCCGTCACGTCCTCCGCGAGAGTGACGCCGACGATGTCGCGGATCGCCTGCACCACGGTGGCTGCCTTGCCGACCTCGGTCTGGATCAGCACATATGCCTGAACGGTCGTCATGCCTGCGAGACTACCGTCCATGACGAGCAGCAGCGGTGGAACCCTGCATGACCTGGGCGAGTTCGCCCTCATCGGACGCATCACGGCGGGCGCCGAGCTGCCCCCAGGAGTGCTGGTCGGGCCGGGCGACGACACCGCCGTCGTCGTCGCGCCCGATGGCCGCGTGGTCGTCACGTGCGACATGCTCGTCGAGGGCAGGCACTTCCGCCGCGACTGGTCCACCGCAGTCGACGTCGGTCGTCGCGCCGCGGGCGCGTCGCTCGCGGACGTCGCGGCGATGGGGGCCCGGCCGACCTCGCTGGTCGTGGGCTTCGGGGCTCCTGGTGACCTGCCAGCGGCCTGGGCCGTCAGCTGCACCGCTGGGCTGCGCGAGGAGGCGGCACTGGCGGGTGCGGTGCTCGTCGGCGGCGACGTCGTGGAGGCCCCGCAGGTGGTCATCAGCGTGACCGCCCTGGGCGACCTGGAGGGCCGCGCCCCGGTGCTCCGGTCGGGAGCCGGGGCGGGTGACGTGCTCGCCGTCGCCGGCCGTTTCGGCTGGGCCGCCGCTGGCCTGGCACTCCTGACCCGGGGGTTCAAGTCGCCCAAGGTGCTCGTGGACGCCCACCGTTACCCGCAGCCGCCCTATGCGGCCGGCATCCTGGCCGCCGAGGCGGGGGCCACGTCGATGATCGACCTGAGCGACGGTCTGGTGGCCGACGCGCGGCACGTGGCCGTGGCCTCGGGTGTGCGGATCGAGATCGACACGGCGGACTGGCTGATCCCCGATCCGATCCAGGCCGCCGCGGCCGCCTACAACGTCGACCCCCGCGAGTGGATGCTCACCGGCGGCGACGACCATGCGCTGCTGGCGACCTTTCCTGCCGGGACACCGCTGCCCCAGGGCTTCACCCGCATCGGCGCGGTCACGGACGGGGAGGCGCAGGTCACGGTCGACGGCGCCCCCCGTTCGGAGGCTGGCGGCCACCGGCACTTCTGACGCATGGCACGACAGGAAGCGCCGCCGGCTGGGCCGACGGCGCTTCCTGGTGGTCTGTGCTCAGGGACTGGCGACCTTGCCGGCCTTGATGCAGGCCGCGCAGGCGTTCACTCGCTGGGGCGTGCCGCCGATCTTGGTGCGGATCCGCTGGATGTTCGGGTTCCAGCGACGCTTGGTACGGCGGTGCGAATGCGAGATGCTGTGCCCGAAGCTTGGGCCCTTGCCGCAGACGTCGCAGTTGGCAGCCACGGTGCACTCCTTCAGAAGACTTGCTCGAGGGTCGATGTTCGGCGGCCATGAGTGCCGCGAGGCTCAAGGGTAGCCGAGCGCCCGTCCGTCACCCAAATTGAGGGTACGGTCGGCAGCGTCGGATGGGCGCGAAGGGAGTCGTGCGGTGGTCACCATCGTCTCGTCCGCCCTGGTCAGGGACTGGGCGTACCGGGCCCTGAGCGGCCTGGGCGATGCCCGGTCCGACATCGATGCGCTCAACGTCTTCCCCGTGCCGGACGGTGACACGGGCACCAACTTGTACCTGACGATGGAGTCCGCCTGCGAGTTCGTCGATCGGTGCTGGCCCCCCGGTGCGCCGGCCGAGCCCGCGCCGGGGGTCGACCAGGTCGCGAAGGCGATGTCGTCCGGCGCCCTGCTTGGGGCGCGAGGCAACTCGGGCGTCATCCTCTCCCAGATCCTGCGCGGCACCAGCGAGGTGCTGTCCGGCCTGCGGGACGGCCAGGAGCTCGACGGCCCCGCCGTCCAGCGGCTGCTGCGCCGGGGCGCGGACCTCAGCTACCAGGCGGTCGCGCGTCCGGTCGAGGGCACCATCCTGACCGTCGCCCGGGCTGCGGCCGATGCCGCCCAGGGTGCTCTCGACGCCGGGATCGTCGACGCGTCGGCAGTGATCGCGTCGGCGGCGCAGGGGGCGCAGGAGGCGCTGGCCCGCACGCCCCAGATGCTGGAGTCGCTCCGGTTGGCCGGGGTCGTAGACGCGGGCGGTCGCGGCCTCGTCGTCGTCCTCGATGCGCTGGCGGAGGTCATGTCGGGCATCCAGCGAGCCGGCATCAGCGTCGGGCCGCATTCACCCCTGCCGCGACCGCTCGACCACGATGCGACGACCCACTACGGCGGCCCGGCCTACGAGGTGATGTTCCTCCTCGACGCGCCGGCCGGCCCGGTCGACGTGCTCCGCGCGGAGCTCGACGCTCTCGGCGACAGCCTCGTCGTCGTCGGTGGGGACCTGCTGTGGAATGTCCACGTGCACGTCGACGACGCGGGCGCGGCGGTGGAGGCCGCCCTCCGGGCCGGCCATCCGCACCGGATCCGCATCACCCATCTCGAGCCGGTTCTCCGGGCGTCGGAACGCATCGGTACCCGCGCGGTCGTCGCCGTGACCCACGGGCCGGGCGTGGCCGATGTCCTGCGACGGGCGGGCGTGCACGTGGTTCCGGCCGCAGCCCGCCAGCGACCCTCGATGGGGGAGATCCTCGACGCGGTCCGCCTGACCCATGCCTCGGAGGTGATCGTCCTGCCCAGCGACAAGGACACCCGGGCAGTGGCGGAGTCGGCTGCCGACCAGGGGCGCAGGGAGGGGCTGCGCGTCTCGGTGATCCCGACCAGGTCCGTGGTGCAGACTCTTGCGGCCGTCGCGGTGCATGATCCGTCGATGCGCTTCGACCGGGACGTGGTGTCGATGACGCGGGCGGCAGGGGCGACCCGCTACGCGGCGGTCACCGTGGCGAGCAGGAGGGCCCTGACGACCGTGGGGCCCTGCGAGATCGGCGACGTGCTGGGCCTGGTCGACGGGGACATCGTCTCGGTGGGAGGCGACGTCGCCGAGGTGGCCCGCGACATCCTCGAGCGGATGCTCGCCATCGGCGGTGAGCTCGTGACCCTCGTCACCGGAATCGATGCGTCGGACGAGCTCACCGACGAGTTGCCCGCCTGGCTCGCCGAGGGCTACCCGCTCATCGAGGTCGCCGTCTGCCCGGGCGGCCAGCCGCTCTGGCCGATCATCATGGGCGTGGAGTGAGCCCGAGTGATCCGTTCCTGCGCCAGCGGCTGTCCGCCGCCGTCGGCGGGCGGACGGCCACGGCACTGGCCAGGGCACTGCGCCTGGAGACCGTGGAGGACCTCCTGCGCCACTACCCGAGGCGCTACGCGGCGCGGGGCGAGCTGACCGAGCTGTCCTCGCTGCGGGAGGGGGAGCAGGCCACCGTCGTGGCCGAGGTCCGCTCGGTGACGGTGCGGCCGATGCGGCAGCGCCGCGGCACGATCCTGGAGGCGGTGGTCACCGACGGGCGGGAGTCGATGTCGCTGACCTTCTTCAACCAGAAGTGGCGGGAGGGCGAGCTCCGGGCCGGCCGCAGGGGCCTGTTCTCGGGCCAGGTCACGCGCTTCCGCGGCGTCGCACAGCTGACGCACCCGGAGTTCATCCTCCTGCCCGACGGCGTCGAGGAGGATCCGCTCGCGGCACTGGAGTTCGCGGGCGCCCTGCTGCCCATCTACCCGTCCGCGAAGTCCGTCACGTCGTGGCAGCTCCAGAAGGCGATCGGCATGCTCCTGGAGTCGATGGGCGAGCTGCCCGAGCCGATTCCGCGCGAGGTCCTCGCCGAACGGGGGCTGTGCAGCCTGACGGACGCCTTCTGGGGCATCCACCGTCCGACCGGCCAGGCCGATGTCGACAGGGCGACGGAGCGACTGCGCTTCGAGGAGGCGTTCGTGCTCCAGGTGGTGCTGGCCCAGCGCCGACTGGCGGTCAGGGCCCTTCCCGCGACTCGGCGGGTGCCGCCCAGCAGCCCGCTGGAGACCGCGTTCGACGCGCGACTGCCCTTCACCCTGACGGCGGGCCAGCTGGCCGTGTCCGCCGAGATCGAGAGCGACCTGGCCAACGACCACCCGATGCATCGGCTGCTGCAGGGAGACGTGGGGAGCGGCAAGACGGTCGTCGCCCTGCGGGCGATGCTCAGGGTCGTCGACGCTGGCGGGCAGGCGGCGCTGCTGGCGCCGACCGAGGTCCTCGCCTCCCAGCACTTCCGGTCCATCAGCGAGCTGCTGGGCCCCCTCGGGCGGCAGGGCCAGCTCGGAGGCGCCGACGTGGCCACCCGGGTCGCCCTGCTCACCGGTTCTCAGTCGGTCACCAGGCGCAGGGGGGAACTGCTCGAGATCGTGACTGGGGATGCTGGCATCGTCATCGGGACGCACGCCCTCCTGCAGGAGCACGTCGACTTCCACGACCTGGCCCTCGTCGTGGTCGACGAGCAGCACCGCTTCGGGGTCGAGCAGCGGGCGGCCCTGGCGACCAAGGCGCGCGATGGCTCGCGACCGCATGTCCTGGTCATGACGGCCACCCCGATCCCGCGGACGATCGCGATGACCGTCTTCGGCGACGTCGACGTCTCCACGCTGTCCGAGCTGCCTGCGGGCCGGGCGCCGATCACGACCCACGTCGTGTCGCGCCGCGAGCACCCGACCCACGTGGACCGGGCCTGGACGCGGGCGCGCGAGGAGGTGGCCAAGGGGCACCGCGTCTTCGTCGTCTGCCCCCGGATCGGGCCGCAGGACGACGTGACCGCCTTCGAGGCGGACTTCATCGACGAGGGCGCCGACGACGGCGTCCAGGCTTCCGAGATGACCTCCGTCCTGCCGCTGGCCCGCAGCCTGGCCGAGGGCGAGCTGTCGGGGGTGCGCGTCGGGGTCATGCACGGCCGCATGTCCGGCGAGGAGAAGGACGACGTCATGCGCCGGTTCGCCGACATCGGGGCGCCGGACGGGATCGACGTGCTGGTGTCGACGACGGTGATCGAGGTCGGGGTCGACGTGCCCGCGGCGACCATGATGGTGATCATGGACGCGGAGCGCTTCGGGATCTCGCAGCTGCACCAGATGCGGGGCCGCGTGGCCCGCGGAGGCCTGCCGGGACTGTGCCTGCTGGTGACGGGAGCGGTGCCCGGCTCGCCGGGACGTCGGCGGCTGGACGCCGTCGCCCTGACGACGGACGGCTTCTCGCTCTCCGACACCGATCTGGACATGCGCCGCGAGGGAGACGTGCTGGGCAGCTCCCAGTCGGGGCGGCGCAGCTCGCTGCGCCTTCTCGAGGTCAGCCGGCACGAGCAGCTCATCCTCGACGCCCGCTCGGCCGCGCGCGCCGTGGTCGAGCAGGATCCCGGCCTCGAAGCCCATCCGGCCCTCGCCGACGCGGTGGAGTACCTCGTCCGCGAGGACCAGTCCGAGTTCCTGGACAAGGCGTGACCGCAGGGAGGGCCGGATGACCCGGATCATCGCCGGCGTGGCCCGCGGCAGGCGCCTGGCCGTGCCCGGCACGGGCACCCGTCCCACCTCCGATCGCGTGCGCGAGTCGCTCTTCTCCGCCCTGGACAGCGAGCTGGTCGCAGCGAGCCGCGGCTGGGCAGGGCTGCGGGTCCTCGACCTGTTCGCCGGCACCGGCGCCCTCGGCCTCGAGGCGCTCAGCCGTGGCGCGGCAGCGGCCTTCCTCGTGGAGAGCTCGAGGCCGGCGGTGAAGGTCCTGGAGGCCAACATCGCCGCCGTCGGCTGCCCCGGAGCCCGGGTGATCCTGCGGGATGCCCGGCGGCTGGCCGGTGAGCCTGCGCCCGCGGGCGGAGCCGACCTGTGCTTCGCCGACCCGCCCTACGACTGGTCGGCCGCCGACCTGCGCGACCTGCTGTCGGCGCTGGCCGCGGCGGGCTGGCTCGCCGATGGCGCCCGGGTCGTCGTCGAGAGACCGGCTCGTGACGGGGCCAGTCCCCTGCCGGCGGACTGGACGGATGCGCGGCAGCGCCACTACGGGGACACCGCGCTTTGGTACGGTCGCCCCGCGGCCGCGGAGGCATCGTCCGGCTCCTCGCCGGAGACCCACGACGCAGCGATGGAGACCTGATGAAGACTGCGGTCTGCCCGGGGTCGTTCGATCCCGTCACCAATGGTCACCTCGACGTGTTCGCGCGGGCGGCCGAGCTTGCCGACGAGGTGGTCGTCGCAGTGCTGGTCAACCACATGAAGGCCGGGCTGTTCCCGATCGACGAGCGGATCGACATGCTGCGCGAGGTCGTGGCGCCGTACCCCAACATCCGCGTCGACTCGTTCCACGGTCTGCTCGTCGACTACTGCCACGTGCACGGAATCCAGGCGATCGTCAAGGGCCTGCGTGCGGTCAGCGACTTCGACTACGAGCTGCAGATGTCGCAGATGAACTACCGCCTCGCCGGCCTCGAGACCCTGTTCATCGCCACCAACCCGCTGTACAGCTTCCTGTCCTCGAGCCTGGTCAAGGAGGTGGCGAAGTTCGGGGGCGACGTCAGCGGATTGGTGCCCGAGACCGTGTTGGTCCGCCTCAGCGAGAAACTCTCGGACACAATGGGACCACGCGCACTGCAGTAGCACGACCGGTCCCACAAGGAGTCTGGGTGGACGTTCAGGAACGACTCGACGAGCTCGCCGTCCTCATCGAGGACGCCAAGTCCATGCCGCTTTCGGCCTCGTGCATCGTCAACAGGTCGCAGGTGCTGGACCTCATCCAGGAGATCCGCCAGCTGCTGCCGGAGTCCGTGCACCGGGCCGACGAGCTGCTCGCCGACCGCGAGGCCGTCGTCCAGGACGGCCGGCGCGAGGCGGACCGGATCCTGGAGCGGGCGCGGGTGGAGTCCGACCGGCTGGTCTCCGAGCACGAGATCTACCTGGCGGCCGTCGACGAGGCCGACGCGGTGACGCGGCACACGGCCCAGGAGACCGCCCAGATGCGCAAGGAGACCGACGACTACATCGACGCGAAGCTGGCGACGTTCGAGATCACGCTGCAGAAGACCCTGCAGACGGTCGATCGGGGCCGTGAGCGCCTGCGCAGCCAGATGTACCAGGAGCTGGCCCCGGCGGCCGAGCCCGTGTACGACGATGCGGCCTACGGCGACACGGGCTTCATCGACGTCGGCGGCAGTGAGTACGACGACCGCCGCTGACACCGTTTTCGCCAATCCGGATGCCGCACGGTAGCCTTTCGGCCCGAGGCCTCTGGTGAGGCCACGGTTTGCCGTGCCGAAAGTGGAGGGTCCCTGTGACCGGCCTCGACCCCAGAAGGCCGCTCGTCATCGACGTGCGGAACCTTCAGCGTTCCCCGGGGTCGATGGTCACCGTGACCCGAGACGTTCCGGCCCCGGCTGACCTTGGCGTCGTCATGGCTCGGGTGCCCGAGGGTTCGCCAATCGAGCTGGATCTGCGATTGGAGTCCGTTCTCGACGGCGTCCTGGTGTCCGGGTCGGCGGACATCCAGGTGGTCGCGGAGTGCTCGCGATGCCTGGAGACCTTCGACTGGCGCCAGGAGATCTACCTCACCGAGCTGTTCCGATACCCGCCGACGGACGCCCATGGGGCGATCATCGAGGAGGAGGATGAGTCCGATGATCCGCTGCCGGAGCTCCTGGACGACCTGATCGACCTGGAGCCGACGCTTCGGGACGCAGTGGTGCTCGACCTGCCGCTGGCCCCGCTGTGTCGCGAGGACTGCCTCGGCCTGTGCCCCGACTGCGGGGTGCGGCTCGAGGACGATCCGCAGCACGTGCACGAGACGACCGATCCACGATGGGCGGCCCTGACGGCCCTCGTGGAACCGGACGCGGAGTAAGACGGCAGCGACACGACCCAGGCGTTGCCCGTTCGACCAGCCAGTAACCGAGCAAAGGAAGCACCGTGCCAGTTCCGAAGCGGAAGACCTCCCGCTCCAACACCCGTCACCGCCGTTCGCAGTGGAAGACCACGGTGCCGACCCTGGTCACCTGCGTTCGCTGCAAGGAGAAGCGCCTCGCGCACACCGCGTGCCCGACCTGCGGCACCTACGCCAAGCGTCGCGTCCTGGACGTCTAGGCCTTGGCCACTGTCGCCCTCGACCTGCTGGGCGGCGACGGCGCGCCTGCGGTGGTGGCTGATGCCATCGCCGAGCTGGTGTCCGCGACGTCCGGGGATCCCATCGACCTGATCGTGGTCGGTCCCGGCGACGTTGCGCGTGCGCTGCTGTCCGAGCGGGATGTCGAGCCTGGCGCAGTGCGTGTCGTGGATGCCGGCCGTGGCGCATCCATGGCCGGCAATCCGCTGTCGACCCTTCGCACTCACGACGACGTCACGGTCGCGGTCGCGGTGGGACTGGTCTCGAGCGGCTTCGCGGACGCGTGGGTCTCCGTTGGCCATACCGGGGCAGCGGTCGCGGCCGCGGTGCTCGGCCTGGGGCGGCAGCCGGGCATGTCCCGGCCGGCCCTGGCTGTCGTGGTGCCTGCCCTGGCGGGACCGGTGGTCCTCGTCGACGCCGGAGCGGCGACAGATGCCACTCCTGACGTCCTTCGGCAGTTCGCCACGGCGGGCTGGGCCTATGCCCGCTCCCTGGGCATCGCCGATCCGGGTGTCGGACTCCTGACCATCGGCAGTGAGCCCGGCAAGGGGGACCGGCTGCGCAAGTCGACCCACGACCTGTTCACCGAGTCGCTGCCGCGAGCCGGCGTCCGCTATGTGGGTGGGGTGGAGGGCAACGACGTGACCCTGGGCGCGCGCGCACAGGTGATCGTGACCGACGGCTTCACCGGCAACGTGCTGCTGAAGGGCCTCGAGGGGGCGGCGAACTGGGCGGCCCACCGGATCGGGGCCGTCTACGACGATCCCGAGCCGGCCCGGGTCGTCATCCGCGAGACCGCGACGAGCGAGTTCGCCGGCGGCATGCTGCTGGGCGTGAACGGGGTCACCGTCATCGGCCACGGTGCCGGCTCGGCAGCGGAGATCTGCGCCTGCGTGCGGCTGGCGGCCCGCGCCGTGCGGCTGGACCTGGTGCGCATGACGCAGCAGGCGCTCGCGGCGGTGGCCCGCCCGTGACGACGACCGGGTCGGAGCGCACGACGCATGCGGCGATCGCGGAGGAGGCGCTGCGCCGGGTCTTCGACTCCCAGTCCGTCGCGGGCCTGCGCGAGGACTCCCCGCTCGCGATGCTGGGCATGACCCCCGCGGACGTCGTCTGCCTCGCGGACGCGGTCGCGAGGGCCGCGCAGGAGCGTTCGCTGACGTGCATGCTGGGCGATGCCGATCTGGCCGGCCTGACCACGGTGGCCGACCTGATCGACGCCGTGGCGGAGGGGACCGCCCGGTGAACCCCGACGTCTCGTCGCTCCTCGAGAGCCTGCACGCGCAGATCGATCCCGGGCTGCTGCGACTCGCGCTCACGCACCGCTCCTACGCCTACGAGAACGGCGGCCTGCCGACCAACGAGCGCCTGGAGTTCCTGGGCGACTCCGTGCTGGGCATCGTCGTCACCGAGACGCTGTACCGCAGGTACCCCGAGTGGCCCGAGGGGCAGCTGGCGAAGCTGCGGGCGGCGGTCGTGAACGCGAGCGCGCTGGCCGACGTCGCACGCACCCTCGGCCTCGGCGAGTTCCTCTACCTGGGCCGGGGGGAGGAGACCACCGGGGGCAGGGACAAGTCCTCGATCCTGGCCGACACGATGGAGGCCGTGTTCGGGGCCGTGTTCCTCACCTCGGGCATCGACACCGCCGGCGACGTCATCCATCGGCTCTTCGACCCTCTCATCGACTCCGCTGCCGTGCTGGGGGCGGGGCTGGACTGGAAGACCTCCCTGCAGGAGGTGGCCGCGGCCGCCGGTCTGGGACTGCCCGAGTACCGCGTCACGGACGTCGGGCCGGACCACGCCAAGGAGTTCTCCGCCCAGGCCGTGGTCGGCGGCGACGTGCTGGGGGAGGGGCAGGGCCGCTCCAAGAAGGTCGCGGAGCAGCAGGCCGCTGCGGCGGCATACGGGCGCATCTGCGCCGAGCATCCGGGCATCGCGCCCGCCGGCCCCTGAGCGGCCGGCGTGCCTGAGCTGCCCGAGGTCGAGGTGGTGCGCCGCGGCCTGCAGGAGTGGGTCAGCGGCCGGACGGTCGGCCACGTCGACGTGCGGCACCCGCGTGCCATCCGACGTCACGTCGCGGGGGCGGCCGACTTCGCCGCCCTGATCGAGGGGCGGACCATCGTGTGTGCCAGCCGCCGTGGCAAGTACCTGTGGCTGCCGCTGACGCCCGCCGGGCGGGGCGCGCCGCGAGTCGAGCGACCCGACACGGCGATCGTGGGCCACCTGGGGATGAGCGGCCAGCTGCTGGTGCGCCCCCAGGAGGCCGCGGACGAGGTGCACCTGCGCGTGCGATTCGGATTCGATGACGGTGGCCGGGAGCTGAGGTTCGTCGACCAGCGCACCTTCGGGGGACTCGTCGTGGCCGACCTCGTCGACGACGGTGCCGGCGGGCACGTTCCGGAGCCGGTTCGGCATATCGCCACGCGACCCGCTCGACCCCGCGTTCGACGACGACGCCTTCGTGCGAGCGGTCCGGGCCCGGGGATCGGAGATCAAGCGCGTCCTGCTCGACCAGACCGTCGCGTCAGGGATCGGCAACATCTACGCGGACGAGGCGCTATGGCGCAGCCGCCTGCACGGCCAGCGGCCGGCCGCCCGGCTCGCGGCGGGGCAGGTGCGCGGCCTGCTCGGGCGGTGCGCGAGGTGATGGACGAGGCGCTGGCTCAAGGCGGCACGAGCTTCGACGCCCTCTATGTGAACGTGAACGGCCAGAGCGGCTACTTCGACCGCAGCCTCGCGGCCTACGGCCAGGAGGGGCTGCCGTGCTCGCGCTGCGGGGCGGCCATCCGCCGAACGGCCTTCATGAACAGGTCGAGCTACTTCTGCCCGCGCTGCCAGCCCGCGGCCCGGCGGCGCCGGGTTGACGACGCCGCGAGGTAGAGTCCGGCCGTGCATCTGAAGAGCCTGACGCTCAAGGGCTTCAAGTCCTTCGCCTCCGCCACGACGCTGCACTTCGAGCCGGGCGTGACCTGCGTCGTCGGCCCGAACGGCTCGGGCAAGTCCAACGTCGTCGACGCCCTCGCCTGGGTCATGGGCGAGCAGGGTGCCAAGTCGCTGCGCGGCGGCAAGATGGAGGACGTCATCTTCTCGGGCACGGCGGGGCGGGCGCCGTTGGGACGCGCCGAGGTCTCGCTCACGATCGACAACTCCGACGGCGCGCTGCCGATCGAGTACACCGAGGTCACCATCTCGCGCACGCTGTTCCGCAATGGCGGGTCGGAGTACGCGATCAACGGGCAGCCCTGCCGGCTGCTCGACGTGCAGGAGCTGCTGAGCGACTCCGGCATCGGCCGGGAGATGCACGTCATCGTCGGGCAGGGCCAGCTCGACACGATCCTGCAGGCCACCCCGGAGGACCGCCGCGGGTTCATCGAGGAGGCGGCGGGGGTCCTCAAGCACCGCAAGCGCAAGGAGAAGGCACTCCGCAAGCTCGATTCGATGCAGGCCAACCTCACGCGACTGCAGGATCTCACCGCCGAGCTGCGCCGCCAGCTCAAGCCGCTGGGCCGGCAGGCGGAGGTGGCACGCCGGGCCGTGGTCATCCAGTCGGAGGTGCGCGACGCCCGCCTGCGACTGATGGCGGACGATCTCCGCACCCTGCAGGGTGCGCTCGCCGCTGAGGTGGCCGACGAGACCGCATTGCGGGAGCGGCAGTCCCACGTCGACGTCCGACTGGCCGAGTTGCTCGCCCAGGAGTCCGCGCACGAGGAGCAGGCCGCCCTCGACGCGCCCAGGCTGACCGCTGCCCAGGAGACGTGGTTCGCCCTGAGCAGCCTGCGCGAGCGGTTCCTCGGGCTGACCCAGCTGGCGGCCCAGCGCGTGCGGCATCTCCAGCCCGAGCCGGACGAGGTGGACTCGGGGCGCGACCCCGAGCAGGTGGAGGCCGAGGCCCGCGCCCTGCGCACCGAGGAGTTCGACCTCGGTCGGCAGGTCGAGGCCTCGCGCGAGGAGCTGTCGGGCGCATCCGCGGGGCGGGCGACCGCGGAGCAGGTGGCGGCCGCCGAGGAGCGACGCGTCGCCGAGGCGGAGCGGGCGAAGGCGGATCGCCGCGAGGGCCTGGCTCGCCTCACCGGTCAGGTCAACGCTGCACGCTCGCGCATGGAGACCCGAGGCACCGAGATCGAGCGGCTGTCCGTGCAGATCGCCGAGGCGCGTGAGCGTGGCGAGCGGGCGCAGCGGGAGTTCCAGGGCATCGAGATGGACGTGGCCGGCCTCGACGAGGGTGAGCTGAGCCTCGATGCGGAGCACGAGGCGGCGGAGGCCGAACTCGGTGAGGCCGACGCCGCCGTCGAGCAGATGCGGGCGCGGGAGTCCGCGGCCGAGCGCGAGCGCGCGGGCCACGCCGCCCGGTGCGAGGCGCTGGCCCTCGGGCTGGAGCGCAAGGACGCGGGTGCGCGGCTGGTGGCCGCGGCGGATCAGGTGTCGGGTGTCCTCGGACCGCTGGCGACCCTGCTCCGCGTGGATGCCGGGTCGCAGGCCGCCGTGGCCGCTGCCCTCGGCGACGTCGCCGACGCGATCGTGGTGACCGGCATCGACGCAGCCATGCGCGCCATCGTCCTGCTCAAGGAGGAGGACGCCGGGCGTGCCGCACTCGTCATCGCGGACTCGGAGCGGGCCAGGGCCGCCCGACCGCCCGTGCGTGAGGCCGGCACGCCGCTGCTCGACCACGTGCACTGCGACGACGCACTCCGACCGGTCGTGGAGCACCTGCTCGAGCGGTGGGCCCTCGTGGACGATCTCGAGGCCGGCGCGCAGCTGCAGCATCACCACCCCGGACTCTCGTTCGTGACCACGGCGGGCGACGTGCTGGCCGGTGGCGTCGTTCACGGTGGGTCGGCGAGCGCGCCCAGCCTGCTGGAGGTGCAGGCGGCGCACGACGAGGCCGCGACCTCGCTCGACGCGGTCGTCCACGAGCTCGAGCGCCTGCGCTTCGACATGGCATCGGCCCGCACGCGGCAGGACGAGGCCGCTCGGCGCGTCGAGGCCGCCCTCTCCCGCCTGCACGAGTCCGACGCCCGCATGGCGGCGGTCGCCGAGCAGCTCGGGCAACTGGGTCAGGTGGCCCGCGCGGCCACCGCAGAGGCCGATCGCCTGACGAACGCCCGCGAGGCTGCCGAGCGCTCGATGGCCAACGATCGCGAGCAGCTCGAGCAGCTGCAGCATCGCCTCGAGTCGGCCGACCACGAGCCCGTCGCCGAGCCGGGCACGGACAACCGCGAGGCGCTCGCGGCCGCGGCCTCGGCGGCCCGGCGGCACGAGGTCGATGCCCGGCTGGCCCTGCGGACCGCCGAGGAGCGGGTCGCCGCCGTATCGGCCAGGGCGCACCAGCTCGAGCGTGCGGCGCAGGCCGAGCGGCACGCCCGGGCCGTCGCGCAGGAGCGCCGCGAGCGGCGTGCGCGCGAGCTCGTGGTGGCCGAGGCCGTGCTGGCCGGCGCCCGGATAGCGCTGTCGCGGATAGAGGTCTCGGTCACGTCTGCCGGCCGGGAGCGGACGCTGGTGGAGCGGGCCACCAAGGAGCGCGAGGCCCTGATGCACCAGGTCCGCGCGGGGCTGCGCGAGGCAGCGGCGGAGGCCGACCGGCTGAAGGACTCCGTCCACCGCGACGAGGTGGCGCGGGCCGAGCAGCGCTTGCGCATCGAGCAGGTGCAGGACAAGGTGCTCGAGGACTTCGGCATCGAGTCCGACGTGCTGCTCGCGGAGTACGGCCCGGGCGAGCCGGTTCCGCCGACCCAGCAGTCGCCTGGCGACGAGCCGCCCGCCGAGGAGCCGCAGCCCTACCCGTATGTCCGCACCGAGCAGGAGAAGCGGCTGAAGTCCGCCGAGCGCGACCTGGCCCTGCTCGGCCGGATCAACCCGCTGGCCCTGGAGGAGTTCTCGGCCATGGAGGAGCGCCATCGCTTCCTCACCGAGCAGCTCGACGACCTGAAGCGGACCCGCGAGGACCTCCTCGACATCGTCAAGGAGGTCGACGCGCGCGTCGAGCAGGTGTTCACCGAGGCCTACGAGGCGGTGGAGCGGGAGTTCGAGGGCGTGTTCGCACGGCTGTTCCCGGGAGGCGAGGGCAGGCTGATCCTGACCAACCCCTCCGACATGCTCAACACGGGAGTCGACGTCGAGGCCCGCCCGCCCGGCAAGAAGATCAAGCGGCTGTCGCTGCTGTCCGGTGGCGAGCGATCGCTGACCGCCGTCGCCTTCCTGGTGGCTCTCTTCAAGGCCCGGCCGAGTCCGTTCTACGTCCTCGACGAGGTCGAGGCGGCGCTGGACGAGGTCAATCTCGGTCGCCTGATCGACATCATCGAGGAACTCCGGACGTCGTCGCAGCTCATCGTCATCACGCACCAGAAGCGCACGATGGAGATCGCCGACGCGCTGTACGGGGTGTCGATGCGCGGCGACGGCGTCACGCAGGTGATCGGCCAGCGGCTGCGCGAGAGCGAGCCGTCAGCGCGTAGACCCCTTCGTGCCGAGTGCAGCGCCGCGCGTCACATCAGAGTCGGCCGACGACGCGCGCTGATGCAGTCGGCGAAGCCCGTCACGATCATGAACTGCGCGACGAGGTAGGTCGTCATGACGAGGCGCCGTCACCCTTACGCTCCGAGAGGGGCCGAATGCCGTCAGTGCGATGAGCGAGTCCGAGACGCACGAACACGAGGCGCCGATGGCCACGCGCCAGCCGAGGTGCGCGGGCACCCGGATCACCAGATCGAGGGCGGCCAGGGCCATGAGGACCGCGACCGCGCTGTAGACCAGCACGGGAAGTCGACTCGCCCCGACTCCGGCGCTCACCACGGCATTCATGCCGACCCAGACGAGGACGTAGGGCACGATCGTGATCCGCCACGCCTTCACCAGGCCCGGGCCGGGCACGCGGGTGAATGCCAGCAGATAGCACAGTTGCATCACGAGGAAGGCTGCGAGGCCGCCCAGGAAGAAGGCGTCGCCTTCGCCCATGAGCAGCAGGTCGCCGAGCCAGGCGAAGCCGAGCCCGACCGCGAGCCAGCGCAGCGCCGCGTCGAGCCCGCCGCTTGCCCGCGAGTACTCCAGCAGCCAGCCGACGAGGACCGGCATGAGGAGGGGCTTGGTCAGGTCCGCGAGCGTGTCGTTGCCGCTCGCCGCCCCCGCCACGTTGACCAGGCCCAGGACTGCGTAGGCCACCAGCAGTGCAAGCGCATTCATGGGGGCATTCTTCCGCGTGAAAGGATGCCGTCCATGGATTCCGCACTTCTGTATGCCGCGATCGCCCTCGTCGTGCTCCTCATCGCCGTCGTCGGCGGTGTCGCACTGCGCCGTGGCCGCGGCGCGCGGCCGACCGGGACGACCACCGCCGCGCCCCGTCCGGGCATCGACTACACCCCCGGCGTGGGCGACGACGACTCCGTCCCACGGGACACCCCTCGCCGGACCGTTGATGTCATCGAGGTCGGGGACGCCCTCGCGACGCCCGTCGAGGAGCTGTCCGCCCTCGAGGGGGATCTCGAGTTCCCGTCCGTCGAGGACCTCGAGGGGCTGCTGCTGGTCGAGGTCCCGGAGCCGGCGGCCGGCCGGCTGCAGCGGCTGCGCGCCCGCCTGGCCCGCTCGCAGAACGCCCTCGGCCGCGGCCTGCTCGCGCTGCTCAGCCGTGAGAACATCGACGAGCAGACGTGGGACGAGATCGAGGAGATCCTGCTCACCGCGGACCTCGGCGTCGGGCCGACGCAGGAACTCGTGGGGCGGCTCAGGTCGCGCGTGCGGGTCGAGGGCACGGCCGACCCTGCGGCGGTTCGCCAGATGCTGCGCGAGGAGCTGCTCGTCCTCGTCGACCCGGCGATGGACCGTCGCGTGCGGGCCGAGCGAGTGGACGGGCGACCCGGTGTCGTGCTCGTGGTCGGTGTCAACGGCACGGGCAAGACCACGACCACCGGCAAGCTGGCCCGGCTGGCCGTGGCGCAGGACCGGACCGTCATCCTCGCCGCCGCCGACACCTTCCGTGCGGCCGCCGCGGACCAGCTGCAGACCTGGGGCGACCGTGTCGGGGCGGCCGTCGTACGCGGTCCCGAGGGCGGGGATCCGGCCGCCGTCGCCTTCGACGCTGTGACGACGGGGATCGCGGCCGACGTCGACACCGTCATCATCGACACCGCCGGGCGCCTGCACACGAAGACCGGCC
>CAVZPI010000020.1:0-47220 GCA_963777085.1 uncultured Actinomycetes bacterium | reverse complement strand
GCGCGGCCAGGGGCGAGCCCCACGTCCCACATGGTCCCACCGGCCGTCGTCCCATGGCCGATCGAAGTCGGCTGCTGGCGGGCTCTCGCGACCGCGCTGCGGTCGCCCCGGGAGGGCGCCCGGCCTCCTACGGCAGCCTCGGCCTGCGGCCCAGCGAGCCGCTCGGCTTCCGCAAGCCGTCGATCAGGGTGCGGGACGATGCGTTCCAGGTGGTCCTGCTGCCGGCGCACGAGCAGGGGATGACGGGCACGCTGGTGTATGCCGAGCCGTTCTGGGACCAGTGGGGCGGCCTAGGCGCCGATCTCGGCGGCCTCGCCCGCCGTGATCCGCAGGAGCTCGTCGTAGCTCGTCGGGAAGACGTAGTGCGGGTGGCCGCCGGCGGCCCACACCTCGTCGTATCGGGACAGGGCGATGTCGACGATCGTGCGCAGGGGATGCGGGTACCCGACCGGAGCGACGCCGCCGATGGCGAATCCGGTCGCCTTGCGGACGTCGTCGGCCGACGCCTTCGCGATCTCGTTGACCTCGAGGATCATGGCCAGCTGGATGGTGTCGACGCGATGCGCGCCCGACGCGAGGACGAGGACGGGTTGCCCGTCGGCGAGGAAGATCAGCGAGTTGGCGATCTGGCCGACCTCGATGCCCAGCGCGTCCGCGGCCGCCTTCGCCGTGCGTGCGCTGTCGTCGAGGGCCCGGACCTCGCCCCGCGCACCGAGCAGCGCCAGTGCCTTCCGGACCTTGATGACGGACTGCTGCTCGCTCTCGTCGGACATGGGGAGAGGCTACGGCGTGTGCCGGTGCGGTGCCTCCTGAGGGCACTACGCTCGCAGGAGCCGCTCAGCGGGGTGGGCTATCGATGCGGAAGGGGTACGACATGTCCGACAGGGTCTCGCGTCCGTTCGGGGTGACGGTCGTCTTCGTCGTGATCCTGTTCTCGGGCGCGCTCGCTCTCTTCAGCGGCATCTGGCGTCTGGTCAACCGTGGTGACAACGTCGGCTGGATCCCCGCCGCCATCACCGTCGGCATCGGCCTGGTCTACGTCTTCATCGCCAAGGGGATCGCGAACGGCAGCAGCGCCGCCCGCTTCCTGGTGGCACTCGCGACGGTCTGCATGCTGATCCTGTGCGTGTGGGCGCTCGTCATCAGCCCGTCGCTGTGGCCGACGCTGGCCATCCAGATCCTGCTCGGCCTGATCGTCCTCGGACTGCTCTACACCGCCAAGGCATCCCGGTTCTTCCGGAGCTGAGGACTGGGTCGACCATGACGGATTCCGCACGCTTCGAGGGGTTCCCCGCCGAGGCCTTCGACTTCTACGAGGCGCTGGCCGCGAACAACACGCGGCCGTGGTGGCACGACCACAAGGTGGACTACCAGCGATGGGTCCGAGATCCGCTGGCTTCGCTGCTCGCGGAGCTCGAGGCCGAGTTCGGCACGCCGCACCTGTTCCGTCCCTACCGCGACTCGCGGTTCAGCAAGGACAAGACACCCATCAAGGACCATCAGGGCGGGACGATCGAGGTCGAGGACGCCATCGCCTACTACGTCCAGGTCTCCGCGGGCGGGCTCATGGTGGCCGGTGGCTGGTACGCACCGCAGGGTGAGCAGATCCACCGCTACCGCACTTCCGTGGACGGACCCGTCGGCGCGGAGCTCGGCCCCATCGTCACGGCCCTGTCCCGACGTTTCGAGATCGACGGCCGACCGGTCAAGACGCGTCCGCGCGGCTACGACGCCGACCACCCCCGGATCGACCTGCTGCGCAATCGGGCACTGGTGGCGGTGCGCCACTACCCGGTGGAGCCGTCGCTGGGCACCCGCAAGGCCCTGGCTACGGTGCGGTCGGACTGGCGGGCACTGCGTCCGATGATCGAGTGGCTGGCGGACAATGTCGGCCCGGCGACCGACCCTGGTCGCGAGGAGTAGGAAGACATCGTCGACCTTGAGGTTGGCGGGCGAATCCGAGCGGAATTCGCCCGCCAACCTCAAGGTCGACCGGGGTTCACGCGGGCCAGGTCGTGGCGTGGATGTCCATCACCCTGTGCAGCAGCGCCACGGCATCGTCGTGCGGGCGCTGGAAGGAGTTGCGCCCCATGATCGTGCCGAAGCCGCCGCCGAGCGCCGTCTGCCTGTTCTCCTCGATCACCGCCTCGGTGCCCTTCGCCGCACCACCGCTGAAGATGACGATGCGACGGCCGTCGAAGGCGCCCGGCGACGACGTGCTTGACGCGGTCGGCGATCGTGGCGATCGGCGTGCCCGACTTCTCCAGGGCCTCGCGGGCGGCGGCCGACTCGATGAACTCGCCGGGGGGCTTGACCTTGATGACGTGCGCCCCGAGCTGCGCCGCGATCTGCGCCGCATAGGCGACACACGTCGACGGCCGTCTCGGCCCTCCTTGGAGATGCCCGAGCCGCGCGGGTAGGACCACACGACCACGGCCAGTCCTGCGGCCTTGGCCTCGGCGCTGAGCTCGCCCGGATCTGCTCGTACATCGTCGTTGCGGCCGGCGGAGCCCGGGTAGATCGTGAAGCCGACGGCCGCGCAGCCGAGGCGCAGCGCATCCTCGACGCTGGCGGTCACGGCTGGCACCGGGTCGGGGCCGGCGTACAGCGAGTCGGAGTTGTTCAGCTTGAGGATCAGCGGCAGTCGACCGGCGAACTCGCGGCGCCACGATCTGCAACTGGCCCAGGGGCGCCGCGTAGCCGTTGCAGCCGGCGTCGACGGCGAGCTGCGCGTGGTAGCGGGGGTCGTAGCCGGCGGGGTTCGGCGCGAAGCTGACCGTGCCGGGCCCGTGCTCGAAGCCCTGGTCCACCGGCAGGATCACGAGCTTGCCCGTGCCGGCCAGTCGCCCGGTGCTGAGCAGCCGGTAGAGGTTCGCGACGCTGCCGGGTGTCTCCGCGTCGTACCAGGAGAGGATCTCTCGGACTCGATCGGTCATGGCAGCCTCCCGTGCGTGTCCCCCTCAGGGTAGACCGCCGGAGGCGGTGTTTCCGATCGAGTGGGGCGCACCCACTAGCGTGCAGGCGTGAGCGATCTCGACCTGCCCTCCGACGAGCCCTCCTTCGCGCCATGGGTCGAGGTGCCGGCGGCGGACGTGGCATCGCGACTGGTTGCCCTGGCAGGCGAGCCCTTCGGCCGCGCGCGGGTCATTGCCGTCGACGGCCGCAGTGCGAGCGGCAAGTCGACGTTCGCCGACGATCTGGCGGCCCGGCTCCCCGACTCCGTCGTGGTGCGCACCGATGACATCGCCTGGCACCACTCGTTCTTCGGGTGGGACGGCGTGATGATCGACGGTGTTCTCGGGCCGGTGCATCGGGGAGAGGCCGTCGAGTTCCGGCCGAGTGCGTGGATCGACCGGGAGCGTGACGGCTGCGTCAGCGTCCCCACCGGCGTCCGGACCGTGATCGTCGAGGGAGTCGGTGCGGCGCGTCGCGAGCTGATGCCGTACGTCGATGCGGTGGTGTGGGTGCAGTCGGGCCTGCGTGCCTCGCGCATGCGCGGGATCGCCCGTGACGGCGGGGATGCGGCGGCCACGGAGTTCTGGGACCAGTGGATGGGCGCGGAGTTCCCCTTCCAGTCGGACCAACGGCCGTGGGAGCGAGCCGACCTGGTGGTCTGCGGCTCCGCAGGCCGTCACCAGCCCAACAGCGTGCGGATCAGCCTGGTCTCGCCGGCCGGGTAGTCGGGCCAGCGGGCCGTGAGCTCCCGGTCGGCCACGTCGAGAAGGGCACGGGCGGCGTCCTCCACGGGGCGGGCCAGCGCCTCGTCGATCTGCGCCGCGAGTGCAGGATCCGCGGTCTCGAAACGGCGCCACACGTCGAGCTCGTCGAGCTGTCCGACATCGCCCTCTGGCAGCAGGACGCGCAGGAGTCGCAGCAGGTGGTCGGTGGCGTAGTTGCGGGCGAGGACGTTGGCGCTGAGCCGCTCGCCGCGGCGCGCGCGGCCGGTGGCGACGTAGAGCAGGCTGAGCAGGTTGCGGAACTGCGTCATGCGGTCGACGGGGCGCGGCCTCATGCTGCGGTCGTGGACCTCGGAGGCGATCTCGGCGATGCCGCCTCGGTCGATGACGACGGCGTAGTGGTTCAGTGCGCACGCGGCGAACTCACCCCGGTCGAACACGGCGAACTCGACGAGCAGCCCCGAGCGGTAGAGCACCTTGAGCCCGTGTGGCGTCTCCCGGAACCAGTAGCCGATCTGCGCGGGTTCCGGCAGCCAGGACAGGTCGGTGCGGTAGCGCTCCGGCACGCCGTCGTCGGTGATCACCAGGAAGTCGTGGTCGGACCACTGATCCCGTCGGCCGGTCTGGGCGGACGAGCCGGCCAGCACGAGTCCTACCACCTGAGGATCGGCATCGAGCGTGTCGAGCAGCTGCCGGATGAACGGGTCCTCGGCGGTCGTCATGGGCGAGAGGCTAGGCGAAGATGCGCTCCCCGGGTTGGGGAACGATGACCGCCACGTCGAGCTCCTCACGAATGCGGTTGGCCAGCGCTCGCGAGGCGGAGTCCTCGCCGTGGTTGACGAAGACCTGCGTCGGCTTCGTCTCGGACGACTTCAGCCAGTCGACGAGCTCACTGGCGTCGGCGTGCACGGAGAAGGCCTCGATCTCGACGATCTCGGCGCGAACGGCCACGTACTGACCGTGGATCTTGATCTCGTGGGCTCCCTCCAGCAGCAGGCGTCCGGGTGTGCCGACGGCCTGGAATCCCACGAGCAGCACGGTGTTCTCTCGCTCGGGCAGCAGCGCCTTGAGGTGATGGGTGACCCGGCCGCCGCTGCCCATGCCGGATGCCGAGACGATGATGCGGGCCCCTCCCTGGTCGAGCGCCATCGACTGCTGGGGGGTGGTGGCCTCGTGCAGGTTCGGCAGGTCGATGGCGTCCGGGCCCTCGGCGATGGTGGCACTGTTGATCTCCGGGTCGGCGTCCTGGATGGCGCTGACGTAGACGCGCATCGCGGCGAGCGCCATCGGGCTGTCGACGTGGATCGGCACCACGGGGATGCGCTGCTGGTCCTGCAGCGTCCGCAACGCCTTGAGCAGCACCTCCGTGCGGTCGACGGCGAACGCCGGGATGACGACGCTTCCCCCGCGCTTGAGGGTGCGGGTGATGGCGGCGGCCATCTGGTCGAGCTCGGTCTCGACATCCTCGTGCTCGCGGTCGCCGTACGTGGACTCGATGACGATGGCGTTGGCGGGGCCGGGCGGTGCGGGCGGGGACAGCAGCGGGTGGTTGCCTCGGCCGAGATCGCCGCTGAAGACGACGGTGCGGCCCGAGGCGTCGTCCGTGATCGTCGCGATGGACGAGCCGAGGATGTGGCCGCCGGGAGCAAGGCGCGCAGTGACGCCCTCGGCCGGGTGGAAGTCGACCCCGAACTCGATGGGGCGCAGCAGCGCGATGGCCTGCTCGGCGTCGTCGAGGTCGTACAGGGACGCCGGCTGCGCGTGGCGGGAGAAGCCCTTCTTGCGCGCGAACGCGGTGTCCTCCTCCTGCAGCTTCGCACTGTCGCGCAGGATGATCGGCACGAGGGCAGCGGTGTTGGGGGAGCAGTGGACCGGTCCGTCGAAGCCGGCACGGACGAGAGCCGGCAGGTAGCCGCAGTGGTCGAGATGGGCGTGGGTGAGGATGACGCTGGAGAGAGTCGTCGGGTCGACCGGGAAGGTGTCCCAGTTGCGTTCGCGAACTTCCTTCGGCCCCTGGAACAGCCCGCAGTCGACGAGCAGCAGCCCGCTGCCCGCCTCGACGAGGGTCTTGGACCCGGTGACCGTTCCGGTGGCGCCGATGAATGTCAGGAACATGCCTCAGGTGTAGCACGGCGCGTGCGGCGAAGTCGTCTCGTCAATCGCGGTCAGGGAACGGGGCTGCCTTGCCGTAGAGCCAGCCCTGCCCGTGCCGCCACCCGAGCATCCGCAGGTAGTCGGCCTCCGCCTGCGTCTCAACGCCCTCTGCCACGGAGTCGAGGCCGAGTCCGTTGGCGAGGCCGATGAGTGCATCGGCCAACTGCCTCGATGTGACTTCGCCGTTCCCCATGCCGGACGTGAACGACTGGTCGAGCTTCAGGCCCGAGACCGGAAGGTCCCGCAGGTGGCTGATGGAGGAGTAGCCGGTGCCGAAGTCGTCGACGTACCAGGCCACCCCGAGGTCGGCCAGCTGCTCCATGGCATCGACCACCGATGGCGCCAGTTCGAGCAGGAGCGTCTCGGTGATCTCGATGTGCAGCCTGGCGGGATTGGCCTGATGCGCGCCAAGGGCCTCGGCGACCAGCTCGGCGTACGGGGTGCGCGAGAGCGTCGCGGCAGCGACGTTGATCGACACGAAGAGCGGTTCCGGCAGCCGGGCCAGTGTCGCGACCGACTGGCGCAGGACGGTGATGTCGATGTCGTTGATCAGCGACGTGTGCTCGGCCACCGGCAGGAACCCGCGGGGCTCGATGATCCCGTCGGGACGTACCCACCTGGCCAGGGCCTCGTAGCCGGCCAGGCGTCCGGTGGGCAGGAAGACGATCGGCTGGAACCAGGGCACGAACTGGCAGTCGCGCAGCCCGTCGCGGATCTCGGCCTCGAGCGAGATCCGGTGGTGTGCCTCCACGGCCAGTCCGGCGTCGGCGAACTCGCACCGGTCACGACCGTTGTTCTTCGCCTTCCTGAGGGCAAGGCTGGCATCGCGAAGCAGTTGCTCCGCATCGCTGTCCTGATCTCCGATGGCGATGCCGATGCTCACCGTGGGCTCGATCTGCTGGCCGGCGACGGTGACCGACCCGTACACGCCGACCCTGACTCCCTCAGCGAGGGCCGAGGCGGCGGCTGCGCTGGGAAGGTCGGGCAGCATGACGAGGAACTCGTCGCCCGAGCCCCGACCGACCATGTCGGGGTGCTCGACGGCAGCGGCGATTCGGGCCGCGACGGTTGTCAGGACGATGTCGCCGGCGGCGTGCGTGAGCGCCTCGTTGATCTCGGAGAGGGCGTCGATCCCGATGCACAGCACCGCGATCACGTGCCCGCGGCCAAGGACGCTGCGGAGGAAGCCGATGCGGTCCAGCATGCTCTGCCGGTTCGGCAGGCCGGTGGCCTGGTCGTGGCCGAGGGCGAACTCGAGCCGTCGTCGGGAGGTCACCTCGTCCTCGATGTCTCGCATCGCGATGACCCTGACAATGCCGACGGGCGTGGGGATCGGGCGGACCGTCATTGCCATCCATCGGGCCGAGCCATTTGCCTGCAGCAGCCGGAACTCGCCGGTTCCTTCCATCGATCGCCCGGCGACGATGTCCGCTCGGCCGCTGACCGCCCGCTCCCTGTCCTGCTCGTGGATCAGGTCCGTGGCGAGGCGGCCGACGAGCTGCTCGGCCCGCCAGCCGAGGACCTGGGTGACCGAAGGCGACGTCCAGGCTAGGGTGCCGTCGGGTGCGACCTGCCACACGACGTCTGAGGCGTTCTCGGCCAGCAATCGGTAGCGCTGCTCGCGGGCCGCGAGCTCCTGCTCCGTGCGCACCTGCGTCTCGATGTCGCGCAGGCTCACCACGCGTCCGGCCTGGCCACTGCCGTCATCGTCGACCGGTCGACCGATCGCCTCGAACCAGCGGTACGTTCCGTCGCCGCACCGCCACCGGAACCGCACCCGGACCGCGACGTCCTCCACCGTGCTGCGGTCGACCTCCAGGGCCACGGCGGCCACGTCGTCGGGGTGGATGAATTCGGTCGCGGCGTGACCGATCAGGTCGTCGGGCGTCAGTCCGAATGCCTGGATGGCCGAGGGCGACGACCATTTGATCCTGGTTGCCTGATCGGCCAGGAGGATGACGTCGGTCGCGTTCTCCGCGAGCAGCCGGTAGCGCCGCTCGCTGTCGGCGATGCGCTGGGCGGCCACGTGCCGGTTCGTGACGTCGCGCCAGGTGAGTGCCACCGCGTCGCCGCTCTTGACGGCCCGGATGTCATAGCGGCGCTCCTCGCCGATGATCTCGTGGCCGTAGGAGTAGTCGTCGAGGACGACGGGCTCGCCGGTCTCGATGGCCCGGAAGTACAGCCGCGCCGGACCATGCTCGAGCTGGCCGGGGAAGAGGTCAAGGAGCCGGGTGCCGATCATCTGCTCCCTCGACAATCGGTTGTACTCGACGGCAGCGGCATTCACCTCCACGTAGCGCAGGTCGACGATCTGACCGGACTCGTCGCGCACGGCCTCGAGCAGGATGAACGGGTCGAACTGGCTGTCGAGGATCGCCTGCACGCGTTCCTGCTGGTCCTGCGCCTTGCGGGTCGCGCACTTGAGGTCTTGCACTCCGCGCAGCCGCTCGAGCCCGTAGCCGAGGTCAGCGGCGAGGTCCTCGAGCAGGTCCTGCGCCAGTGCGTCGAAGGTGCCGGGCTCGGCGGCATAGACCATCAGTGCTCCGTCGACGGCGCCGTCCACGATGACGGGCAGCGATATCGAGCAGCGAAAGCCCCGCCGGGTCGCGGCACCCAGCCAGGGCCGGTACTCCGGGTCCGGCGTGAAGTCGTTCTCGACCTGGGTCTGCCTCATGCGCAGGCACCGGCCCGTCGGTCCCTGGCCCAGCGGTCCCTTCCCCCACGACACGCGGATCTCGTCCAGATAGCCCTGATGGTCGCCGGATTTCGCCATCGGCTGGACGGACTGCTCGGGGTCATCGACGGGCCGTCCATACCAGGAGAACAGGTAGCGACCCGTGTGCACGACGGTGTCGCACATGTGCTGCAGGAGCGCGGTCTCGTCCGTCTCCCTGACCAGGGCCCTATTGGCCCGGCTCAGGGTGGCCAGTGCCCGCAGTGCGGAGTCCTTGTCGTGGGTGTCGCCCATGGTGACGACCGCGCCGCTGACGTTCAGGTCCGCGTCGAGGAGCGGTCGCGCACGAATGGTCACCGCCCGGTAGCCGCCAGTGGCGGCCCGCACCATGCACGGGACCTCGTCATGGGGGTGGCCATCGAGGTACACCGTGGCGAGGATCGCGGCCATGCGCTCCAGGTCCAGTGGATGGAACAGCTCCTGGGCGGGTCGTCCGAGCAACTGCTCGGGACGCCAGTCGAGCAACTCGTGCACGGACGTGGAGATCCACTGGATGACGCCGTTCGTGTCGGTCTCGTAGACGACATCGGTCGAGGTGTCGGCGATCAGCCGATAGCGCTGCCAGGAGCGGCTTTCCTCGGCTGATGTCGCGTTCGGGCCGGTGGGGACCACGTGGCAATCATGCCGGTCTCGGGCACGCGTCGCAGTGGTTCCGGTAGCGACTGCGCCGGTCAGTCCAGTGGTGGCAGCAGTGCGTGCTTCATCTGGGCAGCGAGCCATTCCTCGAAGGTGGACTGGGCCCAGTGGCAGCCATCCACCAGCGCGTGATGGAGGCCAGGATCGTTGAGAACCCACATCACATCGATGGCTGCCGCGTGGTCGAGTGCAGGAGTGAGCGTGCCGAGCCCGGCCATCCGGTCCACGACCATCGTCGCGCCGGCGCGCCGGCCCGCTTGCAGGTGGTCCCACAGGGCGGCGATGTCTGCACCATCGCCAGCGCTGCGGCGCACAGCCTCGAACACGGCGCCGGCCCGATGCCCGATGAGCGTGCAGACGCCGGCGTAGGCGTCGACGCATTCCGCTGGGGTCTGCGCATCCCAGACCGGCCTGAACCAGTCCCGTTGCGCTACCGGGACGGCTGTGTCGTCACCGGCGAGCGCCTCGTCGACCACTGTCGTCAGGATCGCCGCCTTGCTTCCGAACGAGGCGATGACCGTGGGTCGGGCGACCTCGGCGCGGCTGGCGATATCGCTGATCGAGCACCCGTGATAGCCCCGCTCCAGCAGTAGGGCGCGGGCGGCGGCGACGATCCGGCGCCGCGTCTGTCGGGCGGCCTCGTCGCGAAGGGGTGAGTGGTAGACCCGTTTGCGGGTCTGGGGATCGGGGTCTTGACTTTCTGCATGGAATGACCATACTCCCGTCTATTCGACATACCATAAGTATATTCAAATATGGAGGACGTCATGCCCGAAGTGCGCCGACCCAGTCTCGTCGCCGCCGGGGAGGGGGAGTCCTTGTGGTTCCTCGGGAGCCTGGTAACCGTGAAGGCGATCGGCGAGCAGACCCATGGCCGGTTGACGGTGGTGGAGTTCGTCAACCCGCCGGGGTTCGCCCCACCGCTGCACCGGCATCGCGACGAGGACGAGATCTTCTACGTGTTCTCCGGGTCGGCCAGATTCCTGTGTGACGGTGCAGACCTGCCCGCCGGCCCGGGGGACGTGGTCGTCCTGCCTGCTGGACTCGCCCACTCGTTCATCGTGGGTGACGACGAGCCGCTTCGAACACTCCAGTTGACGACCCCTGCCGGCTTTGACGAGTTCGCCCGGGAGGCGGGGGAGCCGGCTGGGGCGCGCGTGCTTCCGCCGCCGGCGGACATCGATCCGGGCATGCTGATGCATCTGGCGGCCGGTCACGGAATGGAGATCCTGGGTCCGCCGCCGAACGTGGGGCAGCGCCGATCCTGAGGTAACGGCCCCTGCGATGGCCGCCGCCGGATCGAGGGCCGTTGCCTCAAGGTCGGCGGGGGCGGTCGCCTTCCGGGCCGGCGGGGAGCTGACCTTCCCGTCAGGGTTGACGGTTGTCGGGGGTGGGGGTTAGCGTTACCTCGTGTTCGAACACCTGTTCGAACAAATGACCTGAGGCCCGGATTCGCGGCTGGGCCTCGGGCTGTTGCCTCAGCCGCCGGGGTCGCCTCGACCCCGACCCCGGTGGCTGAGGGTCCGGAGGTAGGAGGCGGCAGATGAGCCGCCGCTACCGATCGGAACTGATCGAGGTGTGGGAGGGCGCGAGCGGGGAGCCGGTGGTGTTCCGCTGGCGGGGTCGGCGGTATGAGGTGCGCGCCATCGTGGCGAGTTGGGTCGAGGCACTGCCGTGGTGGGTCGAGTTCGTTCGGGTCGAGCAGGGATACGGCCAGCGACATGCCTGGCGGGTCGAGGCAGCACCGCGCACCGGGACAGCCGGCGTGTACGACCTGTACCGGACCTCCGGGTGCCCGCGTCGGCGCTGGGGCCTGGCGCGGGTCATCGACTAGACAGGAGAGACCATGACCATCCCCGTAACCCGTTCTGGAGCAACCCGTTCTGGCGCAGTCCATTCCGGGGCGACCCCCTTCGGGGCAGCCCCGTCCCGCTCGGCCGACGACCTGCTGAGGTCTGCCCGGCGCAGCCTGACCGAGGCGAGCATCGCCACGACGCCGTGCGAGCGGTACGCGGCTGCCCATCTGGCCGCACTGCGAGCAGCGGCCGCCGTCCTCGCCGCCCGTGGCCGATCCTCGTCGAAGAGGCCGCGGGTGCGCAGCGTCTGGGTGGTACTGCCCCAGGTGGCTGTCGAGTTCGCCGAGTGGGCGGAGTTCTTCGCCGCCGGCGCCCGCAAGCGGGCCGCCGCAGAGTCAGGGGTCAGGTGCGTCTCACATCGTGAGGCCGACGATCTCGTGCGCGATGCGGATGCCTTCGTCGCCCGGGTCGCGCAGTTCCTCGGCGTCCCCCATCAGGCATCGATGGTCGACGCGCTGCTGCACGTCGGCTAGCTGCTCGTCCGCTAGCAGCTCGTCCGTATCCGAACCTCTCCCGCGCCGTACGTGCCCGCACGTCTGCACGCCTGGTGGGGCTGGGCGCCCCTGTGACGCGCCCAGCCCCACCAGGCGTCTGCTCGACAGCCCCCTGACCGCCCTAACAGCCTTGGACACTCTCATGACGTTCAGTCACCTGCAGGTGGCCTCCGGCTACTCCCTGCAGTACGGCACCGCCACCCCGCAGGCCCTGGCCGCGCGGGCGGGCGAGCTCGGTCAGTCGATCATGGGGCTGACCGACCGTGACGGCCTCTATGGTGCGGTGCGCTGGGCGCTGGCCTGCCGGCAGGTCGGTATCAGCCCGGTGCTCGGCGTGGACCTGGCGATGGAGGAGACCTCTCCGGTCATCCCAGCACCGGGTGAGGCGTCGGGACGAGTACGCCGTTCGCCAGCACACGGGGGCAGGTGGATCGACGAGACCCGTCCCCGGGTGCTGCTGCTCGCGGCCGACGCCCACGGCTGGGCGTCCTTGTGCCGGCTGGTGTCCGCGGCGCACATGGGCGACCACGCACAGCGCGATGCCCCGTGGCTGACGTGGTCCGCCCTGCAGCAGCACAACGAGGGTCTCGTCGCCCTGCTGACCGCCGAGTCCGAGGTCGGGCGGCTGTTTCAGTCGCAGCGAGTGCATTGGGCCGCCGCCGCGGCTCGGCCGTGGCGGGCGATCTTCGGCCACCGTCTGGGCATCGCCGTCACCTCGCACCGAACCGCCGGCCAGGCTGCCGGGGTGGCCTATGGGCCCGCGACCCGGCATCCGTATGCCATGGCCACGGCCGCGGCCATGCTCGGCTGGGCGCGCGAACAGCGGCTGCCGGTGGTGCTCACCAACGCCGTGCGCTACGAGCACCCGGCCGACGCCCGGGTGGCCGACGTGCTCGACGCTGCCCGCCGACTGGTGCCGCTGGACTCCCGGCACGTCGAGGCGAACAACGGCGAGGCGTACGTCAAGGATGCCGCGCAGATGGCGCAGATCGCCGAGGAGATCGCCGTCGCCGCGGGCGAGCGGGACGCGCGTCGGCTGCTCGCCGACACCCAGCGGCTGGCCGAGTACTGCGTCCTCGACCCGGAGGTCGACCTCGGACTCGGTGAGGTGTTCGTGCCCGAGCTCGACGTGCTGCTCAATGATCGATCCGCGAGAAGCGGGCGAGGCGAGCTCCGGAGCGGGTGGCCCATGGGCGCTGCGAGTGTCACCGCGGATGCGGCGAACGCCCAGGCCGAGGTCCTGCTGCGGCAACGATGCGAGGCCGCGATCCCGCAGCGCTATTCGCGGGCGGACGACCAGCGCTCGGCGATCGACCGGCTGGCCGCAGAACTGCAGATCGTCACCTACCTGGGCTTCTCCGGCTACTTCCTCACCGTCGCCGAGGTCGTCTCGCTGATCAGGTCCCGCGGCGTGCGGGTCGCGGCCCGCGGGTCGGGGGCGGGCAGCCTCGTCAATCACCTGCTCGGCATCAGCGAGGTCGACCCGATCCGGCACGGCCTGCTGATGGAGCGGTTCCTGTCACCCCTGCGCCGCGCCTTGCCTGACATCGACATCGATGTCGAGTCCGCCCGGCGCGAGGAGATCTACGGCTGGATCTTCGACCGCTTCGGCACCGATCGCACGGCCTGCGTGTCGATGATGGAGACCTACCGGGTGCGGCATGCGGTACGCGATGTCGGCGCCGCCCTCGGCATGCCGGCCGGTGACATCGATGCCTTCGCCAAGTCCTTCCCGCACATCCGCGCTCGCGATGCCCGCAATGCGCTCGCCGACCTGCCCGAGCTGCGCACCTCCGGCTTCGGCCGACTGGCTGCCGCCGGCCGCCTCGACACCTTCCTCGACCTCGTGGAGAAGCTCGACGGGCTGCCGCGGCACGTCGCCCTGCATCCTTGCGGGGTGTTGCTGTCCGACCTGTCGCTGCTCGACCGCACTCCCGTCGAGCGCAGCGCGGCCGGCTTCCCGATGAGCCACTTCGACAAGGACGACGTCGAGGAGATGGGCCTGCTCAAGCTCGATGTGCTCGGCATCCGCATGCAGTCGTCGATGGCGCACGCCCTCGACGAGATCGAGCGCACTACCGGTGCGCGGGTCGAACTCGACGACCATGAGCTCGACGATCCCGATACCTTCGCGCTGATCTCGTCCGCGCAGACCCTCGGCTGCTTCCAGATCGAGTCGCCCGGCCAGCGCGAGCTCATCGGCAAGTTCGCCCCGCAGACCTTCGGCGACCTGATCATCGACATCTCGCTGTTCCGGCCCGGGCCGGTGAAGTCCGACATGGTCACCCCGTTCCTGCGGGCCCGGCAGGGCTGGAACGAGCCGGTCTACCTGCATGACACCCTGCGCCCGGCCCTCGAGGAGACCTATGGCGTGGTCGTCTTCCACGAGCAGGTGCTGCGCATCGTCGCCACCATGACCGGCTGCTCGCTCGCCGAGGCCGACGAGACCAGGCGCACCCTCGGCTCGCCCGAGGGCCAGGACGACATCCGCGCCTGGTTCTACCCGGCAGCACTGGGCCGCGGCTACGACCTGCCCACCGTCGAGCGGGTGTGGGACGTGCTGCGGGCGTTCGCGTCCTTCGGGTTCTGCAAGGCGCATGCCGCCGCCTTCGCACTGCCCACCTACCAGTCGGCGTGGCTCAAGGCGCACCACCCGGCCGCGTTCTATGCGGGCATCCTCACGCACGACCCGGGCATGTACCCCAAGCGGCTGATTCTCGACGATGCCCGCAACCGCGACATCGCGGTGCTCGGCCTCGATATCAACGCGTCTCGCGACTCGTACCGGGTCGAGATCGTCGTCGACGATCGGGAGGGCGCCGGCTCGCGGGAGGGCGTACGCGTGCCGCTCACCGACGTCAAGGGCATCAGCCAGAGCGAGGTCGCGAGCGTGATCGCGGGCCAGCCCTATGCCTCGCTGTCCGATGCCTGGCAGCGCGGCGGGATGTCCCGGCCCACGGCCGAGCGCATCATCGTCACCGGCGGGTTCGACCGGATGTACTCCCTCGACATCCCGCCGGCGATGCGGCAGCGCGGGCGCATGACCCGACGCGACCTGCTGCTCCAGGTCGCCGACCTCGACCGCTACACCCGCGGCTCGGCTCGGGGCTCGGCTCGGTCGGCTCGGCTCGGCACGCATGCCCAGCTGTCGCTCGGCCTGTACGACACGCTGTCCGACGACCCGGCGGCCACGCGTCCGTCCGGGCTGCCGGAGATGACCTCGGCGGAACGAGTCGGCGCTGAGCTCGAAGTGCTCGGCATGGACGTCAGCCGGCACGTCGTCGACTTCTATGCCGGCATGCTCGCCGGCCTGGCCGATGGCGGGATGACCCTCGTGCGGTCCCGCGACCTGCTGGCACAGCGATCGGGCAGCGAGGTGTTCGTGGCCGGCGTCAAGGTGGCCACCCAGACGCCGCCCGTGCGCAGCGGTCGTCGCGTCATCTTCCTGACCCTCGACGACTCGACCGGCCCGGTCGACGCCACCTTCTTCGACGACGCGCAGGGTCCCTTCGCCGGCACGGTGTTCTCGTCCTGGCTGCTGCTGGTGCGGGGGGAGACCCGGCGCACTGGTCCGCGGGGCATCTCGCTGCGGGCCACCGGCTGCTGGGAGCTCGGCGAGGTGCGGGCGGCCTGGCTGAGCGGTGGGATCGAGGCGGTGGCCGAGCTCGTGGCCGTCCGTCCACCTGACGTCGATGCCGACGGGCAACCAGCGGCACCGGCCCGACGGCGGGTGCTGGTGCATGCCAGCGGGTTCCGGCAGTCGCCGTACGCAGACATCAAGCCGGCCGGGCTGGACGGCTCCCGCCCCCGTCCCCGGCCAAACTCTGGCACTCCAGCCCAGGCAGCAGCGGGTGGTAGGAGGATGAGGACATGAGCCGCAGCCAGGTGCGCCGACCCGACGGGGCGCATCGGATTCGGGGCTGACGACGCCGGCTGCACCATTCTGCACGTCGATATGGATGCCTTCTACGCATCCGTCTCGCTGCGCGAGCGCCCCGAACTGCACGGGCTGCCCGTCATCGTCGGCGGAGGTGGCAACCGCGCAGTGGTGCTCTCCGCCACGTACGAGGCACGTGCCCTCGGCATCCACTCCGCCATGCCGATGTCGCGGGCCCGCCGGACGGCGCCGCAGGCCGTCATCATCGAGCCGGACCACCGTGCCTATGCCGAGGTCAGCCGGGGCGTCATGGCCCTGTTCGGCTCCATCACGCCGCTGGTCGAGCCGATCAGCCTCGACGAGGCCTTCCTGGACGTGTCCGGGGCGCTGCGCCGGCTGGGCAGCGCCACCGCCATCGCCGAGCTCATCCGGGCGCGGGTCAGCGACGAGCAGCAGATCACCTGCTCCGTCGGCGTCGCCACCACCAAATTCGTGGCCAAGCTCGCCTCGACCCGCGCCAAGCCCGACGGACTGCTCGTCGTCCCGGCCGACAAGGTCATCCCCTTCCTGCACCCGCTGCCGGTCAGCGCCCTGTGGGGCGTGGGGGAGAAGACCGAGGAGCAGTTGACCAGGCTCGGACTGCGGACGGTGGGCGACATTGCCAGCACCCCGCTGGCCACGCTGCGGCGGGCTCTCGGCGAGGCCAGCGGCACCCACCTGCACGAACTGTCCTGGGGTCGGGACCCCCGATCGGTCAGCCCGCACGAGCCGGACAAGAGCATCGGCAACGAGCGGACCTTCGAGAACGACATCGACGATCCCGAGATCATCCACGCGCACCTGCTCGGCCTGGCCGACCACGTCGCCGCCCGGCTGCGGGCCGCTGGGTACGTCGGGCGCACCATCTCGCTGAAGGTCAGGTTCGCCGACTTCAGCACCATCACCCGGTCCCGCACCCTGCCGCGTGCGACCGACGTGGGCATGGAGATCTACGACATCGTCAAGGGGATGTACGAGGCGCTCGGCCTGCAGCGCGTGCGCATCCGCCTGGTCGGGGTGCGTGTCGAGGGCCTCACGGACGCCCGCGACGCACCGCACCAACTGCTGCTGGGGGAGCCCGAGCACGGCCGCCGGGAGGCCGAGGTCGCGGTCGATGCGCTTCGGGCCAGGTACGGATCCGATGCCGTCCGCGCCGCCCGCCTGGTCGACCCCGAGCGGCGCAGCCGCGACTGACGCGCACGCGACGACGGGCGTACTCGTGGCCGCCGTCGGCGCGCACCGGGACACGCGGGCGGCTATTCGGGGGTACGGGTTTCGTTCCGCGGTATTCATGCCTATTCTTGGGGTGTCCCTGCCTCTCATCGGGCAGCCAGCAGTCGGACCACAGCTGTCCCAATCGGGAGAGCCTCGGCGAAAGGGGGTCCGTGATGCCGCTCTCTGAGCACGAGCAGCGCTTGCTCGAGCAGATGGAGAAAGCCCTCTATGCAGAGGACCCCAAATTCGCCACCAGTCTGAAGTCCACGCCCGGGGCGCGGGCCGCCCGCGGCCGAGCCGCCCTCGGGGTTCTTGCGGTGCTGGCTGGCATGGGCCTGCTCGTCGCCGGAGTGGCCACCACCATCATCGCGTTCGGCGTCCTCGGCTTCGTCGTCATGCTGGTCGGCTCGGTCACGATCTACTCGTCATTCCAGGTCCGCACCGAGGAGGAGGCCGCCCCCACCGGCTCGGCCGCTCCGCGCCCGCCCAAGTCCAGCGGGTTCATGGATCGCATGGAGGATCGGTGGCGTCGGCGCTCAGAGGGCGGCCAGCAGTAGCCCACCAGCCGGGCCTGCCAGCGCACCCGCTCGCGCAGTTCGGCGCGCACCGTGCGCACGTCCGCGCGCACGGCCGCTGATCGCTCGTCCGAACCCGCCGTGTCCATGGCCCCGCTGCGGGCGTACCGAACCTGCTCGACCTGCGAGCGCAGCCGGTTCAGGGCATCACCAGCCAGCGGCCCCATGCCCCGGGATAGCCGTTCGGCCGCCTGCCGGGGAGTGCTGTTAGGCGACCACGGCTGGCCGAGGTCGACGGCGCTGTCTGCCACCTCCACCCATGCACCGTTGACCGCGGCGGCATACCCGCGGGCGTGCAGGCGACGTCGGCGGCGGACCGCCCGGCGCAGCATCGGCCACGCGAGGAGCGCCAGCGCGGCGAAGCAGATCGCCGCCACGACACCGATCAGCAGCCCACTGCCACGGGCCTGGGACGCCGGGGCGGGGACCGGGTCGAAGCCCTCACGGTCCAGGAACCGGCGGCTGTCATCCCCCGATCGACCGGCGACCTGGGCAGGTGCGTAGGCAGGGGCCACGACGGAGGCGCCGGATCGTGGCGTCGGCTCGAAGCGCATCCACCCGATCCCGTCGAACCACAGCTCCGGCCAGGCGTGCGCGTCGCGCGTCGTGACCTGCCAGCCACCGTCGCCCACCTGCGATCCCTGGGTGAAGCCCACGACGACCCGGGATGGGATCCCCAGCGACCGCGCCATGACCGCCATCGTCGCGGCGAACTGCTCGCAGTAGCCGACCCGGTCACGCAGGAACTCGGCCAGGTAGTCAGCGCCCGAGCCGCTGCGGACGGACGTGCTGTAGCGGAATCCGCCCTTCCGGGTGAACCACGTCTGCAGGGCCAGCGCCTTGTCGTAGCCGGTCACCGCACCTGCCGTGACCTCGGTTGCCAGGCGCCCGATCTCGGGGGACAGCCCACTGGGCAGGCTGAGCAGCGGCCAGAAGTCGCCGGCCGGCACGGCCGCGCCGCGTAGTGCACCCGGCTTGACCTGCGGGTCCAGCGCCGTGACCTCGTACGTCATGCCGGTGGCGTTCGTGCCCTGCGAGAACGCGACGCCGGTCTCCGGGTCGAGGCGCCAGTCCGAGCCGAGGCCGCGGATGTCCACGAGGTTCGAGATCGGGTACGGCAGGGGCAGGAAGGAGTTCTGCAGGTTCGTGACGAAGAAGTCGTACGTGAAGCTGGATCCGCCCGTGACGTGGTACGCCGGGCTGGGGGTGCTGATCGAGGAGAGGATGTCGCCGGGCAGCGCGATGCCGCCGTCCCGACCGGTGGCCAGGCCCGGTCGCGGCTGCCATGTCACGCCGTCGAAGACCTCGAGCGCCGTCAACCGCAGGTATGACGGGTGCGGCGCCTGCGTCCGGTATCTCAGGATCTCGACATCGTCGGCCAGCACGATGTCGCGGCGCATGGAGACGAGCGGGTCGAGCACGACGCCGGCTCCGCGGGCCGCCCCGCTGCCGGTGCCATCCCCGCTCGACAGCACGGGGCCCGCCGCGCGGACGGGCAGGACCACTGCGGCGACCGTGGCGGCCAGGATCGCGATCGCGCCCGTGCGCCGGCCGATGACGGACAGCCCCCGGACCCTCGTGGTGGAGGCCAGGCCGGACCAGTCGCGCACGCGGTCGCGCTGGTCGGCGGCCACGATGAGCAGCCAACCCGCCGCAGGCAGGGGGACCGACCACCACGGTGCTCCGCCGCGCTGCATGAGGGCCGGTGCCAGGTAGAGGGCCAGCAGCGGCAGCCCGGCCAGCAGCGGGGAGCGGACCGACACGTAGAGGGTGTCGGCACTCAGGGCCGCGAGGCCGACGCCGCCGAGGGCGAGGAGCACCATCCCCGGCCAGGTGTCGACGGGCGCACCGTACGTCTGTGCGTCGTGCATTCCCTGCTGCGTCAGCCCGCGCAGGACGTCCCACGCCTGCGACGTCGGCAGCACTCGCGCCCACGCCTCGTCGGCGGCGAAGAGCGCGGTGAGCGTGCCCAGGACGCCGAGCATCTCGACGACGGGGACGAGGGGCAGGGGCAGGGCGATGGCCCGACCGGCCGCGCCCAGGGTCGAGACGACCAGGACGACGACGACCGCAGGCAGCACCCACCTCATGCCGGCGAAGAGCGGGAGCAGGCACAGCATTGCGAGCAGCACGGCGCAGGCGGTGACGATGGTGTCGGCGAGCCGTGCCCGCGCACGCACCAGTGGCCAGCCGGTCATCGGGCCACCGCCGATGCCGCCGGGACGGACACGGTCGCAGACGAGCCTGGGGTGAAGCGTGCCCAGGCGGTCGCCACCGGGGTGGCCGGGGTCCATGTCGAGACCAGCCAGCCCTGCACCGCCAGATGGTCGGTCGGACCGGGTTCCAGCAGCAGGCAGCCGGCGAACCCCGAGTGGGGACGCAACAGGGTCTTCGTGGCGTCCTCGGTGATGCGTCCGACGACCACGATGACCGCCGACGCCCCCTCGGCCGCCGACATCAGCGTGCGCGCCATCGGCTCGGGGCCGAGTCCGACATCGGAGAGGGCCTCGAGCACGGCGTCGATCTCCACCGCGGACGAGCCGGCCGCCTCGGCGAGCAGGTGGCCGTCGGCCGTCAGGATGGTGACGTGCCACCCCAGCCGCAGGTGATGGATCGCGATGCTCGCCGCGGCCGAGACCGCCCACTCGAAGGTCGAAGCGCTCCCGGAGCCGTGGTGCGCCCGGTCCCGGTTGTCGAGGATCACGGCGAGGGAACTGCGCCAGGCCTGCTCCTCGCGGCGCACCATGAGGTCGCCGTGGCGGGCGGTGGCACGCCAGTGGATGTGCCGCATGTCGTCGCCGGGGCGGTGCTCGCGGGGCAGGACGTCGTCGTCGCCTCGTGTCGCGACGGATCGGAAGAGGGTCTCGCCGCGCCCGCCGGGTCCCACGGACGTGCCGTTGCCCAGGAGCGGGATCACTTCAGGCGTCACCAGGACCGTGTTCGTGGTGGAGAAGGTGTGCGTCATGGCGGCCGTGCCGAACGGGTCGGTGATGGTGACCGCCAGCGGTCCGATGCGCACGCGGCCGCGCCGGCGACCGGCGATCCGGTAGCGCACCGTGCGCTGGGCCCGCGGAGCGACGCGATCGAGCAGGAGGTGGACCGGTTCGCCCATCGATTCCGGCAGCCGGTCCTCCAGGAGCAGGACCGCGCTGGCCAGCCGCGAACCGTTCTCGACGACGAGGGCGACCTCGGCCTCGCCCCCGACGGGGATGCGCGACGGCTGCACCGTGCGGGCGCTGCCCAGCACGAAGCGCGAGCGTCGGACGTTGACGACGCCGAGCGCCGGCACGAGTGCGAGGAAGACCGCCACCGCAACCACGGCCGCCTCACGCAGTCCCCAGCCGGCCCCGGCGGCGACCACTCCCAGGGCCAGGAGCGTGCGACCGCGCGTGGTGAGGGTCTGCATGGCGGTGGGGCTACGGCACCCGGACGCGGGCGAGGACTGCGCTGATGATCGAGGCGGCCGAGCGGCGGTCCAGGTGCGCCTCGGTCGACAGGAGCACTCGGTGGGCCAGGACGCTGACGACCAGGGTCTGCACGTCGTCCGGCAGCACGTGGTCGCGACCGTTCAGCAGGCTCAGGGCCTTGGCCGCCTGGATCAGGTGGACACTCGAGCGGGGCGAGGCGCCCAGCCGCAGCAACGGATCCTGCCGGGTGGCCCCGACGACGTCGACGACGTATCGCTTGACAGCGTCCGAGGCGTGCACCGTTCGCGTCGCCCGGCGCAGGCTGCGCAGCGTGGCGGCATCGGTCACCGGGCCGAGACCGGCGAGCGGGTCGCCGCGCTCATGCGTGTCGAGCATGGCCACCTCGGCCGCGCGGTCGGGGTATCCCAGGGAGATCTGCATCATGAATCGGTCGCGCTGCGCCTCCGGGAGCGGGTACGTCCCCTCCATCTCGACCGGGTTCTGCGTGGCGATCACCATGAACGGCTGGGGGAGCGGGTACGTGCGACCGTCGACCGTGACCTGCTGCTCCTCCATGGCCTCCAGGAGGGCGGACTGTGTCTTGGGTGAGGCGCGGTTGATCTCGTCGCCGAGCACGATGTGGGCGAACACCGCGCCCGGACGGAACTCGAAGGCGCTGGTGCGCTGATCGAAGACGCTGACGCCGGTGACGTCACCGGGCAGCAGGTCGGGCGTGAACTGGATGCGGTGCATCGTGCAGTCGATGCTCCGCGCGAGTGCCTTCGCCAGCATGGTCTTGCCGACGCCAGGAACGTCCTCGATGAGCAGGTGGCCCTCCGCGAGGAGGGCGGCCAGGGCCAGCCGGATCGCCTCGGGCTTGCCCGAGATGACCCGTCCGATGCTCCCCGCGACGTCGGACATGACCGAGCGGGCCTCGTCGAGGGTCACGGCCGGCCCGTCGGCCCCTGCAGCAGCGGCCTGCTGGGCGGTGGTCACGCCCCATTGTCACCCCGAAGGGCATTCCTGGCGCGAAAAGGGGCAGGATGCCCGCATGACCACTGTCGTTCCCGCCCAGCTCGGCCGGTTCTTCGAGGACTTCGAGGTCGGCACCGTCTACCAGCACCCGTTCGGCCGCACCATCTCCGAGGCCGACTCCACCTGGTTCACCCTGCTCACCTGCAACACGAACCAGAACCACTTCAACGCCCACCTCGCGGAGTCCAACCCGATCACGCAGGGTCGCATCATCGTCAACTCCGGGTTCACCGTCGCCCTCGTCCTGGGCCTGTCGGTCATCGACATGAGCCAGAACGCGGTCGCGAACCTGGGCTGGACGGACATCAAGCTCACGTTTCCCGTCTACATCGGCGACACGATCTACGCAGAGAGCATCTGCCTGGAGATGCGGGAGAGCGGCTCAAGGCCCGAGATGGGCATCATCCGCATGAAGACACGAGGCCTCAACCAGCACGGCGACGAGATCGTCTCGCTGGTTCCGCTCGGTGATGGTGCCCAAGCGCAGCAGTGGCATCGGCCAGGACTACTTCCCAGCGGCGAAGAACGGCCCGATGGAGTCGCCCGCATCCTGACGGTGCGCGGGGCGGTGCACCATGATGGACTCATGAGCAGCGAGCCGTCCGGAGTGCCGCGGGAGGTCGTCCTCGTGACGCGTCCGGCCGCACCCGGTCCGCCGAATCCCGTCGACACCGTCCGCGCGATCCTGTCGAACTCCTTCGGGCTCGCCTCGTACACGGCGACGACGATGGTCGCGCTCGTCGAGCAGACGATCACGTATGCGGTAACGGCATCGGTCAACGCGGCGCTCGACCGCCTCGTGCCCACGATCGTGGACGCCGTCATCGAGCGCATCGACCTCACCGGCATCGTGCTCGACCGGGTCGACCTGAACCGCATCGTCACGCGGGCCCTCGACGGGCTCGATCTGACGCAGCTGGTGATCGACCGGGTCGACGTCGATGCGATCGTCGCCGAGGCGGACATCGATGCCGTCATCGACCGGGTCCCGATCATCCCGCTGGCGAACTACGTGATCGACGAGATCGACCTGCCGCAGATCATCCGCGACTCGACGGGCGGCATTGCCACGGACGCGATGGGCGCGGTGCGGGTCCAGGGGATGGGTGCCGACCAGCTCGTAGGCAGGCTCGCCGACCGAGTGCTGCTTCGGCGCCGCCAGCGCAAGGTCGACGTCCCGGGCGACCCCGACTCGCTCCTGGGCCGCATGCGGGCGGACGTCGGCGGCAGTGCCGATCCGCAGCCGCAGGCACCGGCATGACGTCGTTTCGTGAGTACCGCGATCAGCAGGACGGCCCGGAGCCTGCGGAGCACTTCGCCGCATCCATCCCGAAGGCCGCGCGCGCCTACCAGGGGGAGCGCGCGGGCTTCGTCAGCCGCGCGGCCGCCGCCGGCATCGACGTGACACTCGTGTTCCTCGTGGTGCTCGGCACGGTGGCGGTGCTCTGGATGCTGTCGTTCATCATCGATCCCACCGCTTCGAGCACCCCGGCGTTCGCAGGCGGTGAGCGGATTCCCGGGATCCTCGCGTTCGTCCTGTACGGATACTTCCTCAACTGGCTGTACTGGACCGTCTGCTGGGCGACGTCGGGGCGCACGATCGGGAACCTGGTCATGGGCCTGCGGGTGGTCAACTTCAGGGGCCAGCACCAGCGGTGGGGTGGCGCTGCGGTGCGGTCCCTGTTCTGCACCACCCTCCCCATCGGCCTGCTCTGGGTTGTCGTCAGCGGCGCCAACCGCTCGGTGCAGGACGTCGTCCTGCGCACGAGCGTGATCTACGACTGGGTCGTGGGCGCGCCCACGCTCAGCGGAATGCTGGGAAGGAAGCCGCACGGCTAGTCCGCGACCGGTGCGGGCTGCAGCCTCTTCAGGTGGCGTCGTAGCCGGCGTCGCGGGCGGTCCTGACGTACGGTGAGGCAATGAGCCATCCCCGTTCCTCGCTCCTCGCCGTCTGCACCGCCATCGCATCGACCGGCCTGGTCGTCGTCGGCGGGCTGGTGGCCGCCCCCGTCGTCTCGGCCGCTGACGGGTCGACCTTCGACGTCCAGGCGAAGACCTCCTCCTGGGATGCGGCCGCGTCCAGGCTGGGAACCGCCGGTTCCCTGTGGGAGCCGGCGAGGACGGCCGGACTGCGGCGCACGCGTCCCATCGAGGTGATCGCGGACAACCTCGCGTTTCGTGATGGTGTGGCCATTGCGGGGGACACGTTCGCCGGCACGCGCTACGGCACGGCGCGCCGGAACGTGTGGATCAGCGAGAAGTGGGCGAACACCGGCTGGGCGGCCGAGCCGGCCTACACCACGAGCACCGTGAAGGTGGGCACCGTGCGCATCCCGCTCGGCAGCCCCGGAACGAGCATCCGCGTGACTGCCACGGTCCTCGCGGACTGCTTCACCCAGCCGGCCGACTCCAACCCCAAGCCGATCCCCGCAGGCTTCCGCTGTGCGAAGTCCGATGTGCTGCGTACCGGTGGATACCTCGTGATGACGGCCCGGCCGCCCTCGCAGATGACGGCACCGGGCACCACGTCGATCGTCCTGCACTCGACCGGGTTGACCTACCGGCAGCTCGTGGCCATGGCCTCGAGCCTGGAGCAGGTCGGCCCGTCGATCGCAGACGGCGCCGGCTCGGCGCAGATGGTCGGCATGTGCCGCCAGATGGTGACCGGCACGATGTCCTTCGACCAGGCCAACGCGTTCGCCCAGTCCAACGGCTACACGGCGCGGATCGGCAGCCTGGACGGCAAGCCGCAGCCCGTCACGGCCGACTTCAGGGCCGACCGGTTCACGCTGGACATCGTCGCGAACGCGGTCACGGGCTGCACCTACGGCTAGCGCGACCGCGTCAGGCGTCGCATCATCTTCTCGCCCACGATGGGCGTGAGCTCGTCCGGATCCGCCACGATCACGAGTTGCTCCCGGGCTCGGCTCATCCCCGCGTACATCAGGGCGCGTGGATCGAGGTCGGGGTGGAAGCCGTCGACCGCAATGACGACCACCGGCCGCTCCAGGCCCGTGAACCCGGTCACGGTCGCGTAGAAGACGTCATCGGTGCTCCAAAGCAGGTCCCAGTAGCCGGCCCGGTCGGCCGCCAGCTCCGAGTGCACCGGATGGCGATGCTGCGTGGTCAGGAGGGCGACCTGCTCGGGCAGCCAGCCGCGATCATCGAGCATGGTCATCGCGACGTCGCTGGCCGCGGCGTAGACGTCGCCGTCCACGTCGTGCACGTTGACGAACTCGACCGGGAAGCCCTCGCCGCCGATGGGGTCGATCGGAGAGTGGAGGAGCGGACGGAGGGTGTCGACGATCGGCCGGGAGTTGCGCAGGTTCTTGTCCAGGGCCAGTTGCACCATCGGCAGGTCGGGTCGGCCGGCGCGACCTCGGAAGACGGAGTGCTGGTCGTCGCGGAAGACGGCGAGACGGTAGCTGCTGGCGTTGCGGGCCGCGGAGAGGAGCGCCGGCCACCAGCTGTCCGCGAAGTCCTGCGCCTGGTCGACCACGAACGCGTCGAATCCCTCGACGTCACTGAGCATCCGCGCGGCGCGCAGCATCTGCTCGGTGCCGTCCCACACGGACAGGTCGTCGTCCGGATCCAGTGGTGGCTCGACGCCCCACGTGAAGCCAAGCTGCTGGAACGTGCCGACGAAGGCCGGCTGGGATCTGTGGACCACGTCGCCGAGGGCGCTCTTGACCATCTGCGCGTTGCCGCGCCCGTAGGTCACGAAGGCGACGCGCAGGCCTGCGGCTGCCCACCGCTGGGCCTGCTCCATCGCCAACCACGTCTTGCCCGTGCCGGCCGATCCGGTGATCTCCAGCAGCCGGTTGTGCCGCACGACGGACAGCAGCGCCGACTGCTCGGCCGTGAGGCTCTCGATGTGCCTGAGCCGGGGCGCCGTGCGGCCCGCAGCCCCGCGGCGCGGGCTCGGGCTGCCGAGCAGCAGGTCGACGAGGGCGCCGACCCAGCCCCGGGCGGGCAGTGGCGTCTGGGAGGTGGAGCCGAGCAGATGGTCGTAGATGCGGCCGGCGGCATCAGGCAGGTCCGCCTCGTCGATGACGAGGTCGCGACGTCCCTCAGGCCCCATGTCGCCCTCGACGAGGGTGTACGGGAAGGCGACGAACCACATCGCTCGGAGCGGCCCGCGGGACCAGGAGGGCTGCTGCTCGACGAACCTGCGCAGCGAGTGCATGCCGTTGCGGGCCTGCTCGATCGGGTGGATGGGCACGACGCCGTGTGCGCCGGACGAGGTCCACCGGCCCGCGGCGTGCGACACATGGCCGCCCTTGACTTCGATGACGGCGGCTCCGCAGTCGGGCATGAGGACGAGCAGGTCGATCTCGACGTCGCCGTACAGTCCGTCCGACAGCCGGACCCCGTGCATGAGCACGTCGACGTCGCGGAGCTTGGCCTTGAGGGTCCGCCAGACGGACTCCTCGGCCTCCGACGCGAACTGGGGATGCTCGGGGACGCACGTCGCCACCGGCGACACCTCCCGTCCGACCGGGCCGACCGGCCGATCCGGTCGCTGTCCGCCCATGGTGGCATGCCTCCACCCAGGGGGCAGGCACAGGACTACTCGGCGGTGTCGCTGCTCGGTGCGTCGGACGCAGGGGTGGCGGTCGATGCCGGCGTCGCGCCGGCTGCAGCCTGCGGTGTCGACCGGTGCGGACGGCGCGCCAGTCGCACGAGCCACCAGGCGAACGGCACGAGGAAGATGAGCAGGACGATCAGGAACGGCAGCATGAATCCCACCGCGGTGACCGCGACCAGGATCACCGAGACGAGGGCGGCCCAGCCGCTCTGCAGCCCGGACCAGAACCCGGGCGCGTCGACGACCTCGGCAGGCTGGGACGCGGGGGTCAGCGAGACGGTGATCGTGGACATCGCGACCTGATCGGCCAGGTAGGTGCGCTGCGCGGTCATCGAGTCGAGCTCGGCCTGACGCTGCGACAACTGCGTCTCGATGGCCAGCAGGTCATCGATCTGCTTCGCCTGCGACATGAGCACGGTCATGCGATCGATGCTGGCCTGCATGGCCTTGATACGGGCATCGAGGTCGACGACCTGGGACGTCACGTCCTGGGCGGTCACGTTGACCGAGTCGACCGTGCCGAGCCTGGAGACATCGGCGATGAAGGCGTCCAGGCCGTCGGCGGGGATCTGGGCGGTGATGTTCGCGTAGGCCGTATCGCCGGTCGAGGCCGCATCCTCGTTGGAGACGAGTCCGCTGTGCTTGGCGACGAGGGCGTGGACCTGCGTCGATGCCTTCGCGACGTCGTCGGCCCGCATCGCCAGGTAGGCCGTCCGGATCACCTGTCGATCGGTGGTCACCGTGGTCACCGCGCCGACGCCGGACTCGTCCTTGACGGCGAGGTCCTGCGGCATGGCCTCCGGGGCGCCGGCGGCCATTTCGCCCGAGACCCCGGCGGGCGCCTCTGCGACTGACGCGTTCGTGCCCGAGCCGGCGCATCCGGCGAGCAGCAGCGCCGCCGCGGCGGCGATCAGGATCGGGGCGGTTCGAGTGCGCATGTCGTCTCCTCTTCGCATGCACTGCCGGGATCGGTCCGTCAGGCGATCCCGAGAGGGTCACCAGGGCCTTGCACCGGTCGAGTGTCTCCTACACTGCGATTGACGCGGTGACCTAGGCCATTGTTCCATCGCAACGCAACGATTCGGTCTCGGACGCCGCCGCGCACTCCGGCCCTCCAGCCGCCGCTCACGAGGGTCGACGGATCGGAGCCGGCCATGACGATCCTCACCGCCAGGTACCGGTTCGCCCGTCTGCTATGCGGCGACAGTTCATGCGACGCAGGTGCGCAAGGGCACCGTGGTTCCCTATCTGGCCCACCTGCTCGCAGTCTCGTCACTGGTGCTGGACGCCGGGGGAGACGAGGACCTCGCCATCGCGGCCCTCCTGCACGATGCCGCCGAGGATCATGGCGGCCAGGCCCGTCTCGACGACATCGCGCATCGGTTCGGCGGCCGGGTCGCACGGATCGTGCGCGAGTGCAGCGACTCGCTGTCGCCGGAGGGTGGGCAGAAGGTCGACTGGGCAACGCGCAAGCGTGCGCACCTGTCGCTCCTGCGCACGGCATCCGACGACACGCTGGTCGTGTGGTCCGCGGACAAGGTCCACGACTGTCGGGCGATCGTGACCGACCTCCGAGTGCACGGCTACGACGTGCTCGGCAAGTTCCACGGCACGCCGTCGCAGATCCTCTGGTACTACCGGGAGAATCTCACTCTCGTGACGCACCGGACCGTGCGGGATGCGCTCGTGCTCCCGCTGCGCGACGCGGTCGAGCAGCTCGCCGACATCATCGGCTGACGCCGGGTTGCGCGTGCCTAGTGGAACGGGATGCGGGTCCATTCGTGGTCGTGGGCGCGCAGCGCCGAGCCGTCGATGAATCTGGCCTCCGCGTCGCCGACCACGAAGCGGAAGGCCCCGAAGGTCAGGTTGGGATCATCGAGGCGTGCGCCGTCGAGGACGACGTCGCCACTCAGGGCGGAGGCGAGCGTCGCGTGGGTTGCCACGGATGCGGTCAGGCTGGCCAGCCTGACGACGGAGGAGACGGTGCCGGCATTCTCCCGCGCCAACGGGTGATTCGTGTGAGCGCAGTCCGCGGCATCGGCAGGCGAGACCTGGCGCACGCCGGCGGGGCTCGCCTCGAACGTGGCGATCCCGTCGGAGGCCGCGACCGTGTACGCCTGCCCGACGGCGTGCGGCACGGACTCGAGGTACCGGCGTGCGGATGCGAGCGTGGGCAGGGTCAGCAGGTGCCGTGTGATGAAGGCGACTCCCAGTCCGCTCTCGTCCAGGTCGAACTGCTCGAGGGCGTTGACGGCCACGCCCAGCCCGGTCAGGTTGGCTCCGCAGAGGCCGATCATCCCGGGGTAGCTCATGACCAGGGCTGCGGGTCCCTCGGCAGGGGAGGTGCGCAGCACGAGCATGCGATCACGCGTCCACTCCGGCAGGTCCATCGTCTGGCCGATCTCGGTGGCGCCGTCCGGCGACCTCCGGGCCAGGGCCGAGCAGCCTGATCCCGACGTGAGTCCCCACACCTCGTCGAGGAAGGTGAGCAGGAGCACATCCTCGAGCGCGACCCGTGCCGCGGCCGCGATGGCGATGACCTCCGACCACAGGTCGGGGGCGAGTTCCTCGCGCCGTTCGGCACAGTGGGCTCGCGGCCAGGTGCCGGCCGAGACTGTCGGCGCAATGCCCGGCATGGGCCAGGTGCGCCTTCAGCGCCGCGGCCGCTGCAGCGATGTCGGCGGCCTCCTCCCGGCCGTAGTCGGTCCCGCGCTGCACCCCGGGACCGGCCAGCGTGAGCATGCGCATGAGTACACAGTAGAACGGGATCGCGCAGATCCCGGGCACGATGGGATGTCCGGGCCCGGGCGGCTGCCGGACCCTCAGGTGGCCGTCAGCCGAGAAGCCAGACCAGGTGGAGCACCTGCGTGGCCCGTGTGCAGGCGACGTAGATGTCCGACCCGTGACTGGCCTGGGCGGCGATGGCCGTGGGGTCGACCACGAAGACCTGATCGAACTCCAGGCCCTTGGTATCGCGTGCGGACAGGACGGCGATGGGCGAGTCGAGGGCGTCGTCGCCGATGCCGAACTGTGGACTGGCCGAGGCGAGTAGAGCCATGAGGCCGGCACCGCCCTCGTCCGGGACGATGACGCCCACCCGACCGGCCTGTCGGGCCGCCTGCTCGAGCACCAGGCCGGAGAGCTCCGCCGCGGTGCACGAGACATGCTGCGTCGGTGCGCCGTCGCGGATGGGCGTGAGGTTCGGGGCGAACCCGCCCGCACGAGTGAGCAGCTCGGTGGCGGTCTGTGCCGTCTGCCGCGTGATGCGATAGGTCACCGTCAGCGTGTGCAGGTCCAGTCGCTCGCGCGCCCAGCCCAGTGCCTGGTCCCAGTCACGGGCCCCCGCCGGATGCGTGGTCTGCTGCAGGTCGCCCACGATGGTCATGGACTTGCGCGAGCATCGTCTCGACAGCGCGTGCCAGGCCATGCGCGAGAGCTCCTGGGCCTCATCGACGACGACGTGCCCGTAGATCCAGGTGCGATCGCCAAGGGCCCGTTCCGCGACCGTCGTGGTCACGCGGTGCCGCGCGAAGGGGTCCGTGCTGCTCAGCTCGGCGTAGTCGTCGTCGGACGCGGCCGGTGCGGATCGCACGGTCGGCTCCCACGTGCCGAGTCGCTCGGCCGCCTCGTCGAGAAGGGGGACGTCGTCGATGGTCCACGGACCACCCGGCGCCCGGATGAGGGCACCCTGCTGGTCGGGCGTCAGGATCCCGGCGGCCGCTGCGGCCAGGACCGCCGGATCCGTGAGCAGGGACGAGACCACGCGTTCCGGGGTGGTCGGAAGCCACATCAAGTTGAGCGTGCGACGCACGTTCGCATCGTCGGCGATGTCGACGAGCAGGTTCATGCGCACGTCGGGGTCACTCGGGTCCTCGTTGCGCTCGCGTGCCCGATTCCGGCACAGGTGGTCGAGCACCCGCTTGAGGAAAGGCTCGCGCTGGGAGTGGAAGCTGCCCCCTCGGGGGACGCCGCGGCGCGCGTCGGCGAGCTGCTGCGCCGTCAGGGTCAGGGTCGAGCCGTCCTCCAGGTTGATGGCGACGTCGTGCTCCGGCACCCGCACCCGCGCCCGCACCGCATTCGCGATCACCCGCACCATCGACAGGTCGCCCTTGACGGCCGCGGCGGCGGGCACGTCGGGCAGGCTGGTGGAGACGGGCGGGTAGAGCTGCCCGGCGTCAGGAGCACGACGTCGGTCTCACCCAGACTGGGCAGGACCTGGTCGATGTAGCGAAGGAACGCCGTGGAGGGCCCGATCACCAGCACGCCGTCCTTGGCGAGCCGGTCGCGGTACGTGTAGAGCAGCCACGCGGCGCGGTGGAGGGCGACGACGGTCTTGCCGGTGCCTGGCCCGCCTTCGACGACGGTGACCTGGCCGAGCGGACTTCGCACGATCCGGTCCTGATCGGCGGCGATGGTGGCGATGATGTCGCCCATCCGACCCTCGCGAGGGGTCTCCACGGCGATGGCCGCGGCATCGCCGACGATGGCCGTGGGGTCGCCGAGGTCCTCGTCCTCGATATGGGTGACCGTGCGGTCCTTGCTGATGATGCGACGACGCCTGGCCAGGCCCATCGCGTCGACGGGGGTCGCCTGGTAGAAGCCGGCCGCGGACGGGGCCCGCCAGTCGAGCAGGACCGGCTCGCCGTCGTCGTCGCGCAGGCCAATCCGGCCGATGTGCCTGATGGGTGCGTCGATCGGGTCGATCCGGCCGAAGCACAGGCGATTCGAGGCCGCGCGGGCGCTCGTGAGCTGGGCGGCGAGGTTGTCGAAGTGGGCCTGCTTCTCCATCAGGTCCTGGCCGGTGCCGGTCCCCGGTGCGCGGGCGATGTCGTCCATCCTGCTCTGGACGTGGTCGGTGAAGGAGTCGAGCAGGCGGTAGCAGGCATCGACGTACGCCTGCTCCTCGGCGATGGCGTCCACGACTGCTCCTTTCGTGCCGGGTCACGGGGTATTTCGGGCACTCGAGTCTGCCATGCGCAACCGGGAGGCAGCAGCCGGGGCACGGCCCGGTGACCCTGTGGACGGCGGAATCGTCCACAGGGTCGCCGCGGGAGGGTCGGTCTGTCGGACCGTCGCCCTACTGTCGGCCTCGTCCGCATCGGGGGAGGCGGGCACCCGGAGGGCAACGGGGGATTCGGGGGAGTTCCGGGGAGTCCGGGGGCGTGCTGTTCCTTTGTCACAGGAGGGGCAGCACGCCGTCCTGCGATGCGCTGGTCCCTGCTGGTCCCTGCCGATCGTCAGCTGGCGGACCGGGCACCGATCGAGCGATGGGCGCGCCAGGCCATCACGGAGCACCGGGACAGGCCCGACATCAGCGACAGCACGCTGCCGAACGAGGCCACGGACAGGATCGAGCCGGCAGATCCCACGCTCCCGACGCTCAGGATCGAGCCGACGGATCCGATGGACAGCAACGAGTTCGTGGAGCCGATGCTCAACGTCGATTGACGCGATCGGATGCTCCACTGCGACGTCCCGCGTGATCGGACGTCCTCGGCGATCTGGGTCGTGTCCATGCGCCAATGCTGTCACCCCCGGTGCGACGATGGGTGCATGACGGCCCAGGCGCGTGAGAGCCTCTTCGATGCCTACGAGACGACGATCGTGAGCGTGCGGCACCCTGTGCTGGGCTGGACCGATCCTGCCCTCGTGGCCCTGGAGGAGGGTCGGAGCGCAGTCGTCCTGACCGCCTGGAATCCCGGCTTCGAGCGTCTGGATCCGGCGCAGAACGAGGCTGCCGGCGAACGCCTGCGAGCGGAGCTGGTGCGGGCCGGTCATGCGCCCTGGCGCGCCGACGGCCGCGCGCCGGACGGCTCGGCGCACGAGGCCGGCTGGATCGTCTGGGGGATGGACGTGACCGAGGGGATTGCCATCGCGGCCCACTTCGGCCAGTTCGCCGTGTACGCGTACGACGAGGCCGGCGTGCGTCGGACGGTGCCCTGCGGCAGCTGACCTCGCGGCTGGTACTCGGCCCGGTAGCCTCGGGCCGGTGAGCACCCCGCCCTTCGTCGCGCTGCCTGCGTCCGTCAGCCGGGCGAGATGGGGCGTCCGCGGCACCGAGCGTGCGGTCTTGCATGCCGGCATGGCCGATGCCACCGCCTGGGTGGTGATGGTCCCCGGCTTCACCGGCAGCAAGGAGGACTTCATCGCCGTGCTGCCGCTGCTCGCCGATGCAGGAGTCGGCGTCGTCACGTTCGACCAGATCGGCCAGCACGAGTCGGACGGCTCCGACCGCGCCGCGGACTACGAGATGGACCGGCTGGCCGCCGACGTCGGCGAGATCGTCGCCTTCGCGGCCGCGCAGTTCGGCCGCATCGACCCCCCGCACCTGCTCGGGCACTCCTTCGGCGGGCTGGTGGCCTCGGAGGCCGTCGCGAACGGTTCCGTGCGCCCGGCCTCCTTCGTCGCCTTCTGCACCGGTCCGGGAGCGCTGCCGCCGGAACGCTGGGGCACGCTGCCGGATCTCGTTGCCGCGCTGGAGCATTCGCAGCTCGCCGATATCTGGCGGATCATGCGCGAGATGGAGGTGGCCGAGGACGTCGTCCCGCCACCGCCGGACGTGGCCGCATTCCTCGAGGAGAGGTGGCATGCCAACCATCCGGTGCAGATGCAGCAGTTCGCCCGGCTGCTCATGTCGCAGCCGGACGTGGTCGACCGCCTGCGCCCCGTGGTTGCCGCCGGCCTCCCGGCCGTCGTCATGTGGGGTGAGAACGACGACGTCTGGCCGATACCGATGCAGGCGCGCATGGCGGCCGATCTCGGTGCCACGGCGATCGAGCTGCCGGGGGTCGGGCACTCGCCCAACGCCGAGGCGCCGGCGCTCATGGTCGAGGCGCTGCTCCTGGCCTGGGGCGGTTAGCCGGATCGATGCTGCTGGCTACAGTTCCCACGTGACGGCAACAACGGTGGCGTTGGCCGACGGCCGCGTCGTGAGCATGTCGGATGATCCAGCGCGGGTGGATCGTGCCGCGCTGTGGGAGTTCCTGTCCACCGAGGCGTACTGGGGCAGATGGCGCACACGGGCCGACGTCGAGGCGCAGGTCGAGGCGTCGTGGCGTGTCGTCTCCGCGCACCTCGACGGTCGGATGGTGGGCTTCGCACGCGCCCTCTCGGACGGCGTGGCGCTGGCCGTCCTCTCGGACGTGTACGTCCTTGCCGACGTGCGCGGCGCCGGGGTGGGACAGGCCGTCGTGCGGGCGATGGTGGAGGACGGTCCGGGTGCGACCTTCCGCTGGATGCTGCACACCAAGGACGCGCACGGCCTGTACCGCAGGTTCGGCTTCGAGCCGCCCGATGACACGTACCTCGAACGGGCTGCGACGCCGGGCTAGGGGGTCGCTGAGGGCGAACCGCTCGGCGCGGGGGTCGCCGTCGGGGTGGCGGTCGCGACCGGTGGCGGCGTCATCGGCTTGACCGTTGCCCTGCGCTTGCTGTCGAGCAGCACGATCCACTGCTGACCGGGCTTGAACGGCATGGGCGCGCCGTCGGCGAGCGTGTAGGTGGTGCCGTCCTGGGCAGTCGGGCGGCTCCACCTCGTCGTCCAGACCCGTCCGTCGCGCAGGACGAGGGCCTTGCCGGATCCGATCGTCTGCGCATGCGGCGTGTTGCCGCCACCCTTGTCGAAGTAGGCGGACGGCCGCTGCCTGACGTACTGGATGACCACGGTGGCCGCGTTCTGGCCGGTGCCGGAGGCCTCGGACCGGGCCCGCTGGCCGTTGAGGGAGACGGCGTACAGGCCGGTCTGCGGACGGTACGTGAAGGCGGCTGACGAGTAGCCCCAGGCCATCGTCGCGGTCCTGGCCAGCAGTCCACCCGGCGGCGGCTCGTCGCTGAAGGCGAAGCCCATGTCGTGGGCGGTGGTGGCCTTGGGAGCGCGGGCGATGCCGACCTTGCCATCGAGGTAGTAGTTGTACGGAGCCCGCCGGCCGTAGTCCCGGCTGTAGCCCTGGGCGCCCTTGTTGGGGGAGACGTCATAGAACGGCGCCGCCGCCAGGACGGGCCACATCCTGTGCTGGGCCCCGGAGAAGCCGAAGGCCGGCCGGTCGTACTGGGCGAGCAGGTCGATGTCGGTGATCCGGGCGGAGCGCACCGGCCCGATCCGCGTGGGGACGTGACTGGAGAACACCGCCGCCAGCCGGGTGATCCCGTACTCGACCTCCTCGAGGTAGACGACGTCGGCCTTCTCGAGCCCCGCGTGCGGCTGCGCGTACTGGGTGTTGTCGAGCTTGACGACGAGCACCGGACGAGGTCGCTCGATGGGCAGGCCGGTCAGCGGCGAGCGGGGCTCGGGAGTCGGTGTCGGGGTGGGTGTCGGGGTGGGCGTCGGGGCGGGGGTCGGGGTGGGGGAGAGCGACGGGCGGTCGGTCGCGGTGTCCAGGCTCGCGGTCGGCGTGGTGGTGCAGCCCGTCAGCGCTGCCCCCAGCAGCGCTGCCCCCAGCAGCGCTGCCAGGGCGACCGTCGTCAGGGTGCGCAGCGCGGGCCCGGTGGTGTTCACCGGGTCAGCGTAGATCGCGGCACGGTCGCCGCCTCGCAGGCACTGCGGCGCGTACGGGGCAGGTGCCGGGGTGCCCCGTGTGGACCAAGTGCAGTGGTGGAGGAAAGCCGTCGTGTCGTAGGGGGCAAGGTGGTTGACGGTGGGGGGAAGTGGGGTAGAGTGGCGGCACTTGGAGAAACCAGGGTGATGCAAGTGGCTCGTCGGGGAGGTGGGGCAGATGTTCCTTGGCACCTACTCCCCACGACTCGATGACAAGGGCCGTCTGGTGCTGCCGGCGAGATACCGCGACGCCCTCGCCCGTGGCCTGATCCTCACCAAGGGCCAGGAGCGCTCCATCGTGGTCTGGCCGGCGGAGGCCTTCGAGGCCCACGCGGCCGCCCAGGACTCGACCACGCCGGTCGATGCCCAGGATCGGGCCTACCAGCGCATCCTGTTCTCCTCCGCCTTCGACGAGATGCCCGATCGCCAGGGCAGGGTCACGATCCCGCCCACCCTGCGCGAGTACGCCGGCCTCGACCGCGACGTCGTGGTCATCGGCCGGAACGCGACGGTGGAGATCTGGGACGCCGTGACCTGGCAGTCGTACGTCGACAGCCAGGACGACGCCTTCTCCCGGCTCGGCGGGGAGGTGGACCAGGCAGCACAGTGACCGTCCGTCGGTGCACCATCCGCGCGGTGAGGCCTCCTCCCGCTCCTCGCACTGCTCCTGACGCCACTTCCCCGGCGCCAGGGCCCGCTCACAAGGCGGGCGGGGACCTGGCCACGCGGCCATCAGCACGAGCCGACGATCTCTCATCACGCCCAACCGCGACCTTCACCGAAGGGGGACAGATGACCACCGCATTCCAGGCCGAGTACCCGCTGACCCGGGCCGGCCACCCGCTGCGCAGCGCGCTGCGCTCTGCGGGCGTGCTCGCACTGTCCCTCGGCCTCACCCTCGCCGTTCTCGTCGCGCTCGCGTCCGTCGTCGACACCTGGGCATAGGCAGTCATGACCATGTCGACCCGCCACCTGCCGGTCATGCGAGATCGCGTGACCGCGCTGCTGGCGCCTGCCCTGGAGGTACCGGGCGCCGTCCTGGTCGATGCGACCCTCGGCCTCGGCGGTCACGCCGAGCATGCGCTGCGGACCTTCCCCGACCTGCACCTGGTCGGCCTGGACCGGGATCCCCAGGCGTTGCGGCTCTCGGCGGAGCGGCTCTCGCCGTTCGTCGGGCGGACGACCCTCGTGCATGCGGTGTATGACGAGCTGCCGGACGTGCTCGCGGACCTCGGCTTCGCAAGCGCGCACGGCGTCCTGTTCGACCTCGGTGTGTCGTCGATGCAGCTCGACGAGGGCGACCGCGGCTTCGCGTACTCCCAGGACACCCCACTGGACATGCGGATGGATCCGTCCACCGGACAGACCGCGGCCGACGTCCTGAACACCTACCCCGCCGCGGACCTCGCGCGCATCCTTCGCCAGTACGGGGAGGAGCGGTTCGCCAACCGCATCGCCGCACGAGTGGTGGTCGAGCGCAAGGTCCAGCCGTTCACGACGTCGGCCCGACTCGTCGAGCTCGTCCGTGAGTCCATCCCGGCAGCCGCCCGCCGCACCGGCGGCAATCCTGCCAAGCGCACGTTCCAGGCGCTGCGCATCGAGGTCAACGGCGAGCTCGACTCGCTTCGGCGCGCGATTCCCGCCGCCCTGGAAAGTCTCGCCGTGGGAGGCCGCATCGTGGTGATGTCGTACCAGTCGCTGGAGGATCGCATCGTCAAGCACGCGCTAGCCATCGGCGCGCACCCCGACGTGCCGGTCGGGCTACCGATCGTGCCCGACTCGATGAAGCCCTGGCTGCGACTGCTGACGCGCGGTGCCGAGGTCGCGCCGGACGACGAGGTGGCGACCAACCCGCGATCCGCCTCCGTGCGGGTGCGGGCGGCCGAGCGGCTTGCGGTGGCGGCATGAGTGCCACCGCACGCAAGCATGAGTCGATGGAGTCCGGCGAGCCTGCCGAGGGCGGGCTGTCCGCCCAGGGCCTCGCCGGAATCGGCAATGCCGAGGGATCCGAATACGCCACCCGTGGGGCCCGCGGGCACAGGAGCGGGCGTCCGCACCTGCGCATGGTCTCGCCGCTGCGCGCCGAGCGCGCCAGCCGGGGAGTCTTCGCCCTCGTCGTCGGTGGCCTGCTCATCGCGGGCATGATCGGCATCCTCGTCATCAACACCTCGCTTGCGCAGGGTGCATTCACGATCAGCGAACTGCAGGCCGAGCAGGCGACGCTGACGCAGCAGGAGCAGACGCTCTCCGAGCAGGTCGCCGGTGCGGCGGCACCGGAGTCCCTTGAGCAGCACGCGCGCGCCCTGGGCATGGTCCCGAGCCAGACGCCGGTCTTCCTGAGCGTCCCCAGCGGCAAGGTCCTCGGCCAGCCGAAGCCGGCACCGGGAGGGACCGGCTCCGCGCCCGTGCTGCTCACGCCGGCCGACGCCACGGTGACCGAGGCTGTCGACAACGCGTCGGTGGGCACGGACCTGCCGGTGGCCCCGGGCGTCGGCTACGACCCTGCGGCGGTCGACGCGGCAGCCGCCCAGGCGGCAGCAGCGAACGACGCGGCGCTGGCCGCGGCCGAGGCGAAGGCGGCCGCCAGGCCGGACGCGGGGAGGAAGCCCGGCCGCAAGGCCGCCCGTGCGGGCAACTCGGAGAACTCCCTGTGGAGCGACTCGACCCTCATCGACGTGACCTCTCGGGTCTCCAGCGATGATGCTGGGCTCGTTGCGGTGCCGGTGGGCTGATGAGCCGAACCGTGCCGCCTGCGCGGACCACCCGGTCGAGCTCCGCCGCACGCACGCAAGGGCGACCCGGCTCTGCCTCCAGTCGTGGCCCGCGGACCGGCACCGGCGTCCCGCTGCGGCTGGCCAGCCAGCGGCGCCGCGGTGCCATCCTGCTGCTGGCGACCGGAATGGTCCTGACGGTCTTCGGTGCGCGACTGGTCGACCTGCAGGCAGTGCGCGGCGAGACGCTGGCGGCCGAGGCCCTGGACCAGCGACTGCGGACGTCGCAGATCCCTGCCGACCGCGGCACCATTCTCGATGACGGCGGCGAGCCGCTGGCGGTGACGATGGAGGCGCGCAACGTCACCGCCGATCAGACCCTGGTGACGGACCCGGCAGCGGTTGCCGCTCAGCTCGGGCCGATCCTCGGCGCCGATCCGGCCGTGCTCTCCGCACGCCTCACGGGCGACAGGCGGTTCGTCTACCTCGCGAAGGGCCTGACTCCGCAGGTCTGGGACCGCATCTCGGAACTGCGCCTCCCGGGCATCTTCAGCGAGCCGGCCGCCCGGCGCGTCTATCCCGCCGGCGACCTGGCAGCGAACGTCGTCGGCTTCGTCGGCGACGAGAGCACCGGGCTCGGCGGCATCGAGTACGCCTTCCAGGACCAGCTCGCCGGTACCGCGGCCAGCAGACCTACGAGCGGGGTCCGGGGGGACGCGTCATCCCGACGGGCGCGAACTCGGTCACCGACGCCACGCAGGGCACGTCGGTGCGACTGACCATCGACCGCGACATCCAGTATGTGGCGCAGCAGGCGCTGGCGGCGAAGGTCGCCGAGGCCCACGCGGACAGCGGCACCCTGGTCGTCATGGACCCGCGCACCGGCCAGATACTCGCACTGGCCACCGCCCCGACGTTCGACCCGAACAGGGCGTCCAGCTCCTCGGCAGCCGATCGCGGAAACCGCGCGCTGACCAACGTGTTCGAGCCGGGCTCGACCGCGAAGCTGATGACGCTGGCCGCGGTCGTCAACGAGGGGAAGGCCAATCCGTACTCGACGTTCACCGTTCCCGGCGGGCTCAGTCGCGGCGGCAAGGTCTTCCATGACCACAACGCCCACGGCACCCTGCACCTGACGCTCGCTGGGATCATGGCCGAGTCGAGCAACATCGGCACGATCCTCGCGTCGGAGCGCATCGGCGGCAGGAAGCTGTACAAGTACCTCAAGAAGTTCGGCATCGGGGAGCCCACCGGCCTGAACTTCCCGGGGGAGTCGACGGGCTATCGTGCCGCGCCATGCCGATTGGTCTGCCACCTCCTTCCCGACGATCGCGTTCGGCCAGGGACTGAGCCTCAACGCGGTGCAGTCGGCGAGCGTCTACGCCACGATCGCCAACGGGGGCGTGCGGGTCGAGCCGAGCCTCGTGCAGGAGCTGATCCACGCCGACGGCACGACGGAGCAGCCGGCCGCGCCGAAGACCACGCGGGTCGTGAGCGCGGCGACCGCCAAGCAGATGCGGGCGATGCTCGAGAGCGTGGTGACGGACGGCACGGCTCCGATGGCTGCCATCCCCGGCTACCGGGTCGGTGGCAAGACCGGCACGGCGCAGGCCTACAACGCCGCTGCCGCTGCTACAGCGGCGTCATCGCCTCCTTCATCGGCATGGCGCCCGCGGACGATCCCGCGCTGGTGGTGGCGGTGTCGATCTTCAACCCCCGTGTCGGCCGATTCGGCGGCGAGCTCGGCGGACCGGTGTTCAAGCGCGTCATGACCTATGCCCTCCAGGCGCGCCAGGTCCCCCCGACGGGAACGCGCGCCCCGAATCTCGCCCTCACGTTCGGCGGGTAGCCCCGATGCCGCCGGTCATGAGACCACAGCCGATCCCGGTGCGGCTGGCGGAGCTGGCCGCCGTGCTGGGCCTCCCGGTCGAGGAGGCGTGGATCGCCGCCACGGTGACGGGGGTGACCCTGGATTCCCGGGCGGTGCTCCCCGGCGACCTCTACGCGGCGCTGCCGGGACACGTGACGCACGGCGCCCGCTTCGCCGCGCAGGCGGTGCCGGCAGGAGCCACCGCGATCCTCACGGACCGCGAAGGTGCGGCCACGTGTGCGGGTCTGCCCGTGCCGCTGCTCGTGGTGGCCCAGCCGCGGCCGGTGCTGGGACGCCTGGCGGCCTGCGTCTACTCCGAACCCGCGTCGGCAATGCAGCTCATCGGCGTGACCGGGACCAACGGGAAGACGACCGTCGCCTCCATGATCGACTCCGGCCTCCGCGCCGCAGGGCGCACGACGGGGATCATCGGCACCGTCGGCATCCAGGTGGCAGGGGTACCCTTCCCGGGAGCCCGGACAACGCCCGAGGCGACCGAACTGCATGCGGCCCTGGCACTGATGCGCGAGCGAGGGGTCTCGTCCGTGGTGATGGAGGTCAGCAGCATCGCCCTGGAGGAGCATCGCGTCGACGGCGTGGTCTACGACGTCGCGGCGTTCACCAACCTCTCGCAGGACCACCTCGACTATCACGGGACGATGGCGGACTACTTCGCCGCCAAGGCCGGCCTGTTCACCGCCGAGCGCGCCCGGCGGGCCGTCATCGGCACGGACGACGAGTGGGGCCGGCGGCTGGCCGCTGAGTGCGCGGTCCCCTTCGACACGTGGTCCCTCCTCGACCCGGGGGCGGACTGGCACGTCGTGCGGGAGGCCGCGGCGGTCATCGCCTGCGGTCCCGGCGACGAGCATCAACCACTGGTCGTGCCCCTTCCCGGAGCCTTCAACGTGGCCAATGCCGTGTGCGCCTACGGCGTGCTCCGGCGGGCCGGCGTGGCACCGGAGCAGGCCGCCCGCGGCATCGCTGACGTCCGGGTTCCCGGTCGCATGCAGGTGGTCGCGGTGGTCGGCACGGTGACGGGCATCGTCGACTACGCGCACTCGCCGGACGCGATCGAGCGCGTACTGCGCGCGGCTCGCGAGGAGGGCGCGGGGCGCATCATCGCGGTCCTCGGAGCGGGTGGTGACCGTGACCGTGGCAAGCGCCGGCTCATGGGGCGCACGGCGGCGGACCTGGCAGACGTGATCGTCATCACGGACGACAATCCGCGCTCGGAGGACCCGGCCGTCATCCGCGCAGCGATCCGCGAGGGCGCCCTGGATGCGTCCCCGACGGATCGTGCGGACATCCACGAGGAGGCCGACCGCGCGACAGCCATTACGGTGGCGGTAGGGATTGCGAGAGCGGGAGACGTGGTGTTGGTGCTGGGCAAGGGGCACGAGCAGGGCCAGGAGTCTGCGGGGGTCGTGACGGCGTTCGACGACGCCACGGTGCTGCGGGCGGCGATGACCGCCGGGCCGACGTCGTGACCTCGCTGACGGTCGGCCAGATCGCTGACGCCACCGACGGTCGCATCTCGGGCGTAGACGCGGGTACGGTCGTCCGCCACGTCGTCGCGGACTCGCGTTCGGCATCGACGGACAGCATGTACGTGGCCATCGCAGGCGAACGCGTCGACGGACACGACTTCGCGGCCATGGCCGTGGCATCGGGCTGCGTCGTCGTGCTGTCGGCGCGTGAGCTCGCCGCCGCCGACGGGTCGCCGCTGCCCTGCATCGTCGTAGACGACCCCGTCCTGGCCCTCGGGCGACTGGCGCGCTGGTACCGCGGCACGCTGCCGGCCTGCACGGTCGTCGGCATCACCGGATCGAGTGGCAAGACGAGCACGAAGGACCTGCTGGGGGCGATCCTGTCCACGGTGGGTGAGACAGTCAGCGCCGCGGGCTCGTTCAACACCGAGGTCGGCCTCCCGCTGACGATCCTGCGCGCGGACGAGTCGCACGAGATTCCTGGTCGTGGAGATGGGCATGCGGGGCGAGGGCCACGTCTCCTACCTCGTCGACGTGGCCGCTCCGGACGTCGGTGTCGTCATCAACGTGGGCTCTGCCCACCTGGGTGTGCTCGGATCGCGCGAGGCGATCGCCCGGGCCAAGGGCGAGCTCGTCGTGGACCTGCCGGCGTCGGCCACCGCCGTGCTGAACGCGGACGACCCGTACGTGCGCTCATTGGCCGGGCTCACCGCCGCCACGGTCATCTCGTTCGGCGAGTCGTCCGACTGCGTGGTGCGTGCGACGGACATCCGCCTCGATCCCTCGGCGCGGCCTTCGTTCACCCTTCACGACCGTCGACCCGGGCACGACGGCTCCGCGCGTCATCGCCCTCGCGTTCAGCGGCGAGCACTACGTGTCGAACGCCCTGGCGGCGGCGGCGGCGGCCCTCGCGGCCGGCGCGTCACTCGCGCAGGTCGTCGACGGCCTGCGCGCCGCCACGCCGCAGAGCCGGTGGCGCATGGAGGTCCGCGAGGCGCCCGGCGGCATCACCGTCATCAACGACGCCTTCAACGCCAACCCCGAGTCCATGCGCGCGGCCCTGAAGACCCTGGCCGCCATGTCCGCCGGCCGACGGACGTGGGCCGTGCTGGGCGAGATGCGGGAGCTGGGCGAGGAGTCCGTGACGGAGCACGATGCGATCGGCCGGCTCGCGGTGCGCCTGGACGTGTCCCGGCTCGTATGCGTCGGTCCGGGCACGCGCGTCATGCACCTGGCTGCGAGCAACGAGGGCTCGTGGGGCGAGGAGTCGGCCCACGTGCCGGATGTCGACGCCGCCATCGACCTGCTGAAGGCCGACCTTCGGCCAGGCGACCTGGTGCTCGTCAAGGCCTCGCGCAGCGTGGGGCTGGAGCGGGTCGCCGAGGCGCTGCTGGCGGGCACGCAGGAGCCGGGCGAGGAACGGGCATGAGGCTGGTCGCCATCGCGGGCGCGATCTCCGCGCTCATCGTGCTCATCGGCACCCCGCTGCTCATCCGCGTGCTGGCCCGCCACGGCTACGCGCAGGCGATCCGCGAGTCGACCGAGGACTGGACCTATCCCGATGCACGAGAGCAAGCGCGGCACTCCGTCGATGGGTGGCGTGGCGATCCTGATCGCGATCGTGGTCGGTTACCTCCGCACGCACCTGATGGTCTGGCGACCGGTGACCGCGTCCGGGCTGCTCATCATCTTCCTCATGGTGGGCCTGGGCCTCGTGGGCGTGGCCGACGACTACCTCAAGATCTTCAAGCAGCGCAGCACCGGACTGCGGGCGCGCACGAAGCTCGTCGGCCAGGCTGTGGTCGCGTTCGCATTCGCGTGGATGTCGATCCAGTTCCCGAACTCCGACGGCAGTCACGCCGGCCTCGATGGCCATCTCGTTCCTGCGAGACACCTCGATCATCCTCCCGATGGGCCTGTTCCTGCTGTGGATCTGGTTCCTGATCACCGCCACCACGAACGGGGTCAACCTGACCGACGGGCTCGACGGCCTTGCCACCGGCGCCGCCGTTCATGTCGTTCCTCGCCTACGTGCTCATCAGCCTGTGGCAGTACGGCACAGACTGCGCGTTCGCGGTGACCGACGCCTGCTACGGCACCGCGAACCCGATCGACCTGTCCATCGTCGCTGCCGCCTGTAGCCGGGAGCCACGTTCGGCTTCCTGTGGTTGAACACCTCGCCCGGCACGGATCTTCATGGGCGATACCGGATCGCTCGCGCTCGGTGGCGGTATCGCCGGCCTGGCGGTGTTCACGCAGACGGAGCTGCTGCTGCCGCTGATCGGCCGGACTCTTCCTGTCACGACGCTTTCGGTGATCCTTCAGGTGGGATCCTTCAAGACTCACGGGTCGGCGCATCTTCCGCATGGCGCCCATCCATCATCACTTCGAGATGATCGGCTGGCCGGAGATCCAGATCGTCGTCCGATTCTGGATCGTCCAGGGACTGTGCATCGGTGCGGCGCTGTCGCTCTTCTACGCCGAGTGGGTGCGCGCATGACGGGCGCCGAGGCGGACTCGTCACGCGGATGTCCGACTGGTCCGCCTGGCGCGTCACCGTCGCGGGAATCGGCATCGCCGGCTACGCGGCGGCGGACGCCTCGATGCAGCTCGGCGCCCACGTCACCATCGTCGACGCTTCGGACGGCGAGCGGCAGCGCGAACGGGCGGAGATCCTCGAGGCGATTGGCGTGCCGTGGTCTGCTCGGCCACTCCGGTGTCGCGCCGGACAGACCGACCTGCTGGTCGTCTCGCCCGGGTTGCGGCCATCCTCGGACGATCATCGTCGATGCCCTGCAGCGACGGCATACCCGGTGTGGGGCGAACTCGAGCTGGCGTGGCGCCTGGGCATCCCGAGAACGCCGCCGCCTGGCTCTGCGTCACCGGCACGAACGGCAAGACGACGACCACCCTCATGCTCGAGTCGATGCTGCGCGCCGCGGGTCATCGGACGGTCGCGGCAGGCAACATCGGGACGTCCCTCGTGGACGTTGTCATGCACGACGAACTGGACGTCATCGCCGTCGAGGTGGGTGCCCCGCAACTGCCCTTCGTGTACTCGATGAGCCCGGTCGCATCGGTGTGCCTGAACATCGCCGATGACCACATCGACCACTTCGGTTCGATCGAGGCGTACGTCGCTGCCAAGGCGAGGGTCTACGAAAGCACGCAGAAGCGCGGCCGTCTACAACCTCGCGGACGACGTGACACTCCGGATGGTCGAGGAGGCGGACGTCGTCGAGGGCTGCCGCGCCATCGGCTTCACCCTCGGCGCCCCCTCGGTCTCGATGCTCGGCGTGGTCGAGGACGTGCTGGTCGATCGGGCCTTCGTCGAGGACCGAGCGGCCTTCGCCCGGACCCCTGGGCCTGCTCGACGACGTCCATCCCGCTGGCGCCGCACAACGTCGCCAACGCACTCGCGGCTGCCGCCCTCGCGCGCGCCTTCGGCGTCACCTCCGTCGGCCGTTCGAGATGGCCTGCGGTCGTTCGTGCCTGCCGCGCACCGCATCGCGCTGGTCGGCACGGTGCATCGGGGTCACCTACGTCGACGACTCGAAGGCCACGAACGCGCACGCGGCGCAGACGTCGCTCGTAGCGTACGAGTCGATCGTGTGGATCGCCGGCGGCATGGCCAAGGGCCAGGAGTTCGACGACCTCGTGGAGCGGGCGCGCGACCGGCTGCGTGGAGTCGTGCTCCTCGGCGTGGACCGCGTGTCATCGCCGCAAGCGCTGGCCCGACACGCTCCGGATGTGCCCGTGATCGTCGTCGAGAGCCCCGAGACTGGTGCCATGGTGGATGTCGTGCTGGCGGGCTGCGACGCTGGCGCAGGCGCGGCGACACCGTGCTGCTGGCCCCGGGTGCGCATCGTGGGACATGTTCCGCGACTACACCGATCGTGGTCGTCAGTTCGCGCCGCCGTGGCGGCGCTCGACGGCTTCGAGCACGCCGGGAACTGGCGGGGCCGCTGCATGACGCAGACGGTCGGTCGACCTCACGGCGTCGGCGTCCGAGAGGCCCCAGCACCGGCCTCCCTGCTCCTAGGTCACCCGCTGAGCACCTACTACCTGTTGCTCGGAACCACGTTGCTGCTGCTGATCCTCGGTCTCATCATGGTGCTCTCGGCCTCGAGCATCGAGAGCTACAGGTGTTCGGGTCCGTCGTACACGTTGGCGCAACGACAGGCGACTCTTCGCTGTCATCGGAATCGTGGCCATGCTCTTCGCCGCGCGCACCTCCATCCAGTTCTGGCGCGGAAGTGCGTGGCTGCTGTTCGCACTCGCCTTCGGCATGCTGGTGGCGGTCCTGCTGCGTCGGGGTCGAGGTGGCGGGCCAGCGGAACTGGATCGAGATCTTCGGCCCCTTCCGACTGCAACCGTCCGAGTTCGCCAAGCTCGCGCTCGTGGTGTGGGGGGCAAGCCTCCTCACCCGCAAGGACCAGCCCATCGACACCTGGAAGGGCCTACTCCTGCCCTTGCTGCCGGTCGTGGGCGTGATGATGCTGCTCGTTCTCATGGAGGGCGACTTCGGCAACACGCTGATGCTGGCAGCCATCACCATGGGCATGCTGTTCGCCGCAGGCGCGCCCCTGAGACTCTTCGCCTGGTCTGGGCGGGGGCATCGCACTCGGCGTGCTGCTGCTGACACTTGCGGCCCCTTATCGAATGCAGCGCTTCACGTCGTGGCTGCACCCCGGCGACGACCCGCTCGGCTTCGGATGGCAGGTGCAGCAGGGTCAGTACGCCCTCGGCACTGGTGGCTTCTGGGGGGTTGGCCTAGGGGCCAGCCGTGAGAAGTGGGGTTCGCTGCCCGAGGCGCACACCGACTTCATCTTCCCGGTCATCGGCGAGGAACTGGGGCTGGTCGGCTCGCTGAGCCGTCCTCGCCCTCTTCGCGCACCTCGCGTTCGCCATCTTCCGCTCTGCCCGCAGACCCGAGGATCCCTTCGTCCGGCTCGCGTCGCGCCGGCGTCGGGTCGCTGGATCGTCATCCAGGCCGTCGTCAACATCGGCGCCGTGCTCGGCCTCCTGCCGATCACCGGCGTGCCGCTGCCGCTGGTGTCCTACGGAGGATCGTCGCTCGTTCCGACGCTGGTCGCACTGGGCATGCTCATGGCCTTCGCCAGGGCAGGAGCCTGGCGCACGCAAGGCGTTCCGGCGCAAGAGCACCGCGCAGGCCCTCAGGCGGCGTTGACCGGCCGTGCACGTCGTCCTCGCCGCTGGCGGTACCGGCGGCCACATCGAGCCGGCGCTGAACGTCGGCGATGCCATCCGGCGCATCGATCCGCAGATCGCGCATCACCGTCCTGGGCAGCGACCGCGGACTGGAGACGACCCTCGTGCCCGCATCGGGGCTTCGACCTCGTCACGTCGTGCCGAGCGTGCCCATGCCCAGGAAGCCGAACGCGGACCTGGCCCGGCTCGGCCCGCGGCTGTCGCGCTCGGTGCGGCTGGCCACGACGTTCCTCCGCGAGCAGCAGGTGAGCGCGATCCTGGGGTTCGGGGGCTACGCGTCGGTCCCCGCCTACCTGGCGGCCCGACGCATGCGGACCGCCTCTGATCATCCACGAGGCGAACGCCCGCCCGGGCGTCGCCAACCGGCTCGGGGCGCGCTTAGGCATGGCGACATAACACGCGATGCCTTCGACCTTGGGATCGTCAAAAACCTCGACCACCAGTTTATGAGAGCCCATCATCTTCCATTCGGTATTGACACTGCCGATCTCTTCAGCGGCGACGGGATGCATCCAGCAGGCGGCAATCAGCAACAAGAATCCGGGCTGAAACTTAGCAAGGTGGCGCATGGTTATTCCTTTAGTTTGAAACAGTGTCAGGGAGCAGGCGAGCAACTTTACAGTGCTGATGTTTGCCTTATGTGATGGACGTACTGCACAGCCGCAAGACTAAGCCTGCCAGACCCCGAATCCTGCGCTGCGCAGATCTATGCCGATCTCGATCTCGGTGTCGCAGGCTTCGCCATAAGGCATAGGGTTAAAACCTTCATACAAGTCAGGCAACAGATGCAAGCCGTATTGCTGAACATAGCGGTTAGCCTGAATGCCCGCCTTGTGCTTGTCGAAGCGAACATCCGGGTCTACCCCTGTCATGCCGACGTACACACAGGGTTTACCTGTGATGTAAGCAGGATTACATCTTTTGAACTTGCCCTCGTACAGTACGTCTTTGGAGAGCTCTATCACATAGACGTTATGATGATTACGGCGTGCCATCGTCCGGTTTTCGTAAATTTTTGATTAAAAAGGTTTTATTTATTCGCTGTCGGGTGTCGCGCCGCAACACTTCTTGTACTTTCTGCCGCTGCCGCAGAGTCAATA
>CAVZPI010000019.1:0-143367 GCA_963777085.1 uncultured Actinomycetes bacterium | reverse complement strand
ACGGAGTGGATGCGGAACAGCTCGAAGATCGTCTCGAACTCCATGCGGAGCAACGCTTCTCGCCCCCCGCCTTTTGTCCCCGGAAGAAACCGGAACAAGTGACGGAATCCGCCTGGAAAGCAGGCGGATACCGTCACTTGTTCCGGTGCGTGACCTACCGCTCGATGGTGCCAGCGATGAAGTCCTCGACGGCCTGCTTGGCCTCGCTGTCGTTGTACTGCACGGGCGGTGACTTCATGAAGTAGCTCGATGCCGACAGGATCGGCCCGCCGATGCCGCGGTCCATGGCGATCTTGGCGGCACGCACGGCGTCGATGATGACGCCGGCGCTGTTGGGCGAGTCCCACACCTCGAGCTTGTACTCCAGGTTCAGCGGGGCGTCGCCGAAGGCGCGGCCCTCAAGGCGGACGAAGGCCCACTTGCGATCGTCGAGCCATGCGATGTAGTCAGACGGACCGATGTGCACGTTGCGAGCACCCATGTCATGGGACGCGACCTGCGACGTGACGGACTGCGTCTTCGAGATCTTCTTGGACTCGAGGCGGTCGCGCTCCAGCATGTTCTTGAAGTCCATGTTGCCGCCGACGTTGAGCTGGTAGGTGCGGTCGAGGATGACGCCGCGATCCTCGAACAACTTGGCCATCACGCGGTGGGTGATGGTGGCGCCGACCTGGCTCTTGATGTCGTCGCCGACGATGGGAAGTCCGGCGTCGACGAACTTCTGGGCCCACTCCGGTGTGCCCGCGATGAACACGGGGAGTGCGTTGACGAAGCCGCAGCCGGCGTCGATCGCGCACTGGGCGTAGAACTTCGCGGCGTCCTCCGAGCCCGACGGGCAGGTAGCACACCACGATGTCCACCTGCGCGGCCTTGAGTGCTGCCACGACATCGACCGGCTGCGCGTCTGACTCGACGATGGTCTCGCGGTAGTACTTGCCGAGGCCGTCGAGCGTGTGGCCGCGCTGGACCGTGATGCCCGTCGGGGGAACGTCGCAGAACTTCAGTGTGTTGTTCTCGGAAGCGTTGATGGCCTCCGCGAGGTCGAGGCCGACCTTCTTGCCGTCGACGTCGAACGCCGCGACGAACTGCACGTCGCGCACGTGGTACTGGCCGAACTGGACGTGCATGAGGCCCGGGACGAATCCGGACGGATCTGCATCCTTGTAGTACTCGACGCCCTGGATCAGCGACGACGCGCAGTTGCCGACTCCGACAATTGCTACCCGAATCGAACCCATTTACTGCTCCTTCGTGGTGGACGTATCCGTACCGGATGTGCCCTGGTTGGCTGTTACCTGTGTGGCTGAGCGTTCGTTCTGGATCAGCTCGGTGAGCCAGCGCACCTCGCGCTCGGCTCCGTCGAGTCCGTGCTGCTGGAGTTGGAGGGTGTACGCGTCTGCGCGTTCACGGCCTGCGGGACACCGACTCGCGTAGCGCGTCGACCCGTTCCTCGAGACGGGACCGCCGTCCTTCGAGGACGCGCAGACGCACCCGCGACTCTCGGTGCGGCCGAAGAAGGCGAGGTGGGCCGCGAAGCCCTCGTCCTCCCAGGCCTCGGGCCCGGGCTGGTTTGCCCAGGTCCCCGAACAGTTCCTTGCCGTCTGCGGTGATCGCGTAGACCACCCTGGCCCGACGGGCGCTCAGTGGTGGCGCAGTTGTCTCGGCGGCCGGGGTCACGTCGACCTCGGCGATCAGACCGTGGTCCTGCAGCCGCCGAAGGCACGGGTACAGGGAGCCGTAGGACAGCGCCCGGAACGGACCGAGGACTGCGGCGAGCCGCTTGCGCAGCTCGTAGCCGTGCAGGGGGCCGTCGGACAGCACTCCGAGGACGGCGAACTCGAGGACGTCGTGCCGCTTGGCCACCGCACCTCCTCGCTCTCATCTTGATACGTCGATTCAACATATCAAGTTGATATATCAAATGCAAGGGGAAGTGAGCCGCCTGCGGGACGTAGAATCTGCGGGCATGGCGGCGCCCGCAAATCGGCGATCCGGGGCACGATAGTGCGCGGCTGATCGAGCACGGTCGCCTCCCGCGACGCCGCCGCGCCCGCTCGCCCGCCATCGAGCCGGTCGCCGCACCCCGACCCGGCCCCGGATCGGTCATCGATCATGGCCTGCAGAGACGCGCCGCCCTGCATCCGCCTCTTCGGCGGCGGTGGGCTGTCCTCCGACCTCTGCGACGCCGATCCCTATCTGCTGCGCGCGGCCCGGCACCACGGCGAGCCGGCTGCCTCTGGGTGCCCTGCGTGCCGCGATGTCGGTCTGGTCACTGTCACCTACGTGTACGGCGACGAACTCGGCCCCTACTCCGGTCGCATCCGAAGGACCGACGAGCTGTGCCCATGGCGCACCGCTTCGGCCGCTTCTCGGTGTACGTCGTCGAGGTCTGCCAGCGCTGCCACTGGAACTTCCTGCTGACCACGTACGTCCTAGGCGACGGCGTGCCGCGGCGAGCCCTGCCCACGCCACGTGATCTCCTTGACTAGCCAGCAGAGCACTCCCCGAGCCCAGAGGTAGACCGTGTCGGACAGTCGCTCACGCCCCAGCAGGAGACCGCCGTCGAACGGCGGGAGCGAGTCGAGGGCCCCGAAGAAGCGGCACTGGCTGCGCTGGCTGCTCGTGACCCTGCTCGCCGTCGGCGTGCTCGGGGTCGCCGCCTTCGCTGTCCTCGTCGCCCGCACGTCCGTGCCCACGCCGAACGACGTGGCGACGAGCGAGGCGACGATCGTCTACTGGGCGGACGGCAAGACCGAGATGGGCCGCCTCGGCGAGGCCACCCGGCGCAGCGTGGCGCTGGCCGACATGCCCATCGACGTCCAGCACGCGGTGCTGGCGGCCGAGGACCGCAACTTCTACGAGCACGGCGGGATCTCGCCGCTGGGCATCGGGCGGGCCGTCATGAACAACCTGACCGGCGGCTCGACGCAGGGTGGCTCGACGATCACACAGCAGTATGCGAAGAACGCCTTCCTCACCCAGGAGCGGTCCTGGGACCGCAAGGTGAAGGAGGCGCTTCTGGCCTTCAAGCTGGAGACGGTGGTGTCGAAGGACGAGATCCTCGAGAACTACCTCAACACCATCTACTTCGGGCGAGGGGCCTACGGCATCGAAGCGGCCTCCATCGCCTACTTCGGCGTGCCCGTCAGCGAGCTGGACGCGTCGCAGGGAGCCGTGCTGGCCGCCGTCATCAAGTCGCCCAGCGGACTGGCACCCGAGTCCGATCCCGCCGGGCTCGAGGCGCGCTGGAGCTACGTCCTGGACAGCATGGTCGAGCAGGGCTGGCTGACGTCGGCCGAACGCAGTGCCGCCGAATTCCCGAGGATCAAGAAGATCAAGGCGAAGGATCGGCTCGCTGGCCAGACGGGGTTCATGCTGACGATGGTCGAGCAGCAGCTGGTCGCACTCGGCTTCGACGAGACCGAGATCCAGCGCGGTGGGCTGCGCATCACGTCGACGTTCGAGCGCAAGGCGCAGAAGGCCGCGACCGCGGCGGTGCGCAAGGCCGGCCCGGACAGCGGCACGCAGGGCCTGCGCATCGGCCTTGCGGCGGTGCGTCCGGGCACCGGCGAGGTGGTGGCGATCTACGGCGGCGACAATTTCGTCGACGACCAGATCAACAACGCCACGCGGCAGTTCGCGCAGGCCGGATCCACCTTCAAGCCGTTCGCCCTCGCCGCGGCGACCGAACAGGAGGTGCCGCTCAATTCGGTCTGGAACGGCGACTCGCCGGCGACCGTCGACGGCTACACGTTCTCCAACTACGCCGACAGGTCGTACGGTCCGGTCACGTTGCTCCAGGCGACGGAGAACAGCATCAACTCCGCCTACGTCGAGATGGAGTCGAGCATCGGCGTGTCGTCGGTGGCGGACGCGGCCGTCCGGGCCGGCATCCCCGCGGACACGCCGGGAATGGACCTGAAGGACCTGAACCTGACCTTCGTGCTCGGCACGGCGTCCCCCTCTGGACTGGACATGGCGAACTCCTACGCGACACTCGCGGCGCAAGGGGGCAGGGCTCCGGCATCCGTGGTCAAGGAGGTCGTCGGCCCGAATGACGGCCTGCTCTTCCAGCTCCATCCCACGCTGCAGGCCGCCTTCGATGCGGACACGGCCAATACCGTCTCGTATGCGCTCAATCGCGTGGTGACGAACGGCACGGGTGGCGCCGCCCTGGCCTTGGGCCGGCCCGCCGCCGCCAAGACCGGCACGACGGACGACAACAAGAGCGCCTGGTTCGTGGGCTACACGCCGCAGCTCGCGACGGCCGTCCTGATGGCGAAGGAGGACGCCAACGGCATACCCGTCTCCCTCTCGGGCACCGGCGGGCTGTCGACCGTGACGGGTGGCTCGTTCCCGGCCGCGATCTGGACGGCCTTCATGAAGGCCGCCCTCGCGGGCGAGCCCAGCGTGGACTTCCCGGCCCCGCCGGAAGGCGCCGTCCAGCCCCTCGACTGCCCGTCCTCGATCGCCGTCGAGGGCGACCCGGTGCCGCTGGGCTGCCCGACCCCCCCGGTCGTGCCGGAGTTCAGTGCCGGCCCGAGCGGCACGGCTACACTCCCGTCCGTCGAGCCCACCTGGCAGTCGCCCTCGGTGCCCACGCCGAGCGCGTCGCCGCAGGTGCCCGTGCCCAGCCCGTCCGTGACGGATCCCGTCGTCGTACCGCCGCCCAGCCCGCCGATCGAGGAAGCAGGACCGCAGTGAGCCGCCCGTCGCCGATCGTCGAGCCGGGACGCGAGGATCCGGTCGTGACGGCGAGCGTGGGCGGGATCGGGGGTCCGGTCGGACGATGGGCTCGGGTCGGGGCGACCTGGTGGTCCCCCGTACGCGTCCTGGTGGCGATGTCCGCGGTCGCCTACGTCGTCGGCTACCTGCTCGACCTCTCGTGCCGCTCCGACGGCTGGAAGAGCCCCGAGCGCTACGAGCACCTGTGCTACACCGACATCACGCCGCTCTACCACGGGCGGGGGTTCGCCGAGGGGCTGATTCCGTACGTCCAGCCCGCCGCCGGCGGACAGCACCTGGAGTACCCGGTGCTGACGGGTGCCTTCATGCAGGTGGCATCGATCCTCACGTCGTGGATCGGCGGGGTCGTCACGACGATCGGCAGGGCCACGATCTTCTTCGACGTCAACGTCGTGATGCTGTTCATCGCCCTGGTCGTGACGGTCGTCGCCACGGCGCTGACGGTTCGGCGCAGGCCCTGGGACGCGGCCATGGTCGCACTGGCGCCGCTGATGATCCTCGGGGCCACGGTCAACTGGGACCTCCTGCCACTGGCCTTCGCCGGCCTGTCGCTCCTGCTCTGGTCGAGGCGGAACCCGATGGCGGCGGGCATCCTTCTCGGGCTCGCGATCGCCGCCAAGTTCTATCCGGTGCTCTTCCTCGGTGGCTTCCTCGTCCTGACGATCAGGACGGCGAAGTGGAAGGAGTTCGGCCTGCTCGTCGCCGGCACCGCGATGTCGTGGCTCGTGGTGAACGTGCCGGTGGCCCTGGCTGCCTTCGACGGCTGGTCGTACTTCTACACCTTCAGCAGCAGCCGGGGCGAGGACTTCGGGTCGATCTGGTTCGCGATGACCGAGGCCGGGATGCAGGGCGTTCCCGCCGGCATGCTCAACAAGGTGGCCACCGGGCTGTTCCTGGTCATGTGCCTGGGCATCGCCTGGGTGGTGCTCTCCGCACCTCGCCGGCCGAGGCTGGCGTCGGTGCTGTTCCTCATCGTGGCGGCCTTCGTCATCACCAACAAGGTGTACTCGCCGCAGTACGCGCTGTGGCTGATTCCGCTGGCGGCCATGGCCCGCCCACGCTGGCGGGACTTCCTGATCTGGCAGTCGCGGCGAGCTCATCTACTTCGCGGGCATCTGGTGGTTCCTCGTGTCCTACGGCATCGAGGGACACGACCGGCCTGACCGGGCAGCAGTACGCGCTGGTCATCGTCGTGCACGTGATCGTGACCACTACTTCGCGTTCCGGGTGTCGCGGATATCTCGTGACCTCGGGCGTCCGATCCGCAGTGCGGCCTCGTCGCTGCAGGACATCGCTGGTGCCTGCATACGATCCGATCCGCACGGACGGCTTCCAGCCGACGATCTCGACGATCCCGGAGGCGGCGTCTTCGACGGAGCCCCCGATCGATTCACCCTAGGCCGAGCACGGCGTCGAACCTCGACGTCGTGAAGCGCACGTCGGCGGGCATGCGATCGCCGACCGCTGGGATGACGCAGCCCTTCGGCAGCCAGAGCAGCGAGACGTGCTGGTGCGGGGGCTCCGCGAACCAGCGCTGCTTGCCGGCCCAGGTGAACGGGGAGAGTGCCCGACCGGCGGCATCGAGGGCGCCGGTCCCGGCCGTGACGACGCGCTGGCGGACACTGGACGCGGGCGTGGGGGCGGAGAGCCCGATGCCGTGCGTGGTTCCCCCGGACACGACGACGAGGGTGCCGTCCTTCGGCCCGGTGCGCTGGCGGTAGCCCACGTGGGTTCCGGCCGGCAGGGGATGGACGGCCAGGACCGTGCCGGCAGCGTGCAGAGCCGTACGGTCGCCGAGCCACAAACGCGTTCCGATGCGGGGCCGCAGCACGATGTCGGGCACGGCCGCGACGACGGCCGCCATCTCGTCATCATCGAGGTGCGAGGCCCAGACCCGGCTGGCGGGCGAGTTGTGGCCCGACCACACCTCGGTCTCCACCTGCCAGAGGCCGGCCCACCGCACGACCTCGCGCGTGCGCGGGGTGCCGGTGCTCGCACCGCGTGGATCGACCTCGTCGGCGGGCTGCGCCAGCGGCAGGTGCAGGGCCAGGCCGTCGACGAGCACGCGGCCCATGGCGAATGCCCGACGGACCTCCGGGTCGGCAAGCACGCGGAGCAGCTCGGACTCACCGAAGCCGAAGCGGTGCATCGACGACTGCGCCTCGAGCACGACGCGCACCGATCCGTGCCCTTCGGCGAGGGAGTGCAGGGCCTCCTTTGAGGCGATCGTGCGGATCACGCGCCCGGCGTGCAGCTGCTGGCCCAGCCGCCACCACTGCTCGGTCGCGAAGGCGTCACGTGGTTCGAAGGGCTCGAGCACGATGATGTCGTAGGTGCCGTACTGCGCGACCTCGTCGACCTCGAAGACCGTGCCCACGGCGACGGTGTCGGCGCTGAGGCGGATCGCCTGGTCGGCGAGGAGCCGCTGGCCCAGGCCGTAGCCGTTGCCCTTGATGACGGGCACCAGCGGCGCCCCGGCCGCTCGGCGCACTGCCTCCCAGGTGTGGTCCTGATGGTCCTGCCAGCGCTGCCGGTTGATCGTGACTGCGAACGCCATGGCTAGCCCTTCCTCGACTGGTAGGTGCGGAAGCCCTTGGCCCACATCGGCCGCAGTACGTAGTCCCACTCGCCGGCGTACTCCTGCGCGTAGCCACCGGTTCCGACCTTGAACTGCACGAGGCCGAAGAGGTGGTTGTCGGGGTCGAGGGTGTCGGCGATGCCGCGCAGGTCGTAGACCGAGCAGCCCAGCTCGTGCGCGTCGGTGATCATCCTCCACTGCAGGGCATTGGACGGGCGCACGTCGCGGTCGGCCGTGGTCGATGCGCCGTAGGAGTACCAGGCGTGCTGGCCGACATGCACCATGATCGTGGCGGCGGCGAGGTGGCCGTCGTGGTGCGCGAGGTAGATCCGGAAGCGGTCGTTGGCGCTCAGGCAGTCCCACATCCGCTGGAAGTAGGACAGGCCTCGCGGGGTGAAGTGGTCGCGCTGGGAGGTCTCGACGTACACGTCGTGGAAGGCGACGAGGTCAGGACGCTCGCCGCGGGTCACCGTCACGCCGGCCTTCTCCGCCTTGCGGACGTTGCGCCGCCACAGCTGGTTGAACCCGGCGAAGACGTCGTCGAGGGTCCGCCCCGCGAGCGGGACCTGGAAGACGTAGCGGGGCTGCACGTCGCCGAAGCCGGCTCCCCCGGACTGATCCTGGGTCCAGCCGCTCGCGAGCAGCCGCTCGACGAGCTTGGCCCCGGGTCCGGAGTGCCAGTCGGCGAGGACCTCGCTGAGCCGGTCGGGCGGGTTCGGCCGGCCGGCCTGGCGCTCGGCCATGGCGGCCTTGATCGTGTCGGCGTTCCAGCGGCGCAGGGCAACGGGGGGACCCATCTTCACCTGGAAGGCGCCGGCCGAGCGGCAGTGGGTCAGGAGCGGGTCGAGCCAGTCCTCGAGGGTCAGCTGGGGGTGCTCCTCGCGAAGCCAGTCGATGTCGGGGCCCTCGGGCAGGTAGGCGAGGGATCGTTGCGGCAGTCGTGGCACCGGCCGGTAGAGCACGAGGCCCGCCCCGACGAGGCGGGAGTCGTCGAACCAGCCGAGCGACTCGCTGCGCCAGCCGGTCTTGAGCTCGCCCCACTCGGGCAGCTGGAGGAAGGACACGAACGGCCGTCCGGCGATCCACCCCGAGTGCTGGGCGGCCGTGATGGCGCGCACCGTGAGCGTCATGGGGTGGCCTGCGACGCAGCGGGTGCGTCCACGAGGTCCACGACGACGGGGGCGTGGTCGGAGGCACCCTTGCCCTTGCGCTCGTTGCGGTCGATCCAGGTGTCCGCGACGAGGCCGGCGAAGGCGGAGTTGGCGTAGACGAGGTCGATGCGCATGCCCCATCCGCGATGGAAGGCCCCGTTGCGGTAGTCCCAGAAGGTGTACGGCTCGCCCTTGAGCGAGCGCGGCGGGAGGTCGGCGAGACCGGTTGCCCGCAGGTCGGCGAGGGCCCGCCGTTCGGCTGGAGTGACGTGGGTCGAGTTCGCGAACTGGCTGACGTCCCATACGTCGGCATCCGTCGGTGCGACGTTGAAGTCGCCGATCACGGCGAGCGGGAGATCGGGCTCGGCGGCCATCTCCGCCGCGACCGTGCGCTGCAGGGCAGCGAACCACTCCAGCTTGTAGGCGTAGTGGTCGTGATCGGGCTCGCGGCCGTTGGGCACGTAGACGCTCCACACCCGGACGCCGCCGCACGTGGCGCCCACTGCCCGGGTCTCGATCGTGCCCTCGTACGGGGGCTGGTCGTCGAGGCCGAGGGTGACGTCCTCGAGCCCCACCCGGCTCAGCAGTGCGACGCCGTTCCAGCGTCCGTTCCCGTGTGCGACCGCCTCGTAGCCGAGCGCCTGGATCGGCATGTGCGGGAAGTCGTCGGACGTGCACTTGAGCTCCTGCAGGGCGACCACGTCGGGGCCTGCCGACTCGAGCCACGCCAGCACCCTGGGCAGCCGGGCGCCAATCGAGTTGACGTTCCAGGTGGCGATCCGCACGCCCTCACCCTAACGGGCTCGCCTCGCCCCGCGTCGGTCCGCCGGTTCGACGCGGCTGTCGGCTTTGTCCTGTTCTGAGGCTTCTTTCTGGTAGCGTCCGCAGGCAACTCGCGTCATACCGCGATCCACCACGGGGGAAGGAACCATCTTGCTCAACGCAATGCTCAACTCACATCGGGCGAAGCGCGCCTCGGTTCGGGCGGCAGGCGCCGTTGTCGTGACCGCCGCGCTGCTCGCCACGGGGGCGTCGGCCGCGTCGGCCGCGCCCGTGCCCATCAACTCCAGCACGGACATCAGGCCGTCGAACATCACCTTCGAGGGGGTCGATGTGGAGTACTCGCAGGTCCTGGACGCGAATGGGGCATGGGCCGGCGACGCCTACGACGACTTCGGATACTTCCTCCTGGACGCCGCGGGCCCGAACGAGAGGTACCTGACCTTCGGCACGGACGATTGCACCATCGACGGGTCCGAAAGCGGCGGCACGTACACGAGCAACCCGACGATCCTGACCTGCACGGCGCTTGACCTCCTGCTCGGCACCGACTCGTACGACATCACCGTCACGCGCACGTTCCGTGGCTCGTGGGTGAGATGGGACTTCGCAGCGACCGGCCCCGTACCGATGGACGTCCAGTTCGAAGGGAACCTGGGCTCGGACACCGACACGACGTACTATCCGGGCGTGCCGGCCTCGAACGCGACCACGTGGGTGTCCGGCGATGACGCTGGCGGGGACCCGGTCCTGTTCGCAGATGTCACGGCGAACGACTTGGTGCACATCGAGGTGTCGAACGGGAACGACGACGTGCTCGTCGCATTCACCGATTCGGGCACAGGTGACCGGTCGTTCCGATTCGACCAGGGGCTCGTGGACTACGACGGTGACGTCGCTGATCCGGCGGCCGCCTTCCAGTGCGCGGTCGACTACGCCGTGACCTTGTCGGACGGCAGCTTCGGCGGCCTGCTGAACCCGCCCGGCTGCGGCTTCGACTACTCAGGCGACGAGGGCACGCCGCCTCCGTCGTGGTACCAGGCCACCGGCCGGGCAACTGCCACCGCCACCTGCGCGGATGGCTGGCGTCCGAGCTATGACCTGTGGCCCAACGGCGGTACCGGCGGCTTCACCTGCGAGCGCGAGGAGTACTGGGACAAGAACCTCCAGGGCTGGGCGTTCCGCGGCAGGTAGATGTGCGACCGAGGGGGTCACGGCCGCGGCCGTGACCCCCTCGGCATGCCCGGATTTCGCGACCGGCGGCCGTCCGCGGTAGCCTGTGGGGCTGCCTGAGCGCTCGTACCGGCTCCGGCACACGCAAACACCCTCCTGCCACGGAGAGACCGTGGCCGCTTAGTCCGAAGGAGGTGGGTTGTTCATGCGTCGCTACGAAATCATGGTCATTCTCGATCCTGATCTGGAAGAGAAGACGATCGCTCCCAGCCTGGAGGCGTTCCTCAACGTCGTCCGCGCCGATGGTGGCACCGTCCACAACATCGAGATCTGGGGCCGTCGCCGCCTGGCCTACGAGATCAACCACAAGGCCGAGGGCATCTACGCGCTCCTGCACGTGACGGCCACTGTCGCCGCAGTCAAGGAGCTCGACCGCCAGCTGTCCTTGAACGAGGCCGTCATGCGCACCAAGGTCATGCGCGCCGAGGAGCCCGTCGCGGTGGGAGCCGAGTAGTGGCTGCCGGCGATGTCATCGTCACGATCGTTGGCAACCTGACCAACGATCCGGAGCTGCGCTTCACCCCCAGCGGTGCGGCCGTGGCCTCCTTCACCGTCGCCTCCACCCCGCGGGTGCTGGACAAGGCCACGAACGAGTGGAAGGACGGCGACGCGCTGTTCATGCGCTGCAGCGTGTGGCGTCAGTACGCCGAGAACGTTGCCGAGTCGATGTCGAAGGGCATGCGTGTCATCGTCACCGGGCGGCTGAAGCAGCGCTCGTACGAGACTCGCGAGGGCGAGAAGCGCACCGTCGTCGAGATGGACGTCGACGAGGTCGGCCCGTCCCTGAAGTACGCGACCGCGAAGGTGAACAAGGTCCAGCGTGCGGGTGGCGGCTTCGGCGAGGGTGGCAGCTCGTCATCGTCGTCCGGTCCGACCGACGATCCCTGGGCAGCCGGCTCGTCCGGCGGCGCAGGCTTCGACGAGCCGCCCTTCTAGCCAGGAACGACCCCCCACATTCCTCGGTGCCCATGGGCACCAACGCGACAGGAGCAAGACGACAATGGCAAGAGAGTCAAAGAGCCAGCAGCGGCAGGCGCTGCGCAACAAGGTGGTCAAGGCCAAGGCGTGCGCGTTCTGCAAGGACGGCGTCAAGGGCATCGACTACAAGGACACGAACCTGCTCCGCAAGTTCGTCTCCGACCGCGGAAAGATCCGGGCCCGTCGTGTCACCGGCAACTGCACGCAGCACCAGCGCGACATTGCGATGGCCGTCAAGAATGCGCGCGAGATGGCGCTTCTCCCCTACACGTCCGCCGCACGCTGACACGAGGCATCGGAAAGAACAGGAAACCCAATGAAGCTCATCCTTACCCAGGAAGTCTCTGGTCTCGGTGCTCCCGGCGACGTGGTCGAGGTGAAGGACGGCTACGGCCGCAACTTCCTCCTGCCGCGTGGCTTCGCGATCTCCTGGACCCGTGGCGGCGAGAAGCAGGTGACCCAGATCAAGCGTGCCCGCAAGGTGCGCGAGGTCCGCGACATGAGCCACGCCAACGAGATCAAGCAGGCACTCGAGTCGCTGACCATCACGCTGCCGGTTCGCGCCGGTGACACGGGCCGGCTGTTCGGCTCGGTCACGACGACCGATATCGCCGACGCAGTGAAGGCAGCCGGCGGTCCGGTGCTCGACAAGCGGGCCGTCGATCTCGGCAGCCCCATCAAGACGGTTGGCAAGCACACGGCAAAGGTGCAGGTGCACCCGGACGTCGTCGCCACACTGACGCTCGAGGTTGTTGCAAGCTGACGCCAGGCACGGCACAGTTGGGGCGCACTCGAATGAGTGCGCCCCTTCTGCGTTTGCCGGAGGGTTTCGACGGCCAAAGGGGTATCCATGTCATTCGGCGAAGCGGTCAGGGCGTGCCGGGACAAGTACGCCGACTTCAACGGACGCGCGACGCGCTCGGAGTTCTGGTGGTTCTACCTGTTCACGATGATCGTGCTCTTCGTCACCTACCTCATCCCGTTCGTCTTCCTCATGATCGCGAGCGCCTTCAGCGACAACGCAGTCGGCACGATCTTCGCCATCCTCGCGATGATCGGATGGCTGCTGGTCTTCGTCGTGGCCGTCGGCCTCTACATCCCGCTGCTGGCCGTCGGCTCCCGACGCCTTCATGACCGCGGCCAGTCCGGATGGCTGCAATTGCTGCTCCTCGTGCCATGTGCGAACTTCGTGCTGCTGGTCTTCTGGGCCCTCGAGGGCACTGCGGGGGACAACGCATACGGCCCCAAGCCTGCATAGCCGTCCGCAGGGCTCTGTGCCGCCCCGGTCCGCCGGACTGGGGCGGCTGCATGTCCGGCGGGTGAAGAGTGCCGACGAACCGGCGAATGTGCTGGTCAACGGGGGGCGCGCGCCCCAGAATGGCCCTAGCGGGTCCACGGAGGAGTGACTATGTCGTTCGGACAGGCAATCAGGACATGCATCGACAAGTTCGCCACGTTCGACGGTCGCGCCACGCGGTCGGAGTTTTGGTGGTGGTACCTGTTCACGGCGCTCGTGAGCATGGTGGGCTACATCCCGCTCATGATCTTCGGCATCGTGGCCGCCTCGTCGGATTCGGGGTCCACGATGTCCGGGGTGCTCGGGATCATCACCGTGATCTTGTGGATCGTCTGGATCATCGTCGTGTTCGCCCTGCTCATCCCGACCCTGGCGGTCGGCTGCCGGCGCCTGCACGACCGTGGTCAGTCGGGCTGGTTGCTCCTGCTGCTGCTCGTGCCCTGCGGCAACATCGTCCTGCTGGTCTTCTGGGTACTGGAGGGCACGCCGGGCGACAATGCCTACGGTCCGAAGCCGGCGTAGTCGGTGCTCGCGTTCGACACATCTCACCACTAGAGGGAGCACGTTATGGGTTTCACTGAGGCCATCTCGTCCGGATTCGCGAACATCACCAACTTCGAGGGGCGCGCGTCACGACCCACGTTCTGGTACTGGGTCCTGTTCATCTGGCTGCTCGAACTGATCGTGGGGCTTGTCCTCGGTCGCGGCAACGGGTTCGTCGCCTTCATCGCGTACGTCGTGTACCTCATCCTGTGGCTGGCGACGGTCGCGGTCGGCTGCCGGCGTCTGCACGACACGGGCAAGTCGGGGTGGCTGCAGCTGATCGCGCTGATCCCGTGCGTCGGCATCATCGTCCTGATCGTCTTCTGGGTGATGCCCGGAACGCCGGGCGACAATGCCTATGGGCCGGTTCCGGCCGCTTAGGCCACCTGCTCCTGGACGTGCCTGACCACCCCGTCAGCCGCACGCTCGATCATTCCCAGCACCTCGTCGAAGCCCTCAGGGCCGCCGTAGTACGGGTCGGGCACGTCCAGGTCCGGGTGCGGCTGCGACAGGTGCGCGAGGGTCGGATCGAACGAGCGCATCATCCGTAGCGGGCTGCTGGCCCCGCTGCCGCCGATGAGGCGCTCCAGGTCGGCGTAGTTGTGCTCGTCCATCGCCAGCACGAGATCGATCTCGGCGAACCAGTTCGGCGTGATGCGCCGTGCCGCGTGGTGGGGCAGGTCGGGGTACCCGTGGCTCGTCAGAGTCGCCCTGGCGCGCTCGTCAGCGCCGTAGCCGGCGTGCCAGGTGCCCGTGCCGGCGGAGTCCACCATGACCGCATCGGTGAGTCCGACGCCGGCGATGCGAGAGTGCAGAACGGCCTCCCCCATGGGCGAGCGGCAGATGTTGCCGAGGCAGACCACGGTGATCCGATAGGAATGCCTCGACGGGGGCGATGTACGCGTGGGGGCCATGTGACGAAGGGTAGCCACGGGACACGAAGAATCTTCCGTCCACAGGCCGGGACAGCGGTTCTGCCCGGTCCCATGAGGGAATCGATCGCAGTCCGGTCGGCGAATCCCCAGCTTGTCCACAGTCGGCCAGCAGCGCCGCGCCGGTGCGTCCCCAGCCCGTCCACAGGCGTATCCACAGGCGCGATAGACACCCGAGCGAGCACTCCGTACCGTGCGGACGGGTCCCCTCTGCATCCGCGATCGGCGGCGTGTCAGTGCCAGGGGGTAGAAGTGGATCGGCCTGTGAAAGGAGCCTGGTGAGCGTCTCTGAACTGCCGATCGCGAGGGACACCTCCGGGCCCGATCGCACTCCGCCGAACGACGTCGCGGCCGAGCAGTCCGTGCTCGGCGCCATGCTGCTCAGCAAGGACGCCATCGCCGACGTCGTCGAAGTCCTCCGCGAGAGCGACTTCTACCGGCCGGCGCATGCGGTGGTGTTCGCCGCGGTGCTCGACCTGTACGGCCGCGGCGAACCGGCCGATGCGGTCACGGTTGCGGCCGAGTTGGCCAAGTCCGGCGAGATCGGCCGGGTCGGCGGTGCGCCGTACCTGCACACGCTCGTCGCGATGGTGCCGACTGCGGCGAACGCCAACTACTACGGACGTATCGTCCGTGAGCAGGCCATCCTGCGGCGCCTCGTGGAGGCCGGCACGCGCATCGTGTCCATGGGCTACGCGGGCACCGGCGACGTCGACCTCATGGTCGACCGCGCCCAGGCCGAGGTCTACGACGTCACCGATCGCCGAACGAGCGAGGACTACGCGCCGCTGAGCGACATCATGGGCGAGGCACTCAATGAGATCGAGGCGATCTCCAACCGGGGCGGCGAGATGGTCGGCGTGCCGACCGGCTTCAACGACCTGGACCAGCTCACCAACGGCCTGCACCCCGGTCAGCTCATCATCGTGGCGGCCAGGCCTGCAATTGGAAAGGCGCTCGCTCTCGACACCCCGCTGGTGACGCCCTCGGGGTGGACCACCATGGGCGAGGTCTGCGTGGGCGACTGGGTGATGGGTGACGAGGGTCTGCCGGTACGCGTGGCCGCGGTCACGGAGGTCATGCACGACCGACCGTGCTTCCGAGTCACGTTCGCGGACGGCAGCGCGATCGTCGCTGACGCCGAGCATCAGTGGCTCACCGAGGATCGCAGTGCGCGCAAGTCCGCGCAGGCGGCTTCCGTCCGGTACGAGGGATATCGGAGCCAGCGGATCTTTCCCGCGATTCGCACGACTCGGGAGCTTGCCGGCACCCTTCGCTGCGGGACGAAGGACACGAGGTTGAACCACAGCGTGCGGAACGCGCTGCCGCTCGACCTCCCGGCGGCCGACCTCCCGATCCCGCCCTACACGCTGGGTGTGTGGCTCGGCGACGGCACCTCGGCGGCCGCGCAGTTCACGTCGGCCGATCCGGAGATCGCCAGTTATGTCGAGGCTGACGGCTTCCGAGCGCCTGCGCTGGGAGACTTGCGTTACGGGATCCGGCTGCCCGCGTCGGAGCCGGTCGAGGCGCGTGCATGCGTCGTCTGTGGCGCGTCCTTCATTCCCCGGAATCCCCAGGTGCGCAGTTGTGGCCAGTCATGCGGCGGGAAGGCGAAAGCCGTCAGCCCTCCCGTCCCAGCTCCCGAGTGCCCGGACTGCGGCGGACCCGTCACCAGAATGGGGCGCTGCCAGACCTGCGCCAGGGAGCATGGTTCGGTCCAGGCACTCCTGCGCACTCACGGGCTGCTGGGCCACAAGCACATACCGTCGGTCTACCTTCGTGGATCGGAACGCCAACGGCGCGATCTGCTGGCAGGTCTGCTCGACACCGACGGCACCGTCACCGCGACCGGAGGCGTCCAGTTCACCTCTACCTCCAAGCGGCTGGCGGATGATGTCTACGAGTTGGTCGTGAGCCTGGGGTACCGGTGCTCGGTGGCACCGAAGGCCGTTGCCGGGCACACGAAGGCGTCCTCGATCGCCTACAACCTGAATTTCAGCACCCATGATCAGGTCTTCCGGCTGCATCGCAAGCAACTCGCGCACAAGGAGCGCACGCGGCACCAGTCCGATGCCCGTCGAAGAAGCCGCTTCATCATCGGCGTCGAGCGCGTCCCCAGCGTGCCGGTGAGGTGCATTGAGGTCGCGAGCACGTCGCACATGTACCTCGCCGGAACGTCGATGATCCCGACCCACAACTCGACCCTCGGAGTGGACATTGCACGATCGGCGGCGATCAAGCACAAGCTTCCGAGCGTGATCTTCTCCCTCGAGATGAGCCGCAACGAGATCGTCATGCGACTGCTCTCCGCCGAGGCTCAGGTGCCCTTGCACCACATGCGCTCTGGCACGATGAGCGATGCCGACTGGCAGAAGCTGGCCAGCAGGATGGGCGTGGTCAGCGAGGCTCCCCTGTTCATCGACGATTCGCCGAACATGACGCTGATGGAGATCCGTGCCAAGTGCCGGCGCCTCAAGCAGCGTCACGGGCTTCGACTGGTGGTCGTCGACTACCTGCAGCTCATGACCAGCGGCAAGCGGGTCGAGAGCCGGCAGCAGGAGGTGTCCGAGTTCTCGCGATCGCTGAAGCTGCTGGCCAAGGAGCTCGCCGTCCCGGTCATCGCCATCAGCCAACTCAACCGCGGGCCCGAGCAGCGCACCGACAAGAAGCCGATGCTGTCCGACCTGCGCGAGTCCGGCTCCCTCGAGCAGGACGCCGACATGGTGATCCTGCTGCACCGGGAGGACGCGTACGAGCGCGAGTCTCCCAGGGCCGGCGAGGCGGACTTCATCGTCGCGAAGCACCGCAACGGCCCGACCGCGACCGTGACAGTCGCCTTCCAGGGGCACTATTCGCGGTTCGTGGACATGGCACAGGCGTAAGGGCCATTGCAGGGAGCGCGACCCCTACCGGGCAGGAGCCCAGGCGAGTCCGGTCCTAGTCGACGACGACTCGATGCTCGCCGGTGGCGATCCACTGGAGCAGGGCCACTCGCGACAGCACGCGATGGCCACAGTCGCACCAGGCGGGCAGCGCGTCATCACAGGACGTGTCGTCGGGGACTTCCAGGATGTCGAACCACCGTCGTGCCTCATGTGCCCCGTGCGGTTCGTCGACCCGGTCACGTGAGCCGTGCGAGCGGGCCCGTACCGTCGCGGCGTAGACCGAGCCGATCGCCGTGTCGTAGACGTTCGCCACGTGATGGCCCTGCGAGCACTGAACGCGGAGCCTCACCTCGTCGTGGCCGCCGTGTGGCAAGGCCTCCCAGGCCTCCTGGGCCTGCTTGCTGCGAGTCTCGTGAGTTGCACTCTGGTCGGTCATGGCACTCATCTCCTGCCGAGACACCCCGGCGACGGCCTGAGCGTCTGCTTCAAGGCTAGGCCTGCGCAGTGCCCTTTCGCGAACCCAGCGTTCGCCCAGTCGTCAGTCGAGTCGTCGTGCGGCCGCACGCAGGCGGGAGGCCAGGCGCCCGCGCACGCCGTTGCGTCGTTGCGCGTTCCTGACGCCGACCGGGTCGGGATCGGCGAAGTAGGGCAGGAGCAGGTCCTCCATGCGGTACATGCCGGGCTCTCGGTCGACCACATGACGTGCGGCGAATATCGCCCCGTTGCCGAACGCCTCACGAGAGATGGCCTCGTGACGCAGGCGCACGGTCTGTTGCGGGAAGCCGAAGAGCACCTCGTGGACGCCGATGATGCCACCGGCCCGGATGACGTGGATCGCGTCGTCGGGTACGTCCAGGGCCCGGGCCAGCCGCAAGGCGGTGCCTGAGACCTCCGCCTTGTCCCGGAAGTGCTCCTCGACGATCTGCACATCCACGCCGGGAGCGATGCGCTGCAGCGTCTGGGCGGCCAGCAGCATGAAGTTGATGCCGAGGGTGATGTTGGGGGACCACAGCACGCGGGTGGAACGGGAGTGCCTGTCGAGCTGGCGCTGCTTCGCCTCCGAGTACCGCGAGATGGCCGTCACGATCGCGACGCCCTGCGCGGCGGCGGCATCCCCGTAGTAGTCGAGCCCGCTCTCGGAGGAGAAGTCGATGATGACGTCGACGGGGAACCGGGTCAGGAGCTCGCTCGCGCTGAACTCGCATGCGGAGTGGATGACCCCTGGTTCATCGGACGCGACTCCGAGGAACTCGGGTACTGATCGATGCTCGAGGTGGTCGGAGCGGCGTACCACCCATTCCAGGCGCATGGACGTGTCGGTGAGCAGGAGCTTCGCCACGTCGCGACCGGTCCGGCCGAAGCCCATCAGCCCGACCCGGAGCACCCGCTGCCGAGCAGGCACGAGGCGCTGGTCGACGCTGGGACCGCAGTCCTGGCCTGCCAGGATCTCGCCGACCACGGGTGATGGCGTCGGTGATCGCAGGACGGTCGGCGCGGACATGGTCACTGCCCCCCGATGTCACGCGTGAACGGGTCCCGGGACGGTGCCCGGCTCTCGGCGAGCCTCGCCATCGATGGGTAGTGGATCACGCTCATGTCGCCCCCTGGTGGTCATGCCGCGGACCGAGAACGGCACACCGCTGCCTCGGTCCGCGGCGTGAGCCTCCACTATCGCCGCCATCGGGTCCAGGTGGGCAAGATCCGCGCCCCAGGTATGCCGCAGTTGTGTCGCAGTTGTGTCGCAGGGCAGGCAACGCTCACCTGCTGTGCGCCGGAAGCAGCGAATCGGGGTTGAATGGGGGCATGTTGGCAGCGATCGGGGTCGTGCGCTCGGTGATGGTGGTCGAGGACGACGACGCGATTCGCCTCGTGCTGCGGACGAACCTCGAGGATGAGGGCTACCGGGTTGTGGAGGCCGTGACGGCCGAGCAGGCGCTCGTGGAGATGATCGACGAGAGGGTCGACGTCGTCCTGGTCGACCTTCGGCTACCAGGCATCCAGGGGCTGGACCTCATTCGGAGCCTGCGTGGGACGAGTCAGGTACCCATCATCATCGTGACGGCCCAGACCGACAGCCACGACGTCGTCGCCGGGCTGGAGGCGGGCGCTGACGACTACGTGACGAAGCCGTTCGTGTCGAAGGAGCTGATGGCGCGCATCCGGACCCTGCTCCGCCGGGTCAATCCCGCCGGTCAGGAGCCGCAGGCCCTGGTCTGCGGGCCGATCGAGTTGCGGGCCGACGCTGCCGAGGTGCTCCGCAACGGCGAGTCGGTGCCTGTCTCGCGGATCGAGTTCTTCGTGCTGGCCGAGCTGATCGCTGCCCGCGGCAAGGTCCTCAGCCGGGACTACCTGCTGCGCAAGGTCTGGGGCTACGGCAACGCGGGGGACGGACGCGTCGTGGACAACCTCATCTACCGGCTGCGCAACAAGATCGAGGATGACCCCGCGAACCCCGAACTGCTCACCACGGTGCGGGGCTTCGGCTACCGCATGAAGGCGTGAGCATGGGACTGCACCCATGACGGTACGGCTCCGATGAGGCTGCGCCTTCGCACCCGCGTGGCCATGTCCTTCGCGGTGCTGTCGCTGCTGGTCGCCGGAACCGTCTCGGCGACCACCTATGCCTTTGCGAGCTGGTACCTGCTCGACCAGCGTGAGAGCTCCTCGCTGACGCGAGCGGCCCTGGACTCCCGGGCCGTTGGCGCATACCTCGACGCCGGAGCACACCCGAGCGACGCCCTCGCCCAGATCCCTTCCGTTGGCACGTCCCAACCGATGGTCCGCATCTCCGACACCTGGTACACCTCCGCCGTGACCGTGCCCCCGGACGCCCTGCCTGCCGGGCTGCTCACTGCTGCTGAGCCCACCGGTGCCCAGCAGCGGTTCACCATCGTCGACGACCCCTACTACGCCGTCGCGATCCCCGTGCCGTCCGGGATGTACGTCGAGGTCTTTCCCCTTCGGGACCTGGACCGCACGCTGACGTGGGGCGGGTGGGTCCTCGTCGGGCTCAGCGGGCTGGCAGCCCTGTTCGGGGCGATCATCGGCGCGAGCGCAGTGGGGCGCATCCTGGGACCCGTCCGCCGGCTCGGCGGCGGGGCCAGGCGCATCGCCGGCGGCGAGCTCGGCACCCGAATCGACCTCACGGGGGACCCCGACCTCGATCCGATCGCCGCGTCGTTCAACGATATGGCCGAGGCCGTGCAGGCACGCATCGCCCGAGAGCGCCGCTTCAGCGCGAACGTCAGCCACGAACTCCGCTCGCCGCTGACATCGGTCCTCGGCACGGCCGAACTGCTGGAAGGGCACAGCGAACGGCTCCCTGAACGCGAGGCCGGCCTCGTGACGGTACTCGTCCAGCAGGTCCGCCGGATGTCCCAGATGCTGCTGGACCTGCTCGAGATCAGCCGCATCAACGCAGACGATCCACCCCAGTGGGAGTCCGCCGACCTCGCGGCCCTGTGCCGTGAGGTCCTCGCGCAGCGCGGCCTGGATCCCGCCCTCGTCGCAGGCGACGAACCCGTAGTGCGCACCGACGCCCGCCGGCTCGAGCGCATCATCGGCAACCTCGTCGACAACGCGCAACGACACGGAGGAGGCGTCGTCCTGGTGCTCGTCCAGCGTGAGGCGAACGGTATACGCATCCTCGTCGACGACGCCGGACCGGGAATCGACGAGGGCATCCGAGAGCGACTGTTCGAGCCGTTCACCCGCGGGGAGGCCGGGGGGCGGACCGAGGGCGCCGGATTGGGCCTCGCCATCGTCCGCGAGCAGGCGCTCGCGCTGGGCGGCGAGGTAACGGTCGAGTCGTCCCCCGCCGGCGGTGCGCGGTTCGTGGCCACCCTGCCGGTTGCCGAGGATGCCCCATGACCAGGACGCGCGTCGGAGCCATCGTCGGCTGTGCGGCGTTGTGCCTGCTTGCCGCATGCGGTGTTCCCCTGCAGTCCAGCGCCGAGCGGCTGCCCGCGGACGTGATCCCGGCCCCGCTGCGCGTGCCCACGCCGACGCCGAGTGCGAGCCCCACCGTCACTCCCAGCCCGAGTCCTTCGCCCGAGCCCACCCTCTCGAGACTGCGCCTCTGGTTCGTCCAGGAGGACGGACTGGCGGCCGCCGAATCCGACCTCCCGACGGGGACCTCGCCGGACCTCGTCGTCCAGTCCCTCGCCGTCGGCCCGACACCCCAGCAGGTCACGGACGGGCTGCGCACCGTCGCGCGCGACCCCCTCACCGGACTCGCCCTCGTCAGCGTCGCCCCGCCGGCAGCGTCAACGTCGCCAACGGCCGCAAGCCCCGCTTCGGGCCCGGCGACCGGACCGCCGGTCGTTACGGCATCGACCGCTCCGGCATCGGTCACGGTGCGGCTGAGCCAGGCCTTCACCGCACTTCCGCCGGCGGAGCAGGTTCTCCTGCTCGGTCAAGTGGTGCTGTCCATTACCGGGTCGGGCGAGCGGTCGGTGGCCTTCACCGACGACGCAGGCACGCCGCTGGCCGTCCCCCTGCCCGATGGACGCCTGCTCGATACTCCTGCGACAGCCCGTGACTACAACGCGCTGATCGTCCGGCCCTAGCCGGACTCGATGCCTGGGTGGAGCCGAGGTCCGGTTTCTCCGGTCCCAAATCCCGGCAACGACCCGTGGAACAGGAACCGCGCTGGCACCGGGCGGGCCTCAGTCGATTGACAACGCCGCCCGCCCCCCATCCGGGTCGCCACCACCAGTGGTCGTGCAGCTCAATCGCGTCCGGCGTCGACTCGACGATCATGCGGGCACCCAGTAGCGGCGCTTCGCAGCCTCGCCGGCGGGTCCGTCGACGACGTTCTCCAGCACGCCACCGCACCGCTCGATGACCGCCGCTGACGCGAGGTTCGTATCGTCGCAGGTCACGAGGGCGCTCGTGATCCCGTGCTCGTGTGCGACGGCCAGGGACCGCCTCAGGATTTCGGTGGCATGCCCGCGTCGCCGGAAACACGGTCGGACCGCGTAGCCGATGTGCCCGCCCCATTGGGCGAGGAAGGGGTTGAGCGTGAACCGGATGGAGGTCCGACCGACGATGGTGCCATCGACGTCCGCCACGAGGAAGGCGGCCGCCACGCGGTCCGGTGGCAGGTCGATGCCCGCGGCCGTCCGGGAGAGCCCGTCGAGGTAGTCGGTCCAGGCCACGCCGGGAGTCCAGTCGAGCAGGAAGGTGAAGTCGTCCGTGACGAGCTCGTCGTGCGCTCGCCGGGCGAGCGGCTCGTCCTCGATGCGCAGCTCCCGCAGCGTCAGCACGCCGGTCACGTCACTGCGTTCGTCGTCCTGCACGGGAAGCCTCCCTGCCCGGTCAGGTGGACCGGGACAGCGGGAGCCAGGCCAGCACATCCTGGATGCGGGCGTCCCAGTACGCCCAATCATGGTCGCCCGGACCGATGCTCGTCGTCAGCGCGATGCTCCTGTCGCTCGCGGCGGCGATGAACGCCTCGCTCTCGTGGAGCAGGAAGTCCTCGGTCCCGCATGCCACGTAGAGCTGCGGCAGAAGGGCGGGATCGGCCTTGGCCAGCAGGTGCATGACGTCGCGGCCGGTGCCGGTGATGGGACCGTCCCCGAACACGTGCTCCAGCTGCCGGCGGAACTGGGGATCGCCCTGGCGATGGGAGTCGGACAGGCCCAGTGCGCCGGACAGGCTGGCTGCGGCGGCGAACCGGGAGGGGTGGCCCAGCGCCCACGTGAAGGCGCCGTACCCACCCATCGAGAGCCCGGCGACGAAGGTGTCCTCGCGACGTGTGGACACGCGGAAGAACCGGCTCACGATGCTCGGCAATTCCTGTGTGAGGAAGGTGCCGAACGGCATGCCGTGCGCCTCGTCGGCGTAGAAGCTGTGATGCACCTGTGGCATGACCACGGCGATCCCCAGGGGAGCGACGTAGCGCTCGATCGACGTGCGCCGTGTCCACGTCGTGTCGTCGTCGCTCAGTCCGTGCAGCAGGTAGAGGACGGGAAACTCGTCCTGCGACGGCGCCCCGGTCAGACCGACCTGGCGGGACGTGTCCTGCGGCAGGATCACGGTCATCGACGTCGACAGGCCGAGCACGTCGGAGAAGAACTCGCATCTCATGAGCGCCATGCCGCGAAGGCTACGCGCCGTATGCACGGGTCGAACGGCGCATCCGGCGTGCCTATCTAGACTGAGTGGATGCTGTCCCTCTCGGCCCTTGCCGACCTCGAGGCGTCCCGGGGCGCCGACTACCGGCAACCGGTCGCGCCGTTGCTCGTGGGCGATCGGGTGTTCGACGTGGACAGCCGGCCCGTGGTGATGGGCACTGTCAACCTGTCTCGCGACAGCACGTATCGCGAGAGCGTCGCCGTGTCCGTCGAGTCGGCTGTCCGCAAGGCCCGCGTCATGGCGGCCCACGGGGCCGACCTGGTCGATATCGGCGCCGAGTCGAGTACCGCGAGGGCCGCTCGCGCCGACGCCACCGCGCAGATCGTGGCTCTGGTTCCGGTCATCGAGCGCGTGAGCGACGAGGGGATCCTCGTGTCGGTGGAGACGTACGACCCCGAGGTCGTCCGGGTCAGTCTCAAGGCCGGGGCGCAGGTGCTGAACCTGACCGGTGTCGAGCACCAGGACTGCATCCTCGAGCTGGCCGCGGAGCGGGCCGCGACCGTCATCCTGTGCTACTCGGGCGGCAGCAACGTCCGCGAGGTCACCGATGTGACGATCGACGAGGATCCGATTCCCGCGCTCCTGGACCACTTCGGCCCCCGCCTCGAGCTGGCCCGCGCGAGGGGAGTCGACCGCCTGGTCATCGATCCGGGCATGGGCTTCTACTACGGCAATCTCACCGATCCCCTGACCCGCGCCCGACACCAGGGCCGTGTTCTCCTGAATGGCTTCCGGCTCCGCACGCTGGGAGTGCCGGTCTGCAACGCCCTTCCGCACGCCTTCGACCTGTTCGAGGACCAGTACCGATCGGCGGAGGGGTTCTTCGCCGTTCTGGCTGCCATCGGGGGCACGGGGGTCTTCCGCACGCACGAGGTGGCGCAGGTGGCCGCGGTCCTCGGCGCGATGGAGGCGCTGGACCTGCGGTAATGATGGTCAGTGGGTCAGCAGCAGCTCGACGACGACGACGAGGAGACCCATCAGGCTGTAGTTGACGCCGAACATCAGCTGCCGCGGCAGGCTCAGGCCGGCCTTGCGCCCGGCGAAGACGCCCCAGAAGAACAGGCTGACCAGACCGAGGGTGAGCACGAGGTCGACCGCGACGTTCGCGTTCCAGTCCAGCAGGAAGAGGACCCCGAGGAGCAGGATCGGCGGCACCGCGACGTAGAGGTACTGCGCGTTGGTGCGCATCAGTGCGCGCCTGTCGTGCCAGGTCAGGCGTCGGCCGCTGCGGATCTGCAGGTCGAGGGCCTCGGAGAAGGCGTGCGCCATGCCCAGCGCGAACAGCGGTGCGATCGCCAGGCCGATCAGCGCAACCCACGGGCCTTCGGGCAGCGGACTCGTTCCTTCGTCGAACAGCGCGAAGGTTGTCATCAGGATGATCGTCGAGTAGATGATGATGTGCGGATCGACCGTGACGAACCACAGGCGCAGCCGCAGGTCCTCGCTCCTGCCGGTCGTCGGCTCGGACACTGGCTCGGACGTCGCATCGGACACGACAGCAGCCTGCCATCCGGGCATCCACCGGTCGCGCCCGGCTAGTGTCTGGCTCGTCCGTCCCCCAAGAAGGAGTCCCCGTGGCAACCATCGATCGTCAGCGCCTGGCCGTCCTGCTCGAACGGGAGCGGGCCCAGCACCTTGCGCGCACTCCCGGGTCGCGAGCGGCGTTCGAGGCGGCCGACCACCTCCTCGGCCGGGTGCCCATGACGTGGATGAACAAGTGGTCGGGGGGCTATCCCCTCTATCTCGACGGTGCCCGGGGCAACCGGGTGACCGACATCGACGGCAACGAGTACGTGGACTTCGCCCTGGGCGACACCGGCGCGATGGCGGGGCACTCCCCCGCTGCGACGGTGGCCGCGGTGCAGGAGCGCATCGGCTCCCTCGGCGGCATCACGACGATGATGCCGAGCCTGGACGCCGAGTGGGTGGCGGCGGAGCTGACAAGGCGCTTCGGGATGCCGCTGTGGTCCTTCACCCTCACGGCCACCGATGCGAACCGCTGGGCCCTGCGGATCGCCCGCATGGTGACAGGACGGCCGAAGGTGATGGCGTTCTCGTACTGCTACCACGGTTCCGTGGACGAGACCTTCGTCATCATGGGCCCGGATGGCACGACGCTGCCACGCGGCGGCAACGTGGGACCCGCGGTGCCCGTCGGCTCCACCACCCGCGTTGCTGAGTTCAACGACCTCGCCTCCGTCGAGGCGGGCCTCGCGCACGGCGATGTCGCGGTCCTCGTCATGGAGCCCGCCCTGACGAACATCGGCATCGTGCTGCCCGACCCGGGCTTCCTCGCGGCCGTCCGGGAGCTGTGCACGAGGTACGGCACGCTGCTGCTCATCGACGAGACGCACACGATCTCGGCCGGAGCGGGTGGATGCACGGGGGCGTGGGGCCTGGAGCCTGACATCTTCGTCATCGGCAAGAGCATCGGCGGCGGAATCCCCACCGGCGCCTACGGCATCACCGAACAGGTGGCCGAGGCGATCCGGTCGCATGCCGAGGCTGATCTCGTCGACGTCGGCGGCGTGGGCGGCACGCTCGCCGGCAACGTCCTTTCGACGGCCGCCATGCGTGCAACCCTCGGTGAGGTGCTGACGGAGGCGGCGTTCGCCCACATGATCGCGCTCGCCACGCAGTTCCGGGAGGGCGTCGAGACGACGCTGGCCAAGCACGAGGTGCCGTGGTCGATCGAGCAGCTGGGGGCGCGTGCGGAGTACCGCTTCGTCTCGCCCGCCCCGCACAGCGGCACCGAGTCGGCGGCGGCGCACGATGACGAGATCGAGGAGTACCTGCACCTGTTCATGTCCAACCGCGGCGTTCTGCTCACGCCGTTCCACAACATGGCGCTGATGTGTCCCGAGACGAAGGCCACCGACGTCGAGCTGCACTCCATCCTCTTCGAGGACGCCGTAGCCCAGCTGTTGTCCACGTGACGGCCGCTGCCCGGGTGCTGCCTGCGCCCTTCGACCTGACCGGGAGAGTGGCGCTGGTGACCGGGGCCGGCTCTCCCACGGGGATAGGGATGGCGGCCGCCCGGCTGCTCGCCGAGCTGGGTGCCACGGTGGCGGTCGCCTCGACGACGGACCGGATCGCGATGCGCGTCGAGGAACTGCGGGCGCTTGGAGGTGCGGCGTCCGGCCACGTGGCGGACCTCACCGAGGAGCGGCAGGTCGTCGACCTGGTGGCGGACGTCGTCGAGGCGCACGGGGCACTTGACATCGTCGTGAACAACGCCGGCATGGTCAGCGTGGGCTCGAGCACGGAGGCCGGAAGCCTGCTCGGCATGGACCTGGCCACCTGGCGGGCCGGGCTCAGTCGCAACCTCGACACGGCCTTCCTGGTCTGCCGGGAGGCCATGCCGCATGTCATGGCGCGGGGCTGGGGACGCGTGGTGAACGTCGCGAGCGTCACCGGTCCGGTCATGGCAATGGCGGACGAACCCGCCTATGCGGCGGCCAAGGCGGCGATGGTGGGGCTGGCGAGGTCCATAGCGGTGGATTTCGGTGGCCTGGGCGTCACCGCCAACGCGGTTGCCCCGGGCTGGATCGAGACGGGGTCGCAGACGCCGCATGAGCACGAGCAGGGGCTGAGCACGCCGGTCGGGCGCAGCGCCGCCCCCGTGGAGGTGGCCAGCGTCATCGCCTGGCTGTGCACGCCGGGCGCTGCCTACGTCACGGGCCAGTGCCTGGTGGTCGACGGCGGCAACTCGGTTTCCGAGGAGCGAGCCTAAATCGCCGAGTGGCCCTTCGTGGCCCGGTTTGGGGCCCCCCACCGGGCCACTCGGCGGGGGTTGGTTGATGGGTGTCCACTGGTCGGACGTGCCCCGGGCCCCCATCCACAGCGCGCCTGCGTGCCCTCCCCATGTGCGACGGGCCCGTGCAGGGTCAGCGCATGTCTGCGACGTCGCCCGATCCTGAGACGGTCTTCTGGGTGTCCGCCGAGGGCGGCGCGGGGCTGACGCGCAAGCAGGCCCGTGGGGCGAGGTTCGTCCGTCCGTCACGAGGTGTCCGGGTCCGGCGTGAGTATGCCGATTCCGCCGACGTTCTGGACGCGGCCGCCCTTCTGGCGTGCCGTGATGATGCCGTGCTGAGTGATCTGACGGCAGCCCGCGCGTGGGGACTGCCGCTGCCACCGTGGATCGGGCTCTCGACGGATCCACGGCCACGGTCGCTGGCCGTGCCGTCGTCCGAGGCCCGCCCGAAGCGGGCCGGCGTTCATGGGAGGCGGTTGCTGCTGCCCTCTGATCACGTGGTGGCCTGCGGCGTCGCACGCGCGACGAGTCCGGCTCGCACGTGGCTGGACTGTGCCGCCCTCCTCCCCTTCGAATACGTCGTCGCGATGGGTGACGCCATGCTGCACCGTCGCCTGGCGTCGATGACGGATGTGACCGGCTTGGTCGCCTGGGGGCGACGGCGACGAGGAATCGTCAATGCGAGGCGGGCCGCCTCCCTGCTGGATGGGGCGGCGGAGTCGCCGGGCGAGTCGCTGGTCCGGGTCGAGCTCATCCTTGGGGGAATCCGGCGGCCTCAGTGCAACGTCGACATCGTCCACCTCGGCGGCTTCATCGCGCGCGCCGACATCGCCTGGGTCCAGGAGCGGGTCATCGTCGAGTACGACGGGGCCGTGCACCTTGGCGAGAAGCAGCGTCGCCACGACGCCGCACGTCGCAACCTCCTTCAGGACGCGGGCTGGCTGGTGATCGTGTTCACAGCCGACGACCTCAAGCGACCCTGGGCGATGTGCGCCCTCGTGTCGGCAACCCTGCGAGAGCGCAGCCCCCAAAGGTGAGTGGCCCGTCGTGGCCCGGTTCAGAGATCTGAACCGGGCCACGACGGGCCACTCGGCGGAAGGAGGTGGTGCTACGGCTTGAGGAGGACGGGGCCGACGACGCGGATCGTCTTGCCGCGCCCCTGGGTGCAGCTGCCGTCCAGGGCACAGACCTGCGTGAACCCCCGCCTCACCTTGACGGAAACGGAGCCCCGCTCGGCCCACACGATCTGGTTGCGCACGCCGGCCTTGGTGAACGAGCACGTCACCTTCGCGGCACCCTTGCAGCCGTTGAACGTGGCGCCGACGATCCAGTTCTGCAGGGTGTTCACCGCGGCCGCGGCCGGGCTGCCGGCATTCATCTGGATGCCGACGAGATCGAGGTTGGGACCCCACGAGTACCAGTAGACGCGGCTGATGCCCAGGCGCAGCGCATCCAGGTAGGTGCGGGCCGCCCACTGCCCGGCCCGGACGCCGTTGATGTCCTGATCGGGGTTGGTGGGCCCGGGGCCGGCCAGGCCGAAGTTGTTCTCGGTGTCCCAGCGCGGGAGAGCAGGTGCGCCGGCCGCGTTCAGGGCGGCGATCCACTTCCGGGCGAGCACCGCGCGGTCGGCCGGCGTGCCCAGGCTGTGCGGATAGGTGTGCGCGGCCCACACGTCGACCGGCCAGTTGCGGGCCTTCAGCTCCCTGAGGAAGGCCGGGTAGAACTTGTTGAACGGGCCGCCCAGGCGCGTGCCCGTGCTGGGCGCGACCACGGTGGCGCTCGGGTCGACCGACTTGATGATGTCGTAGGCCCGCTTGGTGAGATCGGCCATCTCCTTGGGAGTGCCCGTGGAGAAGGTGGTCAGGTTCGCCTCGTTCCACGGCTGGTAGGCCGTGATGCGGCCCTTGTAGCGGGTGGCGACCTGACGGACCCAGTCGTCCCAGTCAGCCAGGTTCCGCGGCATGCCCGCTGCGCCGGGCAGGACGCCGGCGGTGCCGCCGGCTGCCGGATTGTCGGTGGCCCAGGCCGGAGTGCCGGCGAGCACCATGAGGATGTCGTTGACGCCGTTCTTCTGCGCGGTGGCCACGGCCGCGTCGAGCTTCGTCCAGTTGAACTGGTTCTGCGCGGTCTCGACCGACGACCACGTCGTCTGGTTGTCCCAGAGCCGGACCGATCCCACCGGGATCGTCGGCCAGACCCCGTCCTGCAGGTTGAACACGTGCATGCCGAAGAGCGTCCGCTGCACTGTCGTGCCCTTGAGATCGGCCATCGGGGCGGTCGCGGCCTGGGCCGGTGGGGCGCTGATGATGGATGCTGCGATTGCTGTGGTGGCGAGCGTGCTGAGGACGGCGGAAAGGGTTCGTCGCATGGAGTCATCGTGCCATGCGATGCCCGAAGGCCGAAAAATCGCCCTAGGGGGCGGAGGTTAAATCGAGGTGCGATCCACCTGCGGCGTGCCGCCGCCACCAGCGTGACGTCGTCACGTCTACCTGCGGCGTGCCGCCGCCACCAGCGTGACGTCGTCACGTCTACCTGCGGCGCGCCGCCACCAGCGTGACGTCGTCACGACGCCAGTCCGCCGCGCGGTGCCGCACCTGCGCCAGCAGCCGGGCGATCAGCTCCTCGGGGTTCCCGCGCACCGGCGCATCCAGGCCGCGGATGAACTGCGACACCATCGACGACTCGAGCTCGTCGCCGTCGGTGTTCCTCGACTCGACGAGTCCGTCGGTGAAGGCCACGACGACGTCGCCGGGCTGGAACTCCCGGCTCTGGGTCGTCCACGTCCCCGCCGAGGGAGGAGATGAGCGGGCCGGTCGGCTCGCACAGCGAGGCGTCCTTGTCCCGCGTCACGATGATGGCGGGGTGGTGCCCGGCGTTGCACCAGTGCACCGCATTGGCGGCGGGGTCGAGCACGAGGATGATCCCCGTGACGAAATGCGTGTCGTCGGCGCAGGAGGAGGCGGCCATCGCCACCGCCACTTCGGGTGCCATCCCTGCGAGCAGGCCGGCTCGCAGGATCGAGCGGACGCGGACCGCCGTGACGCTCGCCTCGGGCCCGTGCCCCGACACGTCGGCCACTACCACGGCGAGCGTTCCGTCGGCGCGCGGCACGGGGTCCCACCAGTCGCCCGCCATGACTCCCTCGGCCGACTGGCTGGTGCCGGCCACATCGAGTCCGGCCACCTGCACGTCAGCCCGGGCCGACAGCTCCGCCTGCATGGCCGCGACGAGCGGGGCGTCCTGGATGAGTCCCTCCCGTGCGGCGCGCGCCTCGTCGATCTCCCGCACGAGTCCTCGGCGCAGCCGCTCGGCATCGCCGGCCGCTGCCCTGAGCTCCGGCGGGCCGACCTCGGCGATGGGGTTCACGTGGTCGGTCTCCCGGGCCGCCCGCTGCAGGTCCTCCCGGACGTGGTCCAGGGGGGCGAGGACCCACCCCTGGAGACCGAGGAAGAAGGTGATGGTGCCGAGGGCGATCAGCGCACCGACGATGAGGAGGGTGAGGCCCAGGATGCGAACGACGCCGACGACGTCGCTCGCGGCCGAGTCGCGGGCCTGGCTCACCGCATGGGCCAGGTCGCTCGTCGCCGCCGTCATGGCGTCGTAGGCGGCCCAGGCGGCGGTGCTGTTCGTCTCCTTCATGGCCTTGGGCCGCTTGCCGGCCTCCATGAGGCTGATGCTTGGTGCGGCGTCGGTCTTGATCCACGTCTTCTGCGTCGAGCGAGCCTTCGCGAGCAGGTCACGAAGGGCCTGGTCGTCGGCAGGCAGTAGCCTGCCGATCTCCACGATGAGCGTGTCGGCCTTGCCGACCGACTGGCGGTACTCGTCCAGGGACGCGTCTCGCGTGAGCATGATGTAGTCGGACAGCGCGCCGCTGGCATTGGACTGCTCGAGGGCCAGGGCCGCGACGGAGTCGGCGGCAGGCGAGAGCTGGTCGTTCACGGTCGCGCCCACGGCGGACGTGACCGTGAACTGGAAGAACAGCAGCAGCCCCATCGCCACCAGCGCCACCACGGCGATGCCGGAGGCGATGAGGGCTCGCATCCGCAGGGTCACACCGTGCAGGCTAATCCGTATCGGGGTCACGTAGGCTCCGGTTCGTGACGCTCCCGCGGTTGCGACCAGACATCGAAGGGCTTCCCCCCTACAGGGCAGGCCAGCGGCCGGCCAGCCGCGACGACCTGATCACCTACAAGATCTCCAGCAACGAGAACCCCTTTCCGCCGCTGCCGAGCGTGCTGAGGGCGATCTCGGCCGCTGCCCAGGACATCCACCGGTACCCGGACCCGTTCTCGAGCCGTCTCGTCGAAGCGCTCGCGGTGCGGTTCGACGTGCCCGCCGGGTCGATCGCTCTCGGCACGGGCAGCGTGGCCGTCTGCGGCCACATCATCGCGGCCGCAGCCGGGCCCGGCGACGAGGTGATCTTCGCGTGGCGCAGCTTCGAGGCGTATCCGATCTGGGTGCAGATCGCCGGGGCGACGAGCGTCCGGGTGCCACTCCTTGCGGACGAGCGGCATGACCTCGAGGGGATGCTCGCAGCAGTCACCGACCGCACGCGGGTGATCTTCGTCTGCAACCCGAACAATCCGACCGGCCAGGTCGTGACTGAGTCCGAGCTCGTGGGCTTCCTCGAGCGGGTTCCGGGCGACGTGCTCGTCGTGATCGACGAGGCCTACCGCGAGTTCATGGTGGGCGACGACCTGCCGGACGGTGTCGAGCTGTTCCGGCGCTTCCCGAACGTGGTCGTCCTGCGAACCTTCTCCAAGGCGTATGGGCTCGCGGCTCTTCGCGTGGGCTTCGCGATCGCCCACGAGCGCGTCGCCGAGGCCCTGCGCAAGACCGCGACCCCGTTCGGCGTGTCGTCGATAGCCGAGGCGGCCGCCATCGCGTCACTGGAGGCCGAGGACGAGCTCCTCGTGCGAGTGCGCGCCCTCGTCGCCGAGCGCGAGCGGGTCCAGGCCGCGCTGCGGGATCAGGGCTGGCCCATGCAGCGCAGCGAGGCCAACTTCGTCTGGCTGCGCCTGGGCGGGCGCTCCGCCGAGTTCGCCGCGGCCTGCGAGGAGGCGGGGATCACCGTCCGCACCTTCGCCGGCGAGGGCGTCCGCATCACGATCGCCGAGACCGAGGCGAACGACCGCATCATCGAGGTTGCGGGACGCTTCCGGCTGCTGCCTGGCTGATCGCCTTGCCCAGGCTGTCGGAAAGCCGCAGGGAGCCGGCAACGCTGAGGTGCGTCTCGTCCTGGTAGCGCACGTCGCCGTCACGAGTCGCCGAGCAGGTCTGGGCGTCGCACAGGGCCGGGAACGGGTCGTAAACGAAGGCTCCGGGATGGGCGGCGGCGATCGACCGCTCGACATCGATCGCCGGCTTGCGATCGGCCTCGAGCTGCTGGCGAGGCAATTCGAAGTCGGTGCTCCCGAATGCCTTGGACAGCAACGAGGTGCCGTCGGTGTATCCGTGCATCTCGGGGACCGCCCCGATGATGACTACCGGGATGCCGGCCCTCGTCAACGTGGCGACCACGGGATCGAGCCCCTTGCGCCAGAGCGTGGCGGCCTCGGAGATGGATGCGGCCATGCCGCCGCCGTCGGTCGCGGCCGTCCGCCACTTCCACTCGGGATGGACGTAGCCGGCCGACCGGTTCGCGATCAGGACGAGGTCCGGCTTCGACTTCAGCGCGTAGTCGACGATCGACTTCTGCCAGGACCGGCAGGGATAGTTGTGCACGCCATTGGACTCGCGGGCCAGGAAGGGGCAGCCGGTGTGGCTGGTCGCGATGGTGTCGTACCCGAGCTTGGCGGCGGCGTCGATCACTCCGTCGGCCAGGGCGTAGGCCTGCGAGTCGCCCGCCAGCAGCACGGTTCCGACGGGGTTCGCCGGTCCGAACCGGCAGGCGTTCGGGCTGAGCGGGATGTTCACGCACCCGGCCCTGACGGCGGCGTGCTGCGAGCGCAGGCTGCCGCCCTCGCCGCCGGCGGTCTCGCCGTCCTGCGTGGCAGTGTCGGCCCGGGCATCGACGCCCGCGGTGGATGCGCCACCGCCCACGACGGATGCGGCCTCGGCCGCGCCAGCGGTAGCCGGGGGAACCAGTCCCCAGCCGGTGCTTGCCCCTACGAGCAGGAGAGCGCACGCCGCCATCGGGATGGCCAGCGTGCTGACGATGACCGCCGCCGCGCGTGGACGGGTGCGCGGCCGCAGCCGGCGGATGGGCTGCTCCACGAACCGGTAGGACAGCACCGCCGGGACGATCGATACGAGCGCCGCCGCGACGAGGAGCGTCGGACGGTTCGGGAACAGCAGGGCCGCGAACACGATGACCGGCCAGTGCCACAGGTACCAGGAGTACGAGGCGTCGCCGATCGCCACCATCGGCCGGGTGGCCAGCGCGCGATTGATCCCGGTGGTCATGCGTGCCCCGGCCGCCAGGAGCAGGGCCGTGCCCGCGACGGGCACGATCGCCGCCAGGCCGGGGAAGGGCATGGCGTCGTGGATGAGGAGGGCGGACGCGGCGATCAGGCCGGCCCCGGCAAGCCCCGCGAGCCGGGTGAGCAGGACGGACGTGGCAGGCAGGCGGTCGAGCAGCAGGGCGAGCAGGGCTCCGACGGCGAACTCCCAGGCCCGGGTGAAGGGGCTGTAGAACGCGAACGACTGCGGGCCGCCGAAGTAGTCGGTCAGGGGTGCGGCGACCGTCGACCCGAAGGAGAGGGCGACGGATAGCGCGAAACTGCAGATGCCGATGGCCAGGACGATGAGCGTCGGTGGCAGCAGTCGCCTGCCCAGCTTGCGGGACATGCTCCATCCGAGCACGAACAGGGCGGGGAAGACAAGGTAGAACTGCTCCTCCACCGACAAGGACCAGGTGTTGAGGAGCGGATTGGTCGTGGAGCTGTCGGCGAAGTAGTCGCCGGCCGCGTGCGCGATGGCGAAGTTCGCCGACAGCAGCATCGCTCCGAGCCCGGTCCGGGCGGTCGCCTGCTGGGCCCCGAACGGGTTCTGCAGGAGGATCGAGGACAGGGCGACGAGGGTCACCGTGAGGGCCAGGGCCGGCGTGAGGCGCAGGAAGCGGCGGAAGTAGAAGTGCCGGAACCTGACCCGGCCGGTCGAGGCCCACTCGCGCATGAGCATGGCCGTGATGACGAAGCCGGAGATGACGAAGAAGACGTCGACGCCGACGAATCCGCCGGGGACGGGCAGTCGCGCATGGAAGGCGACCACCAGGAGCACGGCGATCGCCCGCAGGCCCTGGATGTCGCGTCGACGGTGGGATGAGGTGGCCGGGGTGGGAGGTGCCGTGGGCACCTTGACGGCGATCGCCATGGTCAGCGACGCTCCCCGGTCGCGACGAGCAGCACGCCGCCCACCACGACGGTCAGGCCGACCATGACGTCGGGTGTGATGGGCTCCCGGATGACCAGCCAGCCCAGCAGGACCGCCACCACCGGGTTGACGTAGGCATACGTGGCGGTCAGGGACATGGGCGCGTTGCGCAGCAGCCAGGTGTAGGCCGTGTACCCGCCCAGCGACGCGGCCACGAGGTAGGCCAGGGCCCACCAGGAGGACGCCGACACCTGCTCTGCGTGCAGGCGCTCGCCGCGCAGGGTCCCGGCGAGGATGAGCACGATGCCGGCCGCTGCCATCTCGTAGACGGTCGTCACCAGCGAGTTGCCGGGCAGCGTGTAGCCGGACGAGCGCCAGGAGAACAGGGCCCAGCAGAAGCTCGAGCACATGATGGCCATCGACCACAGGACGACGTCGCCGTCACCGCCGGACACCGGCTGGGTGCCACCGGGCAGGAGCATGGCGACCAGGCCGATCATGCCGACGGCCACGCCGATGAGCGTCAGCGTCGCGGGGCGCTCACCCGCCCGGACCCGGAACATGATGATCCACAGGGGCATGACGGCCACGAGGAGCGCGGCGACGCCGCTGGGCACGTAGCGCTCGGCCATCGAGAGAGTGCCGATGCCCACGCCGAGGAGGGCTGTGCCCATGGTCGCGGCAGCCCGCAGCTCGGGCAGCGTGACGGCAAGGACGTGTCGGCCCTTCGCGATCACCAGGCCCGAGGCGAGCAGGAGGGCGGCCAGCGCGAAGCGCACGCCGTTGGCCGTCATGGGCGGCAGGGACTCGCCTACCACGGCGATGCCGAGGTAGGTGGAGCCCCAGATCAGCCACAGCGCAACGAGCGGCCCCCACACCTGGAGTCCCGGGGCGCGCGTCACGCCGCGGACGTCGGTGCTGGTCACGGGCGTCAGTTTCCCACCCCCGCGAGGGTGGCCCGCACCCCGAGTGGCGTCTGGGGGTGCGGGGCGGTGCGCCGAACGTGCCCGGAGGCGTTCCGCAGGAGCGAACGACTCGGGACCTTAGTCCCTCAGGACACGGACTCATGTCCGCAATTGCGGACGCGAACGGGGGCAGAATGGCGCCCAGCAAATGGGGGCATACCCTCGTCATTCGTCCGTTCCTCGGCCGATCAGAGAAGGACAGCGAACATGAGTGCGCTTCAGCTCTCCCAGTGGCAGTTCGGCATCACGACCGTTTATCACTTCCTGTTCGTCCCGCTGACGCTGGGCACGGTGTGGCTCGTCGCGGGGTTCCAGACGGCGTGGTACCGGACCGGCAACGTCAAGTACCTGCAGCTGACGAAGTTCTTCGGGAAGCTGTTCCTCATCAACTTCGCCATGGGCGTCGTGACCGGCATCGTCCAGGAGTTCCAGTTCGGCATGAACTGGTCGGACTACTCCCGGTTCGTCGGTGACGTGTTCGGCGCGCCGCTGGCCATGGAGGGCCTGCTCGCCTTCTTCCTCGAGTCGACGTTCCTCGGCCTGTGGATCTTCGGCTGGGACCGGCTGCCCAAGAAGATGCACCTCGCGACCATCTGGCTCGCCGCAGCGGGCACCGCCTTCTCGGCCTTCTTCATCCTGGCGGCCAACGCCTTCATGCAGCATCCCGTGGGCTTCGTCATCGACCCGGTGACCGGACGTGCGGTGCTCAACGACATCTTCGCCGTCCTGTTCCAGAACACGTCGCTCATCGCGTTCTTCCACACGCTGTCCGCCTCGTTCCTGGTGTCCGGTGCCGGCGTGGCCGCGGTCGGCGCCTGGATGGTCATGAAGAACCGCCAGGCCGACGTCTTCAGGCCGGCCGTCAAGCTCGGCGCCTGGACCATCCTCATCGCCGCGATCGTGGTGTCCATCACCGGCGACCTGGACATGAAGATCATGGTCCAGCAGCAGCCGATGAAGGTGGCTGCCGCCGAGGCGGCCTACACGACGCAGGAAGACGCCCCGTTCAGCATCCTGACGATCGGCGATGTCTCCGGCGACACGGCGACGACGGTCATCGAGGTGCCCGGCCTGCTGTCCTTCCTGGTGACGGGCAACTTCAACGGCCCGGACAGCACCGTCGAAGGCATCGACAATCTGCAGGCGCAGTACGTCGACACCTACGGACCGGGCAACTACACGCCCTACATCCCGGTCACGTACTGGGGCTTCCGCCTGATGATCGGCCTGGGGATGATCGCGGCCCTCTACGCGCTGATCGTGCTGTGGGCGTTCCGCGGTGGTCGCACGCCGAGGAGCCGGCTGTTCGCCGTCTTCAACAGCGTCATCGTGCTGTTCCCGCTCCTGGGCATCTCGGCCGGCTGGATCTTCACCGAGATGGGCCGTCAGCCCTGGATCGTCTTCGGCCAGCAGCTCACGGCGAACGGCGTCTCCCCGCTGCTCACGCCGCTCGAGGTGTGGGTCTCGATGATCGGCTTCACCCTGCTGTACGCCGTCCTGGCGATCATCGAGGTCTCCCTGCTGCTCAAGTACATCAAGCTGGGCGCTCCCGAGACCGTCGTCGAGGATCCGTACGACGAGGCGTCCAAGGACGAGGACAAGCAGCTCTACTTCGCTTACTAGGCCGTTCGAGACTGAGAAGAAGGACACATCATGGATCTCCAACTCATCTGGTTCGGCCTGATCGCCGTCCTGTGGATCGGGTACTTCGTCCTGGACGGCTTCGATCTCGGGGTCGGCATGCTGCTCCCCGTCATCGGCACGGACGACACGCGTCGCCGCGTCATGATCAACTCGATCGCGACCGTGTGGGACGGCAACGAGGTGTGGCTGCTCACCGCGGGCGGCGCCACGTTCGCGGCCTTCCCGCTCTGGTACGCGACGATGTTCAGCGGGATGTACCTCGCGCTGTTCCTCGTCCTGGTCGGCCTCATCCTGCGCGGCGTGGCCTTCGAGTACCGCGGCAAGCGCGATTCGGCCACGTGGCGGGCCCGCTGGGACTGGGCGATCGTCGTGGGCTCGACGCTGCCGGCCCTCCTGTTCGGTGTCGCCTTCGGCAACATCGTCAGCGGAATGGCGATCGAGCCCCTTGCTGGCACGCCTGCCGGCACCGACTTCGCGGTCGACGGCGGCGCGCTCAACTACACCGGCAACCTGTTCGGCCTGCTCAATCCGTTCTCGCTTGTGGTCGGGCTGATGACGCTCACGGTCTTCATGACCCACGGTGCCATCTACCTGGCGCTGAAGACCTCCGGAGAGGTGCGCGAGGCCTCACGCAAGGTCGCGCTCAAGGTCGGGATCGTCGCGGCGGTCTTCGCCGTGGCCGCCCTGCTCTGGGCGCAGGCCTTCTCCGGTCGCGTCGCAGTGACGCTGCCGTTGGCGCTCGTCGCCGCGGTGCTGTGGCTGGCTGCGCTGTTCATGACCTTCAAGGGTCGGGACGGCTGGGCGTTCATCCTCAGCGCCGGCACGATCCTGATGGCGGTGACCGCCCTCTTCGTCGGGCTGTACCCCAACGTCATGCCGAGCAGCATCGACGCGGCGTACAACCTGACCCTGGCGAACTCCTCGAGCCAGCACTACACGCTGACCGTGATGACGATCGTGGCCGTGATCATGACGCCGATCGTGCTCGTCTACCAGGGCTGGACCTTCTGGGTCTTCCGCAAGCGCATCAGCACCTCGATGATCCCGCCGCAGCCCGTGACGGGTCGCTCCGAGGATCGACTCGCCGGCGCGAAGTAGTCGCACTCATCCGTGCGACGGGGTCGCCCCTTGCGGGGCGGCCCCGTCCGCATGTCAGGATGAGCCATCATGAAGCCGCTTGATCCGCGTCTGCTGCGCTACGCCAGCAGCACTCGTGGATTCATCGCGCTGGCCGTGGTTCTCGGCGCGGCGACCGCTGTGCTCGTCATCGTGCAGGCCAGGCTGCTGTCCGACGTGATCGTCTCGGTCACGTCGACGGGCGCCGACTGGGCGGACGTCCGGGAGAGCGTCGTGGCGATCGCGCTCGTCTTCCTCGGCCGTGCCCTGATCGCCTGGCTGTCGGAGGTGGGCGCCGTCCGGGCGTCGGCGAGGGCCAAGCAGGAGCTGCGCGCGGCGGCGCTGGCGCACGTCCTCCTGCTCGGCCCGTCCGGTCCGGGTGCGCAGGACCCGGGGCCGACCGCGGCCCTGATCACGCGCGGGATCGATGCGCTCGACGGCTATTTCGCGCGCTACCTCCCGCAGCTCGTGCTCGCGGTGATCGTCCCCCTCGCCGTGCTGCTCACGGTGCTCGGGCAGGACCTGCTCTCGGCGGTCATCATCGCGGTGACGATTCCGCTCATCCCGGTGTTCATGATCCTGATCGGGATGTACACGCGCAGCCGCGTCGACCGGCAGTGGAAGACCCTTGCGGTCCTCTCCGGGCACTTCCTCGACCTCGTGTCGGGGCTGCCGACCCTCAAGATGTTCGGTCGGGCCAAGTCCCAGGTCACCGCCATCCGAGCCATCGGCGACCGCTACCGCAGCACCACGATGGGCGTCCTGCGCATCTCCTTCCTGTCCTCCCTCGCCCTCGAGCTGATCGCCACCCTGTCGGTGGCCCTCGTCGCCGTGTCCGTCGGCCTTCGGCTGGCCGAGGGGCAGATCACCTACCCGGTGGCCCTGTTCGTCCTCCTGCTCGCACCCGAGGCGTTCCTGCCGCTGCGCCTTGTCGGCCAGCACTTCCACGCGGCCGCGGAGGGCCTCGGTGCCGCCGATCGACTGTTCACGATCCTGGAGACCGAGGTACCGACGGGGGGCACCACCGCGATCGAGCGCGGACCCATGCGGATCTGCGTCGAGGATCTCCAGGTCACCTACCCGAGCAGGCCCGACCCTGCCCTCGAGCGGGCCGACTTCGTGGCGCTGCCCGGCACCGTCACGGCCGTCGTGGGCGCGTCGGGGGGCGGCAAGAGCACTCTGATCAGCGCCCTGCTCGGCTTCATCGAGCCCAGTGCGGGGCGCATCGTCGTGCAGTCCTCGGATCGGCCGGGCATCGACCTGCGCGATGCCGACCTGCAGGCCTGGCGCAGGTGCGTCGCGTGGCTGCCCCAGCATTCGCGGCTGGTCAGCGCGGACGTGGCCGAGAGCCCGACCCTCGCCGACGCGATCCGGCTGGGCCGACCGGAGGCGCAGATCGAGCTGGTCTGGGCGGCGCTGGGCTCGGCCGGCCTGGCCGACGACATCCGGGCCCTTCCGGAGGGCATCCACACGCGGCTGGCGGCCGACGGCTCGGGCTTCTCCGTGGGGCAGCTGCAACGTCTGGCGCTCGCCCGGGCCATCATCACCGAGGCGGACGTGGTCCTGCTCGATGAGCCGACCGCGGCTCTGGACGTCGCGACGGAGGCCGCCGTCGTCGAGGCGATCGGCCTGCTGGCGACCCGGGGGGCCACCGTCATCGTCGTCGCACATCGCCCGGCCCTGATCAGAGGTGGCCCACCAGATCGTGCGCCTCGGCCGCGCCGACCCGGTTGCGACCACCGTTGCCACCGGAGACCTCGGGACCGGTGCCCCGTGGTGAGCCCCGTTCGCACTCTGTGGCCGGCGATGGCCACGCAGCGCCGTGAACTGGCGCTGGCCGGCCTGCTGGGCGCCATCGCGTCGGCAAGCGCGGTGGCCCTCCTCGGCGTGTCCGCCTGGCTGATCGCGACTGCCTCGACGATGCCGCCGGTACTCACGCTGAGCGTCGCCGCCGTGCTCGTGCGCACCTTCGCGCTGTCGAGGGCGGTCTTCCGGTACGGCGAGAGGCTGGTCGGGCACGACGCGGCCTTCCGCGGCCTGACCGAGTTGCGTGTCGTCGTGTACGGACACCTCGAGCGACTCGCCCCGACCGGCTTGACCGCCTTCGGCCGCGGTGACCTGCTCAGCCGCCTGGTCGCCGACGTCGACGCGGCCCTCGACCTGCCGCTGCGAGTCGTCCTGCCCTGGGCGCAGGCGATCCTCGTCTCGGCGGCGTCGGTCGCCTTCCTGGCCTGGCTGCTCCCGCCGGCCGGCGTGGCGATCGGGCTCCTCGTGCTCGTCGGCCTGGCAGTGACCCCCTGGCTCGTCGCGAGCACCGCCCGCACTGCCGAGGACCGGATCGCACCGGCCAAGGCGGAGGTGGCGACAGCCGTCATCCAGGCCCTCGACGCGACCGCCGACATCACCGCATACGGGGCCGGTCGCGCGGTCACCGCACGTGTCGCCGTCCTCGACGACGAACTGACCGGCCTCAGCGCGCGCGAGTCGTTCGCACTGGGACTCGGTGGCGGGATCGGCACAGTCGTGCAGGGCCTGGCCGTCAGCGCCGCCCTCGTGATCACGATCCCTGCGGTGGCCTCCGGGCAGGTGGCGCCGGTGTGGCTCGCGGTCATCGCGCTGCTCCCGCTGGCACTGTTCGAGGTGCTGTCCGGGTTGCCGGCTTCGGCGTTGGCCTACCAGCGGCTGCGCGGTTCCGCCGCGAGGCTTCAGGAGGTGGAGTCGCTGCCGACCCCCGTGCTCGACCCGATCGACCCGGTGGCCGTCCCCGCGCAGTTCAGCGGCCTGCACCTCTCCCGGGTCTGCGCACGGTGGGTGGCGATCGATCCGGCAGCCGGCCCGACCGCGGTCGACGACCTCACGGTGCGGGAGATCTCGCTGGCCGTGGAGCCGGGGCACCGGGTGGCCATCGTGGGACCGAGCGGGTCCGGCAAGTCGACCCTCGCCGCCGTGATCATGGGCCTCCTGCCGTACGAGGGCTCGGCGACGCTGTGCGGAGTGGAACTGCGGGAGGCGGCGGGGGACGACCTGCGAAGTCACGTCGGGATGCTCGCGCAGCAGGCGCACGTGTTCGACACCACGATCGCGGACAACGTCCGCATCGGCGATCCGCAGGCGACCGACGAGCAGGTGGCGAAGGCCCTCGAGCAGGCGCAGCTCAGTGACTGGGTGGCCCGACTCCCCGAGGGCGACCGGACAGTGGTCGGATCGTTCGGCGTCAGCATCTCCGGTGGCGAGCGCCAGCGCCTGGCCCTGGCCAGGCTGCTCCTGGCCCGGCGTCCGCTCGTCATCCTGGACGAGCCGACCGAGCACCTCGACGGGCAGACGGCCGATGCGCTGGCCGACACCCTGGCAACGGCCCTTCGCGACTCGACCCTGCTGCTCATCACGCACCGGCTCAGCGGGCTGGAGGACTTCGACCGGATCGTGGAACTCCAGCACGGCCGGGTGGTCGCGCAGGGCACGCACGAGCAGATGATGTCGCTCGACGGCTGGTACGCGCAGCAGTCCCGCCTGGAGGAGGAGCGGCACGACATGGCCCTCCTGCTCCCTCGCCTGCCCGTCGGACAGGGCGTGCCGGGGCCCGTAGGGTGGCCCGCATGATGCGCCGATGAGGGAGGAACGCGACCGGGGACTGTTCACCGCGGTCGTCTCCGTCGCCGCCGGACTCGATCTGGGAGCGACCCTGCGACGCATCGTCCAGGCCGCCGTCGAGCTGGTCGACGCAACCTACGGCGCGCTGGGCGTCCTCGATCTCGACGGTCGGCTCGGCGAGTTCGTGCACGTCGGAGTCGACGCGGCAACGGTCGCGAGGATCGACCACCCACCGGTCGGCCGCGGCATCCTCGGGCTGCTCGTCGACCACCCCGTCCCGATCCGGCTCGACGACCTGTCCACGCATCCGTCGTCCTCCGGATACCCACCCGGCCATCCGCCGATGAAGTCCTTCCTCGGCGTGCCGGTCCGGGTGCGCGGCGAGGTGTTCGGCAACCTCTACCTGACCGAGAAGCGCAACGGGACGGGCTTCAGCGCCGACGACGAGCGCACCGTCATGGCCCTCGCGGCGGCGGCGGCGGTGGCCATCGAGAACGCGCGCCTCTACGAGCGGTCACGACAGCGTGAGCAGTGGCAGCAGGCCGTCACCGACATCGCGAATGCGGTCCTGGCCGACAGCGTGGCGGACGAGGTGCTCGCCATGGTGGCCAACCGGGCGCGGCAGCTGACGGGGTCCGACGTGGCACTGGTCGTCCTGCCCGACGACGAGGCCGTGCTGAACGTCGAGATCATCGACGGCATGGACGAGGCCACGACGCCCGAGGCGATTCGGATGCTCGACGTGATCAGGGGGTGGGACGGTCAGCGAGTCCCCGAGCGCTCGATCGCCAACCTGTCCTTCCAGGACGGCGTCAGCCGGGTCGAGCGTGACAGCGGCCGCATGCTCGCACTCGAGGATGCATCGGGGGCCTTCGGCCCAGCCGTGATCATTCCGCTGGTGACCACGGACCAAGCCCTCGGAGTCCTCATCCTGCTGTGGAGCGACGAGCACGGCCGCGTGCCGCGGGATGCCCTCGACCTGGCGGGCTCGTTCGCCTCGCAGGCCGCCGTCACGCTGGTCCTGGCCACGGCACGCCGCGAGCACGAGCGCCTGGCCGTCTACGAGGACCGGGATCGCATCGCCCGCGACCTGCACGACCTTGTCATCCAGCGGCTGTTCGCGACGGGGATGATGCTGCAGGGCACGACGCGCATCGCCGACGTGCCCGATGCGGCGGCCGGCCGCGTCTCCCGGGCGGTCGACGAGCTCGACGAGACCATCAAGGAGATCCGGCAGACCATCTTCGCGCTGCACGAGCCGGTCGATGGACCGACGTCGAGCGCGCGTGGCCGCGTCCTTCGGGAGACCTCCCAGGCGGCAGCGCTGCTCGGCTTCGAGCCGTCCGTGCGCTTCGCCGGCCCGGTCGACTCGATGCTCACCGCGGAGGCGACCGACCACCTGATCGCTGCCCTGCGGGAGGCGCTGACGAACGCCGCGAAGCACGCGGCTGCCAAGCGGGTCGACGTTATCGTCCAGATCGACAGCGGCGACGTCGTTCTCGCGGTCACCGACGATGGCATCGGCGTCGACGACCTGGGTGCCGGCCGACGGTCGGGGGTCGCGAACATCGCCTCACGGGCCCAGGACCTCGGTGGCAGCTGCCGCCTGGAGCGGGTGTCCGAGGAGGGCGGTACCAGATTGACGTGGCGGGTACCGCTCGACACCCAGTAGTCGGCGCTGCCGGTCAGTGGTTGTTGTCGTGCTCGGCCGACATCCGGGCCACGTACGCGGCGGCCTGGGTGCGGCGCTCCATGCCGAGCTTGGCCAGCAGGCTCGAGACGTAGTTCTTGACGGTCTTCTCGGCGAGGTGCATCTGCTCGCCGATCTGCCGGTTGGTCATGCCCTCGCCGATGAGGTCCAGGATGCGCTTCTCCTGGTCGGACAGCGCATCGAGGCGGCTGTCGTGCCGGTCGCCGTTGCGAAGGCGCTCCAGGACGCGCTGGGTTGCCATCGGGTCGAGCAGGGACTTGCCGGACGCCACCTGGCGGATCGCGTCGAGCAGGTCGTTGCCGCGGATCTCCTTGAGGACGTAGCCGGAGGCTCCAGCCATGATGGCGTCGAAGAGGGCCTCGTCGTCGGCGTACGAGGTGAGCATGAGGCAGTGCACGTCAGGCATCGTCGAGCGCACCTCTCGACAGACCTCGACGCCGCTGCCGTCGGGCAGCCGCACGTCGAGCACGGCGACGTCAGGACGGGATGCGGGGATCCGGTGCAGGGCGTCTGCGGTCGACCCGGCCTCGCCCACGACCTCCATGTCGCGCTCGAGGCTGATCAGGTCGGCCAGGCCCCGCCGGACGATCTCATGGTCGTCCATGAGGAAGACGCGAATGGTCGAGGCTGGCTCGGAGATGACCGTCATGTGTGCATTGTGCACCACGATCGCCTTTCGCGGTCACGTGCCAATCGGCTGACAGGACCGGTCCCGGAATGCAGGATGGAGGTTGGGAGGCGCGATGACCGACGGGATACGGGCGAACACCGCCGTGCAGTTGCTGTCCCCCGAGGGCGAGCGGGTGCACCATCCCGATTACGACGTCACGCTGACCGACCTCGAACTGCGCGGGCTGTACCGCGACATGGTCCTCGTCCGCCGCCTCGATGCGGAGGCCACCGCCCTGCAGCGGCAGGGCGAGCTCGGGCTGTGGGCCTCGTGCCTGGGCCAGGAGGCGGCACAGGTCGGATCGGCGTACGCGCTGCGGCCCGACGACTTCGCGTTCCCCACCTACCGCGACCACGGCGTCACGTGGAGCCGCGGCGTCCAGCCGCTCGACATGCTGGCCATGTTCCGCGGCGTCACCAACGGCGGCTGGGATCCGTGCGAGCGGCGCTGCGCCCTGTACACGATCGTCATCGGGAACCAGGCGCTTCACGGTGTGGGCTACGCGATGGGCGTGCAGCTCGACGGCGCCGACGATGCGGTGATCGCCTACTTCGGGGATGGCGCCACGGCAGAGGGCGACGTGAACGAGGCCTTCGTCTTCGGCTCGGTGTTCAACGCCCCCGTGGTCTTCTTCTGCCAGAACAACCAGTGGGCCATCTCGCAGCCGAACGCGCGGCAGAGCCGGGTGCCCATCTACGAGCGCGCCGCCGGATTCGGCTTCCCGGGCGTGCAGGTCGATGGGAACGACATCCTCGCCGTCATCGCTGTCACGACCGTGGCGCTCGAGCGCGCACGGTCGGGCCATGGCCCCACGCTCATCGAGGCCTACACCTACCGGATGGCGGCGCACACGACATCGGACGATCCCACGCGGTACCGCCACGCGAGCGACCTGGAGAAGTGGCGGCTGCGCGACCCCATCGAGCGGCTCAAGGTCTATCTCGCCAGGCAGGGGCTGGCCGATCGGCAGTTCTTCGACCGCGTCGACGACGAGGCGGCGCACCTTGCGGTCGCCATCCGGGACGGCGTGCGCAGCATGCCGGAGCCGCCGCCGGAGTCGCTCTTCGACACCGTCTATGCCGAGCCGCATGCACTGCTGCTCGAGCAGCGCCAGGGGCTGCTGGACTTCGAGGCGTCGTTCGACGACGGGCGATCGGCATGACCACGACGATGACGATGGCCAAGGCGCTCAACCTGGGGCTGCGCCGGGCGCTGGAGCGCGACCCCAAGGTTGTCCTCTTCGGCGAGGACATCGGCCGGCTCGGAGGCGTCTTCCGCATCACGGACGGCCTGCAACGCGACTTCGGCGAGCACCGCGTCATGGACTCCCCGCTGGCCGAGAGCGGCATCGTCGGCACGGCCGTCGGCCTGGCCATGCGTGGCTACCGTCCCGTCCTGGAGATCCAGTTCGACGGCTTCGTCTATCCGGCCTTCGACCAGATCGTCTCGCAGGTGGCGAAGATGCACCGCCGCACCGAGGGCCTCGTGCGGATGCCGATCGTCATCCGCATCCCCTATGGCGGTGGCATCGGCGCCGTCGAGCACCACAGCGAGTCGCCGGAGGCGTACTTCGCGCACACGGCGGGCCTGCGCGTGCTCACGCCCTCGGACCCCCAGGCTGCCTACGTGACGATCCAGCAGGCGATCGCCTGCGAGGACCCCGTCGTCTACTTCGAGCCGAAGCGCAGGTACTGGGAGAAGGGCGAGGTCGATGAGTCCATCGACGCCACGGATCCTCGCGACGCGGCCCTGCCGTGGCGCACGCGGGTCGTGCGAGCAGGCACCGACGTGACGGTCGCCTGCTACGGACCCATGGTGCGAACGTGCCTGGATGCCGCGGCCGCGAGCGAGGACGTGTCCGTGGAGGTGCTCGACCTGCAGTCGCTCTCGCCGCTCGACCTCGACACCGTGGTGCACTCGGTCGAGCGGACGGGGCGGCTGGTCATCGTGCACGAGGCGTCGGGCAACGTCGGCCTGGGTGCCGAGATCGCGGCTCGCGTGGGCGAGCGGTGCTTCTACTCCCTCGAGGCACCGATCCTGCGGGTCACCGGATACGACGTCCCGTATCCGCCGAGCCGCCTGGAGGAGCACTTCCTGCCGGGCATCGACCGTGTCCTCGACGCGGTCGACCGATCGATGGCGCACTGATGGCCGGGGAGCAGCGCGTCTTCGCGCTCCCCGACGTCGGCGAGGGCCTCACCGAGGCGGAGGTCCTGCGCTGGCTCGTGCGACCGGGCGACACCGTCGTCGTGAACCAGGTCATCATCGAGATCGAGACGGCGAAGGCCGCGGTCGAGCTGCCCTGCCCGTATGCCGGGACGGTGAGCGAGCTGCTGGTGGCCGAGGGCTCCGTCGTGCCCGTCGGCTCCCCGCTCATCGCGATCACGACGGCCTCGTCGGCCACCGGCGACGCGCCCGCTCGCCAGGCCGTGCTCGTCGGGTACGGGGTGCGCGAGGACGTCCCCACTGCTCGACGCGCGCGGCGGGTCGCTGCGCAGTCCGAGGCGCCAGAGCCGGTCGCGGCGCCAGAGCCGGTCGCCGAGCCAGCCCGTCGGGTGCGTGCCAAGCCGCTCGTGCGCAGGCTGGCCCGGGAACGGGGGATCGACCTGGCCACCGTCGTGCCGACGGGCCCGGGCGGTGAGGTCACGCGCCGCGACGTCCTGGGCACGACCGCTGCCGAGGCTGCCCACGTTGTCGTGAGCGGGGAGTCGCCTGGGCAGCGCATTCCCGTGCGCGGGGTGCAGCGGGCGATGGCCGAGGCCATGGTGCAGTCCGCCTTCAGCGCGCCGCACGTGACCGAGTGGGTCGACGTCGACATGACCCGCTCGCTCGAGCTCATCACGCGGCTGCGCGCCGGGCGCAAGGGCGACGACGTGCGGATCTCGCCGATGATCCTGGTGGCGGCCGGGCTCATCCGGGCCGCGCGCCGCTACCCGCGGATCAACTCGACCTGGATCGACACCGCCGACGGTGCCGACGTGATGATCCATCGCGACGTGCACCTGGGCATCGCCGCCGACACGCCGCGCGGGCTCCTCGTGCCGTCCGTGAAGGAGGCGTCGTCGCTCGGCCTGGTCGAGCTCGCCCGCCGCGTGCAGGAGCTCATCGACACCGCCCGTGCGGGCCGGAGCACGTCGGCCGATCTCACCGGGGGCACCATCACGCTGACGAATGTCGGCGTGTTCGGCGTCGATGGCGGCACGCCGATCCTGGTGCCCGGCCAGTCGTCGATCCTGGCCATGGGTCGCGTGATGGAGCGGGCGTGGGTCGTCTCCGGCGTGGTCGTGGCGCGCCCCGTCATGACGCTGACGCTGTCATTCGACCATCGGGTGGTCGACGGCGCGCTCGGCTCACGGGCGCTCCGCTCGGTGGCGGACTTCCTCGCGGACCCGGCGCTCGAGCTGCTCCTCGACGCCCAGGAGCCCGCACCTCGTTGACCTGCCGGCAGCGTCACACCGCGCCCTGCCTTGTGACGCAGCGGGCTGGTCAACGTCGGGTCAGGGGGTGATCGACATCCCGGTCAGCAGGGCGAGCCCGAGCCGCGCGTTGCCGCTGATCTCGATCCGGCCGGCCAGCGAGGGGTCCTGCGCGCCCACTCGACCGCAGGCCAGCTGCATGAGGGCCGGCCAGGTGGCATTCAGGTCCACGTCGGTCTCCTCCTGCGCGGGCGTCAGCACGCCCTTGCCCGAGTCGTCGACGATCATGCACACCTCGTGGTGCAGGCCCGGCCCGATGATCACCACGCGCAGGGTGCTCCCGACGGGCGCGTTGGCGCCGCGGGCCCAGACGTAGGGCAGTGCCCCGACGATCTGCAGGAAGGCGATGCCGGCCGCGTCGGAGTTCCAGCCGCCGTCGTCGCCGATCGCCGAGCGGATGTCCTGCTCGTGCACCCAGGCGTCGAACGTGCGCATGCGCATCAGCTTCTCGATGGGCAGGTCCTTGCCGAAGGGCCCGGGCACCTGGGTACCGGTCGCCAGGCCCTCGACCTGCGCACGCCGGACGGGAGCGACGGCCCGCAACTCGGCGATCACGTCCGCCCGGGGGCGGCCGCGGCGCGCGTCGACGCCGACCTCGGTGAGACGGCCGTGGTCCCCGGCGGCGTGCGGCAGCGCATCCCAGTCGGGCACGTGGTCGGGTCTGGGCTGCCCGCCCAGGAGCTGCTCGACGTCGATGAGGTGGGCGACAACGTCGGCGACCGTCCACCCCGGGCAGGGGGTCTGCGCGTTCCACTGCTCATCGGTCAGCGTCTCGCACTGGTCGGCGATGGCCGTCAGCTCGTCCTGCCAGGTGTCGATGAGCTCGGGGAGGGTGGGTCCCTGCGGGACAGCCGGCGTCGAGGTCGTCATGTCGACGGACTGTACTGGCCGCGCCCGGCCGCGTCGTCGGCTGCGTAGAGTCGTGGCATGACCGTGCGCGTGGCCCTGATCCAGCTGGACTGCTCGACCAGCGAGCCCGTCGCCCACCGGGTGACGCGGACGCTCGGACTCATCGAGAGGACGGCCCCACGGGCTGACGTCGTCATCCTCCCCGAGCTCTGGCACGTGGGGGCCTTCGACGTGGACGCGGCCAGGCTGCACGCCCAGTCGATCGACGGACCGCTGGCGCAGGCCATGGCCGGACTCGCGAAGGAGCACGGGATCTGGCTGCATGGGGGCTCGTTCTGCGAACTGGCTGACGACGGCAGGCACTTCAACACGAGCGTGCTGTTCGCCCCGGACGGCACCCTGGTCGTGGGCTACCGCAAGATCCACCTCTTCGGCTTCGACGGTGGCGAGACGGTGCTCATGAGCAGCGGCGAGGAGGTCGTGGTCGTCGAGACGCCGCTCGGCCCGACGGGCCTGGCGACCTGCTACGACCTTCGGTTCCCTGAGCTGTTCCGCGCGCTCACCGAGGGCGGCGCCACCGCCTTCCTGATCACGTCGGGATGGCCGTCGCCGCGGATCGAGCACTGGGACGTGCTGACGCGCGCTCGTGCGATCGAGAACCAGGCATGGCTCATCGCCTGCAACGAGGTGGGCACGCAAGGGGAGTTCAGGCTGGGTGGGCACTCGGTGGTGGTGGACCCTCAGGGCCGCGTGATCGCCCGGGCCGGCACGGCCGAGGAGGTGCTCATCGTCGAGATCGATCCTGGTGCCAGTGCCGAATGGCGTGCGCAGTTCCCGGTGCTCGCGGACATCCGCATCGGCTGAGACGCTCGGCGGGTCGACGCAGGTCCGCGCTCACATCCGGGTGATGGCGGACTCCGGTCCGATCACGATGACGGGCCTTCGGCTCGGGTCCAGCCAGCTGAGCACCGAGCGCATGGCCGCCTGCGGGATGGCGATGCAGCCAGCCGTGGACCGCCCGTCCGTGACGTGCAGGAAGATCCCGCCGCCGGCCCGGGTGTTCGCCGGCTGAGTCGAGCGCCTGATGCCGTCCGCCCCTGCATGGATCGGGCCGCCGGGGAGGTTGTAGTCGAGTACTGCGACGTAGCGGTACTGCCGTCCGTGCGACCAGAGCTGCTCCACGTAGTCCCCGTACGACCGCCAGGAGGTGTCAGCGGTCTGGAAGACGTTGTAGGTGTACGGGTTCCTCGGGTTGTACGTCCAGGCGTCGTTCCGGTCGAACTGCGTGTAGGGCAGGGCCGTGCCGGGATCGGCGAGGCGGCCGAACGCGCGTGGGATCGCGAAGGTGCCGGCCGGGGTCTTGCCGGTGCCCTGCCGTCGCTGGGCGGCGAGGTACAGGCCGCTCCAGCCCAGCCTGGCCGGCGTGGCACCGATGACCTCACGCCAGCCCCCCGATCCGTCGCGCTCATAGGCCCGCAACGTGGCGTGGGTGGACTGCCACGAGGGCGCGGTCACGACGATCACCTGGCCGGCCGTGCCGACATGGGCCAGTCGCGAGGGGTGGTAGGCGGGCCGATCGTCAGCCGCGGCCGAGGGGATGAGCGTGGCGAGCAGCAGGGGCACGAGGGCGAGTGCCAGGGCAGGTCGCAAGATGAGCAGGGCGAGCGCCACGGGGGACGTCGCACGCCGGAGCGGCGTCTGGGAGGCGGGCACGCGTCCACGGTACGTGCTGGCGAGCAGGGGGGCGACCAAGGGGAGCAGTATCCCCTCTTGTCGAGCCGTTTGCTACCAGTTCGATAACTGTTCACCTGACCACCCCGCATCAGGGTTACTTTGTGCCCGTCGTACCCACAATCGAAAGGAAACGCGCAATGCGCAAATCCATCCTCGTGGTGCCGGTCGTCCTGGCCGCATCCCTCCTGGCTGCCTGCTCCTCGAGCGGCACCAGCTCGGAGAGCACGTCCGCCGCTGCCAGCGCTGCCGCGACCACCGCTGCATCCGCCGCAGTGTCCGGCGCCGCCGCCCCCGTGTGCGGCACGACCGTCGACGAGATCGCGGCGAAGGCCAAGGAGGAGGGCAACGTCAACCTGATCGCCCTCCCCGACACCTGGGCCAACTACGGCGGCATCCTGAAGTCGTTCCGCGACACCTACGGCCTCGAGGCCCCGGTGGCGAACCCGGACGGCTCGTCGGCCGACGAGCTCACCGCCATCAAGACACTGGCCGGCCAGCCGGACAAGCCGGACGCGATCGACGTCGGCCCGTCCTTCACGGAGCAGGCCAAGGCCGAGGGCCTCATCCAGCCGTACAAGACCACCAACTGGGCCGAGATCCCCGACAACCTGAAGGATCCCGACGGCAACTGGATCGGTGCGTACTACGGCATCATGTCGATCGGCAGCAACACCACGCTCGTGAAGAACGCCCCGCAGACGTGGGCCGACTTGAAGAAGCCCGAGTACAAGGGCCAGGTCACGCTGAACGGCGATCCCCGTGAGGCGGGTGCGGCCTTCGCGGCCGTCGTCGCGGCTTCGCTCGCCAACGGCGGCTCGTACGACGACATCATGCCCGGCATCCAGTACTTCGCCGATCTGAAGAAGTCCGGCAACCTGCAGGTCATCGACGTCACCGAGGCCGCGCTCGTCTCCGGCGACGTGCCGATCTCGCTCGACTGGTCGTACAACTTCCCGGGCATCCTGCCCAAGCTGCAGGAGGCGGGCTTCGACATGAAGGTCGTCATTCCCAGCGACGGCCTGTACGGCTCGTACTACGCGCAGTCCGTGGTCTCGGACGCCGTCCACCCCTGCGCCGCTGAACTGTGGCTCGAGCACATCACGGGCGACGCCGGCGCGCTGGGCTACCTCGAGGGCGGCGCCATCCCGGCGCGCTACGCCGCGATGGACAAGGCCGGCATCATCACCGATGCCATGAAGGCCAACCTCCCGAGCGCCGACCTCATCTCGCAGATCACCTTCCCGTCCGCGGCGCAGACCGAGGCGATGAAGGCGCAGCTGACCGAGAACTGGGGACCGATGGTGGCTGACCTGTAGGTCGGTCTGTGAGTGGGGCGTCGATCCACATGCAATTGGGTCGACGCCCCACTGTTCTCCCGCACGACCCCCTAGCCTTGACCAGCCGACCCCGAAGGAGGAAGCAGTGCGCGCCATATTCCGACGCGAGAACCGCCTCGGCCTGTTCGTGGTGCTGCCGTTCGCCGCCTTCGTCGGGCTCTTCCTCGTCTACCCGACCATCGTCGTGCTCTACAAGTCGGTCATGCCGCACGGATCGTTCAGCACCGACGCATTGGTACGCGCGGTCTCCGGCACCTACCGCACCGGGTTCATCAACTCGATCGCGCTGTCGGGCTGGAGTGCGCTGATCGGCGGCGTCGTCGGGTTGCTCCTCGCCCTGACCATCAAGAGCCTGGATCGTCCGCGCTGGCTGCACCCGACCCTGGACTCCTGGTCGGCGGTCGCCTCCCAGCTGGGTGGTGTCGGCCTCGCCTTCGCCTTCATCGCGACCATCGGCGCCCAGGGCATCATCACGAAGGTCTTCATGAACTTCGGCATCGACCTGTCCGACTTCGGAGTCTCCACGACCGGCTTCTGGGGACTGGTCGTCGTCTACCTGTACTTCCAGATCCCGCTCATGTTCCTCGTGATGATGCCGGCAGTGAACGGGCTCAAGGCCTCCTGGCGGGAGGCGGCCGCGATCATGGGCGCGTCACCTGCCCGCTACTGGCGCACGGTGGGCATCCCCATCCTGGCCCCGGCCACGCTGGGCGGAGTGCTCCTGCTGTTCGTGAATTCGTTCACCGCGTACGCCACCGCCTACGTCCTCAATGCGAGCGGGGCGCTGGTGCCCCTGCAGATCCGATTCCTCCTGCAGGGCAACGTCATCACCGGGCAGGAGGACCTCGGAAATGCCATCGTCGCCTGGGTCATCGCGCTGCTGCTGACGAGCCTGGTGCTCATGACAGTGCTGCAGCGACGCACGCTGAAATGGACGAGCTCATGAGCACCGAGTCGGTCACCGTCCTCGCGCCCGGCCATGAGCCGGCTCCGGCGGAACACGACACCCCCAGGAGCCCGCGCAGGGGTCGGTTCCGTCCGATGTCGATCCTGAAGTGGGCCTTCCTGGTCGGCGTGGGCCTGTACTTCGCGGTGCCCATGCTGGCCATGGCGCGTTTCGCGTTCCAGGCCGTGCCGACGGCACTGCTCACGCCGGAGAAGCTGTTCACCGGCTGGTCCGTGTCGGGCCTCGGGACGGCCCTGACGGATCCGGAGATCCTCGCCGCCGCGAAGACCAGCCTCATGCTGGTGATCTTCGCGATCCTCCTGAACCTGGTGCTGCTCGTCCCGCTGGCGATCATCACCGAGGTGCGGCATCCGCGGATCCGTCCGTATCTGACGGCCCTGACCCTGCTGCCGTGGGTGATCCCGCCGATCGCATTGGTCGTCGGCGTCGCCGCGACCTTCCGTGCCACGGTGCCGTGGTTCCTTGCGAGCGTGTTCAGCCTCGTGCCGTTCTACGCACTGTGGGCGATGCCCTTCACATACCGGGCCCTGGACGCCGGCCTGCAGGCCATCAGCGCCAAGACACTGTACGAGGCATCCCGGAGCATGGGCGCGTCGCTGGCGACCATCATCTTCAAGGTCCTGCTGCCGAACATGCGCGCCTCCATGGTCGCGGCCGCCGGACTGACCGCGGCCATGGTGCTCGGGGAGTTCGCGTTCGCGTCGCTGCTGCTCAAGCGGACGCTGCCGACCGAGATGGTGAACTACCAGCGCAGCGACCCGCGCGGCGGCCTCGCGCTCGCGCTGTTCGTCATGGTCCTGACCGCCCTCAGCCTCGGCCTCGTCGTGCGCACCCTGCGCAAGCGCGGCCTCAACGTCCAAACCACCGGACTCTAGGAGCACACGTGGCAACCGTCGACATGGTCGGCATCAAGAAGGCGTTCGGGCCCTCCGTCGCGCTGGAGGACTTCAGCCTGTCGATCGCTTCCGGCGAGCTCGTCTGCCTGCTCGGGCCCAGTGGCTGCGGCAAGACGACTGCCCTGCGCATCCTCGCGGGCTTCGAACGACCCGATGCCGGCTCGGTCGTCGTCGAGGGTCGGGACCTGTCGAACGATCCGCCCGAGAAGCGCCAGTTCGGCATGGTGTTCCAGGACTACAGCCTCTTCCCCAACATGACGGCCAGGCAGAACATCGACTTCGGCCTGAAGGTGCAGAAGCGCCCGGCCGCCGAGCGGTCCGAGATCATCGAGCGCATGATCGAGGTCACGGCGCTCCAGACGCAGGTCGACAAGTACCCGCACCAGATGTCGGGCGGGCAGAAGCAGCGGGTCGCACTCGCCCGAGCCATCGCGACATCACCGAAGGTCCTGCTGCTCGACGAGCCGCTGTCGGCCCTCGACGCCAAGGTGCGCGAGACGCTGCGCGACGAGATCCGCCGACTGCAGCTCGAGATCGGCGTCACGACCGTCTTCGTCACGCATGACCAGCACGAGGCGCTGGCGATCGCCGACCGGGTGGGCGTCATGAGCAACGGCCGGCTCGAGCAGCTCGCACCTCCACGCGAGCTGTACGAGAACCCGGCGAATGCGTTCGTCGCGAGCTTCATCGGCACGGTCAACAAGATGGCGGCAGTCGGCGGGTCGGACGGCCGCTGGCAGGTGCTCGGGCGCAGTGTCCAGGGCAGCGAGACCGGTGCGCAGGGGCGGACGAACATCGCCGCCGTGCGACCCGAGCAGGTGGCGGTCCACCCCGATCCCGACGGTCGCGGAAGCGTCCAGTCCGTGTCGTTCCTGGGTCCGATGACCCGGGTCATCATCGATGACGCCGACCAGGGGCGGGTCTTCGCGGACATCATCAGCGCCGACGCGGCGGGACTCGCGGCGGGCATGAGCGTCCGCCTGAGGCTGCGTGACGACGTGGCCGAGGTCGTGCTGATCGGCGAGGGCTGACCGATGGCCGAGTCCCTCCCGGGTGACACGACCCGGCGCACCGTCGTGCGTGGCCCGGTGTCCGACGGTGGCTGGCACGAGATGCAGTTCGGTCCGAGCGAGCATCGCCAGCAGCCGGTTCCCGACGGTGACGTGCTTGCATGCATCTGGCATCTGTCCGACGTGCACCTGTGCGACGCGGAGTCTCCTGCGCGCATCGAGTACCTCGACAGGTACAGCGACCCGGACTCCCCCTACCGCGAGGAGCTCGGCGACATCGGTACGTACCGGCCGCAGGAGTCGCTGACGGTGCAGGTCGCGGTCACGATGGTCAGGACCGTCAATGGACTGCTGACCGGGCCGACCACCGGGGCGCCCATCGACACGGCCCTGTTGACGGGCGACGTCACGGACAACGCCCAGCGCGATGAGCTTTCCTGGTACCAGAGGATTCTCGAGGGGGGACTGGTCTCGCCGCGCAGCGGTGACGACCAGCGCAGCTCGTGGGTGGGTGCGTCGGATGCGTCCACCTGGGATGAGCGCTACTGGCACCCAGACGGAGCGCCTCCTGGCATCGAGCCCGACCGGCCGACCCGGATCTTCGGCTACCCGACCATTCCGGGGCTCGTCGAGGCCGCTCGCCGCGACGTGCAGTCGCCGGGACTCGAGCTGCCCTGGCTGACGGTCTACGGCAACCATGACGGCCTGCTCCAGGGCACGGTGGCTCCCGACGCCGCACTGCGAGCACTTGCCGTGGGGGAGGCCCGCATCACCGGACTGCCCGACGGCGCCGACCCCACCCTCACGGCCGAGGCAATCGTCGAGGTCGGACCCGCCCGCTACGTCCACGACGACTCCTCGCCCCGCACATCGATCGCCCCCGACCCCACCCGCGACTTCACGGTGCCGGGCGAGTTCGCCCGCACGACGCGCGCGACGGGCTCGAACGACGTCGAGGAGCCGACCTACTACGCGGCCGACGTCGGCCGACTCCGGGTGATCAGCCTGGACACCGTCAATCCGCACGGTGGGTGGCAGGGCTCCCTCGGCGAGGCCCAGTACGGCTGGCTCGTCGATCAGCTGGACGAGGCCGCCGACAGGTACGTCGTCATCGCCTCGCACCACCCGAGCCCCACCATGACCAACGACTATCGCCCGTCGGACGCCGAGCCGAGGGTGCTGGGGGCGGAGATCCTGACGACCCTGCTCGAGCGCCCCAACGTCATCGCCTGGATCGCCGGGCACGTGCACTTCCACGCGGCCATGCGTCATGGCGACGAGACGAGCGGCTTCTGGGAGTTGACCACTGCGTCGCTCATCGACTGGCCGCAGCAGGGCCGCATCCTGGAGTTCGTGCGGGTGAGCGATGCGGGTCGTCCCGAGATCGCCATCATCAGCACGGTGATCGACCACGCCGCGCCACCGCAGTGGAACGCCGACGACCTCGACGACCCGGCCAACCTGGCCGCGATCTCACGCTCCCTGGCGGCCAACGACTACCGGTTGCGCGAGAGCTCGCTGCGCGGCCTGCGGCTGGACTCCAGCGCCGACGTACGCAACGTGGTCTGGCGAGTGCCGGACCCCCTGGCCCCTCGGCGCTGCTAGGAGACCGTGGGGTAGCCGGCTGCTGCCCAACCGGTGATGCCCGTCGAGAGCTCGTAGATGCCGTTGATGCCGGCGGCGCTCATCTGCGCCACGGCCGCCTGCGAGCGGTTGCCGCTGCGGCAGTAGACGGCGTACGTCCCGGCCGGGTCGAGGGTGGCGATCTGGCCCGAGAAGTCGACACCCTCGACGTCGAAGTTGACGGCGCCCTCGATGTGGCCGGCCGCGAACTCCTCGGGCGTTCGCACGTCGACGATGGACACGCCGGGGGTGGCGACGGCGTTCGCGAACGCTGCCGCATCGACGCGCTGGGGAGTGGCAGGCACCGAGACCGCGACGGCCGGGCCCTGGCTCGCGGGGGCGGCCGATTCGGCGGACGAGCACGCGCCGAGGCCGAGGGACAAGGTGATCAGGGCAGCGGCGCTGATGGCCACGGAACGGATTCGCATACCCCCTAGGGTATACCAGGGGGCGGGGGTCACGGGCCTTGGGTCAGCGGTTGGGACGCTTCTCGTCGCGCCTGGCCATCGCGGCCAGCCGGTCGTTGTAGGCGCGCAGCTCGGCGTTGTCGTCACGGTCGGCCTGGCGGTCGCTCCGGGTCGCCTCGCGGGCGTCGCTGCGCGACCACTGCACGGCGATGGCCAGGAGCACGATGAGGCTCGGGATCTCGGAGACCGCCCAGGCCACCTGGGCGCCGTCCAGGGTGTCCTTGAGCGGATTCGTCAGCCAGGCAGGCTGCACGATGCTGTACCACTCGGCGGCCATCGGCACCGTGCGCATCATGAGGGCCACCGAGAAGAACGCGTGCACCGACATCGAGATCATGAGCAGCAGCAGCCGTCCCCAGTAGGGAAGCGGCCTGGGGCGGGGATCGATCCCGATGAGGACCCAGTAGAACAGGTATCCCGAGAAGATGAAGTGCAGCTGCATCGCGACATGCCCGACGTGGCTGCCCATGAGGAAGCCGAAGAGAGGCGTCATGTAGAGCCCGTACAGGCCGAGGGCGAAGACGAAGAACACGTAGAACGGGTTGGTCAGCACGCGCGTGATCCAGCTGTGCAGGAACCACACGAGCCATTCGCGCGGGCCACGCTCGTTCCCGTGGGCCGGCTTGAGCGCGCGCAGTGCGAGGGTCGCCGGGGCGCCCATGACCAGGAAGATCGGGCCCAGCATGGTCAGGGTCATGTGCTGGAACATGTGAATGCCCACGGAGACCTGGGCGTACACGGACACGCCGGCGTTCGTGCACCAGATGACGACCGCGAGGCCCGCCAGCCACGACACCGTTCGCATCAGCGGCCACTCGTCGCCGCGCCGCCGCATGCGGACCACGCCGGCGAGATAGAGGACCCCGGCGACGAGGCAGGCGGTGAAGAAGAGCGGATCCAGGTGGAAGCCGAGCCCGACGGTCATGGGAGTCGGCGGCGGGGGGTAGGCGAACCCGAGCAGGCTCTCGCCGAAGGTGGGCAGCTGCGCCTCGACGCGTGGCGTGGGACTTGACGCGAGGGCGACCCCCAGGCCCAGCGCCACGGCCATCACGAGCAGCTCCAGGCCGGCGATGCGGGCGAACACGGCGACCCGCGACGAGGTCGCCAGAGTCGTCATGACACGCTGCCGAACGATCCAGCCCAGGCAGGCGAGGCCGACGATGAGCATCGTCTTCGTGAGCAGCAGCTGTCCGTACCCGGTGGTCAGCAGCTGACCGGCATTGTCGAGGCGGGAGTAGGCGTTCGCGGCTCCGCTCACGGCCAGCAGCAGGATCGAGACCAGGGCGATCGTGGAGAACCGCTGGACGGCCCGGCTCATGGGCATGTCAGCGCGTGTGGCGTGCACGGCCAGACCCATGAGCCCGCCCATCCACACGACGGCGGCGACCATGTGCGCAACTCCGGCGGTCATGGCGAGTGCGTGGTCGCCGAGGCCGGCGCTGTGGCCGGCGAGGGCCGGCAGGGCGGACGCGGCCACCGCGACGAGCAGCCAGGCTGCCGAGGCACCGGTGGTCGACGTCAGGATGGTGCCGATGCACACCACCGTGGCCAGTACGGCCATGAACATCAGGGCCCGCGTGGTGGGGATCTCGTTCGCGTAGGTCGACACGATGTCCGGCGATGCGGCCTCGGCAAGCGTCAGTCCCAGCACGTTGGCGAGCTCGAAGAGCATCTGGGCCAGGGCCAGGACCGCCCAGACCGCCGCCGCGATGGCTGCGCGCTTGAGATCGCGCCGCCCGGTGCGCGAGACGATGCCGTCCTTGCCCGACGGATCCAGCAGGGTCGCCGCCAGCAGCAGGCCGACCGTGACGACGGCGGCAAGGTCGCTCAGCAGGCGCAGGATGGGCGTGCCCCAGCCGACCAGGGGGCCCGGATCGGGCAGTCCGGGCAGTTCCGGGGAATACTCGCCGCCGGCGACCACGAGCCCGAAGACGGTCGCGACGACGGCCAGGACCACCAGGGCCGTCCCTACCAGGGCGAGCGGGCCCGTGCGTCCTGCCGTACGGGCGGTGCTCATGACGACTGCCCCCTGCGACGGGTCGCCACGAGGATGCCGATGACTATGCCGGCCGCCAGGCCGGCGACGATCAGCACGATCGACCGGACGGGCGTGTCAGAAGCGGTCGTCGGCTCGGCAGTCGCGTCACTGGTTGCCGCGGGGGTCGGCGCCGGGGAGGGGGACGTCGGCACGGTGGAGGAGGCGGCGCTCGTCGACGGCGGGACTGCGACGGGCGGGTACGTGAACGTGATCAGCCCGCTCACCGGATGCCCGTCCTGCGACACGACCCGGTAGTTGACGCAGTAGCTGCCGCCGGCCAACCCGGCGGGCCACGGCAACGTGACCTCGGACGCGTCGACCTGCGGGGGGCCCGAGGCGACGAGCTGCCCCTGCGAGTCGGTGACCGACACGTTGACGGTCTCGGCGATGAGCTCCTCGCTGAAGGTCAGCAGCACGGCGGTCGGTGCGGCCGCCAGGGCCTCGCCATCGGCGGGAGTGCTCAGGATCAGCTCGGTGTGGGCCGCGGCCGCAGGGGCCAGCGGAACGAGGAGGGTGACGGCCGCCAGGAGCAGGAATGAGCCGAGGGCCGCACGCTTCACGATGCGAGCGTACGACCCTCGGGAGCCCGGCTGGCTAGAAGGCCTCCTCCGGCAGGTCCATGAGATCGAGCGTCGTCGCCTCGGCCACGGCCCGCTCGGCAGCGAGCAGCGGGAGCCGGTTTCGCGCGAACCACTTGGCCGTCTCGATCTTGCCGGCGTAGAACACCCGCTCACGCTCGGGTACCTCGCCCGCGAGGACCTTGGTCGCCACCTCGGCCTGCCGCAGGAGCAGCCAGCCGACGACGAGGTCGCCCGTGGCCATCAGCAACCGGGTGGTGTTCAGCCCGACCTTGTAGATCTCCCGCGCGTCCTGCTGCGAGGCCATCGCCCATTGGCCCAGCACTCCGACGATGGCCTGCACGTCCTCGAGCGCCCTGCCGAGCAGCTCGCGCTCCGCGGCGAGCTGCGCCGGTGCCCTCGTCACCCTTGACCGTCTCGGTGATCTGCGCTGCCAGGTCGAAGATCGACTTGAACTGGTCGCGGACCATCTTCCGGAAGAAGAAGTCCAGGCCCTGGATCGCCGTGGTGCCCTCGTACAGGGTGTCGATCTTGGCGTCGCGGATGTACTGCTCGATCGGGTAGTCCTGCAGGAAGCCCGGAGCCGCCGTAGCGTCTGCAGCGCGACGGCGAGCAGCTCGTAGGAGCGCTCCGAGCCGACGCCCTTGACGATCGGCAGCAGCAGGTCGTTCATCCGCTCGGCCATGTCGTGGTCGACCTCGGCGTCGCCGGCCTCGGCCATCTCGATCAGGTCCTGCCAGTACGCGGTGTAGGCGATCAGCGCGCGCATGCCCTCGGCGTAGGCCTTCTGCAGCATCAGGCTGCGGCGGACGTCCGGGTGGTGGGTGATCGTCACGCGTGGCGCCGTCTTGTCGGTCATCTGCGTCAGGTCGGCGCCCTGGACGCGCGTCTTGGCGTACTCGAGGGCGTTGAGGTAGCCGGTCGACAGCGTGGCGATCGCCTTGGTGCCGACCATCATCCGGGCGTACTCGATGACCTTGAACATCTGCGCGATGCCGTCGTGCACGTCGCCGACGAGCCAGCCGATCGCCGGCTCCCCGTCGCCGAAGGTGAGCTCGCACGGTCGTCGACGCCTTCAGGCCCATCTTCTTCTCGACGTTGGTGGCGTAGACGCCGTTGCGCTCCGGCCAGCTCTCCGGTCTCCAGGTCGACGAGGTACTTGGGGACGAAGAACAGCGACAGTCCCTTGGTGCCGGGGCCGGCTCCTTCGGGACGCGCCAGCACCAGGTGGACGATGTTGTCGGCCATGTCGTGCTCGCCGGAGGTGATGAAGCGCTTGACGCCCTCGATGTGCCAGGTGCCGTCGCCGTTGTCGAACGCCTTCGTGCGGCCGGCGCCGACGTCGGAGCCGGCGTCGGGCTCGGTGAGGACCATCGTGGCGCCCCAGCGCTTCTCGACGATGCAGCTCGGCCCAGCGCTTCTGGTCGGCGTTGCCGAGATGGTCGATGATCCCGGCGAAGCCCGGGCCGGACATGAACAGGAAGGCTGCCGGGTTGCTGCCCAGCAGCATCTCGCTGACGCGGCCCAGCGCAGGGACGGAGGCGCACCGGTGCCGCCGAGCTCCTCGGGCAGGTCGAGGCGCCACCACTCGGCGTCCATGAGTGCCTGGTAGGACTTCTTGAAGGGCTCCGGCATGGTCACGGACTTCGTCGCCGGGTCGTATACGGGCGGGTGCCGGTCGGAGTCGGCGAAGGACTCGGCAAGCGGCCCGCTGGCCAGCCGCTCGACCTCGCGCAGCACGTCGCGCGCCGTCTCGCGTCCATCTCCTGGTACGGGCCATGGCCCATTCGGTCGCCCGCACCGAAGACCTCGAAGAGGTTGAACTCGAGATCGCGCAGGTTGCTCTTGTAGTGGGACATGCGTGTACCTCCGTTGTTACCGGCCAGTAACTCCATGATGCTACTGACGGGTAACTAGCGCAAGTACCTGACCGGGTCGGACGCGGATGTGCCCCCTTCACGCTTCATCGAATCCGGACGTGGGAACAATGTGTCCATGAGCGCGCCCTGGTCGGAATCGATGACTCCGTTCGGTCCGCCGACCGCGGCGAATCCCACGATCAAGCAGCTCATGTACGCCGCGGTGGTCACCGGCGTGTGGTCGGGCCTGATCTGCCTGGTCATCTACCTGATCGGGCGCCTCGCCGGGGTCCCCTTCGTCGTGGCAGCTCGTCCGGTCGACGTGCAGGCGCAGGTCCCCTGGTCGGTGGTGCTGCTCGTGCCGATCGCCTTCGCCGTGGGCGGGACGCTCCTGGCCTCCCTCGTGCGCGGTTGGCGGCAGGCGGGCCGGCTGGTCTTCTGGGTGGGAACGCTCGTCGCCCTAGGCTCGATGGTCGTTCCGCTGACGCAACCCGCCGACGTCGGCTATGCCACGCGCATCCTGCTGGCGATCATGCATATCGTCACCTGGTTCCTCGTGGTGCCGCAGATCGCCCGCATCATCGGCGACTCCGAGCCGGGCATGAGCGTGGACCGCGCCGAATAGGACTGCCGGCGACCGGCCCGGAGCCGACGTCGTGTCGGTCGCGGACGCGCGGGCGAGTGCGAGGATGCTGCGGTGAGCCCCAAGGTCGCCGTCATCGGTGGCGGGATCAGTGGCCTTTCCGCCGCGTACTTCCTGCGCCAGCTGCTCGGCGACGACCTCGATCTGACCGTCCTCGACGCCGAGCCGGTGCTCGGGGGCAAGCTGCGCACCCGAACCGTCGCGGGCCTCCCGGTGGATACCGGTCCGGACGCCTTCCTCTCCCGGGCTCCCGAGCTCAAGGCCCTCGTGGACGGCCTTGGCCTGCGCGGCGAGATCGTCGGGCCAGCGGCGACCGGTGCCTTCATCTGGTCGCGCGGCAAGCTGCGGCCCCTGCCGGCTGGCGCCACGTTCGGCCTCCCCGAGCGCGTGCTGCCGATGGTCCGGTCCGGACTCATCTCGATCCCGGGGGCCGCCCGAGCCGCCCTCGACCTCGTTCTGCCCACCTCCAGACAGCCGGCGGATCCCAGCGTCGAGGAGCTGGTGCGCCCCGATTCGGCACCGAGGTGTACGAGCGCATGGTGGAGCCCCTGCTCGGCGGCGTGCACGCCGGCAGTGCGGCGGTCCTCAGCGCACGAAGCACCGTGCCCGAGATCGTGTCGATGGCCACGTCCGGACGGAGCATGATCCTGACGATGCGCGGACGCAAGAAGCGCGCGTCCAAGCCCACGTCGCCGCCCTCGCCCGCACTGGTGTCCGTGAGCGGGGGCATGGAGCGACTGACCGCCGCCCTCGCCGAGGCGCTCGGACCGGCATCGATCCGCACCGGACGGCGTGTCCTCGCGATCGCACCGCTGCCGGACGGCGGCTACGAGATCGCAACCGACGACGGCAACCTCGTCGCCGACCACGTCGTGCTGACCGTGCCGGCCTATGCCTGCGCCAGCCTCATCGAGGCCTTCCTCCCGGAGGCGGCCCAGCAGCTTCGGGAGATCCCGTACGTCGACGTGGCCAGTGCCGTCCTGGCCTACAGGCGCGCCGACCTGCCCGTCCTGCCGGCCGGCACGGGCTTCCTGGTCCCGCCCGTCGAGGGTGAGTTCATCGTCGGCAGCACGTGGCTGACGAGCAAGTGGCCGCACCTGGTCAATGACGACGTCGTGATCCTGCGCAACCTCGTGGGCCGCTACGGCGACAACAGGTGGATGGCGATGGACGACGACCAGATCGTGACCACCGTGCGCGACGGGCTCAGGCGCATGGCCGGGATCGAGGCCGCTCCGATCGAGACACTCGTCCAGCGCTGGCCCGGGGCCATGCCCCAGTACGTGGTGGGCCACGCGAAGCGGCTGGAGAGCCTGGACGCGGCGCTTGCCCGGCATCCGGGACTTCATCTCAGCGGGGCCGCCTATAGAGGGGTCGGGCTCGCCGGTTGCGTGGCACAGGGCTACGCGACGGCCTCACGGATCGTGGAAGGAACACGCACATGACGGCGCACAGTGTCACGCAGCCGAGGATCCTGGACTACTCGCAGCGACCCATGCTGGTGTTCTGGGAGGTGACCCGCGCGTGCCTGCTGGCCTGCCATCACTGCCGCGCGTCGGCCACCGCGCAAGCCCTGCCGGGCGAGCTGAGCGGCGCCGAGGGCCGTGACCTCATCGACCAGGTGGCCGGCTTCGGGCGGCCCTACCCGATCCTGGTGCTGACAGGCGGCGACTGCCTGCTGCGCCAGGACATCTTCGATCTCGTGGAGTACGCGAACGACAAGGGGGTGCCGGTCGCCATGTCGCCCTCCGTCACCCCGATGCTCACCGACGAGGCCATCGAGCGGATGGTCTCCAGCGGCGTGAAGGCGGCGTCGCTGAGCCTCGACGGGGCGAAGGCCGAGACGCACGACGGGGTGCGTGGCATCCCCGGCCACTTCGAGAAGACGATCCCGGCGATCAGGGCGATGGTCGCTGCCGGGCTCACCGTGCAGATCAACACGACCGTCATGAGCCGGAACCTCGACGAGCTCGCGGACATCGCCGCGATCGTCAAGGAGACCGGCGCGCACATCTGGGAGGTGTTCTTCCTCGTGCATGTCGGCCGCGGCGAGTCGACGGACTCCATCACGCCGGACGAGCACGAGCAGGTGTGCCACTTCCTGGTCGACGCTTCGCACTACGGCTTCATCATCCGCACGGTGGAGGGACCCTTCTTCCGTCGTGTCGTCGTGCAGCGCCGCGAGAATCCCCTGGCGCTGCCCTCGGGCGACGTCTACCGGCAGCTCAGTACGCAGCTCGTCGAGCGGCTCGGGCCGCCCGGTGAGAAGTCGTCCGCGCACACGGCGGCGACGCGCGACGGGAAGGGCATCGTCTTCGTGGCCCACGACGGCGAGGTCTATCCCGCCGGCTTCCTGCCGCTGGGCCTCGGCTCGGTGCGCGACCTCCCGCTGGCCGAGATCTACCGCGACAACCCGGTGCTCCTGAGCATCCGGTCCATGGAGTTCGGCGGCCGGTGCGGCCGGTGCGACTTCGCCGACCTGTGCGGCGGCTCCAGGGCCCGCGCATACGCCTCGACGGGCGATCCGCTCGGTGAGGACCCCGCCTGCGCCTATGAGCCTCCCGCGTAGCCCAACCAGGCCGTTGACCTGCCAGTAGCGTCGCACCGAGTCCCCGGGTGCGACGCTACTGGCAGGTCAACGGTGGGGGCTGCTAGCAGCCGGGGACGGTCGGCCGGTCGTTGCTCGCGTTGACGCAGCAGGTGGGTCCGCACATCCTCGACCACGGCTCGTCATGGCTCAGCGGCGCCGCGCCCTGGGCCTCCTGGATCAGGTCGACGAGCGCCGAGACGAAGGCCTGTGTCGTGCTCGGGGTCGCCACCCTGGCGAAGCCGAGGCCGAGGTCGTGGGCCGTCTGACGGGCCTGGGTGTCGAGATCCCAGATGACCTCGATGTGGTCGCTGATGAACCCGATCGGCACGAGCACGATCGCCGCGGCGCCCTCGGCGGCCGCGTCCCGGATGGCGTCGTTCACGTCCGGCTCGAGCCAGCGCACGTGCGGCGGGCCGCTGCGCGACTGGAACGCGAGGGACCAGGCGAGCGCGGTCCCTGCCTGCGCCTCCACGGCAGCGATGACGCGCCGCGACGCCTGCAGGTGCTGTCGCACGTAGAGGCCGTCGGCCGGGGTCGAGGGCCGGTCGGGACCAGACGCCGCCGCCATGGACTCCGGCAGCGAGTGCGTCGTGAAGAGGATGCGGACGTCGTCCATGGGCGTGCCGTTCGAAGTCAGGTCGGCGAGGGCCTGACGCAGGCCGCTCGCCATCGGACCGAGGAACCCGGGGCGGTCTGCATACGGGCGCAGCTTGACGACCTGCACCGACATGTCCGGGCAGCTCTCGGCGAGTGCCCCGGCGAGATCCTCGCGATACTGGCGGCAGCCCGAGTACGACGAGTAGGCACTGGTGGCCAGCGCCAGCACGCGGCGATGACCGTCGGCGTGGATGGCCCGCAGGGAGTCGGCCAGGAACGGCGCCGAGTTGCGGTTGCCGAGGTACACGGGCAGGCCCGGGCCACGGCCCGCGAGCTCGGCCTCGAGCGCCGCGGCCAGGGCGCGGTTCTGTGCGTTCAACGGACTGACGCCACCGAGCGCGACGTAGTGCTGCCCCACCTCGAGCAGACGCTCCGGCGGGATGCCGCGCCCGGCGGTGACGCGCTCGAGGAAGGGCAGCACCTCGTCAGGTCCCTCGGGGCCACCGAAGGAGGCGAGCAGAAGGGCGTCGTAGCCCGTCGTCATCGCAGGACGTCGACGATGCCGGCGGCATCGACGCGCCGCCCGGTGTAGAACGGGATCTCCTCGCGCACGTGGCGGCGCGCCTCGGTGTAGCGCATCGTGCGCATCAGGTCGACGAGGTCGTGCAGCGCGGGGGACTCCAGGGCGAGGATCCACTCGTAGTCGTTGAGGGCGAAGGCCGAGACGGTGTTCGAGAGGACCGACTCGAAGTCGCGGCCCTTCATGCCGTGCTCGACGAGCATCGTGCGACGCTCGTCCTCGGGCAGCAGGTACCACTCGTAGGAGCGGACGAAGGGGTAGACACACAGCCAGTCCTGTGCCGGCCTGCCGGCCATGAACGCGGGTACGTGACCGCGGTTGAACTCCGCCGGCCGGTGAAGGCCCATGGCCGACCACTGGAGCTCGACGGCTCCCCGAAGTGCCTCGCGGCGGAAGTCGCGCAGCGCACGCTGCAGCCCCTCGGCCGTGGGGCCGTGCAGCCACAGCATCACGTCGGCATCGGCGCGCATGCCCGAGACGTCGTACATGCCGCGGACGTCGATGTCGTCCTCGGCCAACGCTTCGATCCACTGCTTCAGGCCCGCCTCGGCATGGTCGGGCAGTTCGGAGTCCAGCGCGGTGCGCGAGAAGACGGTCCACACCGTGTAGCGGATGGTGTCGTTGATCTCGCGCGCCGTGCTCGTGCGGGCCTCGTCGGTCACTTCGGATTCCTCTCGGGTGGCTTCAGGTGGCGGGTTGCTCGTGGATGTGCGCGACGAGGCGCGTGATGACATCGGGGTCGGCGTCGGGTGGGACGCCATGGCCGAGGTTGACGACGTGCGAACGTGCGCGGCGCCCCCGGGCGATGACGTCGTCCGCATGGGCGCACAGGACCGGCCACGGCGCGAACAGCATGGCGGGGTCGATATTCCCCTGCACCGGGATATCCGTGCCAAGCCGATCGATCGCCACGTCGAGAGGAGTCGTGTCGTCGACGCCCATGACGTCGGCACCGGCATCGCGCATCGCGCGGAGCAGCTCCGAGGACTTCGTCCCGAAGTGCACGCGCGGCACGCCGAGGTCGGCGACCGCGTCGAACACCTCGCGGGAGTGCGGCTGCGCGAAGGCGACGTAGTCGGGCAGGGACAGCGCACCGGCCCAGGAGTCGAACAGCTGCACGGCACTGGCACCGGCCTCGACCTGGGCACGCAGGAAGGCCGCTGCGGTGCGCGCGACCCACGACAGCAGGTCGTGCCACACGTCCGGCTCGGAGTGCATGAGGGCCTTGGTGCGCAAGTGATCCCGTGACGGCCGGCCCTCGACGAGGTAGGAGGCCAAGGTGAACGGCGCGCCTGCGAAGCCGATGAGGGGGGTGGAGCCGAGCTCGGCGACGCACAGGCCGACGGCATCGCGGATGGGGCCGAGGGCGGCCGGGTCGAGCTCGGGGAGCCGGCCCACGTCGGCACGACTGCGGACGGGACCGTCCATCAGCGGGCCGATGCCGGGCGCGATGTCGATATCGACGCCCGCGAGCCGAAGGGGGACGATGATGTCGCTGAACAGGATCGCGGCGTCGACGTGGTGCCGCCGCACCGGCTGCATCGTGATCTCGCTGGCGAGATCGGGACGCAGGCAGGACTCGATCATCCCGACGCCCTCGCGCACCGAGCGGTACTCCGGCAGCGATCTCCCGGCCTGGCGCATGAACCACACGGGCAGCCTCTCGGGACGCTCGCCCCGGTAGGCGCGGATCAGGGGGGCATCGAAGGTCCGGCCATCGCGCAGCGGGTGGTCCTGGGGCAGTGGCATTCCCGCACGGTAGCAGGAGGGCCCTGGGAGCGCATGTGGCAGACCTGGTGCCCGAACCCATTGCAGCGCAAAGGTTTCCGACACAGCGTCGGTCCGCTTTCCGACACTGTGTCGAGAGTGCGTGGTGTTAGCATCCGTTTCCATGGGTCTGGCACTGGTCGGCGTTAGCCATCACGACGTTCCGCTATCGGCGCTCGACGAGATCAACCGCAGTGCCACTTCGCTGGCGAATGATCTCGTCGGGGAACCCCACGCGGGCGTGTCCGGAGCGGTGCTGCTGTCCACCTGCAACCGCGTCGAGATCTACGTCGAGGCCGACGATCCCCGGCGTGCGGCAGATGGCGTTCGCAACATCTTCCTGAAGCGGACCGGAAATGCGGTCGACATCCCGATGCCGACTCTCGGGCTCGACGTCGCCCGGCACCTGTTCTCCGTCGCTGCAGGGCTCGAGTCGATGATCGTCGGGGAGGACGAGGTCTCCGGTCAGGTGAAGCGCGCCATCACCCGGGCCCGCAAGGAGCGCACTGCATCCGCCTCGCTGGAGCGCCTGTTCCAGACCGCCTCGGCCACCTCGAAGAGGGTGTCCGCCACCTCGGGCCTCGGGGCCGCGGGTCGGTCGATCGTGTCCGTGGCGCTCGACCTCGTCGAGCAGGACTTCGGGTCCGTGGGCGAAGGCCCGGCGCTCCTCATCGGGACCGGCGCCTTCGCGCGCGTCGCCCACGCATCCCTGCGCAAGCGCGGCGTCGAGGAGGTCATGGTCTACTCCAGCAGCGGCCGGGCCAAGCGCTTCGTTGAGACCCACGGTGGAACCGTGGTGGAGCAGGCCGGTCTCGTCGACTCGCTGCGTCGTGCGGCACTTGTCGTGGCCTGCAGCGGGGCTCCGCACCCCGTCCTGGACGCGCATACGCTGGCGATCGTCACCGAGGGACGGCAGCGCGCGCTCCCGGTGCTCGACCTCGCGCTCACCCAGGACGTCGATGACGAGGCGCGGTCGCTGATGACCGTGACCGTCATCGACCTCGACGTGATCTCCCGCCACGCGCCGGAGGAGCACGGCGAGGCGGTGACGCGCGCGCACCGCATGGTCAACGAGGCGGTCGAGCACCTCGGCGTCCAGGAGGCCGAGCGCAACGCCGATGCGATGGTCGTCGCGATGAGATCCCATGTCGTCGCGATCATGGAGCGGGAGCAGCGACGGGCCGCGAGCCGGCTCGGCGGTGAGGCTGCGGCCCACGTGGCCGAGGCCCTGCACCGGTTCACCGGCGAACTCCTGCACGAGCCGACCGTCCGGGCTCGGCAGTTCACCCGTGAGGGTTCCGCCGACGAGTTCGAGCAGGCGGTTCGCACGGTCTTCGGCATCGAGACTGGCCCGCGGTCGTGACGCAGCCCCTCCGGCTCGGGACGCGCGGCAGCGCGCTGGCCCGCACCCAGTCGGAGTGGGTGGCGGCGGCGGTACGGGCGAGCAGCGGTCGCGACGTCGAGCTCGTGATCATCAAGACCCTTGGCGACGTGCAGGCCGGCCCGCTCGCGGCGATGCCCCAGTCCGGCGTCTTCGTCTCGGCGCTGCGCCACGCGCTGCTCGAGGGCGAGGTCGACTTCCTCGTCCACTCCATGAAGGACCTCCCGTCGGAACCGGAGACCGGGATCGTGCTCGCCGCCGTCCCACAGAGGGCCGACCGTCGCGATGCCCTGCTGACCTCCGACCGCACCGGCCTTGCCGGCCTGCCGCACGGCGCCCGCGTCGGCACCAGCTCGCCTCGACGGGCGGCCCGGCTCCGCAGCGTGCGGCCCGACCTGGACATCAGCGACCTGCGGGGCAACGTCGACTCGCGCGTCGCGAAGGTGCGCTCGGGCGAGCTCGACGCGACCGTGCTCGCGGTGGCCGGCCTGGCCAGGCTGGGCCGGGCGGACGAGATCGACGAGGTCATCGAGCCCGCCGTCATGCTGCCCGCCCCGGCACAGGGGGCGCTGGCGATCGAGTGCCGCACCTACGACGCCGACATCGTCGCCATCCTCGGGGCACTCGACGTGGCGGGCGATCGACTGGCCACGACGGCCGAGCGGGCCGTCCTCTCCGCGGTGTCGGCCACCTGTGCCTCGGCCATCGGCGCGAGCGCCGTCCTCGAGGACGGGCACCTCGTGCTGACGGCCGATGTCTCCGGTACGGCTCCCGGCGAGTACGTCTCCCGCGTCGAACGGACGGCGCTGTCCGGCGACGAGGGGGCCGACCTGGGTCGGGCCCGCGACCTCGGCGGCCTGGTGGGCCGCCTGCTGCTGGCCGCGGGAGCGGCGGCCTATGTCAATCCGACCAGCGCGCATGAGTGAGGTCCTCCTCGTCAAGGTCCGCGGCGGACAGGGCGGGGAGTGGCTGCAGGCGACGGGGATCGACGTGGTGGCCGACGACTACCTCGTGGTCGAGCCCTGCGCCGACTCCGGCGCCCGCGCGCGGGTCGGCCACTGCCTCGACGCCATCGCCACCTCGACGGACTGGCTGCTCGTCACGTCCAAGGCGGCGACCGGCGCGCTGACGGGGCTCGCTGGGGAACCGGCCGTGCGGAAGGCGCTGGCGACGGGCCGGGACCGAGGAGTGCGGGTGGCTGCCGTCGGGTCCGCCACGGCCGAGGGCCTTGCGAGGCTGGGAGCGTTCGACGTGGTCGTCCCGCGCACGCAGACCGCGGACGGACTGCTCGACGAGCTGCGCGGGTGCCATGCCGGTACGGCCGTCCTGCCCAGGGGGGACCAGGCGCTGACGACGCTGGCCGACGGCCTGCGGTCGGCGGGGTGGACCGTCGACGAGCAGGTGGTCTACGAGACGCGGCAGGTCCTGGTGCGCCCGGCGTCCGCAGACCGGGCTGCTGCAGGGGACTTCGCGGTCGTCGTCATCCGCTCGCCATCGGCAGCCAGGGCCCTGGTCGGCTTCGCCGGGCGTATCCCTGCCGCCACCACCGTCGTGTGCGGCGGCCCGACGACCGCGGCCGAGGCCCACCGACTCGGCATGGGCAGGATTGTGGTCAGTCCGGCCCCGACGGCGCAGGCGCTGGCCCGGACCGTTGCCATGAGCCTGACCGCACCTGCGTCCGCACGATCGAGGAGCGACGATGACTGATCCCTACGACCGGCCCCGCCGACTGCGCAGCACGCCGGCCATGCGTCGGATGGTTCGCGAGACCCGGGTGCATCCCAGCCAGCTCGTGCTGCCCGCCTTCCTCCGGGAGGGGCTGACCGAGCCCATCGAGATCAACGGCATGCCCGGCGTCCTGCAGCACTCGCGGGACTCGCTGAAGCGCGCCGCGCACGACGCCGTCGCGAGCGGCGTCAGCGGCATCATGCTGTTCGGCGTTCCCCAGGGGCGCGATGCGGTGGCAAGCGAGGCCTGCCTGCTCGACGGAGTCCTGTCCGTCGCGATCGCCGACGTCCGTGCCGAGGTGGGCGACGAGGCCGTCGTGATCGCGGACCTGTGCATGGACGAGTTCACCGATCACGGCCACTGCGGGATCCTGGACGGCCACGGCCGCGTCGACAACGACGCGACCCTGGACGTGTACCGCCGCATGGCCGTCGTACTGGCCGAGGCTGGTGCCCACATGGTCGGCACCAGCGGCATGATGGACGGGCAGGTGGCCGCCGTGCGCGAGGCCCTCGACGACGGCGACCGCCCCGACGTGTCGATCCTCGCCTATGCGGCCAAGTACGCGTCGGCGCTCTACGGCCCGTTCCGCAACGCCGTCGAGTCGCGCCTCGACGGCGACCGCCGCACCTACCAGCAGGATCCGTCGAACCGACGGGAGTCCATGCGCGAGGTGCTGCTCGACGTGTCCGAGGGCGCGGACATCGTCATGGTCAAGCCCGGGCTTGCCTATCTCGACGTCATCTCGGACGTGGCCGCGACGGTCGACGTGCCGGTTGCCGCGTACATCGTCTCCGGTGAGCTGGCGATGGTCGAGTACGCGGCCGCGGCTGGTGCCATCGACCGACGCCGGACGATTCTCGAGGTCCTCACCGCGGTCAACCGCGCCGGGGCCGATGTGATCTGCACGTACTGGGCGACAGAGGCGGCCATGTGGCTGCGCGAGCAGGAGGCGTGATGCAGCGTCAGGGATCCGAGCAGTGGCATGAGCGTGCGAAGCGGGTCGTTCCGGGTGGCGTGAGCTCCCCGGTCCGGGCGTTCCGGGCTGTCGGCGGGCACCCCGTGTACTTCGCGAGCGGATCCGGGGCGTGGGTCACCGATGTCGACGGCAACGAGTACGTCGACATGGTCGGCTCGTGGGGGCCCATGATCCTGGGCCACGCCCATCCAGCGGTCGTCGAGGCCGTGACGAGCGTCGTGGCGACCTCGTCCTCCTTCGGCGCGCCGACGATGGCCGAGACCCTGCTCGCGGAGGAGATCATCAGTCGCGTCGAGGCGGTCGAGCGGGTGCGGTTCGTCTCGTCCGGCACCGAGGCCGTCATGACCGCCATTCGGCTTGCACGCGCGGCGACCGGGCGCGACCTGATCGTCAAGTTCGCCGGGTGCTACCACGGGCACGTCGATGCGCTGCTCGTGCAGGCCGGCTCCGGCGTGGCGACGCTGGGCCTGCCCAACTCCCCGGGCGTCACGGAGGGCACGGTCAAGGACACGATCGTCCTGCCCTACAACGATCGTGACGCCGTCGAGCGGTTGTTCGCCGAGCGCGGGCAACAGGTCGCGGCAGTCTTCACGGAGGCCATCCCGGCGAACATGGGCGTGGTCCCGCCTCGGGACGACTTCAATGCCTTCCTGCGCGACGTCACCAGTCGGCATGGCTCCCTGTTCGTCTTCGACGAGGTCATGACGGGCTTCCGGGTGGGTGCGGCCGGCTGGTGGGGGCAGACCGGACGGCAGGAGGGCTGGCGGCCCGACCTGTTCACGTATGGCAAGGTCATCGGCGGCGGCTACCCGCTGGCAGCGGTGGGCGGCGCGGCCGAGGTCCTCGACCAGCTCGCCCCGGTCGGCCCGGTGTACCAGGCGGGAACGCTGAGCGGCAATCCGGTCGCGGCCACGGCCGGGCTCGTCACGCTCCAGCACTGCACCGACGACGTCTACGCGCACCTCGACGTGCAGGCAGCCGAGGTGGGCCGGGTCGTCTCGGAGGCGCTCAGCGATGCCGGCGTTCCGCACCGGCTGCAGTCGGCGGGCAACCTGTTCAGCATCTTCTTCCGCGATGGCGAGGTCCGTGACTTCGTGGACGCGGCCGACCAGGACGAGGCGGCCTTCGGCCGCTTCTTCCGGGCGATGCTCGACGAGGGCGTCTCCCTGCCGCCCTCGGCGTTCGAGGCGTGGTTCGTCTCGGCGGCGCACGGCGATCGAGAGATCGACAGGGTGCGGCGGGCGGCAGCGGTGGCCGCGCGGGCCGCCGCAGCCTCATAGCGACGACCTCCCTCGGCCACTACCGTGGCTGCCATGAGCAGACCGATCAGCCTGACCATCGCCGTGGTCCTGCAGTGGGTCGCCGCGGTGATCGCCGTCATCTCGGGATTCGACCTGATGGCGGCGGCCTTCGAACTGTCGAGTGAGGGCGTCATGTCCTCCCTCGAGACCGCCCTGGCCGACGAGGGCGTCAACGACATCGCCGGTTCCCTCATCGTCATCGGGGTCTTCCTCGCGGGCCTGCTCGTTACCGCGATCGCCGTCCTGCGGATCATGGCGGCGTACTACCTCGGCAAGGGCCGAAGCTGGGCGCGCATCGTCGTGACGGTCCTCGTCGCACTCAACATGATCGGCGGTCTCGGCTACCTGCTCGAGGGCTATCTGCTGCGAGCCGCCCTCACGATCCCGCTCGAGCTGCTGGTGCTGTGGCTGATGTTCAACGCGCGCTCGAGTGCCTACATCAAGCAGTCCGAGCTCGTGACGGCCCGACCGCCCGTGACTTTGGGCGACGAGGGTGCGACCCTGTCGGCATGAGCGGAACATCAGGGCAGCCGGCTCGGGCGGCGGCACTGTTCGACTCGCTGGCCGATCAGTACGACAGCGTCGGGGTCGACTTCTTCCAGCCGATCGCATCGGGCCTGGTCCATGAACTCGCTCCGGCACCGGGCGAGCAGTGGCTGGACGTGGGGTGCGGGCGCGGCGCCGTGCTCCTCCCGGCCGCCCGCGCTGTCGGATCGCGGGGCCGGGCGCTGGGCGTGGACATCTCCACGCGGATGGTCGAGCGGTGCCGCGAGACGGCTGCGCGCGAGGGCCTGTCGAATGTCGAGGCCCTGGTCGATGACGCGCAGGCCCTCGGCCGGGTCGACGGGACCTTCGACGTCGTCTCGTCCAGTCTCGTCCTGTTCTTCCTCGACGACCCGGCCGCGGCGCTGTCGTCATGGCTGCCGTTCCTACGGCCGGGCGGCCGGCTGGGAGTGGCGACCCTCGGCCTGATGGACGAGCGCTGGAGCCACGTCGACGAAGTGTTCGACGCCTACCGTCCGGCACAGATGAAGGACGCCCGGACGACCGGGAAGGCCGGGCCCTTCGGCAGTGACGAGGGCATGGAGTCCCTCGTCTGCGCTGCCGGCTACGGCGAGGTGCGCACGGTGAGTGCTCCCATCACCGTCCGCTTCGCCGACGCCGAGCAGTGGCATGCCTTCACGTGGTCGGTCGGCCAGCGGGCGATGTGGCTGGCCATACCGGAGGACGAGCGCCCCGCCGTGCGCGCCGAGGCGCAGGCGCGACTTGCGCGGTCCGCTGCCGCGGACGGATCCATCGAGTTCCAGCAGGTCGTGCGCCACACCGTGGCCAGTCGGCCGCGTTGACTGGGCGCTGATCCCCGTGCGGGGGTGGCGGATCGCCCTGCTCGCCGGCGCCCTCGTCGCCGGAGCGGCAACCCTTGCCGCCGGCACCTCGGCGGACCGAGCGGTGAGGCCCCTTCAGCGCGCCGACCCGCATTCGGTCGCCGTCGTCGGTGACTTCGGCAGTCGGAGCCCTGCGGAACGCGAGGTCAGCGACCTCGTGCATCGCCTCGCGCCGCAGGCCGTGGTCACCACGGGGGACAACCTCTACTCGACGACGACGTATGCGCAGGCGGTCGGTGCCTACTACTGCCGATGGATCGCGGGCGCGCCAGGGACTACGAGCTGCCCGCGGTCACGGATGGCCTCGGTCAACTCCTTCTTCCCGGCCACGGGCAACCACGACTACAGCGATGGCGGCATCTCCGACTACCTGGGCTACTTTCGCGCTCTGTCCGGCCGGACCACCTACTCGGTGACCCGCAGCGGGATCGAGTTCCTCGTGCTCGACAGCCAGGCGGCCCTCGACTCGCCGGCCTCGATGGCTCGGCAGCTGGCCTGGGCCCGCGGCCGGGCCCTGGTGTCGAGGGCGAGGTGGCAGGTCGTGGTGCTGCATCATCCGCCGTACTCGTCCGGGTCCGTCCACGGCTCGACGCCCCAGTTCCAGTGGCCCTTCGGGCGCTGGGGGGTCGACCTGGTCCTGGCCGGGCACGACCACGACTACGAGCGGCTCGTCCGGGGAGGCGTCACGTACGTCGTGGACGGCTCGGGAGGCGCGGACCTCTACCCGCTGGGGCCACCTCTGGCCGGATCGACGGGGCGCAACGACACCGAGCATGGGGTGCTCCTGCTGACGCCCGGCGCCAGGGGGCTGCATGGGGAGTTCTGGTCGACGTCGGGCCGGCTCGTCGACGGCTTCGTGGTGGGTCACTGATCCCCGCGGCCGACCTGCGCATCCTGGATGCCGGCAAGCACGTGCATGTGGTCCCTCATGGCCGGGTACAGGGACGCGAAGGCATCGGCCCGCTCAGCGCGTGCGCAGGATCGTGAACTGGAAGCGTCCCTCGACGAAGTACGTCTTGCTGTACGCGATGGCCTCACCGCGGCGATTCTGGTGCACCTGGTCGAGCAGCAGGTACAGGCCGCTCTCGGGCTGGCTCGAGCCCCAGGCGACCTCGGTTGAGTTCACGGCGTGCAGTTCGGCGAGGGCCCGCACCGGCTGGAGGCCGAGCTGGTCGAGTACGCCGAAGAGGGACCCGACGCCGAGCTCTCCGACGTGCGAGCTCGGGATCAGCGACGATGGCAGGACGTCGTAGGAGTAGGCCATGACGATCTCGTCGCCGAGGATGGCCCGCTGGATGGAGATCACCTCGGTGCCCACGGGAATGCCGAGCTTGGCGGACTCCTCGGCACTGGCAGGGCGCTGCTCCATCCGATGACGCTCCATCCGGGGAGTGAAGCCCATCTCCTTGATGGTCTCGGTGATAGACCGCAGTTCCTGAAGGCCGGTGCGCACCTGACCCCCGAAGTCCGCCACGTAGGTGCCCGAGCCGTGCCGGACGTTGACCAGGCCCTGGGACTCGAGCAGCTTGACCGCGGTGCGAACGGTGACTCTGGAGACTCCGTAGGAGTCCGAGATGGCCGTCTCGCTCGGGAGGCGGGCACCCGCCTGGAACTCACCGCCGATGATCCGGGCGCGCAGCTTCTCCGCCAGCTCGCGGCCGAGGTTGCTTCCCCGTGGCCGGAGGCGGCGTTCGTCCAGCAGTGAGTCGCTCATCGCGATCCGCTCCCTCGTGGCCAAGATCTCGATTTGGTATCGGAACCGAGCCGTTGTTGACACCCGTTAGGGGGAACCGTAGCGTAATCGTCAGTTGTAGGACGACTTACGTCTAAGGAGTAAACGTGCAGGAGATCCGGGCCGTGGCGTGGAACGCAGGCGCCTCGACCATCGACCTCATCGACCAGACGCTGCTGCCGAGCCAGACGACCATGTTCGTCTGTGCGGACGTCGATCAGCTCATCGATGCCATCGATCGCCTGGTCGTGCGCGGAGCACCCGCACTCGGCGCCGTTGGCGCCCTCGGCGTGGCGCTGGCCATCGTCGAGGGTGACCGCGAGGGCTGGTCCGACGAGGTGCTCCAGGAGCGCGTCGACGCCATCCGCAACGCGCGCCCGACGGCGGTCAACCTTGCCTGGGGTGTCGACCGCGTCCGCCCCCTCATGGGCGATGGCCTTGCAGCGGTCCTCGCCGAGGCGGCCATCATCATCGAGGAGGACGAGGCAGCCAACCACGCACTCTCCGCGCTCGGTGCCGACTGGATCATGAGCGCGGTCGAGCGACGTCCGCTGCGCGTGCTCACCCACTGCAACACGGGATCCCTGGCGACCACCGGATGGGGCACGGCACTTGGCATCATCCGGGAGGCTGCACGCGCGCGGCGTCCTCGAGCTCGTCTACGCCGACGAGACGCGGCCGCTGCTCCAGGGCGCCCGGCTCACGGCCTGGGAACTGCAGCACGACGGCATCCCCTACGTGGTCCAGGCCGACGGTGCCGCAGCCAGCACCATGCTTCGCGGGCTCGTCGACGTCGCGATCATCGGAGCGGACCGCATCGCCCGCAATGGCGACACCGCGAACAAGATCGGCTCACTGGGGGTCGCCCTCGGCTGCGCCGCGGCAGGCATCCCCTTCGTCGTGGCGGCTCCGTCGTCGACGGTCGACCTGTCGACCGCAACTGGCGACGACATCCACATCGAGCTGCGCCCCGAGCACGAGGTCACCACCTTCGCGGGAGTCCTTGTCTGCCCGCCCGAGGCCCGCGGCTTCAATCCCGCCTTCGACGTCACTCCCGGGCGGTACGTCAGCGCCATCGCGACGGAGCACGCTGTCGTCGAGCCCGACGGGATCGCCGACGTGTCGGTACTCATGGGTCTGGGCGCCCTGACGGACGCTGCGAAGTAGCCGTGACCGACCCCTCCGCCGCGCCCCTGGCGCAGCTCGTCGCGCGATCGCGTCGGCTCGGTGCCGACCGGTCGCTGGTCGTCTACGGCGGGGGTAACACGTCGGCGAAGGGCACTGCGATCGATGCCGCGGGCGTCGAACGCGACGTCATGTGGGTGAAGGCCTCCGGCTTCGACCTGCGCACCGCCGACGAGTCCGGCTATCCGGCCGTCTTTCTCGATGCGCTCCACGAGCTGCGCGGCGAGCGCGTGATGTCGGATGAGGAGATGACCGAGCGGCTGCGGCTGGCCCTGCTCGACGGCACGGCGAATCGACCGTCGATAGAGACGCTCATGCATGCCTTCCTGCCGTTCCGCCACGTGGACCACGTGCATGCCGATGCGGTCTGCGCGCTGACGAACCACAAGGACGGGCGCCGCATGGTGCGCGAGGCCCTCGGCGAGAACTGGGGCTATGTCGACTGGATGCGGACGGGCTTCCCGCTCAGTGCCGTCGTGGGTGGACTGAGCAAGTGCGACGGAGTCGTCCTGGCTCACCACGGCATCATCACGTGGGCAGACGACTCGGACGAGTGCTACGCCCGCACGCTGGCGGCCGTCGCGCGCGCGGGGGAGTTCGTGGCCGAGCACCGGATCGCGGCAGGTCCACCGGCTCGGCACGACGACATCCCCGACGACGATCTCGCGCGGCTCCTGCTCGCACTTCGCGGCGCACTCAGCGCTACGCGTCCTCGCGTTCTGCGCGTCGAGAGGGGTCTTCGCGACATCGCGGACCGCCCGGACCTGTCCGTCCTGGTGGACGCCGGGGTATCCAGTGCCGACCACATGCTGCGCATCAAGCCGCGCGCGCTGGCCCTGGCCGGCACCGACCCCGATACAGCCGTGGCTGCGGTCGCGCAGTACGCCGACGACTACCGGGCGTACGTCGACCGCAACAAGGATCACCTGCCGGCGGGGCACGAGCCGCATGACCCACTGCCCAAGGTGATCCTGCTGCCGGGTCTTGGCGCGATCACGACCGGCGCCGACGTGCAGGATGCCGCCGCTGTGGCCGAGATCGCGCAGCACACGCTGAGCGTGGCCGCCATGGTGGCCGACTCGTTCGGCACGCCTGAACCGATCTCCGATCGGGAGACCTTCCGCTTCGACTACTGGCCATTGGAGTTGTTCAAGTTGAATCTCAAGCCGCAGGAACCGATGTTCGCCGGGCATTCCATCATCGTCACGGGCGCGGCCTCCGGGATCGGCCGCGGGATCGCCCTGGACCTCGCCGCCCGGGGTGCCTCGCTCGTCCTGGCCGACCTCGATGCCGCGGGCCTGAGCACCCTGGCGGAACTGTTCGTGGCAGACGGGCTTCCTGAGCCGACCGTCGTGGCAGGAGACCAGTCCGAGCCGGAGGTCGTCAGCGCGACTGTCGACGCCGCCGTGCGTGCCTACGGTGGCCTCGATGGCGTGGTGCTGAATGCGGGGATCGGCATGACCGGGACACTCGACGAGCTGACGCTCGACCAGTGGACGACAACGATGCGGATCAACCTCAGCAGCGCCTTCCTCCTGACCCAGGCAAGCATGCGCGCCATGAGGGCCCAGGGCAGGGGTGGCTCGCTCGTCTACGTCGCATCGAAGAACGCCTTCGGTCCGGGCGCCGGGTTCGGCGCCTACTCGGCCTCGAAGGCCGGGATGGTCCAGCTCATGCGCATCGCCGCCCTCGAAGGTGGCTCCGACGGGATCCGGTCCAATGCGGTGAATCCCGATGCGGTCTTCGACAACTCCCGACTGTGGGACGGTGGCCTCCGAGAGGAGCGCGCCGCCGCCCATGGCATCAAGCCCGAGGAGCTCGAGGACTTCTATGCCTCCCGCAACCTCCTGCACCGCCGGGTGACCACTTCGGATGTAGCCCAGTCCGTCTCGTTCTTGCTGTCCGACCAGTCCTCGAGGACAACCGGGTGCGTCATCCCGGTCGATGGTGGGGTGGCAAACGCATTCCCTCGCTAGGAGGGGGTTAAAGGGCCGTTGAGCCGCCGGCTCAGCCACAACGAAAGGAAGTTGGATGAAGGTCAGTAGGACTTTCGCCGCCGCAACCGCGGTGTTGAGCACCGCATTGGTGCTGACGGCGTGCTCGCAGAGCTCGACGTCGACCGAGTCATCGGCAGCTCCCGCAGCCTCCTCGGCTGCAGCTTCGACCCCGGCATCGGCAGCAGCCTCCGCCGCGGCAACCACCGCGGCGGCCGCCATGCCGGCACCGTTCGACGCCGGACCGGTCAAGGTCGCACTCGTGCAGAACTCGGGCGCGGGCGACTACTTCCAGCAGTGGACCAACGGCGCGCAGCAGCAGGCCGCGACCATCGGCATGGAACTGCAGGTGTACGACGCGCAGGCGGACAACGCCAAGCAGGCCACCGACATGGAGACCGCCATCGGTTCCGGTGTCTCGGCCATCATCGTCGACCACGGCCAGGCGGACACCATGTGCCCGCTGATCAAGAAGGCCACGGACGCCGGCATCAAGGTCACCGTGTACGACATCGAGATCACCGAGTGCGCGCCTGATGCAGTCGAGACCGCGCAGAGCGACGCCGACCTGGCGACGCTCGTCCTCACCCAGATGGCGACCGACATCGGCCAGGGCGTTCCGGTCGGCTACGTCAATGTCCTGGGCATCGCGCCGCTCGATCGTCGCGACGTGGTGTGGCAGCAGTTCAAGACGGACAACAAGTGGGACGAGCTGTTCTTCGTCGGCAAGTTCACCAATGCCGTCGCCACCGACAACGCTCAGCTCGTCGATGCGGCGCTCAAGGCCAACCCGTCCGTCAAGGCGATCTTCGCCCCGTACGACGAGCTGACCAAGGGCACCGTCTCGGCCATCGAGCAGAACAACATGCAGAAGGACGTCTCGGCCTACGGCATCGATATCTCGAATGCCGACATCGAGGTCATGACGAAGACCGACAGCCCCTGGAAGGCCACCGCCACGACCGACCCCAACGCCATCGGCGCCGGCGTCGTCCGTGCGATGGCACAGGAGATGGCCGGATCCCTGGGCACCAAGACGGTCGTCTTCCCGGGCGTCCTCGTGACCCAGCAGTTCCTGCTGGACAACAAGATCACCAACATGGACGAGCTCCGTGCAGCGATGCCCGAGCTCAACCTGACGGGTGAGGTTGCCGCCGACTGGATTCCGTCGGTCAGCTTCTAGCAGTTCGTAGTGTGGTCCGCATGCCGCGCAGGCTGCGGCATGCGGACCACACGCACCACCTCAGCACGACCGGACCGACAGAACGGATGGTGAGCCGATGACAGCGCATGCGGCAGTGGTGATGCGGGACATCACGATGGCCTTCGGCGAGAACACGGTGCTCCGTGGCGTCGACCTCACGATCAACTCCGGTCAGGTGACAGCACTGCTCGGGGCCAACGGCGCCGGCAAGAGCACCCTGATCAAGATCCTGTCCGGGGTCTACACCGGCCATGGCGGCATCGTGGAGATCGATGGCCAGCCGCAGACGATCGACTCCCCCATGACGGCGCGGCGCATCGGCCTGCAGACCGTCCACCAGCGCATCGACGAGGGCGTGATCCCCGGGCTCAGTGTTGCGGAGAACCTGCTGTTCGAGCAGATCGCGCAGAACGAGATTCCGCGGGTCGCATCGCTCCGGTCGTTGATCCCCAAGGCACGCGGGGTTGCCGAGGCACTACGTCTGGACTGGTCGGACTCCTACCTGCGCAAGGACGTCTTCGAGATCGGCGTCGCTGACAAGCAGCTCCTCATCCTTGCCCGCGCCCTCGCCCGCCGGCCGCGCCTGCTGATCCTCGACGAGCCCACCTCGGCGCTCTCCCAGTCCGAGGTCGATCGGCTGTTCGTGGTGATCAACGACCTGCGGACCCTGGGCATCCCCGTCCTCTACGTGTCGCATCGTCTCGGCGAGATCGAGACGCTGGCCGACCGCCTCGTGGTGCTTCGCGACGGCCGGATCCGCGGCGAGCAGGACGCCCCCTTCGACTGGACCGCCGCCCTGAAGGACATGCTCGGGGAGCAGACCGTGGTGGAGCTGGAGACCTTCGAGGAGCGGCACGGCTCGACGAGTGTCCTGGACCTGAAGGGCGTCCAGCTCTTCACGCGCTCGACCCCGTTCGACCTCGAGATCCGGGGCGGCGAGGTGACGGGAGTCATCGGACTCCTGGGCTCGGGCAAGAGCGAGCTGGCGCGCGGGATCTTCGGCGCGGACTCCTTCGTTCAGGGCTCGATGCTTCTCGGCGGCAAGGCCTTCGCGCCATCCGGCCCGGCGGACGCCATCCGCAATGACGTGTACCTCGTGCCGGAGGACCGCGCCGGGGAGTCCATGCTCCCGGGCTGGTCGATCGCTCGAACGGCATCCCTCCCGTTCCTCAAGTCGGTCACGTCTCGGGGCGTCCTGAACTTCGGCAAGGAGCGCACGCTCGGGGTCGACCTCATCGAGGAGTTCTCCGTCGTCGCCGGCAGTGATGAGCAGGAGGTCGACTCCCTCTCGGGCGGCAACCAGCAGAAGGTGGTCGTCGGCCGATGGCTGCACGGCACTCCGCGCGTGCTGCTGCTCGACGAGCCCTTCCGTGGTGTCGACATCGGTGCCCGCCGGGACATCTCGAGCAAGGCCCGTGAGGTTGCCGGCGCGGGTGTCGGCGTGGTCGTCCTGACCTCTGACATCGACGAGGTCCTCGAGGTGTCGGATCGCATCATCGTGCTCGTCGACGGTGAACCGCGTCTTGATACGTATTCGTCCCAAACCAACCGTGACCAGATCGTCGCGCGCATGTCGGAGGTGGCATAGGTGTCTGTGCAGAAGAGCGAGGCGGCGACCGGGGGTCGCGAGTGGGCGCTGAGATTGCAGGACGGGACGGTGAAGTACGGCTTCATCGTGGTCACGATCGTGCTGTTCGTCTACTTCTCCGCGACAGAAGAGACCTTCCGCATGCCCAGCACGCTCTTCTCGATGCTGAAGTTCACCTCGGTGGTCGCGATCGCCGGACTGGGCATCACCCTCACGATGGTCGTCGGCGGCCTCGACCTCTCGGTCGGGTCCGTGGCCGGGCTGTCGGTGACGCTGTCCGCGATGACGATGGTGTTCTACAACCAGGAGGGCGGCGTCGCGATCGTGGTGGTGCTGCTGGCCGGCGCGCTCGTCGGGCTGTTCAACGCCTTCCTCATCGTGATCCTGAAGATCCCCGATCTGCTCGCCACCCTGGGCACGATGTTCATCGTCATGGGCCTCAAGCTGGTCCCCGTCAACGGGCAGTCCGTATCGTCCGGGATGACACTGCGCGACGGCAGCGTCGCTCCGGGGCACTTCACCGACCTCTTCCTCCAGATCGACCGCGCGATGTTCGGCCCGGTGCCGTTCCCGGTCATCGTCGTGCTGATCCTCACGGTCCTGACGTGGTTCTTCCTCACTCGCACCAAGTGGGGCCGCATGATGTACGCGATCGGCGCCAACCCCGAGGCCGCCCGACTGTCGGGCGTGCGCGTCGGGCTGTACCACGGCCTGGCCTACGTGCTCTGCGGCGTGTTCGCGTCCATCGGCGGCCTGATCCTGTCGAGTCGTATCGGTCAGGGTGATATCAGTGCGGGCAGCTCGCTCCTGCTCGATGCCGTGGCAGTTGCGCTGGTCGGGACATCGGTCCTCGGCCTGGGCCGCCCGAATGCATGGGGCACCGCGCTGGGCGCCGTCCTCATCGGCATCGTCAGCTACGGCCTGACGATCAAGGGACTGCCGTACTACACGCAGGACGTTGCAAAGGGCATCGTCCTCGTCGTCGCGCTGATCTTCTCCTTCACCCTGTCTCGGCGCAAGACGCGGTACGTCTCCGCCACCTAGGAGCAACCCCCACACCACCGTCCGATTCGGAGCCCTCCATGTCCTATGAGTTCCTTTCCGCCGAGACGATCCCCGCCTACATCGCGGCGAATCCGGCACTGGCCGAGCAGGTCGACGTCGATGCGATCACCGAGGTCAAGGAGGTCGGCGACGGCAATCTCAACCTCGTGTTCATAGTCCATGACTCCCATGGCGGCGGCGTGGTCCTGAAGCAGGCGCTGCCCTACGTGCGCCTCGTCGGACCGGACTGGCCGATGACCCCGGACAGGGGCAGGCACGAGGCGGAGGCCCTGCAGTTCCACGGCCGGCTCGTTCCTGCGCTCGTGCCACGCGTCTACGCGTTCGACAGCGAGCGCTACATCCTGGCCATGGAGGACCTGTCCGACCACCGGGTCTGGCGTGGGGCGCTCAACGATGGACTGCGGCACGACGGGGTCGCGTCGCGCATGGGCGAGTACTGCGCCGCAGTTGCCTTCGGCACCTCGATCTTCGGCGTGGACCCCGAGGAGCAGAAGATGATCGCGGCGCGTTCGGCGAACCCGGGGCTGTGCACGATCACCGAGGATCTGGTCTTCACCGAGCCGTACTTCGAGAACGGGCGCAACAGCGTCATCGCGGCCAACGCGAAGGATGCCGCCGAGCTGGCTGCCGACGACGTCATGGTGCGGGCCATGGGCCATGCCAAATGGGCCTTCATGACGCACGGCGAGGCGCTGATCCACGGCGACCTGCACACGGGATCCGTCATGGTCCGGGCTGAGTCAGGCAACGAGGGTCCGGTCGACTCCGCCAAGGCGTTCGACAGCGAGTTCGCCTTCTACGGCCCGGTGGCGTTCGACCTCGGCGCCCTCTGGGCCAACTACACGATCGCCGCCGCCCGCGCGACGGCACTCGAGGAGGACGAGCGCGCGGCGTGGTGCATGGACCTGTGCGAGCAGACCTGGTCGTCGTTCGAAGCCTCCTTCCGAGCCTCGTGGCCGACGCGTCGCGACGCGCGCGTGTTCACCGACGGGTTCGGGGATGACCTCGTTGCCCGCTGGCGGGAGGAGACCTGGCTCTTCGCGGCGGCGAAGATGGCGCGGCGCATCGTCGGCCTGGCCAAGACCAAGGACATCGAGTCGCTGCCGGAGGAGCTGCGCGAGGGCGCTGCCCGTGGTGTCCTCCTCGCCGCCCGGCAGGCGGTGCGCGATCGAGGCGTGGACTCCAGCGCTCAGGCGTACTCCGCCATGGCGCTGGCAGCACTGCTGTCGAGCACGACCCGGTAGTCGACGAGGGGTCAGCGGGTTCGCAGGATGGCGAACTCGAATCGCCCTTCGACGAAGTACGTCTGGCTGTAGACGACCGGCCGTCCCCGGCGCTCGAAGTGGACCTGGTCGAGCAGGAGGTACAGGCCCGAGGAGGGCCGACCCTTCCCCCAGCCGACCTTCTTGGACGACACGGCGTGCACCTCGGCGAGGGCACGCACCGGGAGCATGCCGAACTCCTCGAGGTCAGTGAACATCGACACGGTCCCGATGCGCTCGATGACCCGATCGGGGAACTCGACGTCGAGAATGACCTCATGGCTGAACGCCACGAGGTCTCCGTCCGCGCGTACCGCTCGCTCCAGGTAGACCACCGAGTCCTGCTCGGTGATCTGCAGCTTGGCCGCCTCGACGGCTGTCGCGTTGCGCCGGATCGCAACGCGGCGCTCGATGTCGGGGACCATTCCCATGTCGCGGATGCTGGCGGACATGGAGCGGAGCTCCTGCAGGCCCGCGCGGATTCCACCGCCGAAATCGCATACGTACGAGCCGGATCCGTGGCGCACGTCGACAAGGCCCTGGGACTCGAGGAGTTGCATGGCCGTGCGCACGGTCACTCGGGAGACGCCGTACTCGTCGGTGATGTCCGCCTCGCGTGGCAGGCGCGTGCCGGGCGGGAACTCGCCGCTCATGATGCGACCGCGGAGCGTCTCGGCGAGCTGGCGTCCGAGGGTCATCCCTCCAGGTCGCATCTTCCGTGACGTGTTCAGCGCTGTCGACACGTTTCCACCTCTCCGAGTTGCCCGTGGCCGCCCCGCACCGGGGTGCCCCACGCTAGCGCCGCTGCCGGGCAGCGCTCAGACCAGAGTGGTCATGGGGTGGGGCAGGTCGGCGTTACCCAAACGTTATCGCGGGTTGCTGTGAATCGGTTGTCATACATCTTAAGTCTTGGAACGATGTTGGCAGTTGTTTCGGCAGAGCGCTGGATGGTCGGTGGGGGCACGATTCGGCCCCTTGCGAAGTCAGTGTCTGGACGAACCCATCGGGAAAGGGGAACGGAATGTCCACCAGTCTCAACAGTCCCAGCTCAGGCGGGAGGCAACGGCACTCACACGCTCGACGCCGCTTCTCCGCCACGGCTGCCGTGGTCTCGGTCGGCGTGGTCAGCACCATCCTTCTCGCGTCCTGCTCGTCCAGCGGCACGTCGAGCGAGAGCTCCGCTGCGGCCTCGGCGGCGGGATCGGCCGCGGCCACGGTGACCCCAGAGGGCGAATGCCCTGCCAACCCGCTCTGCGGCAGCGATGCCAGCAACATGCAGGGCAAGGACATCGCCTTCGGCTACTCCCGCATCGGTGGCTGGCCGCCCAGCGCGGCGCCCGAGGCCATGTGGCCCGCTTTCCAGGCGTACGCCAAGGAGAAGTTCGGCTACACGACCACCCTCTCATTCGCAGAGGCACCCTTCGGGGAGCTCTTCCAGAAGATCGCACCGACCCTGGCCTCGGGCTCGCAGGAGTTCAACCTGATGGTCGTCGACAGCCAGTGGCTCGGCGCACTCGCCGAGCCGGGCTGGATCGTGCCGGCCGACCAGATCTACGCGCTGAATCCCGATCTCGACAAGGAGCCGTACTCGAGTCTGGTTGCGAGCACGTACCAGGTCTACCCGGACGGCTCCGGCCAGCGCTGGGGCTTCCCGCAGATGCCCGACACCCAGGGCGTGGCCATGCGCCTTGACATGCTCGAGGATCCGGCCAATCAGGCGGCCTTCCAGGAGAAGTACGGCCGGCCGCTGGGCACCACGTTCGCCGACTACGAGAACATGACGATGGCCGAGTTCGAGGACGTCATCGCGTTCTTCAACCAGCCGGACAAGGGCATGTACGGCACCGCCCTGCAGTACAGCAAGGACTACGACTTCTTCTCCTGCGCGTACTACCCCTTCGTCTACTCGCAGGGTGGCGAGATCTGGGATCCGGCGACGAACAACGTCGAGGGCGTCCTCAACACTGATCTCAATGCCAAGGCCATGGAGGAGTTCGTCGGCCTCAAGAAGTACCAGCCGGCGAGCTTCGCCACGCAGGGCATCGGCGAGCTCATCGACCTCTTCAACACCGGCAAGGTCTTCTCTGCCTTCCAGTGGAACGCGGTCGGCAAGTTCATGACCGGTCCGCCTGAGGCCGAGGGCAAGATCCTCTTCATCCCGCTGCCGAAGTTCCCCGGGGCAGACGGTCAGCCGACCATCATCGGTGCGATGGGTGGTCAGCCGTGGGTGGTCAACGCCTTCAACGACGACGAGCACATGCGCGTCGCGATCGACTTCCTCAACTGGTGGTACCTGCCGGAGACGCAGAACACCTTCATCATGGAGAACGGCGGCCTGCCGTGGTCCAAGGAGGGCGTCGAGGACCCCGAGTACATGAAGGCGATCCCGTACATGGGCTCCTTCAAGTACATGCTGGGCGAGGGCCGCTCCAAGGACTTCTGGCACGTGCCGGAGTACGCGGAGATGCTCGCCGTCAGCCAGGAGGCGTTCAACGCATACGCCACGGGTCAGATCACGAGCGCGAAGGCGGCGCTGGACTATGTTGCGGCCAAGCAGCAGGCGATCCTGTTCGACGCCGGACGCACCACGACGGCACCGCCCGAGGGCACTGCCGACATGACGCTGCCGGTCGGTTAGTCGTACGGAGTTAGGCATGCTCCCCTCTCCGGGGCCGGTTCTGCGGAATCGGCCCCGGAGAGGGGGCACTCCAGCGCATAGGCGAGAGGACAGTTGCGACAAGGCATGGACACTGCAACGACAGGCAAGGGCGACTCCGCGGTTCTGAGTCGCCAGGAATCCTCCCTCCCCAGCGGGAAGCGAAGGTCCAAGGTGGGCCGCTCCACCTCGTGGTGGGCGGGCGGTCTGCTCGTCCCGGTCCTCGTGTTCTTCATCCTCATGAACGTAGTTCCGACGATCTGGATGCTGGGGCTCAGTTTCTACAACTACCAGCTGACGTCGGCGAAGAAGCCCAAGTTCGTCGGCTTCGACAACTACATGAAGGTCGTCAACGACGGACCGATCTCCAACTCGATCGGCCGCACCTTCCTGTTCATGCTGCTCGCCGTGCTGCTCCAGACGGTGCTCGGTGCGCTGATCGGCTTCCTCTTCTGGCGCAGCGACAAGATGCCGGGCCGACGCCTGGCGCTCACCCTCTTCTTCGTGCCCATGGTCCTGACCCCGCTCTCCAGCGGCCTGTTCTGGCGGCTGCTCCTGGACCCGGTGTTCGGCCTCGTGAACTACTTCGTCTCGGTCTTCGGCATGGAGAAGATCAACTTCCTGACGAACACCAACTGGGCGTTCCCGTCGGTTCTGCTCGTCGATACGTGGATGTGGACACCCTTCATGGCGCTCATGACGCTTGCCGCTCTCGGCTCCGTCCCGAAGGCCGAGCTCGAGTCCGCGCAGGTCGACAACCTGTCGATGTGGCAGCGCCTGGTGCACGTGATCGTCCCGTACGCGAAGTTCATCATCATCCTGGGCATCCTGCTTCGCACCATCGACGTGTTCAAGACGATGGACCTGGTCTACCTGATGACCAACGGCGGACCGGGCGACCGGACCGAGCTGATCGGCGTGGCGCTGTACCGCCTGGCCTTCAGCAGCTTCAACCTCGGCTACTCGTCGGCTCTCGCGGTGTTCCTGCTGTTCATCGCGATCGCGCTGACGTCGATCTACCTGTTCGTGCTGAATCTTCGGACTCGGAAGGCGGAGGAGGGCTGATGTCGGGTTCCGTGGCGATGGGCATGAATCCGAGCGCGAGCGAGCCGGTGCTCGACCAGAAGCAGATACCCCACGAGGATCGCGAACGGCGGCTGACGGTGGCGGGCGTGGCGTCGTGGGTCGTGGCACTGCTGTTCTTCTCGCCCATCCTGTGGATCGCGATGGCGGCCTTCAAGACGACCGACCAGCTGCTGGCATCGCCGCCGCTGTTCGTCTTCACGCCAACGCTGGAGAACTTCGTCACGCTGTTCGAGACGCCCAACATCGTCGGCTATTTCGTCAACAGCGTGGTGCTCTCACTGGTGTCGGTGACCATCGCGATCATCGTCTCGTTCCTCGCGGCCTACTCGTTCTCGCGGTTCAAGCCACCAGGCACGGACTTCCTGATGTTCCTGCTCCTCTCGACGAGATTCGTGCCGGCAGCGGCCTTCGTGATTCCGTTCTTCCAGCTCTTCGGGGTACTGCACCTGAAGAACACCTACGTCGGCCTGATCATCTTCTACACGATGTTCAGCGTGCCCTTCTCGGTCTGGATCCTGAAGGGCTTCATCGACGGGGTCTCGCCACGCTTCGACGAGACGGGCCTGGTCAATGGAGCCTCACGAGCCCACGTGATCTTCCGGATCGTCCTTCCCCAGGTCAAGCCCGGCCTGGTGGCGGCCTTCGTGTTCAACATCATCTTCGTCTGGAACGAGTTCCTGTTCGACTTCCAGCTCGGTGGCAAGGAGACGAGCACCATCCCCGTCGCGCTGTTCACGAGCCTGTACCAGGGTGGGGCCGTCAACTGGACCTACGTGGCAACCTTGGGAACGGCCTACGTCCTGCCGCTGGCCGTGCTCATCTACTTCTTCCAGAAGTACCTGCTCGTCGGAATGACATTCGGAACCGTGCGAGGTGAGGTCTGATGGAGCGAGCACCTGCTGCTTTCGCGGAGCGCGCGCAGAACGTCGTCATCGGCCTGCTGATCGCGAGCCTGATCATGGTTGCCCAGCAGTTCTCGCAGCCGCTCTACAAGTTCGGAGTGCTGGCCCTGCTCTTCATGGTTCCGCTGCAGATCGCGGTCAGCAACGTCGCCCCGACGGCGGGACTGCGCAAGACGGTGACCAAGTCCCTGATCATCCTGACGATCGTCGCGGTGATCATCGTCTTCTCGATTCTGGTCACGCCTTTCCTTGTCGGACTGAAGAGCTAGGAAGAGACTCGGTGGCAACCCCTGTGAACGGTGATTGCATGCTCGAACTGCGCTCGCTGTCGAAGAGCTACGGTTCGGTGTCGGTTCTGCACGATCTTTCCCTGACCGTCAACCGAGGCGACTTCGCCGTGCTGAGCGGATTGCCCAGCTCGGGCAAGTCGGTGGTGCTGCGCCTGGTGCTCGGACTGGAGGCACCGGACGCCGGCGAGGTGCACCTGCGAGGCACCGATGTGAGCGGCGAGGGACCGGAGGCGCGCCGTATCGGTTACGTGCCGCAGTCCTTCGCGCTCTTCCCCAACAAGAGCGTTCGCGACAACATCACGTATCCGATGCGCCTGGACAAGGCACCGAAGGCGGCGATCGAGGAGGCCCTGGATCGGGTGTGCTCGCTCCTGACCATCACCGACCTGCTGGGCAAGATGCCGGACCAGCTCAGCGGCGGACAGAAGCAGCGGGTAGCCATCGCGCGCGGACTTGCCAAGGACACCGACTTCTTCGTCCTCGACGATCCGCTCGTGGGCCTGGACTTCAAGCTCCGTGAACGGCTGATCGACGATCTGAAGCGCACGCGAGCGGCCCTCGACGTCACGTTCCTCTACTCCACGTCCGACACGCTCGAGTCCCTGCTTCTTGCCACGACGGTCGCCATCCTCGCGAACGGCACCGTGGTCGAGCAGGGCGCCCTCGCGGATGTGTACGCGGAGCCGCGGTCGGCGGAATCGCTGCGGGGCCTCGGCTTCCCGGAGGCCAACTTCTTCGCCGGGACGCTTCGCCGAACGGGCAGTGAGACGACGTGCGAAACGGTGTTCGGCGACGTGCAGCTGGCCATGGAGGGCGGCAGCAGCGCCAATGACGTGATCGTGGGCCTGCGCCCGGAGCACGTGCGGATCGGGGAGCCCGTCCCGGGCAGCATCTCGGTCGATGCCGAGTTGGAGTTCACGGAGGACGTCGGTGGGTCGGAGATCCTCTACATGTCATCTGGAGGTACGCCGATCGTGACCGTGCTCGGCGCGAGCAGCGAACTACTGGCCGGGCTGGGTACGAGTCAGGTCAGGGCGAGCATGGTGCCCGAGGACCTGATCGTCTTCGACGCGATTACCAAGGTTCGAATCGGACGTGGACTGGGAGCTCGACGTGGCTGACGTGCGTGTGGAGGCCGCGGCGAAGTACTTCGGCACGTTCGCCGCGGTGGAGAACGTGAGTACGACCTTCGCCGAGGGAACGGTGACCGTGCTGCTCGGGCCCTCGGGTTGCGGCAAGACGACGCTCATGCGGATGATCGTCGGCCTCGAGCGCCCGTCGACCGGTCGTATCTTCATCGGCGACCGTGACGTGACGAAGGTGCCGACCTCGGACCGCCGGATCGGCATGGTCTTCCAGTACCCGGTCATCTACCGAGGCACGTCCGTGCAGCGCAATATCGAGCTTCCGCTCATCGCCGCCAAGGTCGATCCGGCGGAGCGGAAGCGTCGTGTCGACAGCGTCGCCGAGATCGTGGGAATCACCGACCTGCTGTCGCACAGTGTCGATCGGCTCGACAATGCCGGTCGCCAGCGGGTGGCTGTCGCTCGTGAGGTCGCCCGGCAGCCGGAGGTGCTGCTGTTCGACGAGCCCGTCACCAACATCGACCTGACGTCGAAGCTGGAGTTGAAGCGATCGCTGAAGAACCTGTTCATGTCGCTTCAGCAGACGATCATCTACGTCACCCACGACCAGACCGAGGCGATGAGCCTGGCCGACAACGTGGCCCTGATGAACAAGGGTCGCATCGTCCAGATGGGTGCACCGCGCCAGATCTACTCAGAGCCCGATGACGTCTTCGCGGGCTGGTTCCTGGGCAACCCCGGCATGAACTTCCTGACGGGCTGCTTCATCGTCGAGCACGGCGAGCTGAGGAGTCCGCTGCTGGCCTCGCCGCTCGCGGTGAACGAGCAGGCCGCACACGCACGAGTGATGGGCATCCGGCCCGAGCGGGTTCAGACCTCCCTCGTGCCGACCGACGTCGGCGTCCCGGCCGAGGTTCTCAGCCGCGCGATCACCATCGGCGGCCGCATCCTGCTGGAATTGAGAGTCCAGGACTCCGTCTTCAAGGCCGTGGTCGACGACAACATGGCTGCATCGGCCGGGGAGCAGATGTGGGTGACGTTCCCAGCGTCCGAGATGCGGCTGTTCGGCGAGAACGATCGCGTGATCGATGCGGGCCTGGCCACCCTGTAGCCACGCTCGACGAAGGAGCACATCATGGTTCGACGGCTTGAAGGGCTTCGCGCCTGCGTCTTCGCGGCCGAGGGGGTCGAGGATCTCGAGTACTACGTCACCTTGATGCGCCTCCAGGAGGAGGGCGTGGCTGTGGACACGGTGGCCCTGTCCCTTGGGACGTTCCATGGCAAGAACGGCCTTGCGGTCACGCCTGACCTGACCGTCGAGCAGGCCGCCGGCATCGAGTACGACGTGATTGTCCTGCCTGGCGGCTGGGCACCCGACAAGCTGCGCCGCTCGCGCGCGGTGCTCGAGATCATCCGGTCCCGCTACGCCGCGGGCGCGGTGATCGGCGCCATCTGCCACGGTCCGTGGCTGCTCGCGTCGGCCGACCTGGTGCGCGGCCGACGGGCCACCGGATCCCTCGGCATCAAGGACGATCTCGTGAACGCCGGTGCCGAGTGGGTCGACGAGGGCGCCTTCACGGACGGGCAGCTGGTGTGGGGCCGCGTCGTCGCCGACATCCCGGACTTCTGCCATGCGCTGGTCGAGCGGCTCGGTGTCTACGCGGAGCAGCAGCGCGCCTGAGCTCACCGACAGCCCGCCGTTGCAACCGGGCCGGGATCAGTCGGGCAGGCCCCGGACGGTTGTCGCGATCGACTCCAGGATGATGGCCATTGAGGTTGCTCCTGCGTCCTGATGCCCGATCGCACGGGCGCCGAGGCGACTTGCCCGGCCCTTCTTGGGCAGCATCCCCGTGGTGTCGATGGCGGCCTGGTGCGCGGTGCTCGAGGCCACGTCCAGGCACGTTGTCAGGTCGGCCCCGGCATCCACACTGTCCGACATCGCCTGGATCGCAGGGTGGAACGAGTCCAGCATGGTCTTGTCGCCGAGCTCGGCACCGCCCAGCAACTGGATCGCGTCGAACATCCCCTGGTAGACGGCCAGCCAGTCGCCGCCGCCATCCAGGTGCGACTTCCCGGCCGAGGCGTCAGCAGCAGCGATGAAGGCGACCTCGTACAGGGGGCCGATCGTTGCACCCACCTCGATGGCATAGGCATCCGAGGCGGACTGGAAGACCTCCGAGGGCGTCGGCGACTCGGGCAGGTCCAGCAGGGCTCGCCGCACCGCCCTCATCCCGATGGTCATGCTGACGCCGTGGTCGCCGTCGCCGACCTCTCCGTCGAGCTCGCACAGGTAGTCCTTCTGCGCCTCCACGTCCAATGCCATCTGGTTCAGGATCGCCGAGACTGCCGCTCCATCGATGTTGGCCACGATGCTCTTCCTCTCGTGCGTCAGGGCTTCTTGTACATGCAGGTGTTCACGGGCGTGTCGAGCAAGGCGCTCAGCTCGTCGTCCAGGCGCATGAGGCTGATCGATGCGCCAGCCATCTCGAGCGCGGTGACCAGCTCGCCGACCATCTTGTGCCGGATGCGAATCCCCTCGCGGTCGCAGATCTCCTTCGCCTTGCGGTACACCACGTACAGCTCCTCGGCGGGCGTGCCGCCCATGCCGTTGACTGAGAGTGCGACGTCATGGTCCCGGAAGTCGAGATCCCCCAGGAGGACCGCGAACATCTCCTCGACGAGGTCGTCGACGGGACCGATCTTCTTGCGCTCCATCCCGGGCTCACCGTGGATGCCGAGGCCGAGCTCGAGTTCGTCCTCGCCGAGATCGAACGTCGGCTTCCCGTTGGCGGGGACGGTGCACGACGTCAGCCCGACGCCGATGGTCCGGGTGCTCGCGTTCGCCCGCTGTGCGATCTCGACGACGGCGTCGAGGTCGGCACCCTGCTCGGCCTTGGCACCGGCGACCCTGAACACCCAGAACAGCCCGCCGATCCCGCGACGGCGGTGCATCTCCTCCGGCGGGGCCGACGCGACGTCGTCGTTGAGCACGACAGTCTGCACCCGATGGCCCATCTCGCGGCAGCGATCCTGGGCCTTGTCGAAGTTGAGGCAGTCCCCCGCGTAGTTGCCGTACATGTACAGCACGCCGGACCCGGAGTCGCAGGCCTCGGTCGCCTCGATGATCGGCTTTGCTGGTGGTGAGGCGAAGACATTGCCGAAGGCGGCCGCGTCGGCCATGCCCTGGCCCACGTATCCCGCGAATGCGGGGAGGTGCCCGGACCCGCCACCGACGACTATGCCGACCTTGCCCGGGATGGGGCTGGCCAGGCGAGCCACGGTGCGGCGGCCCACGCGCTTGACGATGTCGTCGTTGGCCGAGATGAAGCCGTCGACCATCTCCTCGACCATGTCGAACGGGTCATTGATCAGCTTCTTCACGCTGAACCTCCAGAGCAACCGCCGTGATCGGCTCGGATCGTGACGGACGTGGGCACGGCGAGGCGGGTGACGCCGAGGAGTCCGCGGGAGGAGTCTAGGTGAGGATGTAGGACGTCGCACCTAATTGCTGGGTATCCTCGCCGTCTACCCACGCCAGATCGAGGAGCCCCCATGTCCCGTTCCCGCCGTCAGCTGATCGCGCTCCCCGTGTCCCTCGTGGCACTCGCCCTCGTCGCGTCGGGCTGCTCGGGCACCGGGACGTCGGCGGACGCGAGTGCGGCGAGCGCCGCGTTCGACGGTGCCTGGGGCAGCGCCGACGAGGTCATCGCGTCGGTTGCTGGTTCCGGGTTCGACTGCAGCTTCGACAAGACGAAGAACCTCAAGCAGGTGCTCACGGAGCACCCCGTCACCAAGGAGCCCCTGGGTGGCTCGCTCGTCATGTGCCAGGGCTTCCAGGTCCTGCTCCAGGATGACCCCGCCGCCTACACGGCGACACTGCGCAAGGACTGTGCAGCGGTCACCAAGGCGTCCCTGGAGTCGCCGGCGATGACCCGGGTGATCGTCGTCGGCGACAACTACATCATCTCGGGGACCGGTCCGGATCAGGGCTTCCCGGCCGCCGCCGCGTCGGCCGACCTCGCCAAGGCGTTCCACGGCAAGGAGGAGACCCTGTTGGCGTATTACCAGGCGCTGTGCGCGGGAATCCCCGCCGTCGAGGGGTCCGCGGCACCGGCATCCGGCACGCCAGTGCCGGCGGCGTCGAGCTGAGGGGCTACTCCTTCGTCGAGAACGCCGCGTCGAAGGAGGCGGCCGACGGCTCGATCGCCGCGTACCTTCGGGCGACCTCGAGTGCCTCGGGTCCGCCGAGCAGACGGTCCATGCCTGCGTCCTCCCACTCGACCGCGACGGCACCCTGGTAGTTGATGGCGTTGAGCATGCGGAAGATGTCCTCCCACGGGACCTGCCCGTGGCCCACGCTGACGAAGTCCCAGCCGCGCCGCGGATCGCCCCACGGCAGGTGGGATCCGAGGCGTCCGTTGCGACCGTCGAGGCGCTTGCGGCACTCCTTCAGGTTCACGTTGTAGATGCGGTCCTGGAAGTCCCAGATGAAGCCCGCGGGGTCGAGGTCCTGCCAGAGGAAGTGGCTCGGGTCGAAGTTGATGCCGAACGCGGGCCGGTGATCGATGGCCTCGAGTGTCCGCTTGGTCGTCCAGTAGTCGTACGCGATCTCGCTGGGATGGACCTCGAGTGCGAACCGGACGCCGACCTCGTCGAAGACGTCGAGGATCGGATTCCAGCGGTCGGCGAAGTCCTGGTATCCGCGCTCGATCATGGCGGGCGGGACCGGGGGGAACATGGCAACGGTGTGCCAGATGGACGATCCGGAGAATCCGGCGACGTTCGTGACGCCCAGCAGTGCCGCGGCACGGGCCGTGTCCTTCATCTCCTCGGCGGCACGCCGACGGACGCCCTCTGCGTCGCCGTCGCCCCAGATGCGGGCAGGCAGGATGCCCTCGTGCCGTTCGTCGATGGGGTGGTCGCAGATCGCCTGACCCACCAGGTGGCTGGCGATCGAGTGGATCTCCAGGTTGTTCCTCTCGAGGGTCGCCTTGACGTAGTCGACGTAGCCGTCCTCGTTCAGGGCGCGGTGCACGTCGAAATGCTCGCCCCAGCACGCCAGCTCCAGGCCGTCGTACCCCCAGCCGCTGGCCAGTTCGCACATCCTCTCGAAGGGGATGTCCGCCCACTGCGCCGTCAGCAGTGCAATGCTCCGTGCCATCTGCCCATCACTCCTTCACGTCTACCCAGGTCGACCGTGCGGCGGAGCTGGTCTCCACTGCGTCGAGCACGCGCTGTACCTGCAGGCCATCGGCGAAGGATGGCGTTGGCGGAGTGCCGGTCGCGAGGCACTCCAGGAAGTCCTTGAGCTCATTGGTGAACGTGTGCTCGTAGCCGATGATGTGCCCCGGTGGCCACCAGCCGTTCAGGTACGGGTGGTCGGGCTCGGTGACCAGGATCCGGCGGAAGCCGGCCTCGACCGGATCGAGGGTGTGGTCGTGGAACTGCAGCTCGTTCATCGACTCGAAGCCGAACTGGATGCTGCCCCTGGAGCCGTAGACCTCGATGCCCATCGCGTTCTTCCGGCCGACGGCGAAGCGTGACGCCTCGAAGCTCCCGATGGCCCCGTTGGCGAAGCGCGACGTGAAGAGGGCAGCATCGTCGACCGTGACCGGCCCCATCTGGCGCTCCCCTCCCGCGCTCTGGGCACGCAGGCCGTCAGTCATCTGGCCGAGTGGGCGCTCCTTGACGAATGTCTCGAGCAGGCCGCTCACTCCGGTGATGCTGCTGCCGAGCAGGAACTGCGCCGCGTCGATGATGTGCGAGCCGATATCGCCGAGCGCGCCGGCACCGGCCTCCTCCTTCTGCAGGCGCCAGACGAGCGGGAAGTCCGGATCGGCGATCCAGTCCTGCAGGTACACGGCGCGGACCTCGCGGATCACGCCGAGCCGGCCATCGGCGATCAATTGACGGGCCAGGGCGAGCGCGGGCACTCGCCGGTAGTTGAAGCCGACCATCGACAGCACCCCGCCGGCCTGCGCGGCCGCCGCGGCGGCCGCCATCCGCTCGGCCTGCTCCACCGTCGTCGCGAGCGGCTTCTCGCAGAAGACGTGCTTGCCGACCTCGAGTGCGGCGATGGCGATCTCCGCGTGCGACGAGCCCGGCGTGCAGATGTCGATGATCTGGATGTCCGGCCGGGCGATGAGCTCGCGCCAGTCGGTCTCGACGGACTGCCAGCCGTACTTCTCCGCCGCCCGCTGCGTCGCCTCGGGGTGCCGCCCGCAGATCGCCACCATCCCCGGCGAGACGGGGAGGTCGAATACGTGGTGCACCGTTCGCCAGGCATGCGAATGGACCGCGCCCATGAACGAGTAGCCGATCATGCCAACGCCGAGTGTGGGCCTCATGCTGTCCCCCTGCTTCCGTCTGCCGGCGACTACTGGAAATCGTAGCCATCCGATGTCGATGTTGTATGACGAATTACGCAGGGACCGCCGGTCATTTCGTCCTTTCCGGCTGCCGACTTCCCGTCGTTGCGGGTACGATCCATCGACGATAAGTTGTCATACAACCGCTCACTTGGCGAGCAGCAGGGAGGAATAGCCGTGGTCCGCGTTGCGAGCATCGGTGTGCACATCCTCGACGTCCTCGGTCGACCCGTATCCGAGATTCCGCCGGGCCAGAACATCTCCCTGCTGGAAGAGATCCGCGTGACGGTCGCCGGCACGGCCGGCGGAACCGCGGTGGACCTCGCCAAGCTGGGAGCCGAGGTGGTCAGCATCGGCGCGCTGGGTGACGACGAGATCGGCAACATCGTGCGCGGCATCCTTCGGCGGCACGGTGTGGATCCCTCAGGCCTTGTCGAGAAGAAGGGCGTGCAGACGTCGGCGACGATGCTGCCCATCCGGCCCAACGGCGAACGACCCGCGCTCCACGTCATGGGGGCGAACGCAAAGTTCAGTGCGGCCGACGTCGACTTCGAGTCACTGTCCACCTTCGACGCGGTCCATGTCGGTGGCACGTTCCTGATGCCGACGTTCGACGGTGCCGATGCGGCCAGCGTGCTGAGGGCCGCGCGCGCCGCCGGGGCGATCACCACGATGGACGTGCTCGGGGTCAACAGGCCCGGACTCGACGAGACCCTGCGTCCGGCGCTTCCCCATCTCGACTACTTCATGCCCAATATCGAGGAGGCCCAGATGATCAGTGGCCTCGTCGACCGCAACGAGAACGGGAGGTACTTCCTCGATCAGGGCGTCGGCACGGTGATCCTGAAGATGGGTGCCGAGGGATCGAGCATCCATCGAGAGGGTCTGGCCGAGGTGCTCGTTCCCGCCTTCCGCGTCGACGTGGTCGACACGACCGGCTGCGGCGATGCCTACGACGCCGGACTCATCTGGGCACTGGCAAGTGGATGGGATCTGCTCGAGGCCGCCCGGCTCGCCAGCGCGTGCGGCAGTCTCGTCGCGACCGGTCTGGGCTCCGACGCCGGGATCAGGGATCTGGAGTCGACCATCGCATTCATGAACTCGGCGCAGACTCTGCCGACCCCGGTCTAGCGGTCGCGAACGGCCTCGACGAGCGCGCGAGCGTTGGAGCCGAGGTCACCTCGGTGCAGGGCACCACCGATGAGCAGCGTCACGTCGTTGCCGTAGAACGACAGCATCTCGTCGATGCGGTCGAGGGTCATGCCACCGCCCGGACTCGGCCACGAGGCTCGAACGCTGCCGAGGTCCTGGGAGCAGCGGGCCTGGATGTCGCGGCACTCCGCCGGCGAGAAGGAGAACCGTCCGCCGTAGTTGGGGAAGATGCACAGGTCCGCGCCGGACAGTCGATTGATCATCCCGATGAGCAGGCCGTGGGAGATGCCCTGCCCGGCGTTCACGACGTGCGATCCCAGGAACGAGGGGTGGCTCATGATCGGGAGGGCGAGATCGTCGTCGGCGGCGAGTGCGCGCATGGCGTCGAACCCCGTCAATCCCGGCAGGACGAGAAGCGCACCGGCCCCGGCGTCCTTGGCGAAGTGGGCAGCGTCGTGGATCCGGTCGGCGGGGACGTTGAGGGCCGGCATGTACACCGAGGGTCGTCCGCTTGCCTCCGCGACCTGCCGTACGGCGGCGGAGGCCGCGCGCACCCGTTGCGCCCATGGTGCCCACGGCTGGTTGGCCAGGCCGTGGTCGTCCTTGATCATGTCGAAGCCGGCCTCGGCAAGGGTCCGGGCGTAGCCGGCCAGCTGGTCGGCCGACAGGCCCATGGGCTTGAGGGCGGTGCACAGCAGTGGGCGCGTTGGCGCGTCGAACAGGTCGCGCAGCCCCGGCACACCGAAGCGCGGGCCGGGGAAGGCCGCGAGCACGGAGTCGGGCAGGCGGATGTCCACGACGCGCACGCCGGTGAACAGCGAGACGTTGCCCCACAGGAGATTGAGGAACTGCACCACGTCGCCGCCGACGACCCCCGGGTGGTAGGCGATCGTGACATCCGTGCCGCTCGTCTCGACGATGGTGCCGACGACCTCGTCCTGGATCCACGCCGGCGCCAGGTCGAAGGGGAACTCGATCGTCTGCTCGACCCGGATGGCCTCAGCCGTCCCAGCGGGGTCCTTGCCGCTGATGGCGTAGGTGATGAGGACGCGATCGTCCCCTTCGGCGATCACAGGGCCTCGGCCTTGGCGGCACTGTGCACGGCTGCGACGCGGACCTCGGAGAGGTCGCCGTCAGCGACGTCGAGGTCGCGTCCGAGCATGACCTGCATGGCAGCGACCAGCGACCGGGCGTCAAGGTGGTACTCGGCGAGCAAATAGCCCTGCGAGGCGCCGTGCGCATACGTGTCGTTGAGTCCGAGCCGGCGCAGCGGCACCCCGATGCCGTTCTCGGCCATGACCTCGGCGACCGCGGAGCCGAGTCCCCCGGTGACCAGGTGGTTCTCCATGGTGATGACCCCATGGGTGGCACTTCGCAGGGCGGCCAGCACGGTCGGATCGTCGAAGGGCTTGTGGGTCGAGATGTGCAGGTGCGTGACCGCGACGCCCTTCTCGCGAACGGCGGGCACGGCCCGCAGGGCCTCCTCGGTGGAGATGCCGGACGTCAGCACGACCAGTTCGGCCGGGGCCTCGACACTGTCGCCGCCCGAGCCGAGAACACGTGCCTGTCCGAGCACCATCGGATCGCTCGTGGGGAAGAGCCGGGCCACCTCGCCGCGCAGCATCCGGATGTAGACCGGGCCGTCGACGGCGTGGGCGACATCGAGCACCGACTCGACCTCGGTGGCGTCTCCGGTCTCCAGGATCGTCATGTTGGGCACCGCGCGCAGGATCGCGATGTCGTCGATGGCCTGATGCGTGACGCCGCCGGGCGTGGTGATGCCGGGCAGGAAGCCCACCAGGCGCACCGGCAGGTTCGGGTAGGCGATGGACATGAGCAGCTGATCGAGGGGACGGCGGTAGAGGAACACCGCGAAGGTATGCAGCCATGGCTCGAAGCCCTCGCGGGCCAGGCCGGCTGCGAAGCCCAGCATGTTCTGCTCGGCCATGCCCATCGAGAAGTACCGCTCGGGGTACGTGTCGCGCCACTTGCCGACCTCGCACGAATTGGTGAGGTCGGCGGTGAGCACGACCACTTCCGGCTTGTCCGCGGACCACCGGATGAAGTTCTCCACATGCGGCCGGCTGACGATCTCCACGCTCATGGCATCTCCAGCATCGACTCGTAGGCGGCCCGGTACCTGTCGCGCTCGTCTGCGCCGGTGAACCTCAGGTAGTGCAGAACGGGACGTCGCTCCTCGAGGAGGGGTACGCCACGGGTGGGGTCGGAGTAGGCAAGCACCACGTGCGGCCTTCCCGTCTCGCGGGTGAGGGCCTCGTGCATGGCGGCGATGTCGTGGCCGTCGACGGTATCGACACTGGCACCGAACGCCTCGAGTCGCGCGGCCAGCGGCTCGATGGCCATGACGGATGTCATCGGCCCGTCGCACTGCCCGCCGTTGACGTCGACGAGTACGCGGATCGTGTCGAGCCGATGAAAGGCGAGAGCCTGGAAGGCCTCCCAGGTCTGGCCCTCCTCGAACTCGCCGTCGCTCATGTAGACGACGACCCGACCGGACTCCCCCTTCATCCTTCGCGCAAGGGCGATTCCGCCAGCCGTGGACAGTGCCTGGGCCAGGGATCCGGTGGTGGTCTCGAATCCCGGCGAGTGCTCCGCACCGATCATCTCGACGGTCGAGCCGTCCACGTTGAAGGACTCGAGTGCCGATTCGTCGAGTCGGCCGGCCTCGATGAGGGCGGAGTACACCACGAGCGCGTAGTGCGCCGGCGAGATGATCAGGCGGTCGAGCTCGGGCTGCTTGGACCCGTGGAAGTCCGCGCCGCTGACGCGGGGCAGTCCGGGCCCGGGCACCGCGATGAACGGTGGTGGCGCCAGGGGTGCGGCCAGGGGCGCCATCCGGACGGCTCCGCCGTACAGGACGGCCAGCTGCTCAGCGGACGAGCACGCCTGGCTGAGATACCCGCCGTTGTTCGCCAGCACGTGCTCGAACACTCTCAAGCGAATGCGATCGGCCATCCGCTGGGTCGCCTCATAGTCACTCACCCTCGCACTGTAGACCCTGGCTGGTCGTAGGACAACTGACGTCTATGAACTATTTGCCCCCAGCGAGAAGCGGAACATCAGGCGTGGTTGGCCACTGGAGGAGGTTGTTAGTTGTCCTAACTCCTCTTGCCATGGGCCCCGTCTGACCGTAGTCTGGGCACACGGACGAGGGGATGGGACGTCATGGAACACGCGTGCTGCGGCGATGCCGACTACCGGTTCGGTGACTACGGCCCGGCCTACCTGCTGCGGGGACCACGCACCGACATAGGCGTCGTGCTGCTTCGTCCGGGCGACGACGTGGTGAACCACTACCACGCCAACGTCGAGGAGAGCTTCTACATCATCAAGGGCGAGGGCACCTTGTGGGTCGACTGCGCCGTGCGGCTCACGATCCGGCCCGGTGACGTCTACCAGTCCCCGCCTGGCGAGATGCACTACTTCTCCAACACCTCGGACTCCGAGTTCCAGATGCTGTTCATCAAGGCCCCGTACGACCCCCAGGACACCGTCCCGATGCCCTGGATCCCGGGCGAGACCATTCCCCAGAAGTAACGACAACAGTCACGTGCGCCGCGATCCGACCACGGCGACAACAGAGAGGTGTGTCATGGCCGACCTTGAAGGCAACCAGGACGCCAAGCAGTTCCGTCCGGACGTGCCGCAGCAGACCGCGGGCTTCCATGTGAAGGGTGCCGGGAACCTCGACTTCGGCATGAAGCACCGCCTCGGCCGGATCTTCCGCGAGGACGGCCGCACGGTCATGCTCGCCTTCGACCACGGCTACTTCCAGGGCCCGACGAGCGGACTCGAGCGCATCGACCTCAACATCGTTCCGCTGGCTCCGCACGCGGACGCCCTGATGGCCACGCGTGGCGTCTTCCGCTCCCTCATCCCCGCCGGCATCGACACGGCACTGGTTCTCCGCGCGTCAGGTGGTCCGTCCATCCTCAAGGAACTGTCCGACGAGCGACTCGCGATGGACATCAACGACATCGTCCGCATCGACGCGGCCGCTGCGGCGGTGCAGGTCTACATCGGCGGTGAGAACGAGACGCAGTCGGTCCACAACCTCACCCAGCTCATCGATGCCGCGCTGCCGTTCGGCATCCCGGTCATGGGCGTGACGGCCGTCGGCCGCGACATGGCCCGCGACTCGCGGTACCTCGGACTGGCCACCCGGATCATCGCCGAGCTGGGCGCCCAGGTCGTGAAGACCTACTACTGCGAAGAGGGATTCGACGAGGTCACGGCCGCGTGCCCGGTCCCGATCATCATGGCCGGCGGCAAGAAGCTCCCGGCCATCGATGCCCTCACCATGGCCGCGGCGGCGATCGCCGGTGGCGCCTCCGGCGTCGACATGGGACGCAACATCTTCCAGCGCGTAGCGCCCGAGGCGATGATCAAGTCCGTGAGCGCTGTCGTGCATGACGGGCTCTCCGGGACGGATGCGCACCAGATGTACCAGGACCTCAGCGGCGGTGCCTCCGACTAGCAGGAGCCATGGGCTCATCGGGTCATCCCCCTGGCCCGATGCCGAAACCCCGCCGACCTCGAGGTTGGCGGGGTTTCGGCTGCCCGGAAGCCGCGCCAACCTCAAGGCCGGCGGGTGGGAGGTGCCTTTGCCCGGTGGGCGCGGCTGGTCAGATCCCCTCGGTCGCCCGGATGCGGCCATCGTCGATGGCCGCGTGCAGCAGGGCGTGGTCCTTCTCGTTCTGGTCGGCGTAGGCCACTGCGAAGTCGGTCACCGCCTGGTCGAAGATGTCCTTCCTGCCGAGGTAGGAGCCGATCGCGACGCGGTCACCGGAGCGGGCGTGCGCGCGGGCGAGGGTCCAGCCGCACACGCGGGCGTAGATGGTCGCGCCCGCCGGGACTGCGCCCTCGATCTCCGCCGAGGCCTTCCAGTCCTTGCAGCTGGCGCAGGTAGTAGTCACGGTCCACGCCGTCGAGGCCTTCGGTGCGCTGCCAGCCGAGGAAGATGTCACTGGAGGCCTGCATGAGCCGCTGGCCCGCGACGACTCGCTCGCCATGGTTGGCGTACTCGCTGACGCCGACGTACTGCTCGAGCACGGAGGACTGCGCCTCCTTGGCCTGCAGGAACAGCGGATCGCCGGAGTTCAGGCCCTCGAACAGCAGGATCCACGCACGGGTACCGACGCTGCCCACGCCGACGACCTTGCGCGCCATGTGGACGAACCGGTACTGGTCGAACAGGTGCTTGCGATCGGAGACGAGGCTCTCCCGGTAGGCCGCGAGCAACTCGGCCATCTGCGCCTGCAGGGCCTCGCCACTCTCGCCGGGGAAGAGCTCCTCGACGGGGACGATGAGCGGCGGGTCGGAGATGATTCGCGGCTGCGCCGTCGACCACGTGCGTGAGCTTGCGGAAGGCCTGCGTGCTGTCCTTGGTCTTCGCCCCTGCGAGCAGGGTCTCGGCCCTGCGAAGTCGCTCGGGCGGTGCTGCCTGCCGCATCCGGTTCAGGAACTCGTCCGCATCGAGCCGGGCATACCAGACGGCCTTGTTCGGCATCTCGGCGAACGTGCGCATGCTCTCGCGATAGGAGCGCACCGCCGCGAGCACCATCGCCCGGGTCTCCTTGCGTCCGGAACGACAGACTGCGGCCCGCGATCTCCAGGCTTGCCGCCAATCGCTTGACGTCCCACTCGAACGGGCCGGGCAGCGTCTCGTCGAAGTCGTTGAGGTCGAACACGAGATGGCGCTCGGGGGAGGCGAAGAACCCGAAGTTGGACAGGTGCGCATCGCCGCACAACTGCACGCGCAGGCCCGAGCTCGGCGTCGTCGCAAGGTCGGCGGCCATCACGAGGGCGGCTCCACGGTAGAAGGCGAAGGGCGAGGAGACCATCCGGCCGTAGCGGACGGGCAGCAGCTCGGCGACCCGGGACGGCCCCTGGCGCTCCAGCAACTCGACGGGGTCCGCGCGCAGCGGCGTCGGATCGAAGACGGCGTGATCCTCCAGTGGCGGAGGCGGCGCGCGCCCGCTTGCCCGTGCGCGACGCGGGCCGGTCCATGCCTCCGACGGTGTCGCCGACTCCTTGCGCCGCCGCGCCGGCTCGATCGGCTTGACGCTGGTCGCTCGCCCCTTGGCCATGTCCTCTTCCCTTCGTGGTCACCGCCCAGACGTACTGTGCACCCACTGCCGGTCAATCGTCGCCGAACTGCCCGCGAATTCGCGCCTCGACCTCGTCGGAACCGTCGGTCCGGCTGCCCGCGAACTGCGCTCGCAGTGGCTCAGCCACAGGGGTATGAGGCACGTGGCGGACGGCATCGGTCCACTCAGCTCGTTGCGGAGCGGAGCTCGTCAGGCGTTGGCGCCTGTGTCGATGGTCGGCAGGCCAGCGGCCTGCCAGGCAGTGAAGCCGCCTGCGAGATTGAGGACCTCGGCGAATCCGAGCTCCTTGAGGGTGACTGCTGCGAGCGCTGAGCGCGCACCCGACTGGCACACCACGATCACCGGATGAGCGGGATCGAGTGACGGATGATGCCGCGGGCTCGTGGGGTCCGCCGTGAACTCCAGCACGCCACGGGGAACCATGACGGACCCGTCGATGTGCACCGCGCACTCAATCGGTTCGCGCACGTCCAGCAGCACCGCCTTGCCGGCCGCGAGGCGGTCGAAGGCCTCGTGTGGCGTGATGCTCTCGACCTTCGCGTTGGCGTCCTCGACCATCTGCTGCGCCGTCCTGGCCATGGTGTGCTCCTCCACGCGACTGGTCGAACTCAGGACGGGTCTCGGGCCGTCGGCGCTGCTCGGGGGATCACCCACAGGGGGTGAATCGCGGATCCATCATCGATGGCCCGTGTCACAAACTGGACTGCGTGATGCCCTCGACGCCGTCGCGGCCGGTCTCGTGGCCGGTCCACCCCGAGACCTTCTTCTCGACCTTCGCCTCGGCCTCGACCCGCTTCGGCGTGGGCTCGGCCTCGGCCTTGGCCCACTGCCGCCGAGTCTCCCAGACGAGCTCGCGCTCGCGCAATGCCGTCTGCACCCTGCGCATCTGCTCGTCGTCGATGTCGAGTCCGAAGGTGGAGCGCACCGCCTCGGGAATCTCGCGGCGGTAGTCGTGGCCGCCTTCCTGGAAGACGCCGGGGGTGGGCACGAGGGCGTTCTGCAGGTCGATGAAGGTCGTGATGAAGGTGACGACAGGCAGCCACCGGGTGTGCAGGGGAGCGCCTGGCGGGCGGCTGCTGCTCGGGCCGAGCCAGTCGGGACGCTTCCACAGCAGCGGCGTGCCGAACTTGGGGACGGGGTCGTCGCCGTTCTGCAGCAGCAGGAACCGGATGTCGGCGCGACGCTCCGCGGGGAGGGCTCGCCAGTCCCGGATCGCCCGCGGCAGGTAGAAGGCACCCGGTCCCACTTCCGGTGCCTCGGCCGTGGTGCGGGTGCCCCACAGCTCGTCACGGAAGACGGTCGCATTGGGCGTGCCGATCCACAGGGCGGCGTCCAGGCCGATGCCGCCCGGACCCGTCGTGCCCTGGCCGCGGAACATCTCCTCGCTGACCTGCGATCCCAGGCTCTCGCCGAACAGGAAGAACTTGGGGCGGGACTCGGCGGGCATCGACATGAGCCGCTGCACGATCCCGTTGACGAGGAGTCGCGTCTGCTCGGTGGCCGAGCCGACCTTGGTCAGCGACAGGGCCGAGGGCAGGACGGAGTACTGGATGCACGCGGATGCGCAATCGCCACGGGTGAGGTACTCGAGGGTCTCGGTCGCCACGTAGTTGACGTAGCCCGAGCCGGTGGGGGAGAACAGCGTGAACACGGACCGCTCGAGGGCCCTTGTCCGGTCGATCTCGGCGAGCAGCAGGTCGGCGCGCCCCTGGTCGGTGTCGGCGCACTCCAGGGAACCGTAGACCCGGATGGGCTGCTTGGCCGGCTCGTCGAGCACCTCGGCGATGGTCTCCTGTCGCAGCACCATCGACAGCCACCGACGCGACTCCCGCGTCTGGTCCTGCCACGGGCTGAGGGAGCCGGGGCCGCCGGTGACCTCGGGGAGGTCCGGCGGCGACGCGTGCTCCACGTCGGCGCCGACGCCGGCCTTGGTGAGCACCGTGTTGGCGGCCGTGACGGCTCCCCAGCCGATACCGGCCAGCGCACCGGCGGCGCCGAGGCGTCCGAGGGCACGGTGATCCGAGGGCTCCCCGCCCAGAACGCGCGCGGCACCACGTGCAACGGCGCCGCTCAGCATCGACTCCCCCCGCGCCACCGCCATCAGCAGGCCGGTCACTGCCAGGCCGGAAGCCAGCGCCTTGGGGATGGAGATTTCGCGGACGACGTTCTCGTGGGCAACCTCCTGGCCGGGCTCCAGCGATCCGCGGGTTGCCGTGCCCGGTCGCGTCAGTGCGTAGCCGCCGGCCACCGTGCCCACTGCCGTCAGCACGGAGAGGGCTCGGAAGCCCGCGCGACCGCGCGCAGACTCCAGGCCGTCGGCCCCCAGGCCCGCCGTGCCCGCGGCGCACAGACCGACGCCGACGAGACGGATCAGCGCGCGCCGGGACGACTCGTGCTCCTGCGGAGGCAGTGCGCGCGACACCGCCAGTCCGGCGAGCGCGGCGACGGCATCGACGGTCACGCCCGAGGCGATGCGTCCGGTCCGCGAGGATCGCGAAGCCGGAATGCGGTTCGCGGTCGTGCGCAGGAAGGAGTGCGCGGAGACGCCCCAGCCGTAGCCGACCGATGCGGCGACGCCGCTGACGATCGCCTGGTCCCGGGTGCCGCGCGAGAGCAGGTTCGGCTGGTACGACAGGCCGGTGTAGAAGGCGCCCAGGAGGAACCCGGTGCGGGCCGACACGTCGAGGCCACCGGACTGGATGCGCAGCCGGCGCTCCTCGCTGATCCCCAGGATCGATCCCATTGCGGTTCCTCTCGGTCGTCGTCCGATGCCACCCTAGACGCAGCGTGGCCCGGATTCCGGGCATGCGGAGTCCGGGCCACGCTGCGCCAGTGGCTCGTGATTTCGAGCGGCGGTCCCTGCGGTTCCGTACGTTCTTCTGGATCGCATCCGAGGCGGCGATTGCCTGCAGGGCCACGCCGACGAAGGTGCCTCGGCCGCCGAGTGGGGACCCGCCTAGATCGCGTCAAGGACGCCGGCGCTCGCGCACGGATCACGGAAGGACAAACCGCCGCAGCGCCGCCTAGGCTGTCTCATGGCACCGACCCGGACATGGGGAGATATCAGTGCTCGTTCTACTGCACAACGCCGACGTCGGCATTGACTCGCTCCACGTGACGCCATGGCAGCGACTGGCCGCCCGGGCTTTCGCCGGCCGGCTCGACGAGTTGCTGGCGTCCGGCGCCTCGCCCGAGAGCTCGGTCCTGCTGGCGGTCCGAGCACACGACCTGGTGACCGACCGGCACCGCTGCAGCCTCGCGACCGCGATGGACCGGATCGTGTCCGAGGCGACCGCTGCCGGACCCAGGCGGGTGACCGCGGTCCCGGTGAACTGGGACGCCGTCCTGGTCGCCGAAACTGATCTGCGCGAGCTCGCCGAACGACTGCGGACCCCGGCACCCGTCCCCGCCCGCGGCGTGGCTCTCGTGGATCGACTGCTGACAGACGGCAAAGGACCCCTGTTCAACCCGGCGCGCGCGGCCGAGCTCCTGCTCGCCGCCAGGCGGGCCAGCGAGATGCTGGAACCCCTCGCACTCTGGTGACGGGGAGCCAGTGGTGGGACCTGCCGTCCCGGTGGGCCCTACGCGCGAGCGCGGGGCCCTCAGCGCGTCAGGAACCTCGTCTCGCGGTGTCCGGGAGGGCCGCGGTCAGGTGCCGACCGTGGAGCGGACGTCGGCACCCATCCGCTCCTGGTCGACGATGATGGCGGTCGTCAGCCCGTCGAGTACGTCGACCTCTGGCCTCGCCAGCCTTGGCATGAAGCCCTGCACGAAGGCGCTGTAGGTCTCGTTGATCATCCGCTGCGACTCCGCAGCGATCGTGCCGAACACCAGCGAGCTCTTGCCCGAGCCGGAGACGCCGGTGAACACCGTCAGCCGGCGCTTGGGGATCTCGATGCTGACGTCCTTGAGATTGTTCACGCGCGCGCCGTGCACGCGGATCAGATCGTGGCCGTCGGCAGAGTGCATCGATGGCGACTGACCATCAGTCCTCGCGGCTCTGCTCATCGTGCCTCCACCTGCTTGACGGGGTCGCCTTCGCCCCCTGCGCAGGTGCGCGTGGTCGGCGACCATCTGCGGAGGTATGTGGGTGACGGTACGCGACCGGCCGCCACCCGGGTGCCAGCCCGGCCTGCCTATCGGCGCGAGGTGACGAGGATGTGGTCGGCCGTCTGATCGCTGATGCTCCGGATGGTCCGGGGATCCACTCCTGCCTCGGCTCCGAAGTCGGGCCACGCCCGCACCGCAGCCACCACCTCGTCGGTGATCTTCTTGTACCCCGGGACACCTTGAGCGTCCGCGACCGCGTACAGGTCGGCGAGAGTGATCCCGTCGAACTTGCCGTTGACGCTCATCTGGTGGTGCTGGGTCCACTCGCCTGACGGGTTGAACGCATGGGTCACGTCGAACGCTGGAGACAGCTGCCAGACGCCCTCCTTCGGCAGGAGGAAGGAGAAGTTCTTCGTGTGATCGTCGCGGTTCATGGCCGCGACGTTGAAGACCATCCGCCGGTAGGCCTGCGCGATGGCATCGTCGTCGATCCCGAGACGACGGATCACAGCGAAGTACTGGGTATACGAATGGGCGTTCCTGTGGCGAAAGTCGAGGTGGTCGATCGCGCACAGGGACTGCATGTGGACGCGTATGCCGTTCTCGTCTCGGTCGAAGCGACGCGTGAGGAAATGGGCGCGGGGGCCTTCGGCCAGGAGCCGCGACTCGGACATCTGGATACCAGCGGCGCGCGCCATCAAGTAGTAGGCGAACTCGATGCGGGTGTACTGCTGGGGCGCGTCGAGGGAGTTGATGGCCCCGTCCGCGGCCGCGCTGACGCCGTCCAGCTTCATGATCCACGGCTCGAAGCCGGGCTCGGTCGGCGCGTATCCCGAGCGCACTTGGTCGGTGGAAGGGTTCAGCAGGATCACTGCCTTGGCTCGTGCTCCCCCGGCGGACGATCCCACCTGGATGACCTGGCGCAGGGCTTGGCGGTTCACGTCGGCATCGGCGATCCTGCCGGCGACGACGTCGCGGGCCTGCGTGACGATGTCGGCGATCTGGATGGCCGTGGCTGGCGCGTCCAATGCCTGCACCGGCGGGTGGAAGGTGAGAGCACCAAGGGCGCGCTCACCCGCGTAGGCGAGCCGGTCGAGGGCGGTGATCTGGCGTTTGTCGATGCTCTGGCTGGTCAGCCACGCATCGATGACCGCGTTGCCGAACGCGTCAGGCAGTGCGTCGGCGAGCAGGCCCGGCAGCCCGTAGAAGGTCGCCCGATCGAGTTGGGGGAACACGAACGGCCCGACCTGGTTGGGGACCACGAGGGGCGAGAGCTGGGCACCGGTGTCCACCCACTCGGGGAAGTACTCGAAGGCGTAGTAGCCGAGGTACGGGTCGAGTGCGACGGCGCCCACTGGCCTGCCCCACACTCTCACCTCGACGAGGTCGACGGGAACGTAGATGGTCACTGTCCCCCACCCAGCTTCAGATCGCGACGTGCCTGCAGCATGGCGACCGGGGAGACGGTCGAGGCGACGGCGAACATCCGGTCCAGTCCGGTGTCGAGGTTCAAGGCACGGACCACGCCGACGAACGTGCGCAACGTGGAGCCCCGACCTGCCTCGAGCGACTTGATGGCGCTCAAGGACACGTTCGCCTTGGTCGCGAGCGCTGCTTGGGAGAGACGGGCCCGCTTTCGAGCGGTGCGCAGCCGCTGGCCAAGCTCCGCCTCCCACGCGTCGGTGCTGCGCACGATGCCGCTCATGGGTTCGCCTCGCTCTATGGCTTGATTCTAAACTATTCATGAGTCTACAACCAGATGAGGCCGTCCTAATAGTCGTCTATAGGGCTAGAAGTTGCAACATAGGCGTGATATAGGTGTTTTTCCGGCCATTGGGCCGTGCGGCCGCAATCAGGCGGCATCGGAGAACGGATCCCCTAGACGGTCCATCCGGGCGGGAACATGCGCTGACGCCTCACCGGACTCCGTAATCTGGGTGTGTGACGAGGAAGACCGGCCGTGGAGGCCGCAGGCCGAGCCCCCAACCCAGACGTTCGCACGCGAGCGTGGAGCCGCCGCAGCGCGACCACGACGACTCCGGGCGCGAGCAACTGCTCATGCAGGGGCTGCGTCGCGCGCTCAGAGGTGCCGAGCCCCTGGAATTCCTGGAGATCGTCAGCGGGCTGCTTGAGGTGACAGACCCCCGCAGCCGCGACCCCTTCGCGAGGAGCGAGCAGCGTGTCAGCCTCGACGACCTCGTGGAGTCGTTCGGCGGGACCTCGTACGCCGAGACGACGGCGGCGCTGACCGCGATGCACGCGATGACCGCCGACGAGGTGATGGCCGCGCGGATCGGGCGCGTGCTGGCGACGCGGCGCCATCCCCTCCCGGAGTGGCTCGCCGACCTGCAGCGTGCCCGGCTCGAACCCGAGGTCTGGCTCATGACGCATGTCCTCGGTGACGGCGACGACTACCTGCTCGGCGTCACCCTGCCCTCGGGCCACAGCATCTCCGCGTTGGTGTACGTCGACCACAACCTGGGCACCGTGGTGAAGGACGCCTTCGTCGTCCCGCAGGCTCTGAGCGATCTGACCACCCTGGTGTCGTCGACGATCACCGAACCCGACCAGTCGCTCTCGCAAGTCGACCCGGCGGTGGCGCGCGCGGTGATCGAGCAGGCGATCGAGCACGGAGCCCGCCTCTACCCGCCGCTGGCCTCCGACACCTGGCCGATGTGCCGACCCCTGGTCGAGTGGATGGTGCGCATGCTGCCTCATGGGGCAGTGCCGCCGGAACGACCTGAGTGGGCGGAGGCCGACGTACGGGCGATCGCCGAGCAGTTCTTCGACTCGACCTTCGCTGCCGGCCTCGACGGTCCGGACCAGCGAGGGCTGCTGGACAGCGTGCTGTGGTTCGGGACCGACTACGGCCCAGGTGACCCGCTGCGGTGGAGCCCCGTCAACGTCGAGATGCTGCTCGTCGACTGGGTCCCCCGCAAGATCGTCGCTGAGGCGTCCTACCTGGCACAGCTCCCCGAACTCCTCCGAGCCTTCATCCGCTACTGCCACCACGTCAGAGGCATCCGGCCCGCCCTGACCGCGGAAACCCTGGCGGCCGTCGACGCGTGGGAACCGGACTACCAGCGGATCATCCGCTCGGCGAGGCTGCAAGGCCCGGCCGCCTTGCTGGCCGGCCTGCCTCACCTGATGTCGAACGAGGATGGCCTCGACTACGAAGGGATCATGCTCGAGAGACTCGACCGGGCGGTGGGTGGCCGCATGCAGCTCATGGCCCTCGACGACGTGCCGCTTCCTGACGAGGCGTTCGAGTGGGCTGGGATCGACGAGGACATCCGGCTCGTCGTCCAGGAGGTGCTGGACGCCTGCGACCGGGTCGCCGACGAACTCCTCGACGTCGAGCATCGCACGGCTATGCGCCGATTCCTGAGCCGCGCCGCCTGTGGCGACCCGGCCGTCTTCCGTCGCAAGGCCTCGCGTCTGCGCGGAGCTGCGGCCGTCGCCTGGGTGATCTGTCGCGCGAACGGCTCCGTCGGGGGCTATGCGTCAGGCCTCGCGGTCCAGGATCTGCTCGCCCGCTTCGACGTGACGGGGAGTGTCTCCCAGCGCGCCGAGCCGCTCCTGCGGGCCAACGGCGTGAACCCGCACCGGCTGTACGGGGTGATGGACCTGGGGGCACCGGACCTGCTCACCTCGCGGACACGGACCTCGATCCTGGCGCGACGTGACCGGTACCTGAACAGGGACGGCTGATCTTCGGAAGGCACCGGACCGGAGCCGCCCCTGGCCGACCCTGAAACACCGAGCAGAGTGGGGACCTCCACCTGGCCAAAGCCGGGGACCGCAAACTGGCCATTGACATCCGTCAGCTGCATCGGGTGGAGGGAATGCCGATCAAGGCGATCTCGCGCCGGTAGGGAATCTCGCGTAACGCGGTGCGAAGAGCGTTGGCGTCGGTGGAGCCTCCGAGGTATCAGCGTCCGGCTGTCACACAAGTACCGGATACCGGACTCAGTCGTCTGGCACGGAGGGATTCCGAGCCTTGCCTGCCACTGTGAGGACCAGATGGGGCGGTTTCGGGCACTGGCGAGCCAACTTCAGTGGCTCGGCCTGCGATGCGAGGACTCCTTGATTGCCAAGGGGTTTCGGTGGAGCGGGTGACGGGAATCGAACCCGCACTGTCAGCTTGGGAAGCTGATGTTCTGCCATTGAACTACACCCGCGGAACAGATGGATTATGCCAGTGGCGACTCAGCTGGTGCTCGGCTGGTCGACAATCGGTCCAGGTGGCGCGCCCAGTCGATCGCCCAGATGGAGATCACCAGCGCTCGCGCGTCGCCGGCGGAGTCGATGCGGGCGACGTTCGGGTAGGGGGTGTCCCCGGCTGGGCTGGGGACTTCGGCCGGCCGCCCGCCCTCGAGGAGCGCCGTGGCGAACGCGTCCCAGTGCGCCGTGCTGTCCGCACGGGCGAGACTCACCGCTGTGCCGATCTCCGGGTGCGCGTACAGGTTCGGCGTGGTCGTTGCGAAATGCGCGATGATCCGTCCGGCGGAGATGAGCAGGTACGTCACCGTCGTCACGCTGGCCCACGGGCGCAGGTCGTCGATGGCACCACGCTGCGTCACCGAGAGGTCGAATGTCTCGCTGGCCCGCCGGGCCGCGTGGGCCGACTCCAACCGGCGACGGTCCAGATCCTCGGGAGGAGTGGGCGTCGTGCAGGCGTCCAGGGCGGCCGCCAGATAGGCATCGGCGGCGCGCACAGCGACCGCGAGCTGCTGCCTGAGGCTGCCGAGGGCACCGCGCGGCCACAAGAGCAGTCCGACCACGATTGCCACGGCGGCGCCGATCAGGACGTCCTCGATCCGGACGAGTCCGAGTGACATCTTCGGGGGCCATTCGATGATGCTGAGCGCGATGAGCACAAGGCCAGAGAAGGCCGCCTGGCCGACCGGGTAGCTGATCGCACTCGACGACCACGCCGCCAGGAACACCGCGGGGGGCAGTAGCAGCCACAGCACCCAGGGATCAGCGCCGATGCCGGTGATGATGATGGTCGCGACGACGACACCGAGGACGGTGCCGACAACCGCCTGGACCGCGAATCTCCGCGTGCCGATGGCATCGAACCGCAGCACGGAGATTACGCCGAGCAGCACCCAGAAGCCGTGCTCGACTCCGGTCAGGTTGACGATCAGCACGGCGATCCCCAGGCCCAGCGCACTGCGCAGGGCGTTGCGCAGCCACGGGGAATCGGGGTGGATCTGCGAGAGCACGACGGCGGACCACGGTCGCAATGGGATCGGCGGCAGCCGTTGCAGCTCCTCGACCCGGCCGCCGTTGGCCACCCGGCACAGTTCCACGATCTGCTCCACCATCAGGGCGGCCATGCGCAGGGAGTGATCGGCCCCGATGCGCTGGGCTGTCACCGCGGGATCGCCACCACCCTGGGACTGCTGGAGCACCCAGCACTCCATGGCTGCCGCGAGGGCCACCCGGGCACCGTCGACACCCGCGCCCGTGGGCAGGTGCAGCGGATCGCGCATGGCCGCGGCGGCATCGTCGAGCGCGGCGGCCACGGCCCGGGCGAGGTTGGTGCGGGCGGTGATGGGCGCGGCGTCGCCTCCGATGGCCAGGCGGGGCGAGTCGGACAGCAGCATGCGGGCGCAGGTGACATGGTCGACGAGCAGGGCGAGCGCCTGTTCTCGCCGGCTCAGTCCGGTGGCGCGCATGAGGCTCCCGCCGCGCTGCCGGTCGAGGCTGTCGACGGCTGCGGAGAAGTCGGCGAAGTCGTCCGCGGAGCCCTCGTCCTGCACCCAGATCCGGTCGACAGCGCGTGCTGCCGTGGCGAGGGCATCGGCGAGGGCCGCCCGCTGGTCGGCCTTCTGGTTCCGCGGAAGCAGCAGCAACGCCGTCGCGGTGCTCACGACGACCGCGAGCCACCACCCGACCAGGTAGGCGGGCAGGTTGGTGGGCGACGGGTCGATGGAGACGGCCACGACGAAGACGAGCAGGACTGCCGGCGTGCCGACGGCGATCGTCCCTCGCAGGAGGTTGGCGAAGGCGAGGCCGAAGGCGACGATAAGCGTGACGGCGACGGCCGCGGCGGTGCTGAACGAGGCGGCCCAGCCGACCGAGAGGGCGACGGTTCCCGCGACGCCGGTGAGCAGGTAGGAGGCCAGTCGGGCACCGGCCGTCCCCGCGAAGTCGGCGTTCACGAGCAGGCCGACCGTCCCGAAGACGGCGAAGATGGCACCCGCTTGGTCGTCGATCAGGTATAGGGCGGTCGCCAGCACGAGTGGCAGGGCGATGGCCGCACGGATGCCTCGACGCAGCGCGAGATGCGCCGGGTCCGTGATGTGCAGGGTCACCAGGGGACGGTACTGCCTCACGGCCGGGCCGTGGGCCGGTAGCCTCGGGCCGTGCTGCTCTCCGACCGTGACATCAAGGCCGAGATCGATTCCGAGCGCGTGGGGCTGGAGCCCTACGCCGAGGACATGATCCAGCCGTCGAGCATCGACGTCCGGCTCGATCGCTGGTTCCGCGTCTTCGAGAACCACCGGTACCCGTTCATCGACCCGAGCGTCGAGCAGCCCGACCTGACGAGGCTCCTGGAGCCGCAGGGCGACGAGCCGTTCGTCCTGCATCCGGGCGAGTTCGTCCTCGGCTCGACCCTCGAGGTCGTGACGCTGCCCGACGACATCGCCGGCAGGCTGGAGGGCAAGTCCTCGCTCGGGCGGCTCGGGCTGCTCACCCACTCCACGGCCGGGTTCATCGACCCGGGCTTCTCCGGTCACGTGACCTTGGAGCTGTCCAACGTGGCGAACCTGCCGATCATGCTGTACCCGGGGATGAAGATCGGCCAGTTGTGCCTGTTCCGGCTCTCCAGCCCGGCCGAGCATCCATACGGCTCGGAGAAGTACGGCTCCCGCTATCAGGGCCAGCGAGGTCCGACCCCCAGCCGCTCGTTCGCCAACTTCTACCGTACGCAGATCTGACCCGTGGGAGCGCCGCAGGACTCCGAGGTGGAGATCCTCACGTACAGCGACTTCGGCGTCGGCATCCGCTGGCTGGCCCAGCAGGTCGTCGACGAGGACTGGATCCCCGACGCCATCCTGGGCGTCGTGCGCGGCGGGCTGTTCGTCGCGGCAGGGCTGGCCTACGCGCTGGACATCAAGGACGTGCGCCACGTCAACGTCGAGTTCTACACCGACGCCGGGGAGACCCTGCCCGAGCCCGTCCTGATCGGGGACCAGCCGCACCTGGCCGACCTCGTGGGCAAGCGCGTCCTGGTGGCCGACGACGTCGCCGATACGGGGGCCACGCTGCACTTCGTGCGCGCCCTGCTCCCCGCTGCGGCCGACGTCCGCGTGGCCGTGATCTACGAGAAGCCGCACACCACCTATGCGCCCGAGCTCGCCTGGCGATCCACCGACAAGTGGATCCGCTTCCCGTGGATCCAGGTGCCCCCGGTTCGGGTGGCCGACCCCGGACGGTCGTCCGTCTAGTTCCCACCCCTGTCCTTTGTCCCGGATACCGGGACCACTGACGTGTTGGGAGCTCTCCGGGTGCGACTTCTGTCCTTTGTCCCGGTATCCGGGACAAAGGACAGGGGGTGATAATGACCCGATGGGAGAGATCCGGCGGGTCGAGGTGACCGAGCGCCCGCTTGATCTCGACGCCCTCCACCGCCTTGTCGCCGATGACCGCGCGGGTGCGGTGGTGTGCTTCAGCGGCAACGTCCGGGATCGCGATCACGGTCGCGAGGTCGCGTCCCTGACCTACGAGGGGCACCCGACCGCCGGCCGCGTGCTGGCCGACGTCGCTGCCGAGATCGACGCGCGGTTCGACCTCGTCGGCCTCGCGGTCGCGCATCGCGTCGGCAGTCTCGCCGTCGGGGATGCCGCGCTGGTCGCCGTGGTGTCCGCGGCACATCGCGAGGCTGCTTTCGCCGCCTGCGCCGCCTTGGTCGACCTGACGAAGGAACGGCTGCCCGTGTGGAAGCACCAGGTGTTCGCGGACGGCACGGACGAGTGGGTCAACTGCGCATGACCTCCCTCGTCGACTCGTACGGCCGAGTGCACCGCGATCTGCGGGTGTCGGTCACGGACCGCTGCAACCTGCGCTGCACGTACTGCATGCCGCCGGACTTCGCCGACTGGCTTCCCGGCGACCACCTGCTGTCGGTCGACGAGCTGCTGACCGTGATCGGGATCGCCGTCGACGAGGGCATCCGGACCATTCGGCTGACGGGCGGCGAGCCGCTGCTGCGCCCGGATCTCGTCGAGATCGTGCGGCGCATCAACGCCCTGCCCGATCCGCCACGGATCACCTTGACCAGCAACGGATTGCGCCTTGTCGAGCTGGCCGGGCCGCTGGCAGCGGCGGGGCTCGAGCGGGTCAACGTCAGCCTGGACACTCTCAGTCGGGAGCGGTTCCGCACCCTTACCTTCAGGGACCGCTTCGACGACGTGCTGGCCGGCATCGCGGCGGCGCAGGCGGCGGGCCTGACCCCGGTGAAGGTCAACACGGTGCTCATGCGCGGAGTCAACGACGACGAGGCCGTCCCGATGCTCAGGCATGCGCTGGCCCACGAGTGGAGCCTGCGCTTCATCGAGCAGATGCCGCTGGATCCGCACGGCGCGTGGGACCGCGACGCGATGGTCACGGCCGGCGAGATCCACGCGATGCTGTCCGAGGAGTTCGACCTCGCCTCGGTGCCGGGCCGCGGTTCGGCGCCCGCTGAGGAGTTCACCATCGATGGCGGCCCCGCCACCGTCGGCATCATCGCCAGCGTGTCGAAGCCGTTCTGCGCCGCCTGCGACCGCCTGCGACTGACGGCCGATGGGCAGCTGCGCAACTGCCTGTTCACCCGCGACGAGACCGACGTGCGGGCAACGCTGCGCGATCCGGGCCCAAGCGAGGCGGAGCGGCGGGCCGCGATCACGCGCCTGCTGGCGTCGTCCGTCTCCTCGAAGCTGCCCGGTCATGGCATCAACGACCCGACATTCGTCCAGCCCGATCGTCCGATGTCTGCGATCGGCGGCTGATCCCACCCGCCACCCCCGCCGATCTTGAGGTTGGCGGGCGTTCGCCCGACGAATTCGCCCGCCAACCTCAAGGTCGGCGCTGGTTCGGGGCCGTTACCCTCGTAGGCATGTGCCGCAGCATCAAGACCCTCAGGCCGCCCTTCACCGAGGATGTCGCAGCGTCGGAAGTTGGCGCTGCCGCCCTTCAGTACGTGCGCAAGGTCAGCGGCTTCCGCGAACCGGCGCCGCACAACCGCGAGGCCTTCGACGAGGCCGTCGAGCGGGTGACCGCAGCCACGCAGGACCTGCTCGACCGGCTTGTCGTGCGCGGCGCTGGGGCGTGAGGGCGTGGTGACCAGGGACGTCCCCTGGGCTGACGGTTCCTGGCTGAACCCGCCGCCGACCCTTCGCGTCGACGGGCCGGACCTCGTCGTGACCGCCCGTGAGGGCAGCGACTTCTGGCGGACGACGTCGTACGGCTTCGTCCACGACAGTGGCCACGCGCTGCTCGTCGACTTCCCAGACCGGGTCGCCGTCGAGGTCTCGTTCGTCCTGGACTACACCGCCCAGTTCGACCAGGCCGGGGTGATGGTGCGTGCCGACGACCGCACGTGGACCAAGGCGGGGGTCGAGGTGAGCGACGGTGCGCCGCAGGTCGGTGCCGTGGTGACGCGGGAGGTGTCCGACTGGTCTGTTGCGCCCGTGCCGGACTGGGCCGGCCGCGAGGTCACCATCCGGGCCAGCCGCGACGGTGACGCACTCACGATCAGGGCGCGCGCGGACGGGCCCTGGCGACTTGTCCGACTGGTGCCGCTGGCTCCCGGCGTCGCCTGGCGGGCCGGTCCGTTCTGCTGCGCGCCGACACGGTCGGGCCTCGAGGTGCGATTCACCCGCTTCGCCGTGGGTCCGGCCGACGCCGCCCTGCATGCCTGAGGTCCGAGGCCTGCGACGGTGATCAAGTACCTGGGATCGAAGCGCACCCTCGTGCCCGTCCTCGGCGAGATCGCCACCGCCGTGGGCGCCACGACCGCGCTCGACCTGTTCACGGGCACCACCCGCGTCGCGCAGGAGTTCAAGCGTCGCGGCATCCACGTCACGGCCAGTGACATCGCGACGTACTCGGATGTGCTGGCACGCTGCTACATCGCGACCGACGTGAGGACCATCGACGTTGACGAGCTCGACGACGTCCTCCGCCGGCTCGCCGCGCTGCCCGGTCGGGTGGGCTACTTCACTCGCACGTTCTGCCTCGACAGCCGGTTCTTCCAGCCGCGCAACGGCGAGCGCATAGACGCGATCCGCGACGAGCTGGAGGAGAGCTACCGGGACTCGCCGCTGTTCCCCGTGCTGCTGACCTCCTTGATGCTGGCGGCGGACCGCGTGGACTCCACCACGGGCCTGCAGATGGCCTACCTGAAGCAGTGGGCGCCACGGGCGCACAACGAGCTCGAGCTCCGGCCGCCGGCGCTGCTTGCCGGCCCCGGCCGCTCGGTGCTCGGTGACGCGACGGAACTCGTCGACTCGCTGCCCGACGTCGATCTCGCGTACCTGGACCCGCCCTACAACCAGCATCGCTACTTCACGAACTACCACGTGTGGGAGACGCTCGTCCGCTGGGACGAGCCGGAGGCCTACGGGGTGGCGCGCAAGCGCGTCGATGCCAGGGACGAGTCGACGAAGTCGGTCTTCAATCGCAAGCGTGAGATGCCCGACGCCCTGCGCTCTGTCATCGGCCGCGTTCGGGCCCGGGTCGTCGTCGTCTCGTACAACGACGAGTCCTGGATCGAGCCGGACGTGATCCTCGCGACGCTGCGCGGGGCCGGGCACGAGGACGTGCGACTGCTCGCCTTCGACAGCAAGCGCTACGTGGGGGCGCAGATCGGCATCCACAATCCGGCGGGGGTGCGAGTCGGCGAGGTGAGCCACCTGCGCAACACCGAGTACGTCTTCGTGGCCGGTCCCCGGGAACTGGTGGAGGAGGCGGAAGCGTCCGCACGCCACTGATGCCTCGTCACTCGTGGGGCCTCCCGGGGGGAGGAACCGCCCCACGTGTGCCGAGGCATCAGTGCGGTGCGGTGGTGTCAGGTCCCGCTGGGGCTCGTGCTGGACTGCGGGGTCGGCGTCATGGGTGCCGTTCCCTGGCCGGGAGTGGTGCCCTGGCCGGGCAGCATGCCCTGGCCGTGACCACGGCCCTCACCCTGGCGGCCGGTCCAGTTGTCGCCGTCCGGGTCGATGCCGCGGGGGTCGACGCCCTGGCCGGGCAGCATGCCCTGGCCCTGCCCGCCGAGCGGGCCGCCGGCCTCGGTGTCGTTCTGCACGGCAGTGCGATCGCTCGCGAGCCGGTCATCACCCCGGTTGTCGGACGTGAAGTGACCGATGGCGAAGCCGAGCACGCCGACGATGGCGATGAGGCCGACCGCCAGTGCGCCGCCCACCACGGCGAGGACGGTGTGCTTCGAGCTCGTGGACGCGGCAGCTGCCGCCGCGGGCGCGGTGTCGACCGGCTGCTGATCCGCGAGCTGCAGGGGCTCGGTGGGCAGGCTGTCTGCTGGTTCGGGGGTCGGCAGGGGCGAGTCGGTCATGTGGATCTCCTCATGATGAGCGGTCGATGGTGCCAACCGTGCCGCACCGGCATGAGGAGTCCGTCCGCTCAATGTTCGGGGAGTGTCAGGATCGCCACGCAACCGGGCCCGAAGGCGAGTGACCTAGCCTGGGCAGGTTCCCCACAGGCCCGCGTGGGCGGCCCGGGCCCGTCGCTGGGCATTCGTGAAGGCCCGCTTCCAGGCGTAGGGGGTGCGCACGTACTGGCGCTCCCGGGCGTTGCCGCTCCGCACGGCCTGGAGGTTGAACAGGGTGCGGCTGCCGTCGGACTGCTCGAGCCACACGTACGCCAGGGTGCGTCCGTACTGGTCGGTCCGCCCCTGCGAGCGGTCGAACTCCAAGGTGACCTGCCGGTCGGTCAGTGCCGCCTTCGCGTAGTCGGAAGCCTCCGGGCCGTAGCACTCGACCGGTGAGTCGGGCTTGACCGATTCGGGCGCGTTGATGCCGATCATGCGGACGGTGACGTCGGATCCTCCCAGGCGCACGTGCAGGGTGTCGCCGTCGACCACCCGATCGACCGTCAGCCCCGAGACGGTCGGACCCTTCGGTCCGAGGCCAGGCGTCATGGCCGCGGCGGGGTTCGCCTGAGCAGTCGCCGCCGCGCATGCGACAAGCGTGGCGGCCACGAGCCGCCGCGATGCGACCCCACGGCCGCGGGTCCTCTGCCGCCTTTCCATATGCGACGTCCCTATCGGCGAAGTCGGTGGGCGCTGGTTGACGGGCGGCTTGGCCAGGCGGTGCGCCCAGGTGGCCTGACTGGTCAGTCTAGGCAGAACTCATTGCCCTCGGGATCGGCCATCACGATGTGCCCGGCGCTCATGGGAGGGGCCGGGTCATGGCGACGAAGTCGCGTTGCGCCAAGCGCCACGAGTCGCTCGCACTCAGCCTCCAGCGCCGCCATTCGCTCATCTCCCTGAAGCCCCGGAGCCGCACGGACGTCGAGGTGCACCCGGTTCTTGGCGATCTTGTCGTCGGGCACCTGCTGGAAGAACATCCGTGGCCCTTGCCCGTCCGGATCCTCGATCGCAGACCGGGTATTCCGCTGATCGGCCGGCACCCCTATGCGCTGGAGAAAGTCGTCCCAGGCTTCCAGTGGGTCAGCGCCTTCTGGTACGGCGACACCAGGCGGACCGGGGTGGACATAGCCCAACGCATCGCGCCAGAACGACGACAGGGCTCGTGGATCACGGGCATCAAACGTGATCTGAAGGTGGTGGCTCATTCCCTGATCATGGCAGCCTCCCTTCAGCGGGTGGGCGAACTGCGGGGGTGCGACGGGGCGGGCGGCACGACGGCGACCGTCAACCAGGACCCACCGACTTTGCCGAGGGTGCGAAGTATCGTCGGCCTGCGGTGTCAGCTCGGGCAGGCTCCCCACCGGCCGGCGTCGGCAGTCCGGGCGACGCTCTCTGCCGACGCGAATGCGTCCTTCCACGCATAGGGCGTGGCCCCGTACTGCCGTTCCTCGGCGAAGCCCCCGCGGACGGCCTCGAGATTGAACAGACTGCGCTGTCCATCGGGAAGCTCGAGCCACACGTAGGCCAGGGTGCGGCCGTACCGGTCCTCGTCACCCTGCGAGGCGTCGAACTCGAGTGTCACCCGTTGCCCGGTGAGCACCTCCATGGCGAACTCCGAGGCCTCGGGCCCGAAGCATTCGACAGGGGAGTCGGGCTTGACGGTCTCCGGGGTGTCGATGCCGATCAGTCGCACGGTGACGTCGCGTCCGGCCACCAGCGCGTGCAGGGTGTCGCCGTCGACGACGCGCAGGACGGGCACGCCGGTAACCGTCCGCCCCTTGGGGGAAAGGTTCGTGGCAGTCAGCTGGAGGGCAGTCGCGCCCGGCGTCGCACCGTTGCTGCCTGCGGCGCAGGCACTCAGCACGATGGTCGCAATCATGAGCAGGGCGCCGTGGAGGCCGCGGTGCTCCCCGTGAACGGTCACGGGCTGCACGGTAGCGATCGGGGGTGACGCCGCTGGCCTCGCCGCCGCCAATTCCCTGCCAAAACCTCTGGTCGGCCCTCGGCTGGTGCTTGACTGGCCCCGTGGCCAAGAAGGATGACAAGAGAGAAGAAAGGGCCGATCGGCGGACGAGCACCCCGGCCGTCGACCGGGTGCCCAAGGCGCTCTACGAGAAGGAGCTCTACCGACTGCAGGCCGAGCTCGTGAAGATGCAGGAGTGGGTGCGGCTCGAAGGCATCCGCATGGTCGTCGTCTTCGAGGGACGCGACGCGGCCGGCAAGGGATCGACGATCAAGAGGCTCACCCAGTACTTGAACCCGCGGGTCGCGAGCATCGTCGCCCTGCCCACCCCGAACGACCGCCAGCGCACCGAATGGTACTTCCAGCGATACGTCTCCGAGCTGCCCGCGGCAGGCGAGATCCGCTTCTTCGATCGCTCCTGGTACAACCGAGCAGGGGTCGAGCGGGTGATGGGGTTCTGCACGCCGGACGAGTACCGCCGATTCCTGCACCAGACGCCGATCTTCGAGCGCCTGCTCATCGAGGACGGCATCCTGCTGCGCAAGTACTGGTTCAGCGTGAGCGATGCGGAGCAGGAGACCCGGTTCAAGTCGCGACTGCGCGACCCGATGCGCCAGTGGAAGCTGTCGCCGATGGACCTCGAGTCGATCACGCGATGGGAGGCCTACTCGCGTGCCAAGGACGAGATGCTCGTCCATACGGACATCGCAGAGTCGCCGTGGTTCATCATCGAGGGCGACGACAAGCGTCGCGCCCGCCTGAACATGATCCATCACCTGCTGTCGTCGGTGCCGTACTTCGCTGCCATCCGGCCGCCACTGGATCTGCCCAAGCGTCCGGCCCCCAGCGGCTACGAGCGGCCGCCGCGTGAGCAGAACCACTACGTGCCCGACTACGCTGCGGAACTCCTGGACGGTCATCACCGAAGGGCCACGGACGACATCCCGTCCGATACGCCCTGAGGAAGGGGCACCAGGCAGGTGCGGGGGCGTCAGCGGCGGGAGGGCACGGAATGGGGCGAGCCTGGGGCGCCGGTGCGGCCCTCGTGGGCGCCCTGGCCCTGAGCGTCGTCTGCGCGCCGCTCCCGGCCGTCGGGGCCGTCAGCCCCGAGTCCGTGCGGTCGGGCTCCTACACGAGCATCCCGGTCCAGGAGACCGGCAGGATCGTCAGGGTCCTGGACGGGGACACCTTCGAGTTCCTCGAAGACGGGGCCGGTCGGCCGACCCGGGTCCGACTCCTGGGCGTGAACACCCCTGAGGTCACGGGCCTGGACAGCATCCACTTCGCCAACGACATGTGCGGCGGGCGTGAGGCCGAGCGGCAGCTCGAGGGTCTCCTGCCGCCGGGGACGCGCGTCGAATTGCGATCCGCGCACAAGTCGTCGACGAATCGCGGCCGCATACTGCGCTACGTCTTCGCCTGGGACCCCGCGACGAACGCCTACGACTCGGACGTCAGCTCCACCGTGGCGGAGTCGGGACTGGCCATGTGGTTCGCCATCGACCAGGAGTCGGCTCTGTCGTACCCGTACCGCGTCATCGTGGAGCGCGCCCAGCGCGGCGGTCGAGGGATCTGGGATCCGTTCCACTGCGGCCCGCCCGAGCAGCCCGACGCCGACATCGCCCTGACCGTCAGCTGGGACGCCCCGGGCACGGACCAGACGAACCTCAACGGCGAGTTCGTCGTCGTGCGCAACGCGGGTACCGTCGCCGTCGACCTGTCCGGATGGCTGCTCCGGGACACGAGCCTGACGTCCTGGTATCACTTCGCGCAGGGCACGGTCCTGGCTCCGGGCGACTACCGGGTCGTGCACGTCGGCAGCGGGACCTCCGCCGTCCCGAGCGTCAAGGACCTCTACATCGGCGCCGGCGAGCCGCTCTTCCCCAACATCGAGCAGGGCCAGTTCCTCGGAGACGGTGCCTACCTGCTCGACCGCAACACGTCGGTGCGGTTCTACTACGAGTACCCATGCATCCTGGACTGCTCGGATCCGCTCCGGGGCACCGTGCGGATCGCGAAGGTCAACGCGGTGTCCAGGAGCCGCGTGGCCTCCCGGGCGGCGAACGAGGAGTTCGTGGTGCTGCGCAACACCGGATCGACCCCGGTCCTGCTCGACGGCTACTACCTGCGCCGCAGGGTCTCGACGTTCCCCTTCCCCGCCGACACCCGCATCGAGGCCGGCAAGTCGCTGACGGTGCGGATCGGCAGGGGCTCGCCGACGGCCACCACGGCGTTCTGGGGCCGCCCCGCTCCCCTGCTCACGAACAGGCACGACGGGGTCGAGCTGCTGTCGAACCGCAACGTGCTGATCAGCGCGAGGAACTGGTAGCAGTCACTGCCAGGGCTGGCCCGTGATGTCGGTCAGGTGGTGGACGGGGTCATGGACGAGGTAGCGGGCGAACGACTCGACGGTGAACGAGGAGCCGTCGCCGCGTCGGCCGGGTCGTGACCAGGCAGTGTCGGGCACCTGCTCCAGCAGCCCGGCGAACTCCTGCGCCGCCGCGCCGAGGTCCGAGCCGACCTGCCCGGGATCCTGCGCGGCGTAGGCGTCCTCGAGGGCGGTGGCGTCCTGGTCCCAGTTGTCGAAGAGCGGATCATGCTCGTCGAGCATGAGGTGCAGGCGGTACGTGGCGAGCCGGAAGACGTCGCGGACGTGGCAGGCGTACTCGAGCGGCGACCATGTCGCGGGGGCCGGACGGACCCGCGGATCCGCGCAGTCGGCGAGGGCAGCGGCCCACCGCCGTCCCACCTCGGCGACGAGCGGCGCCAGGGCGGACCGGTGTGGCTCGCGGGAGTCGAACCCGCAGTCCGGGCATCGCTCGGCGAGGACCCAGGTCCAGTCCTTGCTGTCGGGCTCCGGCTGCACGTCGTGGCTGGTGTTCACGCCCCAAAGGTACGCATGCGGCCCTAACGTGGTCGCGTGACCTCGCACATCGGAGTGCAGCGACTGCTGCACTACGACCGACGGGACCTGCGGGGCGACCTGCTGGCCGGGGTCACCGTGACGGCGTACCTCATCCCGCAGGTGATGGCGTACTCGGCGCTGGCCGGGCTGCCGCCGCAGACCGGCCTGTGGGTCGTCGTGGTCACGATGTCGGTCTACGCGCTGATCGGCTCCTCGCGGCTGCTGTCGGTGGGCCCCGAGTCCACGACTGCCCTCCTCACCGCGGCGGTGCTCGCGCCCTACGCCCTGGGTGACCCCCTGCGGTACGCCGCATTGGCCTCGCTGCTCGCCTTCCTGGTCGGCGTCTATGCGCTGCTGTCGTGGGTGCTCCGGCTCGGCTTCATCGGCGACCTGCTGTCCAAGCCCGTGCTCACCGGCTACATGGCCGGCGTCGCCGTCATCATGATCGCCAGCCAGGTCGGCAAGGTCACGGGCGTCGACGTGGCCGGGGACTCCTTCCTCGCAGACCTGGGCTCCTTCGCCGGGAACGCGGCGCTGCACGGCCTGTCCTGGCCGTCGGTGTTCATCGGCCTCGGCGTGGCGGGCCTGCTCCTGTGGCTGACCCCCCGGTTCCCGCGCCTGCCCATCCCGCTCTTCGTCATGCTGCTGGCAACTGTCGTCGTGGCCGCCCTCAACCTCGGCGAGGCCGGCGTCAAGACCGTGGGCCAGGTGGCATTCGGCGGCCCGTCCTTCGGCCTGCCGGCGGCGGCGGTGAGCGACATCCCGCTGATGATGCTGCCCGCCCTGGGCATCTTCGTCGTCGGCTACACGGACAACATCCTGACTGCCCGCGCCTTCGCCGGCCGGCACCACCAGCGAGTCCACAACAACCAGGAGTTCCTGGCGCTGGGGGCGGCGAACATCGGGGCGGGAGCCGTGGGCGGCTTCCCGGTCAGTTCGAGTGCGAGTCGCACGGTGATCGCCGACGCCAGCGGAGCCGGCACGCAGCTGTACTCGCTGGTGTCCGCGGCGCTGGTCATCGTCTCGATGCTCGCCTTCGGGAGCGTGATCGCCGCCTTCCCCGCGGCTGCCCTCGGAGGGCTCGTGATCTACGCCGCCGTCCGGCTCGTCGACGTGCGGGAGTTCCGGCGACTGTGGCGGTTCCGGCAACGGGAGTTCCTGATGGCCGCGTCCGCCTTCGTCGGCGTGCTGCTCTTCGACATCCTCTACGGCGTGCTTGCCGCCGTCGCGATCTCCGTCGTCGAGCTGCTCACCCGGGTCGCTCGGCCCCATGCGGCCGTTCTCGGGCAGAGTCGTGAGGTGGCCGGCTGGCACGACGTCGATGACTACCACGACTGCGTGCAGATCCCGGGGCTCGTCGTCTTCCGGTACGACTCCCCCCTGTTCTTCGCCAACGCGGAGCACTTCGTCAAGCAGTGCACGGCGGCCATCGAGGCGGCGGCGCCCCCGGCGAGGTGGTTCCTGCTCAATATGGAGGGCAACACCGAGGTCGACATCACGGGGCTGGACGCCCTGGAGGACGTTCGAGCCTTCTGCGCCCACCGGGAGACCGTCCTCGCGCTCGTGCGCGTCAAGCGGGAGATCCTCGACGATCTCGACCGGCACGGCGTCGGCCTGCGCATCGGCGAGGACCGCATCTTCGCCACGCTGCCGACGGCGGCGGCGGCGTACACCGTGTGGACGGCCGAGCATCCGAGCCCGGGGCGCTAGCCCTCCTTGCGCCTGGCTTCCTTCTCCACGCGCACGCGATCGTCGATCAGGGCGGCCTCCTGCGGTGTGGGGGCCCCGCCACCGAGCCGTTGCGGGATCCAGGGGGCGCCGGGGGGCTTGTCGGGGTAGCGCTCGATGGTCTGGTCGAGCAGTGCGGCCAGACGGGCGTGCAGCTCCTCGGTGACGGCGTCGGGATTGCTGCCACGGGGCACGGGCAGCGGCTCCCCCACGCTGATGCAGACGCTCCGACCGCGGGAGAAGTCCCGCACGCCGTAGGACAGGATGCGCTGGCCGCCGAAGATGATCATCGGGATGAGCGGCACGTCGGCCGCGCGCGCCATGCGGACGGCGCCGTTCTTGATCTCCTTGATCTCCAGGGATCGGCTCATCGTGGCCTCGGGGAACACGCCCACGAGCTCACCGGCCTTGAGCGCCGCCACGGCGTCGCGGAAGGCGGCCGACCCAGCCTCCCGGTCGACCGGGATGTGCCTCATGCCGCGCATGAGGGGCCCGGCGATCGGATGGCGGAAGATGCCGTCCTTGGCCATGAAGCGGACCAGCCGGTGACCGGCGTAGTGCGCCGGAATGCCGCCGAGCATGAAGTCGAGGTAGCTGGTGTGGTTGATGGCGAGCACGGCGCCGCCGGTCCGCGGCAGGTTCTCGCCGCCGACGATGTCGAAGCGAAGGCCGAGTCCGGCGAAGGCCGTGCGGGCGGCGAGGACGATCGGACGGTAGACGGGGTCACCCATGGACGGACCCCGCGGCGGAACAGGCAGCTGTGGTGACCGGCATGGATCAACCGTAGTGCGCCACCGAGGTCACCGCGCTGACGCCGGGGCGTGCCTGTGCTGACGCCGCTCGCCGGCGTGACGGGCTTCGGTCAGCTGATCGGAGCGGAGTCGTAGCGACGGGCGGGCGCATGGGCGTCGAGCAGCGCATGCACCTCGGCGGAACGGTAGCGACGGTGCCCGCCCAGCGTGCGGATGCTCGTGAGCTTGCCGGCCTTGGCCCACCGCGTGACCGTCTTGGGGTCGACCCTGAAGAGCGCTGCCACCTCGGCTGGCGTGAGCAGGAGTTCGGGCTCCTGGGCGTGCGTGGTCATGACTACCTCCATCGCGAGAACTCCGACGTGGCTCCAGCGGCAGAACGCCACGTCCTATTTGATCCGTTTTGACACTGTCGCACGTCATGCCCGCTGCGCAAGGCCGAAAGGCCCTGTTCGCCACTATTTATCCCAGACCTAACCCGATCCCCCTAGGCTGCGGCGCATGGCTGACCCCTGGGTTACCCCGTTCGGCGGCCCATGGGTCGGCTTCTCGGGCCATGAGCAGGCGGTCGTCGCCGTGGATCGGGCGTCCGGGGTCGGCATGGTCATCGTCATCCACTCCACGGTCCTCGGGCCAGCCCTCGGCGGCACGCGCATGTCCCGGTATGCGGACGCGACCGACCCGGGCGCCTCCGCCTACGCCGACGCCCTCCGGCTGTCCCGCGCCATGACGTACAAGAACGCCCTCGCCGGACTGCCCCATGGCGGCGGGAAGGGCGTGATCCTCGCCGACCCTGCGGCGAAGAGCCGCGACGTCCTGCGCGCCTACGGGCGGCTGGTGGACTCCCTCGCCGGGCGGTACGTCACCGCAGGCGACGTGGGCATGACCGTCGCCGACATGGATGTCATCGGCGAGATGAGCCGGTGGACCACCGGGCGCTCGCCCGAGAACGGCGGCGTGGGCGACTCCGGGATCCTCACCGCCCTGGGCGTGTTCGAGGGCATGCGCGCCAGCGCGCAGTTCGTCTGGGGCACCCCTGACCTGGCCGGCCGACGGGTCGGAGTGGTGGGCGCGGGCAAGGTCGGCGGGCGCCTGATCGGGCGGCTCGTCGAGGCGGGCGCCGACGTCAGCGCCGTGGATCCCTCCGACGCTGCCCGGTCGGCGTTGCTTGCCGGCTACCCGACCGTGCGGTTCGTGCCGACCGTCGACGAGCTGCATCGGTGCGGATCTCGACATCCTCTCCCCCAACGCCATGGGCGGCCAGCTCACGACCGCCGTGGCAGCACGCGTCTCGGCGCGCCTGATCTGCGGTGGCGCGAACAACCAACTGGCCGAGCCGGCGGTCGCCGACCTGCTCGCCGAGCGGGGGATCGTCTTCGCGCCCGACTTCATGGTCAACTGCGGCGGAGTCATCCAGGTGGCCGAGGAGCTGGTCGGCTGCGACCTCGACCGAGCCCGCGAGCGAACCGAACGGGTCTTCGCCACGACCCTTCGCGTGCTCGAGCGCGCCGCCGCCGAGGGGCTGACTCCCGTCGCGGCGGCGGAGCGGGAGGCGCAGGAGATCATCCTGGCCGGCCCGTCCCAGCCCTGACGCAGTGAGGCGGGCACCCGCCAACAGCTGAGTGCCGGCGACGTGCCGGGTGGACCGGTCAAACCGCGGCTCGCCGAGCAGGTACTCTATGGTTCCGTTAAGCGTTTGCCGCCGACCTGGTGGCAGACGCGTGATCTGTCCACTGGGAGCCGGGGCGATGCCCTCGGATGAGGGGGTCGAGCCATGGGGCGCGGCCGTGCTAAGGCCAAGCAGACGAAGGTCGCTCGTGCGTTGAAGTACGGCGGTCCGCAGACGGACTTCGACCGCCTGCAAGCCGAGCTTGGGAGCCCAGGCGGCAGCGCCGCCGAGGTCGAGATCGTCGAGGCTGACGAGGTCGAGGAAGACCCCTACGCCGATGATCCGTATGCCAAGTACTACGACGAGGACGAGGATTCCGCGGACGCGGACGGGTCCCGCTAGTCGCGCGTCGCGCGCGGCGAGCTCAGGCCGGTGACGACACCAGGCTGACGGCGCCCCCGACTCCACCCTTGGCCTGCGCGTCGCCCTGCTCGCCGGGTCGCCGGGCGCGCACGCTTCCGCAGGCCCAGGCGGTCAGGCCGCGCCCGCGCAGCAGGTCGACCGCCGCCGCCGCATCGTCGGCACGCACGACAGCCAGCATCCCGATGCCCATGTTGAGGGTCCGCTCCAGGTCGCCGGTCTCGACCCGGCCGAGCCGGCCGATGAGCCCGAAGACCGGGTGCGGCGTCCAGGTGGAGCGGTCGACATCGACGGCGACGGTCGGGGGGAGCACGCGCGCCAGGTTGGCGGCCAGTCCCCCGCCGGTGACGTGGCTCATGGCGTGGACCTCGACGGCTCCGGCCAGCGCGAGGCAGTCCTTCGCGTAGATCCGGGTCGGCTCCAGGAGTTCCTCGCCCACGGTCCGTCCGATCTCGTCGACGTGGGCGGCGAGTCCGGGGCCGCCCTCTCCGAGGAGCACCAGTCGCGCAAGGGAGTAGCCGTTCGAGTGCAGGCCCGAGGAGCCCATGGCGATCACGACGTCGCCTACCAGCACCCGGTCGGGGCCCAGGAGCGCGTCCGCGTCGACCACTCCCGTGCCGGCACCCGCGACGTCGTACTCGTCCGGGGCCATGAGGCCCGGGTGCTCGGCCGTCTCTCCGCCGAGCAGCGCGCAGCCGGCCTGTCGACAGCCCTCGGCAATGCCCGAGACGATGGCCGCGATCCGCTCGGGGACGACGGACCCGACGGCGATGTAGTCGGTCATGTACAGCGGCTCGGCTCCGCAGACGACCAGGTCATCGACGACCATCGCCACGAGGTCGATGCCGATGGTGTCGTGCACATCCATCGCGCGGGCCACCGCGATCTTCGTGCCCACGCCATCGGTCGACGTGGCCAGCAGCGGGCGGCGGAAGCGGGTGAACGCGGAGATGTCGAACAGGCCGGCGAATCCGCCGAAGTCGCCGACGACCTCGGGCCGCTGCGCAGCGGCCACGCTGGCCCGCATCAGGGCGACGGCGCGCTCGCCGGCCTCGACGTCCACCCCCGCGGCGGCGTAGGAGGCGCCGGCGCTCACGGGCGGTCCAGCGAGTCGGCCGCGCCGCCGCCGAGCAGGCTCCCGACTCCGTCGATATCGGTCAGGCCGCCGTCGACGACCCGCCGCTCGATGCCTTCGAGCACGTGCTTGCCCAGCAGCTCGGGTTCGGGCAGCTCGACCGGGTAGATGCCGTCGAAGCAGGCACGGCAGAGCCGGTCCTTGCGGATGGTGGTCGCCTCGATGAGGGTGTCGAGGTCGACGAACCCCAGTGAGTCGGCGCCGATCGACTTGCAGATCTCCTCGACCGTCAGCCCGTTGGCTACCAGCTCGGCGCGGCTGGCAAAGTCGATACCGTAGAAGCAGGGCCACTTGACGGGCGGGCTCGAGATGCGCACGTGGACCTCGCGGGCACCGGCCTCGCGCAGCATGCGCACGAGTGCGCGCTGGGTGTTGCCGCGCACGATCGAGTCGTCGACCACGACGAGGCGATGGCCGGCGATGACGTCGCGCAGCGGATTCAGCTTGAGCCGGATGCCCAGCTGCCGGATCGTCTGGGAGGGCTGGATGAAGGTGCGTCCCACATAGGCGTTCTTGACCAGGCCCTCGGCGAACGGGATGCCCGACTCCTGCGCGTAGCCGATGGCGGCGTACCGACCGGACTCGGGCACCGGGATCACGAGGTCGGCCTCGACGGCGTGCTCGCGTGCCAGGCGGCGTCCGGTCTCCACCCGAACAGCCTGGACGCCCCGGCCGGCGATGCTCGTGTCGGGCCGTGCGAGGTAGACGTACTCGAACAGGCAGCCCTTCGGGTCCGCCTCGGCGAAGCGGTGGGTGCGCAGGCCGTTCTCGTCGATGACGACGAGCTCGCCCGGCTCCACCTCGCGCACGAAGGAGGCGCCGACGATGTCGAGGGCGGCAGTCTCGCTGGCGATGACCCAGCCGCGCTCGAGCCGGCCGAGGACGAGCGGGCGGATGCCCTGCGGGTCCCGGGCCCCGTACAGCGCGTCGTCGTCCATGAATACCAGGGAGAAGGCGCCGCGCACGTGGGGCAGCTCCAGCAGCGCGGCCGACTCGATGGTCAGGTCGGAGTGGGAGGCGATCAGTGCGGCCAGCGTGTCCGTATCGCTGGTGGCGTCCATGCGGGCACCGAGCTGCAGCTCGCCCGACACCGCGGACAGCTCGGCGAGGCGGCGCTTGAGCTCATGGGTATTGGTCAGGTTGCCGTTGTGGCCCAGCGCGAGGTGGCCGGTGGCGGTCGCCCGGAAGGTCGGCTGGGCGTTCTCCCAGATGCTCGAGCCGGTCGTGGAGTAGCGCGTGTGGCCGATGGCGACGTGTCCGTGGAGGGACTCCAGGGAGGCCTCGGTGAAGACCTGCGAGACCAGGCCCATGTCCTTGTAGACGACGATGTGGGAGCCGTCGCTGACGGCGATGCCGGCCGACTCCTGGCCGCGGTGCTGGAGCGCGTAGAGGCCGAAGTAGGTGAGCTTGGCGACCTCCTCGCCGGGGGCCCAGACCCCGAAGACACCGCAGGCGTCCTGTGGGCCCTTCTCGCCGGGGAGCAGTTCGTGCGACAGACGTCCGTCACCACGGGGCACGACGTAAGGGTACCGGCTCCGGCCGCCGGCGCCGGCCTCCTAGGCTCTCCGCATGACCACCCGGCGATTCCAGCAGGTCGACGTGTTCTCCCAGCAGCCCCTGCTGGGCAATCCGGTGGCCGTCGTCCTCGAGCCCGATGGCCTGTCCACCGCTCAGATGGCCGCCTTCTCGAGCTGGACGAACCTCTCCGAGGCCACCTACCTGGGCCCACCCACGCATCCGGAGGCCGACTACGCCCTGCGGATCTTCTGCTCCGACCGCGAACTGCCCTTCGCTGGGCACCCGACGCTCGGCTCGTGCCATGCCTGGCTCTCCGCAGGGGGAGTCCCCCACGGCGAGGAGATCGTCCAGGAGTGCGGAGCCGGCCTGGTCCGGATCCGGCGGCAGCGCGGCACCCTGTCGTTCGCCGCGCCGGACCGCGTGCGCACTGGACCCCTTGATCCCACGGACGTGGATCGGATCGCCCGGGGACTGGGCCTGGACACCGCTGACATCGTGGCTCACGAGTGGTGTGACAACGGACCCCCTTGGCAAGCCCTGCTGCTGCGCAGCGCGGAGGCGGTTCGTCGACTTCGGCCCGATGCGCAGGTCCTCAACGGGCTGTTCATTGGCGTAGTCGGCCCGCAGGCGGCCGGTTCGGAGACGGACATCGAGGTGCGGGCGTTCGCTCCTGGAGCCGTCAGTGTCTTCGAGGATCCCGTCACCGGTTCGCTCAACGCGGCACTCGCCCAGTGGCTGATCGGGAGCGGCCTCCTGCCGGACCGGTATGTGGCCGCTCAGGGGACGATGATCGGACGGGCAGGTCGGGTGCACGTGGAGCGTCTAGGCGACGACACCTGGATCGGCGGACACTGCCACACCGTCATCGACGGAGGCGTCAGCATCTAGCAGTCGCTAGATGATGCCGCCGCCGGTCTCGTCGGCGTTCGAGAAGCGCTGCGCGATGTAGATCGGGATCACGCTGATCACGACGAGGGCGGCCGCCACGACGTTGACGATGGGTGCCTGATTGGGTCGGAACAGGTTCTGGTAGATCCAGATCGGCAGTGTCGTGATGCCCGGCCCCGCGGTGAAGGTCGTCACGATGATCTCGTCGAAGGACAGCCCGAAGGCCAGGATCGCCCCTGCGATGAGCGCGGATCGCATGAGGGGGAAGGTCACGTGGACGAACGTGCGCCAGCCGTTGGCCCCGAGGTCGGCGGAGGCCTCCTCGACGCTGCCGCCCATGCGGCGGATCCGGGCGATGGCGTTGTTGTAGACGACCACGATGCAGAACGTGCCGTGCCCGATGATCAGCGTGTAGATCGTGAGCCCGCCGAGGAACGAGGTGAAGACGTTGTTCAGGGCGATACCGGTGACGATGCCAGGCAGGGCGATCGGCAGCACGACAAGCATCGACAGGGACTCGCGGCCGAAGAAGGAGTAGCGGCCCAGGGCGAACGCCAGCAGGGTGCCGAGGACCAGCGCCACCAGCGTGGCGAGGATCGCGACCCCGACCGAGGTGATCAGCGCCTCGCGGACGCCCTCGTTCGCCGCGGCCTTGCCCCACCACTGGGTGGTGAAGCCGGTGGGCGGCCACGTCAGGCTCTTGTCGGTACTGAACGAGTTGATGAGGATGACGCCGAGCGGGATGTAGATGAAGGCCAGGGCGATGAGGGCCAAGAGGCTCAGGACGACCTTGGTCCCGCGGGAGATGGTCATGGCGGCCTACAGGTTGTCCAGCGCGCCCGAGCGACGGACCGCGAACAGGTAGAGCAGGACGATGACGACCGGGATGGTCGCGACCGCGGCTGCGAACGGGAGGTTGGTGACGTACGTGGTCTGCACGACGTTGCCCAGCATCGTCACCTTGCCGCCGACGATCTGGGCGGTGATGTAGTCGCCGAGGCTGAGCGAGAAGGTGAAGATCGACCCGGCGACGATCGACGGGAAGATGATCGGCATCACGACGCTGCGGAAGGTCCGCCCGCTCCTCGCACCGAGGTCCGCGGACGCGTCGAGCATCGAGTCCGGCAGGCGGGTCAGCCCGGCGTAGATGGGCAGCACCATGTAGGGCAGCCACAGGTAGCTCAGGGTGACGACGATGCCGATGAAGCCGTACCCGGGGCTGTTGAGGCCGAAGGGCTGGAGGAACCAGGCGATCACGCCGGTCTCCGGCTGCAGCATCGAGCGCCAGGCGTAGACCTTCACGAGGTAGGAGGCCCACAGGGGCGTCAGGACCATCGCCACGAGCAGCGGTCGCCAGCTCGGCCTGGCGACGCGGGCCATGAAGAAGGCCAGCGGCATGGCCAGCACCAGGCAGACCGCGGTGGCGAGGAGGGCGATGCTGACCGTCCTCAGCACGGTGCCCAGGTAGGCGGGGTTGGTGAGGACCTGCTGGAAGTTCCTCAGCGTGAACGTCCGGACCAACTGCCCGGTGAAGTCGTCGACGGTCCAGAAGGCGGTGAGGAACAGTGCGGCGAGGGAGCCCAGGTAGACCACGACCAGCCACGCCATCGGGGCGGCGAGCAGCCCGGCAAGCCGAAATCTCGGATGCCGGTAGCCGAAGCCCCGAGGCGTGGCGGTCGTGGTCGTCACTGGTTCATATCCTGTCTACGTCGCTGGTGGGTGGCGCCTAGGAGCGAAGTGCGCTCCAGGCCGTGGCCCACTCGCTGTAGGGCACGCACTTCACGTCGGTGCGGCCGTCGAGGCAGTTGGCCGTCGGCGTGTTCCAGTAGTAGACGTCCTTCCAGTACTCGGTGTCACCGGCGTGGTAGGTGTCGCAGAACGCCTTGTCCGAGGTGAGGTCGCAGGCCTTGGCGTTCGCCGGCGCCTCGCCGAACTACTCCGCCACCTGTGCGTTCGCCTCGGGCGAGACGATCCAGTCGAGCCACTTGTAGGCGCAGTTGATGTTCGGCGTGTCCTTGGCCACCATCCACGTGTCGGACCAGCCGGTTGCGCCCTCCTTGGCCTTCGCGGCGGCCACGTGCCCGCCATCGGCCTCGGCCAGGTTGGCGATGACCTGCCACGAGGTGCCGACCGCAGTCGTGCCGGAGTTGAACGCCTGGATGGCCTTGGTGTAGTCGCTCCAGTACTCGCCGACCAGGTCCTTCTGCTGCGTCGAGCAGCGCGATCGCGGCATCGAACTGGGCCTGGTCGAGGGCGTACGGGTCCGTGATGCCCAGCTCGGGCTTCGTGGCCATGAGGTAGACGGCGGCGTCGGCGATGAAGATCGGCGAGTCGTACGCGGTGACGGCCCCCTTGTAGGGCGAGTCGGCCTCGAAGGTGACGGCCCACGAGTCGAGCGGGGTGGTGACCTTGTCGGTGTTCCACATGATCAGGTTGGCGCCGCGGCCGTGCGGGATGCCGTAGGCGACGCCGTCGACGCTGTTGAACTTCTGCATCTTCAGATCCGCATAGATATCGGCGTAGTTGGGAACCAGGTCGGTGTTGACCGGCTGGACCGTGTCGCCGTAGATGAGGCGCAGTGTCGCGTCGCCGGAGGCGGACACGACGTCCCAGCCGCCACCCTGCATCAGCTTGACGGCCTCGTCCGAGGTACCGAACGTCTTGATGTTGGCCTTGCAGCCGGTCGCGGTCTCGAAGGGGGTGACCCAGTCGTAGGCGGGGTCGGTGGACCCGTTCTCCGCGTAGCCGGGCCAGGCCAGGATGTTGACCTGTCCCTCACCGTCGCCGACAGGTCCGGCGTACGCCGCGCCACCGGGAGCGGCGGGTGCCGCGGATGATGCCGAGCCGGCAGGCGCAGCACTCGATGACGAGCTCTCCGTGCCACCGCCGCACGCGGCGGCGAGCATGGCGACTGCGGAACCGATCGCAGCCACCTTGAGCAGACGCTTGGTGTGCACCTGCATCCTCCTGTTCTGTTGCGGAAGCCGGGGCGGCTGCCCCGGCCGATCTGGTGAAGTCCTATGCGCCGACGCGGTACTCATGGCGGGTGTCCCACGCCAGCTGCACGTCCTGGCCGCGCAGGTGGCTCAGGTCGATCGACATCTGCGAGTTCTGCTGGACGGCGCTCAGCGAGCCGCCGACGGCCAGGTCGACGACGAAGCGCGTGGACATGCCGACGTAGACGACCTCGCGGACCGTGCCGCGGACCGCGTGCTGGCCGTCGACCACGAGATCGTCGGCGCCGATGACGCGGATCTTCTCGGGACGGACCGACCACGTGCCACCGCGGCCGAGCACGGCCTCCGCGGCCGCGTCCTCGAGCAGGTTCGACGTGCCCACGAAGCCGGCGACGAACGAGGTCGCGGGATGCTCGTAGACATCGACGGGGGTGCCGAGCTGGGCGATGTGGCCCTCGTTGAAGACCGCGATCCGGTCGGACATCGTCAGGGCCTCGTCCTGGTCGTGCGTCACGAAGACGAACGTGATGCCGACGTCGCGCTGGATCTGCTTGAGCTCGACCTGCATCTGCTCCCGAAGCTTCAGGTCGAGGGCGCCGAGCGGCTCGTCGAGCAGGAGCACCTTCGGCCGGTTCACCAGGGCGCGGGCGAGGGCGACCCGCTGGCGCTGGCCACCGGAGAGCTGCGACGGAGCCCGGTCGCCGTAGGACCCCAGGCGCACGGCATCGAGGGCCTCCCTGGCGCGCCGGGCGCGCTCGGCCGACGGCACCCTCTTGACCTTCAGCCCGTACTCGACGTTCTTGCGCACAGTCATGTGCGGGAACAGCGCGTAGTCCTGGAACACGGTGTTCACGTCGCGCGCATAGGGAGGCAGGTTGGTCACGTCGACGCCACCGAGCTCGATCGTGCCGTCGTCCGGTCGCTCGAAGCCGGCCACCATCCGCAGGACGGTGGTCTTGCCGGAGCCCGACGGGCCCAGCAGCGTCAGGAACTCCCCGTCGATGACGTCGAGGTCGACGCCGTTGACCGCCCGGACATCGCCGAACGACTTGGTCAGTCCGCGCACGCGAATGGCCACCGACTGTTCGACCATGGATACCCAGACTCCCTGCAGTGTGTTCGCCGCGCGACGGGCCGCGTGACCGCGGAACCCTATCCGCTCCTCGCGGTATCCGCACACCGACTGACCCCTGACGGCGCAAATCGTTACCGATTTGTGTGACGGACGATGCTTTCCGCTGTTACGGGGCGATGAACAGCGGCAGGTAGCGGCTGAGGTCCGATCGGGCACCGCTGGCTCGCGCGGAGCCGTCCGCCACGGCCTCGGCCCAGGTGCGACGGCCGACCGAGAGCTCGAGCCACGTGCGGGCATCCGCCTCCACGACGGCCGAGGGCGTGCCCCGACGGTGAGTCGTCCCCTCGACGACCTGGATGGCCGCATAGGGCGGCACGCGCACCTCGACGCTGCGACCGGGGGCCGTCTCGTCGAGGGCGGCCAGCGCCGCCTTGACCGCTGCCTTCTCGTCGGCCCGATCGGGCCGACGCCCCGCGTCGTAGTCGGCGAGCACCTTCGTGACCTGCGGCGGAGGGGGTGGCCCCGGCCGCGGGTCCCCGGAGGTCATGCCTGCAGGACCGCCGGCAGGGTCCGCTCGTGGGCCGAACGGAGTTCGTCGACGGTCACGGTGAACAGCCCGGAGAACTGCAGCACCTGGACGTCCGCCTCGTAGCCGGCTTCAGGCCCGAGGCCGGAGTCGACGACGCCGACCCGCTGGGCGGGCAGGCCGCGGGCCGCGCACATCTCGGTGAAGCGGAGCTCCTCCGTGCGTGGCAGGACGACGATGGCGCGTCCGGCCGACTCGCTGAACAGGAACGTGAACGTATCGAGCCCGTCCGGCACCCAGCAGCGCGCGCCGACACCCGAGCGCACGGCCATCTCGACGAGGGACTGGGCGACCCCTCCGTCGGAGATGTCATGGGCGGCGGAGATCATGCCGTCGCGCGACCCGGCCACGAGGATCTCGCCGAGCAGGCGCTCCCGCGGCAGGTCGACGACGGGGGGCAGCCCGCCGAGGTGACCGTGCACGTGATGGGCCCACTCCGAGCCGGCGATCTCGTCGCGCGTGTCGCCGAGCAGGTAGACCAGTTCGCCATCGACGCCCCACGCCATCGGGGTTCGGCGCGCGACGTCGTCGATGACGCCGAGCACCCCCACGACAGGCGTCGGCAGGATCGCCGTGTCGCCCGTCTGGTTGTAGAACGAGACGTTCCCGCCGGTGACGGGGATGCCGAGTTCGAGGCACCCGTCAGCGAGGCCGGTCGTGGCCTGCGCGAACTGCCACATCACCTCGGGGTCCTCCGGCGAGCCGAAGTTGAGGCAGTTGGTGACGGCCAGTGGCACGGCGCCGGTCGCGACGACGTTGCGGTAGCTCTCCGCGAGGGCGAGCTGGGCCCCCGCGTACGGATCGAGCTTGGCGAAGCGGCCGTTGCAGTCCGTCGAGATCGCCACGCCGCGGCCAGTCGCCTCGTCGATGCGGATCATCCCGGCGTCCTCCGGCTGGGCGAGCACCGTGTTGCCGAGGACGTATCGGTCGTACTGCGAGGTCACCCACGACTTGGAGGCCAGGTTGGGCGCGGCGACCATTGTCAGCAGGGTGTCGCGGAGCTCCTCGGCGGTCACCGGGCGGACGAGGCGGTCGGGAACGTCCGCCTGGAGGGCGTCCTGCCACGACGGCCGGTGGAACGGCCGTTCGTAGATCGGACCCTCGTGCGCCACGGTGCGCGGCGGCACGTCGACGACGCGCTCGCCGTGCCAGTCGACCGTCAGCCGACCGGTGTCGGTCACCTCTCCGATGACGACGGCCTCCACGTCCCACTTGGCGCACAGCGTCAGGAAGGCCTCGAGGTTGGCCGGGGTCACGATGGCGCACATGCGCTCCTGCGACTCGCTCATGAGGATCTCCTCGGGCGAGAGCGTCGGGTCGCGCAGCAGCACCCTGTCGAGCCAGACGTGCATGCCGCCCTCGCCGTTCGAGGCGAGCTCGCTCGTGGCGCAGGAGATGCCGGCGCCGCCGAGGTCCTGGATGCCCTCGACGAGACCGGCGTGCAGCACCTCGAGGGTCGCCTCGATGAGCAGCTTCTCCATGAACGGGTCGCCGACCTGCACGCTGGGCCTCTTGGTGGGGCCGCCCTCGCTGAAGGTCTCGGAGGCCAGCACGGACACGCCGCCGATGCCGTCGCCGCCCGTGCGCGCGCCGTAGAGCACGACCAGGTTGCCGACGCCCTTCGCGCTGGCGAGGTGGATGTCCTCGTGGCGCATGGCGCCCACGCAGAGCGCGTTCACGAGCGGGTTGCCCAGGTAGCTCGGGTCGAACACGACCTCGCCGCCGATGTTGGGCAGGCCGAGGCAGTTGCCGTAGCCGCCCACGCCGGCGACGATGCCCGGCAGCACCCGCCGGGTGTCGGGGGCGTCGAGCGGGCCGAAGCGCAGCGGATCCATGACGGCCAGCGGCCGCGCGCCCATCGACAGGATGTCGCGGACGATGCCGCCGACGCCGGTGGCCGCGCCCTGGTAGGGCTCGACGTAGGAGGGGTGGTTGTGGCTCTCGACCTTGAAGGTCACCGCCCAGCCGTCGCCGATGTCGACGACCCCTGCGTTCTCGCCGATGCCGACGAGGAGGACGTCGGTCTTGGGCGCCTTCTCGCCGAACTGCCGCAGGTGCACCTTGCTGGACTTGTAGGAGCAGTGCTCGCTCCACATGACCGAGTACATGGCGAGCTCGGAGCTCGTCGGCCGCCGGTCGAGGATGTCGCGAATACGCTGGTACTCATCGGGCTTCAGGCCGAGCGCGGCGAAGGGCTGCTCCTGCTCGGGGCTCTGCGCAGCGTGCGCGACGGTATCGGTCATGCGACACCCACCAGTGAGTTGAGGACGCTCGTGAAGAACGGCAGGCCGTCGGTCGTCGGGCCGGTCAGCTGGTCGACGGCGTGCTCCGGGTGGGGCATGAGGCCGACGACGTTCCCCCGCTCGTTGCGGATGCCGGCGATGTCGCGACGGCTGCCGTTCGGGTTCAGCTCGAGGTAGCGCGCGATGACGCGGCCCTCGCCCTCGAGCATGTCGAGGGTGGGCTCGTCGGCGACGAAACCACCCTCGCCGTTCTTGAGGGGGATGACGATCTCGTCGCCGGTCTCGAAGTCGCTCGTCCACATCGACGAGGTGTCCTCGATGCGCAGCCGCTGGTCGCGGCAGACGAAGTGGAGGCTGTCGTTGCGCGTGAGCGCGCCCGGCAGCAGGTGGGACTCGCAGAGGATCTGGAAGCCGTTGCAGATGCCCAGGACGGGCAGGCCGCCCCGGGCCGCCTCGACGACGGAGTGCATCACGGGTGCGAAGCGCGCGATGGCACCGCACCGGAGGTAGTCGCCGTACGAGAAGCCACCCGGCAGGACCACGGCGTCGACCGACTTGAGGTCGTCGTCACCGTGCCAGAGGGCGACCGACTGGCCTCCTGCGATGCGGATGGCGCGTGCCGCGTCGCTGTCGTCGAGGGAGCCGGGGAACGTGACGACGCCGACGCGAGGGCTCATCGAGCATCCTCCACGCGCATCGCGTAGTCCTCGATGACGGGGTTGCTGAGCAGCTCCTCGGCGAGGGTGTGCATGAGTGCGAGCCGGTCGCCCACGAGGTCGCCCTCGATGTCGATGACGAACTGCTTGCCCTGACGCACGTCCGTCACGCCGGTCAGTCCCAGGCGGCCGAGGGCCCCCTGGACGGCGCGACCCTGCGGGTCGAGGATCTCCGGCTTGAGCATGACGTCGACGATGACGCGAGCCACGGGCGCTCCTGGGATCGGGGGTGGGAAGGCCACTGGTGAAGTAACCGAACCCTATCGCGCCGGTCCTTGGGACCGGCTAGCGTCCGAGCGTGGGCAGCCGCGGCTACGACCTGGCGTGGGGAACCGCGCTGCGAACGACCACCCGGCTGCACCGCCTGGTCGACCTGGCCAGCGGGGGCAGGCTCGGACGCCGCTTCCCGGGCGGTCAGCAGGTCGTCTGGATCACGACGCTGGGTCGCAGGTCGGGTCAGTGGCGGCGCACCCCGCTGCTGGCGGTCCACGAGGACGACGACCCCGCCAAGCCCTGGCTGATCACCGGGTCCAACGCCGGCCAGGCCGCGGTGCCCGGGTGGGTATTCAACGTGCGGTCGCACGACGAGGGCACTGTCGAGGTCGACGGCGCCACGTCGGAGGTTCGGTTCGCCGAGGTGACCGGCAGCGAGCGCGACGAGCTGTACGAGCAGCTGGCCCGCGGCTGGCCCTCGTACCGGATGTACGAGCGCCATGCCGGGCGACTGATCCCGGTGTTCCGCGTGCTCCCGCGCTGACGCTGGCGGCCTTCGGGCCGGTGCCGCCCAGCCCCCAGCTCGAGACGCGGGTGCCGTTCTGACTTCAGCCTGCGGTGCGCTACGGGACCGACAGCGCGTGTGCACGCCAGGCGGACCATGCGGACACGACCATCCCGCGCAGGTCGTGGCTCGACTGCCAGCCGAGATCGTGCAGGATGCGGTCGGTCGAGGCGAAGGTCGCCGGCGGGTCTCCCGGACGTCGCGCGATCACCTCCGCGTCGATGTCGATGCCGAGCACCGACGAGATCTCGTCCATGACCTCACGCACCGACGACCCCACGCCGCGTCCGACGTTGAACGCGTCGGCACTGCCGCCCTGCTCGCAGCGGGCCGCTGCCGCCGCATGCGCCCCCGCCAGGTCGAGCACGTGGATGTAGTCGCGGATGCAGGTGCCGTCCGGCGTCGGGTAGTCGTCGCCGAACACCTGCGGACGCTGACCGCGATCGAGCGCGCGGAAGACCATCGGGATGAGGTTGTTCACGCTGTTGTCCCCGAGATCGTCCGAGCCGGCGCCCGCGACGTTGAAGTACCGCAGTGCGGCCCACGACAGGCCCCAGGCGACACCGCAGTCGCGGGCAAGCCATTCGCCGACGACCTTGGTCTGGCCGTATGGCGACTCCGGGTTCAGCGGAGTGTCCTCGCGAACCGGGTTCGACGCGGGCGTGCCGTACACCGCAGCGGAGGACGAGTAGACCAGACTGCCGACGCCCGCCTCCTGCATCGACTCGAGCACCGCGATCAGGCCGTCGACGTTCTCGCGGTAGTAGTACAGCGGCATGTCGACCGACTCGCCGGCCGCCTTCCTGGCCGCAAGGTGGATGACGCCGTCGATGTCGAACTGGCCGAAGGCCTCCGCGAGCGCATCGCGATCGTGGACGTCTGCCCGGATGACGGGGACGCCGTCCGGTACCCGGCGTTCCAGGCCGGCGGAGAAGTCGTCGAGGATCACCACGTCACGACCGCTCGTGCGCAGGGCGCGCACCACGTGCGAGCCGATGTACCCTGCGCCGCCCGTGACCAGCCAGGTGGTCACGCGAACGCCTCGCCGGTGAGGCGCTCGTACGCCTCGACGTACTTCGCGCGCGTGGCCTCGACGACGTGGTCGGGCAGCGGCGGCGGCGGCATCGCCGAGGCTGCGGTCCCAGCCGGACTCGGGGGAGGTCAGCCAGTCGCGGACGTACTGCTTGTCGAACGACGGCTGCGGTACCCCCGGCAGCCAGGTGTCGAGCGACCAGTAGCGCGACGAGTCGGGCGTCAGGACCTCGTCGGCGAGCACGATCCTGCCCGCGTGCTTGCCGGAGTGCGCGATGCCGAACTCGAACTTCGTATCGGCCAGGATCAGCCCGCGGTCGCGAGCGATCTCTCGGCGCGATCTCGTAGATGGCCACGGAGAGGCGCTTCAGCTCCTGCGCCTCCTCCTGGCCGATCGCGACGATGACCTCGTCGTAGGTGACGTTCTCGTCGTGCTCCCCGAGGGCCGCCTTCGTGGCCGGCGTGAACATGATCTTGGGCAGTTCGGAGCCGTCCTTGAGGCCGGGCGGCAGCCCGAGCCCGCAGATCGACCGCTTCTCCTGGTACTCCTTGAGCCCCGATCCGGTCAGGTAGCCACGCACGACGCACTCGATCGGGCAGCATCTCCAGTCGCTCGCACACCATGGCGCGACCCGAGACCGCCTTGGGGATGCGCCCGGACGCGACATGGTTGGGGGCCACGCCCTCGAGCTTGCGGAACCACCACTGCGACAGCGAGGTCAGGATGCGTCCCTTGTCGGGGATCGTCGTCGGCAGGACCCAGTCGAAGGCCGAGATGCGGTCGCTCGCCACGAACAGCAGTCGGTCGTCGGGCGTGCGGTAGAGGTCGCGCACCTTGCCGGAGTACAGGTGCTCGTACTCGGGCGGCAGGCCGTAGTCGGGGGCGCCGGACTGGGGTGGCGTGGTTGTCACAGGATGTCTCCAGGTCGGTAGGACGCGGCGTCGGGGAATCGGTCGACGATGACGGCGACCCGGTCGGCAACCGCCGCGCACCTGGCTGCCGGCCGCGCCGGTGAAGGCCAGCGGGTCGGCGATCAGCGCGTCGAGCTCGTCCGCAGACAGGTGCAGCCGGTCGTCCGCGGCGAGCCGGTCGATCAGGTCGTTGCTCGCCGGGCCCGCTCGCGCGCATGGCCGAGCGCGACGGCGACGGCATGCTCCTTGATCGCCTCGTGCGCCGTCTCGCGGCCGACGCCCTTGCGCACCGCCGCCATCAGCACCTTCGTGGTCGACAGGAACGGCAGGTAGCGCTCGAGCTCGCGGTCGATGACCGCCGGGAAGGCGCCGAACTCGTCGAGCACCGTGAGGAACGTCTCGAACAGCCCGTCGATGGCGAAGAAGGCGTCCGCGAGCGCGACGCGGCGCACGACCGAGCACGAGACGTCGCCCTCGTTCCACTGCGATCCCGGACAGCTCGGCCACCATGGTCAGGTAGCCGCGCAGGAGCACCGCGAAGCCGTTGACACGCTCGCAGGAGCGGGAGTTCATCTTGTGCGGCATGGCGGACGACCCGACCTGCCCGGGCGGAAGCCCTCGGTGACCAGGTCGTGGCCGGCCATCAGGCGGATCGTCGTGGCCAGGCTCGACGGTGCGGCGGACACCTGGGCCAGCGCCGAGACCACGTCGAAGTCGAGCGATCGAGGGTAGACCTGACCGACGCTGTCGAGGACCCGCGCGAAGCCGAGGTGGGCGGCCACGGCCGACTCCAGCTCGGGCAGGCGGGCCTCGTCGCCGCCCAGCAGGTCGAGCATGTCCTGGGCCGTGCCGACCGGGCCCTTGATGCCGCGCAGCGGGTAGCGCGCGACGAGGTCCTCGAGCCGCTCGAAGGCGATGAGCAGCTCGTCGGCGGCCGACGCGAACCGCTTTCCGAGCGTCGTGGTCTGGGCCGGGACGTTGTGCGAGCGG
>CAVZPI010000018.1:0-78272 GCA_963777085.1 uncultured Actinomycetes bacterium | reverse complement strand
TTTTGTACCGTACCTTCGACGACAGTTACGTATTGCTGTCAGGGCAGCGATCGTCGCGGCATTGGCGGGGTTGCGGACGGCGGCCATGGCCATCGCCCGAGGCCCGTTGCTCGCGTCCGATGCTTGCATCATGCAAGAATACCATGACCGCGACGGTCTCCTCGTCGACCTTGCCCGGGCCGGGTCCTCGACGACTGCCCATCCGCCCTGGCGCGTGATGGCGAATCCCGTGCAAGCGCACCGCTGGGCCCGGGATGATGGAGACCCACCGTCAACGGTCCTACGCCAGCATGGGGGTGAGCGTGACTGCCGGTCGCCGCAACGAGATCGTCGCCGGCCTGCTCGTCCCGCTGGTCGTCGTCGCCGGCCTGGTCCTCCTCGGCCTGGCGGGCGACCAGCCGACCGCGTGCATCGCCTTCATGGCGGTCGTCCCCCTGATCTCGGCGATGTTCACCGGGGTCGCGCTGACGGCCATCGTCGCCGTGGTCGCCTTCGGTGCGGCGCTCGTCCTGGCCGTGGTCACGTACGGGGAGTCCGTCCCGCACGCCGTACCCGTGCTGCTCGGCGTGATCGTGGTCGCGGCCGTGGCCGTGGTGGCCAGCCAGCGGAGGTTCGGCACTCCTCGGCGGGAGTCTCCCGGCACGGCGCACGCCCCTGGGGGCAGCGCGGCGCAACCGACGAACCCGGAGTCCATGGTCGATGCCGCGACGGGCACCGACGCGCTCACCGGCCTGCCCACGCGCACGGGAGTCAGCCGCACCCTGAGCTGGGTCGATGCGGTCGATGCGCGTGTCGTCGCGTTCATCGACTGCGACGGGCTGGCCGCGATCAACGACAGGTACGGCAGGCAGGTCGGCGACGAGCTCCTCTTCGCCGTCGCAGGGCGCACGCGTTACGCCCTGCCGTCCACCGACATCGTGGCGCGATGGGACGGTGACGAGTTCCTCGTCGTCATCGCTGCGACGTCCGCGACTGCCACCCTCGAACTCGTCGCGGACAAGGTGAACAGGAATCCGATCCGCACGGACTCGGGCCTCGTGCCGGCGACGATCTCGCTGGGTGCGGCGGCCTGGCCGAAGGGCTCGGAGCTCGCCGACGCCATCGCTCGCGCTCGCCGTGCCCTGCACCTGGCGAAGAGCCAGGGTCCCGGCCGCCTCGTGCTCGACGCATCGATCGCCGACCTGGAGGAATCATGACGCGCGCAGCTGCAGGGGACGCATCCACGGACGCGTCGATGCGCGTGCTACCCGGCCGGCCGCTGCCCCTGGGAGTCGAGGTCACGCCCGAGGGGGCGTATGTCTCGGTCGCGTCGGGCACGGCCGACTCGGTCGCCGTATGCCTCGTCGCGCAGGACGGCACCGAGGAACGACTGCGTCTCGAACAGCGGGATTTCGGCGTGTGGCACGGATTCGTGCCGGGCATGGGACCCGGCCAGCGGTACGGCCTGCGGGTCTCGGGTCCATGCGCGCCGGAAAGGGGCTTGCGGTTCGACGTCGACAAGCTCCTGCTCGATCCGTACGCGCGAGCGATCGTGGGTGAACTGGGCTACGGGCCGGCCATCTACGGCCATGCGGTGGGCGATCCGGCGCGACCCAGTGGCATCGACTCCGCGGGCAGCGTCCCGGTCGGCGTCGTGGTGGACGAGTCCTTCGACTGGGGCAGCGACCCGCGTCCGGGCACCCACAACGCGGACATGATCATCTACGAGACGCACGTGAAGGGCTTCACCCAGCGGCATCCGGACGTGCCCGCCGAGCTGCGCGGCACGTATGCCGGCCTGGCGCATCCCGCCGCGCTCGCCCACCTGGTCGATCTCGGCGTCACCGCCGTCGAGCTGCTACCCGTGCACCAGTCCGTCACGGAGCCGTCGGTGCATGCACACGGGCTGGTCAACTACTGGGGCTACAACACCCTCGGCTTCTTCGCGCCGCACGCGGCCTACTCGGCGGCGGCCCGGGCCGGTCTGCTCGGCGGGCAGGTGGCCGAGTTCAAGGCCATGGTGCAGGCACTGCACGCCGCCGGTCTCGAGGTGATCCTCGACGTGGTGTTCAACCACACTGCCGAGGGGGGAGCGGACGGACCCACGCTGTCCTTCCGCGGCATCGACAACGTCCACTACTACCGCCTCGACCTGACGAACCCGGCTGCCTACATCGACACGACCGGCTGCGGCAACGCGCTCGACGCCGGCTCGGTCATCGTCCTTCGGCTGATCATGGACTCGCTGCGGTACTGGGTCGAGCAGATGCACGTCGACGGCTTCCGGTTCGACCTGGCCCCGACCCTCGCGCGCCAGTCCGGAGGCTTCGAGCGCGCCTCGGCCTTCTTCGACATCATCGCCCAGGACCCCGTGCTCTCGCTGGTGAAGCTGATCGCCGAGCCGTGGGACGTCGGCCAGCGGGACTCCTACGACATCGGCCGGTTCCCTGCCCTCTGGAGCGAGTGGAACGGCGCCTATCGCGACACCGTGCGGGACTTCTGGCGAGGCACCCCAGGCATGCTCTCGTCGTATGCGACGCGCGTGACCGGCTCGTCGGACATGTACGGCGGCTGGCTGCGGCGGCCCACTGCCTCGGTGAACTTCCTGACGGCGCACGACGGATTCACGCTGCGCGACCTGGTGTCCAACGACCGCAAGCACAACGAGGCGAATCTCGAGGGCAACCGCGACGGCACCGACGACAACCGCTCCTGGAACTGCGGAGCCGAGGGCCCGACCGACGACCCGGAGGTCCTCCACCTGCGCTCGTGCATGCAGCGGGCGCTGCTCACGAGCCTGTTCACGTCCTTCGGGGTGCCCATGCTGCTTGGCGGCGACGAGATGGGCAGGAGCCAGCAGGGCAACAACAATGCCTACTGCCACGACTCGCCACTGACGTGGTTCGACTGGGAGTCGGCCGATGCCGGGCTCACCGCCTACACGAGGCGACTCATCCGCATGCGGCTCGAGCATCCGGTCCTAAGGCGCCGGCGCTTCCTCACGGGCGCCGACGCCGACGAGATCGGCTGGTTCACGCCGGCAGGGCAGGCCATGACCGCGGCGGACTGGGCCGATCCGAATGCCCGTGCCATCACGGTCCACCTGGACGGCCTGGACATGCCGGACATGGCGGCCGACGGCTCGCTGCTCGTCGACGATGACCTGCTCATCCTCGTGAACGCCTGGTGGGAGCCGCTGGACATGGTCATCCCGGCTCCGCATCCCGAGCTCGGGTGGACGTGCCTGATCGACTCGCACGACCCGTCGGTGGGCGAGACCGCCGAGCCGCCGGTGCCCGGCAGGACGCGCGCCGCGGGAGAGCAGGTCATCGTGGGTCCGCGGTCCGTCCTGGTGCTCCGTGGCAGTCGCGTCACGAGTTGAGCGGCGGGGACCTGGAACATCGTCGCGATGGCGGCTAGTGCGGTCCGGAGGCCGTTCGGGCCATGCGCACGTGCAGGACGGCGGGCGAGGGGGCGAACTCGATGGTGCCGTCCACGAAGTGGAACGACGTGCCGCCCTGCATCACGATGGGCCCTCGGGCGTGGTGGGTCAGGACGAAGACCGGGTGGTGGAACGGCGGGTCGTCGCCCCACCAGCCTGTCCACGCATCGGCACCCCACGGTCCGCGAACCGGGCCGAACATGTTGCGCCCCATGATGGTTGCGCCGATGCCCGCCTCGCCCTGCTCGATGAAGTCGTCGTCGAGGCCGACGTCTCCGCCTGGGATGCCCAGCATGCGACATCCGGACCTCGTGGCGAAGACCCATTCGTGCAGCCTGGATCCGCCAATCCCCAGGGGGTTCTCCGTGCCCTGGGCAGGTCCAGCCAGATAGCCGTCGAGTGACACCGACACGTTGTGCACGCGAAGTCGGGCCATTGCTGCCTCCGTGGTCGGGATCCGGCCTTTCGAGGATCATGCCAGCCGAAGCCGACGCTGTTCAGCCCGTCGACCCGACGGGGCGCGTAGCGTGTGCGACATGAGTGCTGCGATCGAAATCAGCGGCCTGGTCAAGACGTTCGGTCGCGCGCGCGCCCTCGACGGACTCGATCTCACGGTGCGCAGCGGCGAGGTGCACGGCTTCCTCGGGCCCAACGGAGCCGGCAAGACGACGACGCTGCGATGCCTCCTGGGCCTGCTGCGTGCGGACTCGGGGACGGCGACAGTCCTGGGCATGGACCCGTGGCGCGATGCCGTCGCGCTGCACCGGCGGCTCGCGTACGTGCCCGGCGACGTGTCGCTGTGGCCGAGCCTCACCGGCGGCGAGGTCATCGACCTCCTGGGCCGCCTGCGGGGCGGGCTGAACCCCCAGCGTCGTGCCGAGCTACTGGAGCGCTTCGACCTCGATCCCACCAAGAGGACGCGCACGTACTCGAAGGGCAATCGGCAGAAGGTGGCCCTCGTAGCCGCGCTTGCATCCGACGTCGAACTGCTCCTGCTGGACGAGCCCACCGCCGGCCTCGATCCGCTCATGGAGTCGATGTTCCGCGGCCTGATCCAGGACTGGCGCGGCGACGGTCGCAGCGTGCTGCTGAGCAGCCACATCCTCGCCGAGGCCGAGGCGCTCTCGGATCGCCTGAGCATCATCCGGGACGGTCGCGTGGTGGAGACCGGAACGCTGGCGGACATGCGGCATCTGCGACGAACGTCGGTCACGGCACTGCTGCGGCAGCCCCCCGGCGGGCTCACGACGATCGCGGGGCTGCACGACATCGTCGTCGACGGCAATCGGCTGACCTGCCAGGCCGACGCCGAGGCCCTTGACGGACTGCTGCAGGCGCTCGCGGCCGTCGGCGTCGAGTCACTTGTCACGCAGCCGCCGTCGTTGGAGCAGATGTTCCTGCAGCACTACGGGTCGGCCGCGCCGTGAACAGGTTCGTCGGGACGCTGGCGCTGACGCGTTTCGCACTGCGGCGGGACCGCGTCCTCCTTCCCGTCTGGATCGCGATCTTCCCGCTGATGACCGTCTCGTCCGCTTCGGCCACCGTGGCCCTCTACCCGGACGAGGCGTCCCGCATCGTCGCGGCGTCGGCGATCAACGAGGTACCGGTGGCCGTGGCGCTCTACGGGCGGATCTGGGATCCGACCTCCCTCGGGGCCCTCTCGCTGCTGAAGCTCGCTGCCATGGGCGGGGTGATGATCGGCATCCTCGCGATCATGCTGGTGACCCGGCATGCGAGGGCGGAGGAGGAGAAGGGGCGAACGGAGCTGATCGGATCCAACGTCGTCGGCGAGTGGGCCGGACTCTCCGCGTCGGTGATCGTCACGACGGTCGCCATGGTCGGGATCGGCGTGCTGTCGGCACTGGGGCTGACCGCCGTGGGCCTGCCTGCAGCCGGGTCCTGGGCCTTCGGAATGGCGTGGACGATGACAGGGCTGGCCTTCGCGGCAGTCGCTGCGATCACCAACCAGGTCACGTCCTCCGCGCGTGCCGCGAACGGCCTGGCGATGATGGTGCTCGCCGTCGCGTTCCTCGTCCGCGCGATCGGCGATGTCGCCGGCGACGCCGAGACGCCCTCGCCGTTGTCCTGGCTGTCACCGATCGGCTGGGGTCAGCAGGTCCGTCCGTACGCGGGCGATCGCCTCGCCGTGCTGCTCATCCCTGTCGTCTTCACGGCCATCGCGCTGTGGGCCGCGTTCGCCCTGGAGTCGCACCGGGATCTCGATGCCGGCCTGCTGCCGGATCGCAGGGGTAGGGCCACGGCGGCACCGAGCCTGGCCAGCCCGCTGGCGCTGGCCTGGCGGCTGCAGTATCCGATGCTGCTCGGCTGGCTGGCGGCCTACGCGATCCTCAGCGGGATCATCGGCAGCATCGTCAACGACCTGAGCGCGATGCTCGACACCCCGCAGGCGCAGCAGATGGTGGCAGCGCTCGGTGGGACCGACGTCATGCTGGACGCCTTCGTGACGATGGAGTTCAGCATCCTCGCCTTCGTCACGGCCGCCTACGGCATCGTTGCGGCCCGAAGGCTGGCCACCGAGGAGGCCGACGGCCACGCGGAGCCGATTCTGGCGACGGGCGTCTCCCGCACGCGGTTCCTCATGAGCCACCTTGCGGTGGCCCTGGTCGGCACGACGCTGCTGACCCTCGTGCAAGGGGCGGCCTTCGCCTTCGCGAACGCCGCGCAGACGGGGAGCATGGATCGAGTCGGAGCCACGATCGGCGCCTCGATCGCCTACCTGCCGGCGATCTGGCTCATGACCGGCGTCGTCATCCTGCTCTTCGGGTTCGTGCCACGACTGACGTTCCTGGCGTGGGCGCTCCTCGTGGCGTTCCTGCTCGTCGCCGAGCTGGGTGCACTGCTCACGTGGCCGCAGTGGGTGCTGGACACCTCGCCGTTCGCGCACGTCCCGAGGCTGCCCGCCGCCGCGATGGACTGGACCCCGTTGATCGTGCTGACCCTGCTCGCCGGGGCGCTCATCGCCGCAGGTGTCGCACGGTTCCGGGGTCGCGATCTCGACACTCCTTAGGCGCCGGCGCCGCCCTGGCGGCGAACGGGCTCAGCCGCGGGATGGTGCCCGCCAGGTCGGCTCGAGGGCACCCGAGGCGACCAGCCCGAGCGAGTCCTCGAGGGCCTGGCCCACCGAGAGCAGGCTCGGCTCGGACCCGGCGCGGCCGACGATCGACAGGCCCACCGGGAGGCCGTCGACCAGGCCCATGGGCACCGTGAGGATCGGCCAGCCGAGGATGGCCGGTGGCGTGCAGACCGCGCCGCCGCCCATGAGCACGTCTCCGTGCGTGAGATCCGACTTCCAGGCAGGGCCGTAGGCGGGGGAGACCAGCACGTCGATGCCGTCGGCGAAGGCCGGTCCCAGGCAGGAGTCGCGCGCCCAGGCGAGGTTCCGGGCGCGCGCCGAGGAGTAGTCCGGCGCGGCCCGCCCGCCGAGGGCCAGGGCCCGCTCGAAGTACTCCTGGCCGAAGTGCCGCAGTTCGCGATCCGCGTGCGCCCGATTGAAGTCGACCACGTCGGACAGCGACCGGACGCCCCCGCCCGCCCGGCCGGTCAGGTAGGCATCGACGTCGTCGAGGAGCTCGCCGAGCAGCACGACGGTCTGGTCCTCGTCGACCTGCCAGTCGGCCGCGAGGACCGGCAGCTCGACCAGGCTCGCGACCAGTGGTGCGAGCGTCGCCAGCGCACTCTCGAAGAGCGCGTCGGTGGGGCCGTGGCCGGACAGCCACCCGCGGGCCACGCCGACACCGAGGGAACGGGCTGACCCGGCGGCGCAGGCGGGCACGCAGTCACCTCTCGCGGACATCGCCTCGTAGACCAGGGCTGCCTGGCGGACGGTCCGGGCGAGCGGACCGGCCACGTCCTGGCTGGTGCCCAGTGGCACGACGCCCTGACCGGGGACCGATCCGACGGTGGGCTTGAGGCCCACGACACCGTTGAGGGAGGCCGGGCACGTGATGGAGCCGTTGGTCTCGGTGCCGATGGCCACCGGGGCCAGTCCTGCGGCCACCGCTGCTCCGGACCCCGCGGAGGAGCCGCCGGCACTCCGGTCGAGCGCCCACGGGTTGGCCGTCAGGCCACCGACCGCGGACCACCCACTGACGGAGTGCGGTGAGCGGAAGTTGGCCCACTCGGACAGGTTGGTGGCGCCGACGATGACGCAGCCGGCTGCGCGCAGCCGGGCGACGACGGGGGAGTCCTGCGTCACGGTGCGGTCCTGCAGAGCGAGCGAGCCGGCCGTCCCGGGCAGGCCGACGGCCTCGATGTTGTCCTTCACGAGGATGGGCACTCCGTGCAGGGGGCCGCGAACGTGCCCGGCCGAGCGCTCCGCGTCACGCTGGGCGGCGAGGGCGATCGCATCCTCGGCGACGGCGAGGACCGACCGCAGTTCGGTGGCGGTGCCGGGCGCGTCGAGACTGGCAATCCGGTCGAGGCTCGTCGCGACCTGCTCGAGACTGGTGGGGGCGTGGCTGCTCATGGGCGCATTCTGGGCCATCGCCGCGTGACTCGGCCGGACCGTCCGGGGACCCTGTGCACGTCGACTGCGGCGGGCTAGCATCGTGCCGTGCCCTATGCCCTCGCCGCCTTCGCGATCGTTGTCCCCGTACTGCTCGTCGTGCAGTCGATCCGTGGCCGCGTGCGGGTGCAGTGCTGTGGCATCGATCCGGCCCAGGATGCGCGGATGCGCCCTGCTTTCGTGGAGGAGCCGGAGCGGCCGTGAGCCGCTGCCCGGGTGGACCCACGACGCGCCGGACCGCGTCACCCCTGGCCGGTGCCGAGGCGTCCGCTGCGATCGGCGCGCCTGCCCCTCGCGTACGGCGCGGGCTCCCGGGAGGAGACCGAGCCGGTCCGGATGGCATCCTGTCGAGGTGACCACCGCGCCGAATCTCGCCAAGTGGGCGTGGCTGTCGATCGCCGCCGCCGTCCTGACCATCGGCCTCAAGACGAGCGCCTACCTGCTCACCGGCTCCGTCGGACTGCTGTCCGATGCCATGGAGTCCGTGGTCAACCTCGTGGCGGCGATCCTCGCGCTGATCGCCCTGACGGTGGCGGCCCGGCCGGCCGACGACAACCATCACTACGGCCACGGGAAGGCGGAGTACTTCTCCGCGGGGGCCGAGGGCGTGATGATCTTCGTCGCCGCCGGGCTCATCATCTTCTCGGCGGTGCAGCGACTGCTCGACCCCCGGCCGCTGGAGGAGCTCGGCATCGGCCTGGCGATCACCCTGGTGGCCACGGCCGTCAACGGCGTCGTCGGCTTCCTGATCCTGCGGGCCGGCCGCCGGCATCGGTCCATCACCCTCGTGGCCGACGGCAAGCACCTGCTGACCGACGTGTGGACGTCCGTGGGCGTCGTCGTCGGCGTCGGCCTGGTCGCTGTGACCGGATGGCTGCCGCTCGACTCGCTGGTGGCGATCGGCGTGGCCCTGAACATCCTGTGGACCGGCTACGGACTGATGACCCACTCCACTCGTGGGCTCATGGACCATGCCCTCCCCGAGGAGCAGGAGGGGCAGGTCGTCGAGGCGCTGCGGCTCGTCGCCTCCGAGCACCCCAGGGGTGAGGTGGAGTTCCACGCCATCCAGACCCGCGAGTCCGGCCGCGAGCGATTCGTCTCGATGCACGTCCTCGTGCCAGGACAGTGGACGGTGTCGCAGGGTCACGACCTGCTCGAGCACGTCGAGGAGTCGATCCGCACCGTCCTGCCGGGCGTCCAGGTGCACACGCACCTCGAGCCGCGCGAGGACCCCCGCTCCTATGGTGATGCGGCGAGCGGCAAGGCCGTCCAGCACGATTCCTGAGCGCCGGTACTCCCGGCAAGGACGCGTGGGCCGGTCGCGTGCAGTCGGGTTCCCGTCCTGCCTACACTCGTAGGTCATCACAATCCTTGGGGGAGCCATGTCGAAGGCGCGGCCAGCGGGCCGGTACATGCGGGCACGGTCTGCCCGCGCTGCGGGCCTGCGCCGGTGAGCGCCCCCGAGCATGGCAGCGAGGCGGACCTGCTGCGAGCCCTGCTCGACCTCGTCGCAGGCCTGTGCATCCCGGCGGCGGTGGGATTCGTGCCGTCCGACGGCGAGGCCGCGGGCATCCCGGTCTCGAGGCCGGCGGATCGAGCGGCGAGCGAGGCGGTCCTCGAAGGGCTTGCGAGACTCGCCGACGACGAGGAATGGGTGGCGTTCGACGGCGGCTTCGCCGCGCGCGTCGGCGACGCCAGCGGGCCGCTGGGAGTCCTCGTGGTCGTCGACGTGGCCTCTCCTGAGCACCTGGTTGACTATGTCAACCAGTTCCCGGGGATCCGAGCCGTGGTGGCGATGGCCATCAGGAGCGTGCGAACGCGCCGGTCCCTCATGCTGCGTGAGCAGCGCTACCGCATGCTGGCCGAGATCTCCTCGGACATCGTCTATCTCTCGGACCTGGACCAGCGGGTCACGTGGGTGGCGCCATCGGTGACGGGCCTGCTCGGGTGGGATCCCGGAGAGCTCGTCGGAACCGACATGGCTGATCTGCTGCACCCCGACGACCGGCGGGCCGCGGACGAGCAGCGCGCGGGCGTGCACGCGGACCAGGACGCCATCTCGCGGGTGATCGGTGGAGCGCTCATCCGGGTTCGCGCGAAGGGGGGCGGCTACCGCTGGTTCCGCGGCTCGGGCAGTGCGTACGCCGACGAGTCCGGGGAGATCGTGGGCGTCGCGGGCTCCCTGCGCGATGTTGACGACCTCGTGCGGGCCCGTGAGGAGTCACTGGCCGAGCGGACTCGGCTGCGGGCCACCATGGATTCGCTCCTCGACCCGCACGTCTACCTGGAGGCCGTCCGCGACGACTCGGGGGTGATCGTGGACTTCGTGTTCGTCGATGCCAACGACGCCGCCTGCGCGTTCAACAAGCTGACCAGGCCGGAGCAGATCGGGGCGAGACTGCTCGACATCCTGCCCGGTCATCGCGCCGGCGGGCTGCTCCAGACGTACGCGGAGATCGTCGAGACGGGCGTGCCCTACGTCGTGGACGGGCAGTCGTACTACAACGAGATCCTCGGGGAGGAGCTGCTCTCGGATGTCCGCGGGATCCGGGTGGGCGACGGCCTGAGCCTGACGTGGCGCGAGGTCACCGATCGGTACCGGACCGCGCGTGCCCTCGCCGAGAGCGAGGAGCGCTACCGCACGCTGGCCGAGAACTCCTCGGACATCGTCTACCTCGCCGGCCCCGACCGGAAGATCCGCTGGATCGCGCCGTCGGTGACCCGCGCTCTCGGCTGGACCGTGGAGGAGCTGATCGGACGGGAGGCCGTCGACTTCCTCTACCCGGACGACGCGGACGAGATCCTGCGGATGCGGGAGGCCGTCTACCGCGGGCAGATCGCACCCCAGGATGCGAGAGTCGACGGTGTCGTCGCGCGAGCCGTGACGAGATCGGGCGACACCCGGTGGATGGTGACATCCAACTCGGCGATGTACGACGAGGCCGGGAACCTCACTGCCGTCGTGGGCTCCCTGCGCGACGTCGACGAGCTCGTCCGGGCTCGCGAGGAGGCGCAGGCCGAGCGTGCCCGGCTGGAGGCGACCGTCGACTCGCTGCTCGACCCGCATGTCTACCTCAAGGCGGTCCGGGACGAGGGCGCACGCATCATCGACTTCCTTTACGGCGAGGCCAACTCCGCGGCCTGCGAGTACCTGCACATGCGCCGCGACGAGCTGGTCGGGGCCAGCCTGCTCGACGTGCGCCCGGGCTACGCGGGCACCGAGATGCTCGGTGTGTATGCCGACGCCGTGGAGACCGGCCGTCCGCTCGTCCTGGACGACTTCGAGTACCCCCAGGAGGCCCGTGCGGACGATCGACGGTTCGACATCCGCGCCGTCAGGGTCGATGACGGGCTGAGCCTCACCTGGCGCGACGTGACCGACCGCTTCGCGGCCCAGCGGCAGGTCGCCGAGAGCGAGGCGCGATACCGGCTGCTGGCGGACAACTCGACGGACGTGATCGTCCAGATGCGGGACGGCATCATCGCCTGGGTGTCGACGTCGATCCGTGCGGTGCTGGGCTGGGAGCCCGACGAGCTCGTCGGGCGTCCGGCCCTGGATCTCATCCACCCGGACGATCATGCCCGCGTGCTGGCCGGCCGCGTCATGCTCAACGCCGGCCGTACGGCTCGCCGCCGCTACCGGCTGCGCAGCAAGGGCGGCACCTACCACTGGGTGGACTCCCAGGGCGGCCCGATGTACCGCGAGGACGGCGCCCTGGACGGCAGCGTCCTGTCGATCCGCATCGTCGACGCCGAGGTCCGGGCGCAGGAGGCGCTCGAGTTCCGTGCACGTCAGGACACCCTGACGGGCCTGGCGAATCGCGAGGAGGCGTTCGAGCGGCTGGCCCGCATCCTGGGCCAGTCCCCGCGGACCGGTCACGAGGTGGGAGTGCTGTTCTGCGACTTCGACGACTTCAAGAACGTCAACGACACCTACGGCCACGCCGGCGGCGACCAGCTCCTGCGCGGCGTCTCCGAGCGGATCCGCGCTGCGCTGCGCACGGCGGACCTCGTGGCGCGGATCGGCGGCGACGAGCTGCTCGTCGTGCTCGACGGTGTCCACGACATCGGCGAGGCGACCTCGATCGCCGAGAAGCTGCGCCTGGCGGCGATGCTGCCGGTCGAGATCCCCGAAGGCACGGTGTCGACGACGATGAGCATCGGCGTCACCCTCGCGCTGCCGGGGGAGAGCCTGGATGAGGTCATTGCCCGCGCCGACGCGGCCATGTACCGGGCGAAGAGCGCCGGACGCGACCAGGTGTTCGCGATCACGATCGCCGAGTAGGCGGTCGCCACGCCTCGGGCGAGCGCGGAGAGGGCGCGCAGCTCACCGGAGGAATCGGCCATGGCCCCAGTGTGCAGGCTCCGGGCTGGCGCCCCCGTCTGGCGAGTGGGCGCAGATAGTGGAAGGATCAACCACATGCGGATTGCGAATGATGTGACGGAGCTGGTCGGGAACACGCCGCTGGTGCGGATCCGGAGGATCACCGATGGCGCGGGTGGCCAGGTGGTGGCGAAACTGGAGTTCTTCAATCCGGCGCACTCGGTGAAGGACCGGATCGGGGTGGCGATGATCGACGCCGCCCAGGAGGCCGGGCTGATCGGTCCGGACACGATCGTGGTGGAGCCGACGTCGGGCAACACCGGGATCGCGCTGGCGATGGTGTGCGCGGCGCGGGGGATCAGGATCGTGCTGACCATGCCCGAGACGATGAGCGTGGAGCGTCGGATGCTGCTGCGCGGCTATGGCGCGGAGTTGATCTTGACCCCGGGTACGGAGGGCATGGGCGGAGCGATCGCGAAGGCGAAGGAACTCGCGGCGTCGGATCCGAAGTACTTCATGCCGCAGCAGTTCCAGAACCCGGCGAACCCGGCGGTGCACCGCGTCACCACGGCGGAGGAGATCTGGGCCGACACGGACGGCCAGGTCGACATCCTCGTCGCGGGCATCGGCACCGGCGGCACCATCACCGGTGTCGGGCAGGTCCTCAAGGAGCGCAAGCCCGGCGTGCAGGTCATCGCCGTCGAGCCGGCCGCCTCGCCCGTGCTGTCGGGCGGGGCCAAGGGCCCGCACGGCATCCAGGGGATCGGCGCCGGCTTCATCCCCGACGTGCTGGACACCACGGTCTACGACGAGGTCATCACCGTCACCAACGAGGATGCACTGGACACCGCACGGCGCGCGGCCACGCAGGAGGGCCTGCTCGTCGGGATCTCCTCCGGCGCGGCCCTGTGGGCCGCCGCGCAGGTCGCCGCCCGGCCCGAGAACACCGGCAAGCTCATCGTCGTCATCATCCCCTCCTTCGGTGAGCGTTACCTGTCCACACCCCTGTTCGCTGGCCTAGGCGACTGACGAACCTCGGATGGTCCTCGAACGCCTGGGCAGGGCGCTGCAGACGATGAAGCACGACCTGGAGTCCGTGGTCGAGCGCGACCCGGCGGCACGGACGCAGGTCGAGGTGGCACTGCTGTATCCGGGCGTCCACGCCGTATGGGCGCACCGGGTGTCGCATGCCCTGTGGGGTCGCGGCGCGTACCTGCCGGCTCGCACGGTGTCGCAGTTCACCCGGTTCCTGACCGGCATCGAGATCCACCCGGGGGCGACCATCGGCCCGCGCGTGTTCATCGACCACGGATCGGGCGTGGTGATCGGCGAGACGGCGGAGGTCGGGTGCGACGTCACGATCTACCACGGCGTCACCCTCGGCGGCACGAGCCTCGAGCACGGCAAGAGGCACCCCACCATCGGCGACCGGGTCACGGTCGGCGCGGGTGCGAAGGTGCTGGGACCGGTGCGGGTAGGGCACGACTCCCGGATCGGTGCCAATGCGGTGCTCGTCCGATCCGTCGACCACAACTCGGTTGTCGTGGGGGTACCCGGGCAGGTCATCGCGCATGGCACGCCGGCGACCGTCGACACCAAGCCCAAGCAGGACAGTCCCACCGCTCCCGATCCCGTCGGCCTGGCCGTGTCATCGCTGCTGGCGCGCATGGAATCCCTGGAGAGTCATGTTCACGGCCACGAGCACCACGTCCACGACGGCCCCCAGCGAACGGCCAGCGGTGACTGGGAGATGGACTTCGACGCGCTCGACTTCTCGATCTGACCCCCGCCGACCTTGAGGTTGGCGGGCGAATTCGCGCCAAGAACCCCCGCCAACCTCAAGGTCGGCGGGGGTTCTGGGCGGGTCAGAAGCGGCCGAGGAGCGGGGCGACGATGACCTTGACGATCATCGCGACCGGATAGACCAGGGCGTACCCCAGGTTCACGCGGGCATCGTCCTTCGTCTGCTCGTTCGAGTAGGCCAGGACGGCCGGCTGCGTGCCGGCTCCGGACAGGACGCCGCCGACGCGCGGGCCGTAGATGCCGCCGAGCCACCTGCCGCTGAGCAGGATGGTCGCGGCGGTCGCCAGGGTGACGACGGCACCGATGCCCAGCAGCCGAAGCCCGTCCGCCCCGCCGAGCGCGTCCGCGAGGGCGGACCCGGCATTGGAGCCGGCGTAGGCGAGGAACAGGATCATTCCCAGTTGCGACAGGGTCGCTGCGACGGCGTGGGGCAGTGTCCACAGGATGCGCCCGGTGCGCCCGGCCCGCCCGACGACCAGGCCCACCAGCAGCGGACCGCCCGCGAGGCCCAGGGCGAAGTGACCGCCGCCCGGCATCGGGAACTGCAGCTCGCCCAGCATGACGCCCAGGGCCATGCCGAGCGACAGGCTGGTGATCGAGTACGAGGACGCGCCCTTCTCCGAATCGCCCAGGAAGGCCGCCACCTCGTCCATGCGGCTGCGGGAGGCGACGATCCGCACCCGGTCGCCGATCTGGAGCACGAGATCGTCGGTGGCGAGAAGGTCGACATCGCCGCGGCGGACGCGCGTCGCGACGGCACCGAATCGACGGCGAAGCCGAAGATCGCCCAGGGGCTGACCGGCCACCTTCGAGTTCGAGACGGCGATGCGGCGGTAGTCGACCGACGAGCGGTCCATGGTCAGGGCGACGCTGGAGGGATGGCCGACCTGAGCGGTGAAACGCTCGACGGTGTCCGGCTCGCCGATCACGGTGATGATGTCCCCGGGCACCGGGACCGTGTCGTCGGTGGCCACGTCGACATCGCCGGGATGCCCAGGGGCGTCCCCGCGCATGATCCGGGAGAAGACGATGTGATGCTCGTACTGGTCGGCCAGCGTCCCGAGATCAGGCAGGTTGACGGCCTCGATCCGGACGGTCATGCCGTCCAGGTGCGGCGGAGGAGCATCCTCGACCAACGGGGCCAACGCCTTCCTCGGCGGCGCCATGCGCAGTCCGATGGCGGCGGCGAACAGCATGCCAAGGACGCCGAACAGGTAGGTCACGGAGTAGCCGACGGTCGGAAGATCGGAGTTCCAGGCCTCATTGGCTGCGGCGAGCGCGGGGGTGTTCGTCAGCGCGCCCGCGTAGATGCCGGACAGGATCGGCCCTTCGAAGCCGAGTGCGTTGGCCGCCAGCACGGTCACGAGCGCACCGACGAGCAGGCCACCGATGACCACGCCCAGCGCGCGTCCACCGGTCTTCATCGCGGCGAAGAACGAGGGTCCCGCGCCGACGCCGATGACATAGGCGAACATCGCCAGGCCGAACACGCCGAGGATCTGCGGCAGCTTGAGCCTGTCGTCGTATGCAGAGAACGCGAGAGCGGTGAACAGCACCGCGGCCGGGCCGAGCGAGAAGCTCTTGAACTTGATGGCGCCGATGGCACCACCGATGGCCATGATGACCGTGAGGAGCAGAAGTGGCTGTTCGGCCGCTATGTCTGCGTAACCGCGAAGGATCTCACCGACGTCCACATTCGTAGATCCTCCTCCCTGCCATGAGAACGCTTGCACGCGGGTCCTGACAGGTGAAGAAGTTGCACACCGCCTACGGATTCACCGACCAGCCCGTCACGGAGGACCAGATCGCCGGGATCGTCGACCTGGTCCGCTACGCGCCCCTACTGTTGTCGGGTCACCGCCACGGTGGCGAGCGGCTCGACGATCAGCAGGAGGAGAGCGTCATGAGGGTGGAGATCAGGCATCAGCCGGGATTCGCCGTGGCCCGGGTGATCATGGCCCAGGGCGAGACGGTGAAGGCCGAGTCCGGCGCCATGGCCATGATGAGCGGCGGAGTCGCCGTCGAGGCCAAGATGGAGGGCGGCTTCATGAAGGCGCTGAAGCGAAGCGCCCTCGGCGGTGAGTCCTTCTTCGTCACCACGTACGCCAGCAGCGTGGCCGACGGCTGGGTCGACGTGGCCGCATACCTGCCGGGCGACATCGCCGTGATCCCCGTGACGCCGGAACGCGGCGTGGGCGTCACCAAGGGCTCCTGGCTGGCCAACGAGACGTCGGTGTCCATGGACACGAAATGGGGTGGGGCCAGGAACCTGTTCGGCGGGGAGGGCGGCTTCATCGCGCACATGACCGGCGCCGGACAGGTCGTGGTGGCCTCCTACGGCGCACTCGACCTGCACGACCTGCAGCCCGGGGAGACGCTGACCGTCGACTCGGGCCACCTGGTCGCGTACGACGACGGGATCGGCATGAGGACCCGTACCCTGTCCGGCGCCATGACGGCGGTGAAGTCGGGCGAGGGGCTCGTCTGCGACATGACCGGCCCGGGCCGGGTCTGGACGCAGACCCGCAACCCCGGCGCCCTCGTGTCGTGGCTGACCGAGGTGCTGCCCTTCACGCGCGGCTGATCAGCCGACGGGCCCGTTCGGGGTCATGACGACCTTGAGGCTGCTCGTCGACATGCTGGTCAGCATCGCCAGGTCGACGTCCTCGAGACCGAACTCATGGCTGACCATCTCCTCGAACGGGTACCGGTCCGCGTAGCGCTCCATGAGGCCCAGCGCGGGTCCATACCCCGTCGACGGGTGGTTGGTGATCCCGATCAGTCGGATGTTCTTGCTGCACACGTGCCGATGGATGTTCATCGCCACCTCTCCGGTGTCGGCGAAGTTGCCCATCTCGAGCATCATCCCGCCGCGCTTGAGCATCTCGATGCCCTCGACGAACGACGCAGGGGTGTTCGCCATGTGCAGCACGACGTCGGCACCTCGCCCTCCGGTGAGCTGCCGCACCGTCTCGATGCGCTCCTCGGAGGCAGTCCTCGACACGTCGAGGGTCACGTCCGCCCCGAGCCTCTCGGCGAAGTCGAGCCGGGTCCTGCTGAGGTCGGTCGCGATGATGAGGCCGGCGCCCATCATGTCGGCCTTGGCGATGTGCAGCAGGCCCAGGGGACCGGCGCCGATCACCACGACGCTGTCCCCGGAGTTGAAGCCCTCGTACGACATGGAGGAGAACTCCTTGAGCTTGTCGAGCGAGGCAGCACAGGCCATGAGCTCCGCGAGGACCGCCACGCGCGGTGACAGGCCGCTGGGCACCTTGTAGACGAAGGTGTCGGGCCGGATGTACATCTGCTCCGCCCAGCCCCCCATCAGGTGGGGCCACTGGGCGGCGGTGTAGGAGTTGCCGTAGCAGTCGCTGTGCTCGCACCAGACGTAGCCCATGACGTGCTTGCACTCGTAGCAGTGCCCGCAGACGACGTCGGGGCACATCGTGATCCGGTCACCCACCTTCAGCGGCCGGCCGTAGAACTCCAGGCCGGAGGCTGCTGCAGGCGTGATCTCGGAGACGACGCCGACGTTCTCGTGGCCCTGGATGATCGGGAACGGCGTGTCGGTCTCGGCGGCGGTGCCTGCGTACTGCCGGGTCTGCCCGAGGTAGGTGTGCTTGTCGGTGCCGCAGATGCCCGACATCTCGATCTGCATCAACAGGGAGCCGTCGGGCAGGTCGGGCCGCGGGAACTCCTGGACCTCGTACTGCCCCGGGGCCGTGAGCACCGCAGCCCTCACCGCCGGGCGCCTTGCCATGCCGCTCATGGGATCAACCACCTCGATTCGCCGCCTCTGGCCAGTATCGACCCGATCGGGACCTTAGGCGGGACGAATGACCCTAGGGAACCCGTGGAGGGCCCCGACTTCGGCGACTACTCTCGGTTGCACCGAGACCCGGAGGTTTGCAGTGGTGGCGTGGGAGTGTCTTGACGGCAACGAGGCGGTCGCGCTGGTGGCGCACCGCCTCAGCGATGCGTGTGCCATCTACCCGATCACGCCGTCATCGGCCATGGGCGAGTTCGCCGACGCGTGGAGCGCGGCAGGGCGCACGAACCTGTGGGGGTCCGTGCCGAGGGTCGTCGAATTGCAGTCCGAGGGCGGTGCGGCCGGAGCGCTGCACGGCGCCCTGCAGAAGGGCGTGCTGGCGACGACGTTCACCGCGTCGCAGGGCCTGCTTCTCATGCTGCCGAACATGTACAAGATCGCCGGCGAGCTCACGCCGGCCGTCATCCACGTTGCCGCTCGCGCCCTCGCCACGCACGCGCTGTCCATCTTCGGGGACCACTCCGACGTGATGTCGGCACGCGGCACCGGCTGGGCGATGCTGTGCGCCTCCAGCGTCCAGGAGGCGCACGACTTCGCCCTCGTCTCCCATGCCGCGACGCTGCGTACGCGGGTGCCGTTCCTGCACTTCTTCGACGGCTTCCGCACGTCCCACGAGGTCGACAAGATCGCCCTGCTCGACGACGACGACCTGCGCGCCCTGATCCACGACTCCGACGTCCTCGACCACCGGGCGCGCGGGCTCTCGCCCGAGCACCCGGTGCTGCGCGGCACCGCGCAGAACCCGGACGTCTTCTTCCAGGCGCGCGAGGCGGCCAACGGCTACTACGACGCCGTTCCCGGCGTGGTCCAGGACGTCTTCGACGAGCTCGCCGAGCGCACCGGACGCCGGTACTCGGTCGTCGACTACCACGGCGCGCCGGACGCCGATCGCGTCATCGTCATGATGGGCTCGGGCGCCGGCGCGGCCGCCGAGGTGGTCGACGAGCTGGTCCGTCGCGGCGAGCGGGTCGGCGTCCTGACGGTGCGGCTGTACCGACCGTTCCCGGTCGAGGCGCTGCTGCGCGCGCTGCCCGAGTCGGCCATGCGCATCGCGGTGCTGGACAGGGTGAAGGAGCCCGGTGCGCCCGCGGAGCCGCTGCACCTCGACGTGGCGCTGGCCCTCTCGGAGGCCGGTCACGGCGCGAAGGTGATCGGCGGTCGGTACGGGCTCGGCTCGAAGGAGTTCAGGCCCCAGGACGTCGCCGCGGTCTTCGCCGAGCTGGCCCTCGACGCACCCAAGCCCCGCTTCACGGTCGGGCATCGTCGACGACGTCACGCACCTGTCCCTGGCGCGTGACCGGGACTTCAGCGTGCAGTCCACCGCCCGCAGCGCCGTGTTCTTCGGCCTCGGCAGCGACGGCACCGTCGGCGCGAACAAGCAGAGCATCAAGATCATCGGCGACCACACCGACCTGTGGGCGCAGGGGTACTTCGTCTACGACTCGAAGAAGTCCGGCTCCGTCACCGTCTCGCACCTTCGCTTCGGTCCCGACCCGATCACGTCCACCTACCTGATCGAGGACGCCGACTTCGTCGCGTGCCACCAGTTCGGCCTTCTCGCGCGCCTCGATGTCCTCGGCACGGCCAAGCAGGGCGCGACGGTGCTGATCAACGCGCCGTACGCGGCCGACAGGGTCTGGGAGCACCTCCCGGTGGAGGTGCAGCGGCAGATCATCGACAAGGACCTCATCGTCTGGGTGGTCGACGCCAGCCACATCGCCAAGGAGGTGGGCCTCGGCGGCCGGATCAACACCGTCATGCAGCCCTGCTTCTTCGCGCTCTCGGGCGTGATCGACCGCGAGGAGTCGGTCCACCTGGTCAAGGCGAGCATCGAGAAGACCTACAAGCGCCGCGGTCGCACGGTCATCGAGCGCAATCATGCCGCCGTCGACCGCGCACTGCTGGAGATGTACCGCCTGGAGGTGCCGCGACCGCGGACTCGTCGGTTCGGATGCTGCCGCCGGTCGCTGCCGGCGCGCCGGACTTCGTGCGGGACGTGACCGCGCGCATGCTCGCCGGCGAGGGCGACCTGCTGCCCGTCAGCGCGCTCCCGGTCGACGGCACCTTCCCGACGGGCACCGCGAAGTGGGAGAAGCGTGGCCTGGCGGACTCGATCCCGATCTGGGACGCCGACCTGTGCATCGACTGCGGCAAGTGCGCCATCGTGTGCCCGCACGCGGCCATCCGGATGAAGGTCATTCCCGGCGTCCGACCTCGTCGGCGCTCCCGACGGCTTCCTGAGCAAGGCCGTCGCGGGACGCGACCTCCCGCCAGGCATGCGCCTGACGGTCCAGGTCGCACCCGATGACTGCACCGGATGCGGGATCTGCGTCGACGTCTGCCCGGCCCGCAGCAAGACCGAGGTCAAGCACAAGGCCATCGACCTGCTGCCTGCCGCCGAGCACCGCGACATCGAGCGCGCCGCGGTACGACTTCTTCCTGGACATTCCCGAGATCGACCGGTCCGCGGTGCGCCACGACACGGTCAAGGGCTCGCAGCTCCTGCAGCCGCTGTTCGAGTTCTCCGGAGCCTGCTCCGGCTGTGGCGAGACGCCCTACCTCAAGCTGCTCACCCAGCAGTTCGGCGACCGCATGGTCGTCGCCAACGCCACCGGCTGCTCGTCCATCTACGGCGGCAACCTGCCCACGACTCCGTGGGCCACGGAACGCTGCAGGGCGCGGCCCGGCCTGGAGCAACTCCCTGTTCGAGGACAACGCCGAGTTCGGGCTCGGCATGCGGGTGGGAGCCGACGCGCAACGCGAGGAGGCCCGGCGACGACTCGCCGAGATGGCGTCCGAGGTGGGGGAGGAACTCGCCCGGGAGATCCTCGACGACGAGCCGGGTACCGAGGACGAGGACGGCATCGCGCGGCAGCGTCGCCCTGGTCGTCCAGCTGCGAGCGCGCCTGGAGGCCATCCCCGGCGAACGGTCGACGGCCCTCGCGAGTCTCGTGGACGCCCTGGTCCCGGTCTCGGTCTGGATCGTCGGTGGCGACGGCTGGGCCTACGACATCGGCTTCGGCGGGCTCGACCACGTGCTGTCGAGCGGGCGCAACGTCAACATCCTGGTGCTCGACACCGAGGTCTACTCCAACACCGGCGGTCAGGCCTCGAAGGCGACGCCCCGCGGCGCCACGGCCAAGTTCGCCAGCAACGGCAAGATCGACCAGCAAGAAGGACCTCGGCCTGCTTGCCCAGGCCTACGGCGACGTCTACGTCGCACAGATCGCGCTGGGCGCCAACGAGACCCAGACCGTGCGCGCGATGCGCGAGGCGGCCGCCCACGACGGCCCGAGCCTGATCATCGCCTACTCCACGTGCATCGCCCACGGCATCGACATGGCCACGTCGATGACCCACCAGAAGCAGGCCGTGGCGTCCGGCTACTGGCCGCTCTACCGCTACCACCCGAGCCCGGAGGCGGGCACGCGCCCGTTCAGCCTCGACTCCAAGAAGCCGACCATCAGGCTGCACGAGTTCCAGGAGCAGCGAGACCCGCTTCGCGGTGCTCGAGCGCAGCGACCCCGAGCGGGCCGAGCACCTGCAGGCCCTGGCCCAGGCGGACGTCGACGAGCGCTGGCGCTACTACGAGCAGCTCGCAGAGGTGGAGCGGAACATGCCGGTCGACAAGCACGACGCGATCCACCAGCCCGACCACGAGGAACAACTGGCAGAGAAGGGCGAGTCATGAGCATGCTCGAGTCCCGGTACCTGGGGATGGACCTGAGGTCGCCGCTGGTGGCGTCGCCGTCGCCGACCACCGGAAGGCTCGACGGGCTGCTGCGCCTGGACGACGCCGGCGTGGGCGCGGTCGTGCTCCCGAGCCTGTTCGAGGAGGAGGTCGACCGGGAGTCGATCACCTTCAGCGAGCGCATTCGAGGCCGGGTCCGGAGTCTCCGGCGAGGCCAGCGGCTACTTCCCGGACATCGACATGGATCATCTGGGCCTCGAACGGCACGTCATGCTCGTCGAGGAGGCCTCCACGCGCCTCTCGATCCCGGTCATCGCCAGCGTGAACGGTCGCTCGGCCGGGTGGCTGGGTCCGGTACGCATGCGATCTGGTCGAGGCTGGCGCGACGCGCCATCGAGCTGAACATGTACGACGTGGCGGTCGATCCGACGCAGACGTCGGGCGACGTCGAGAATGCCTACCTCGAGCTCGTGGCTGCCGTGCGCGCGGCGGTGCAGGTGCCGGTGGCCGTCAAGCTCTCGCCGTACTTCTCCTCCGTGCGCGAACTTCGCCGGCGCAGTGTCGTGCAGTCGGGCGCTGACGGACTCGTCCTGTTCAACCGGTTCTACCAGCCGGATCTGGACCTCGAGACCCTCGACGTCACCCCGAAGCTCGAGCTGTCCCGGCCGGGGGAGCTGCGCCTGCCGCTTAGGTGGATCGCGATCCTGCGCACGCAGCTGCCGATCGACCTCGCTGGCACTGACATCCGGTGTCGCGGCGGGAACCGACATCGCCAAGGGGCTACTGGCGGGCGCCGACGTCGTGATGAGCACGTCGGAGATCCTGAGGCAGGGGCCGGAGCGCGCCAAGACGCTGCTCGACGACCTCATCGCCTGGATGGTCGCGAACGAGTACTCGTCGGTCGAGCAGCTGCGCGGCAGCGTCGCCCAGCATTCGGTGCCGGATCCCGGAGCGTACGAGCGCGCGCAGTACCAGCGCGTGCTCTCCTCGTGGAGTCAGTAGGCGTCCGGAGGTGGAATACTCTGGGCATGCCGATTCCTGATCAGTACGTCCCTGACACCGAGCGCTACGACGGCCGGATGCCCTATCGCAGGTCAGGGCGCAGCGGGCTCAGGCTGCCGGCCGTCTCGCTGGGCTTCTGGCACAACTTCGGCGACGACAAGCCCGTCGAGACCCAGCGTTCGATCATGCGACGTGCCTTCGACCTGGGCATCACCCACTTCGACCTGGCGAACAACTACGGCCCGCCATACGGGACGGCCGAGACGAACGCCGGCCGGATCCTCGCGGAGGACTTCCGGGGCCTGCGGGACGAACTGGTCATCTCGAGCAAGGCCGGCTGGGACATGTGGCCCGGACCGTACGGCGACCTCGGCTCGCGCAAGTACATGCTCGCCAGCCTCGAGCAGAGCCTCGAACGGCTGGGCCTGGACTACGTCGACATCTTCTACAGCCACCGCCCCGACCCGGAGACCCCGCTCGAGGAGACCATGGGCGCCCTGCACACCGCGGTGCAGCAGGGCAAGGCGCTGTACGTCGGCATCTCCTCGTACTCGCCGAGCCGCACGGCGGAGGCTGCCCGGATCCTCGCGGGAGATGGGCACGCCCCTGCTCATCCACCAGCCGTCGTACTCGATGTTCAACCGCTGGATCGAGGGCGGGCTGCTCGACACGCTGCAGGAGGTGGGCGCCGGGTGCATCACGTTCAGCCCGCTCGCGCAGGGCATGCTGACCAACCGCTATCTGGACGGCGTCCCGGCGGACTCGCGCGCGGCCGCAGGCAAGTCGATGTCGCCGGACATGCTCTCGGACGAGAACCTCGACCGCATCAGGGGCCTGGCAGGGATCGCCGAGGCCCGGGGCCAGTCCCTCGCCCAGATGGCCGTCTCGTGGACCCTGCGCGATCCGCGCGTGACGACCACGCTGCTTGGCGCGAGCAGCGTGCAGCAGCTCGAGGAGACCGCTGCAGCCGTCCAGCACCTCGACTTCACCGACGGCGAGCTGGAGGCCATCGACGCGTATGCCGTCGACGCGGACATCAACCTGTGGGCGGCCCAGTCGGTCATCCCGTGAGCCGGTGGCCGGGGATCGCCCTCGCGGCATCGGGAGCCCTCCTGGTCCTCAGCGCCTGCGGGGGCTCGGCCGCGACGTCGGCGAGCCCGTCCTCCGCGACACCGACACCGACGCCGACCCCTGACTCGGTCGTCTGGGCCGGATCGGTCTGCGCGGCTGGCGACAACGTCAGGCTGGCGGTGGCGGCACTGGGCCACAACCTGTCGTACGACGTCGGCTCGAGCCGTTCCGCGATCGAGCAGATCGATCGCCAGCTCCGGCTGCAGGTGCTCTCGGTGGCGGATGCGGCCGATCGCATGGGCACCGCCGTGAAGGCCGTGCCGGTCGACTTCGCGGCGGCGACGGACCTGGCGAACACACTGGCCAAGAGCAGCTCCGACACCAAGGAGGCGGTCACCGCGGTCACGACTCATCTCGACGCGGCGCTCGCGTCCGACGGCATCCTGGCGGGAGCCGCCGAGGCGGCCGCGGCTGTCGTCGCGGCCAAGGCCGCGTTCGAGTCCGGGCAGGCGTTCGTCGGTGCCATCGCCGACGCGACCTCGACGACGAATGCCGAGCTGCGCGAGGCGTTCGATGCCGCGCCGCAGTGCCAGGCGTCCTGAGTGCTCCGGCCCCGCTCGCCAAGGCCACCGCTGAGGCGTCAGGGCCTAGGGTCGTGCCATGTCGACGATCATCGGGCCCGATGGCGTGCGCCGATGCGCGTGGAGCGGCGGCTCGGACGACTACCGCGCCTACCACGACGAGGAGTGGGGCCGGCCCGTGCACGGTGACGTGCCGCTGTTCGAGCGCGTCACCCTGGAGGCATTCCAGTCCGGCCTGTCCTGGCTGACCATCCTGCGCAAGCGCGTCGCCTTCCGGGCGGCGTTCCGTGACTTCGCCCCGGAGGCGGTCGCGGCGTTCGGCGAGGCCGACGTGGTGCGGCTCATGGCCGATGCCGGCATCGTCCGCAATCGGCGCAAGATCGACGCGACGCTGCAGAACGCCCACGCCCTGATGCGGATGCGCGACGCCGGCGGCGACGGGGCCCTTGATGTGCTGTTCTGGTCGTTCGCCCCGACTGGGGAGCGTCCGCGTCCTCGGGAGCCGGCCGATGTGCGGTCCCAGACACCGGAGTCCGTCGCCCTGAGCAAGGAGCTGAAGCGGCTCGGCTTCGCCTTCGTGGGCCCGACCACCATGCACGCGGCCATGCAGGCCTGCGGCGTGGTCGACGACCACGTCGTCGGGTGCCATCGAGCCGCCTGAGCGATCCGGCTAGGCCTCCGCCGGCACCAGGGCGGGCGGTGGGGATGCGGGCCAGGGGTTCTCCGGGTCCCGTCCGGTGAGGTACTTGGCCACCTTGTAGACCGCGCCGGCAACGGGCACGGCGATGAGGGCACCGACGATGCCCATCGCGATGCCGCCCGCCGCGATCGCGAAGACGATGGCCAGCGGGTGCAGGCTGACGGCCTTGCCCATGACCATCGGCTGCAGCACGTCGCCGTCGATGGACCCGACGACGACAGTCAGGGCGACCACCAGGAGGGCGGTGGTGGGGCCGCGCTCGGCGAGCGCGACCACTGCCGCGAAGAACGTGGCGATGGGTGCGCCGATGACGGGAATGAAGGCACCCAGGAAGACGACCGCCGACAGCGCAGGTGCGAGGGGCACCTGCAGGATGGTGAGCCCGGCGAACACGAGCAGCGCGTCGCAGAGCGCGACGATGACGATGCCGCGCGTGTACCCCGCTATGGCATCCCAGGCCAGATGGCCGGAGACGTCGATCGGCTCCCGAGTCTGCCTGGGCATCCACGAGACGACCCAGTCCCAGATGGTGGTGGGCGTGAGCATGAAGAAGACCACGCCGTAGAGGAACACCGACGCCGCGATGACGAGCGTGCCCAGCGACCCCAGCGCGCCCATGGCATCGCCGATGAGACCGCCGGCCATCGACTTGCCCCAGTCCTGGGCCTGGACCACGAGGTTGTGGAAGCTGTCGTCGCTGAGCTGGAGGGGCCCGGTCTTGAGCCACGTCTCGATGTCGGCGAGCCCCCCGTGAGGGACTCCACGAGCTTCGGGCCCTCCAGGATCGTCGACCGGATCACGCTGCCCAGGATGATGACGACGGCGGCCCCGATGACCAGCAGGGCCAGCACCATGGACACGACCTTGGGCAGGAAGCGCCGGAACAGGTTCATCAGCGGCTGGGCCCAGGCGGTCATCAGCATCGCGAAGAAGAGCGCGAACGCGACCGGCATGATCTCGTTGAGGATGAGCCCTGCGAAGGCGATGCCGGCGATGACGACGAGCAGGCGCCAGGTGATGCCCGCGAGGGTCCGCAGGGTCGCCGGCACGGCCATGTCAGGCAGGGCGCCTGCGTCGGGGGAGCCGCCGGGTGACGCAGGCGTGGCTTCGGCAGCCGGGGTGTCGCCGCTCACGCGTCGGGGCTGTATGCGGAGCGCTCCCCGATGTCGGGGACCGTGATGTCGTCGTGGGCGGACCTGGCCACGATGTAGGTGGAGTCCTCGAGGAACTTGACGGAGAAGAAGCCGCCCGGCGCGATGTAGGTGCCACCATCGCCGGCCCCGAGGACCGCGTCGTCGATCTGGATGCTCCCGCTGACGACGTAGGTGACCGCGCCCTTGCTGTATCCATGCGCCGGAACGACGTCGCCCTTGCGTCCGTGGACGATGGTCATCTTGGCGCCGTCGGTGTGCAGTCGGGTGACCTCGGAGCCGAGGACGTTGCTCTCCCAGATCATCGCGCTGGCGGGTACGGGGCTGAAGGCCGACATGGGGGGATCCCTCCGTTGAAGTGGTGTCCGGGTCGGTGCAATCCTCCGATTGTCGTCCCGTCGGGGGGCTTTAGTCGATGCGAACGGAGCCGTGCGGCGTCGCGAACCAGATGGCGACCAGTCCGGGATCCTCGCCCTCGACCCAGTCGAGCTGGATGCCGTCGAGGGGCACCTCGGCATCGGTGCCGAGCCACGCCGCGATCGAGTCGGGGTCGCCGGACATCTCGATGCGGTCGATCGAGACGGCGCCACCGCCGGTGGACGGATGGTCGGACACGGGGCTGGACCACTGGACGAAGAAGGGCAGCTGCGGATCGTCGGTCGCGTCGAGGACGCCGATCTGCTTCCAGCACAGGTCGTGCCCGTCGGGTCGGATCCGATGGCCCTGGCGGGCCTCGCGACCGATCCTCTCCTCGATGACGGTGATGTCATCGACGGCGACGACCCAGCTCATCCATCCGCCCCCGCCCTTGGCCCGTTGGGCCACCGCGCGGCCGAAGGGGGCCTTCTCCGCAGCAGGGTGGTCGAGTGCCGAGACGACCTCGATGTAGCAACCACCCCCGAGCGGGAGGATGAAGTTGCGAGTGCCGAACGAGGGGTGCCTGCCACCGTCGATGAAGGTGGCGCCCAGGTCGGAGCCGATGCGCTGGACAACGTCCGCGAGTTCGGCTGTGGTGCACGCATACGAGATGTGGTCGAGCCGCATGGTCGCATCCTGCCCAATGCCGATTCGGGTCGTGCAGTTGACCCCCTTGTAGGCCCACTTGTGGCAGGCTCGGCGCCATGACAGATCCCGCCGCGTCGCCGATGTCGAAGCTGGACAAGAAGAAGTCGATCATCCTCGGCATCATCGGCCTGGCGATCGTCGTCATCATCTTCGTCAAGGTCATCCCGCAGATCGGGGACTACGCCTCGGCTGCAGACGCCATCGCTGCGATGAGCGGCGTGGCGAAGCTGCTCATCGTCGTCTCGGTCGTCATCTACCTCGCCGTCTACGGCCTTCCGTTCATGGCCGCGACGCCCGGGCTGCGGTACTGGAAGTCCCAGCAGGTCAACCAGGCCGCGTTCGCGATCAGCAACGGCGTCCCCGCGGGAGGAGCCTTCGGGCTTGCCGTGCAGTTCGCGATGCTGACGTCGTACCGGATTGCCGGGACCGCCGCGACGGCGGCCATCACGGCGGTCGGTCTGTGGAGCATGTTCGTGAGCCTGGGACTGCCGGTCCTGGGCGTGGGCGCACTGACCCTCTCCGGGGGCGACATGAGCTATGCGTGGGTCGCGCCGCTGGGGCTGTCGATCCTCGTGGTCGGCATCGGCGTGTTCGTGCTCGTCATGCGGTCCGAGTCGCTCGCCCTCAGGATCGGCCATCTCGCGAACCGGATGGTGGGCCCGCTCCGACCTCGCATCAAGGCCCTGCGCGATCTCGACGTCGTGGACCCCATCACCACGTTCCGGTCCGACATGTACGGGCTCCTGAAGGACCGCTGGGGCCGCATCACGGGCGCCCAGCTCGCCGTGATCATGACGCAGTTCCTGATCTTCTACGTGGCCCTGCGGGGCGTGCAGGGCTGGGATCGGCCGGGCGCCTCGGTGCTTGCGGCCTTCGGTGCCTTCGCGACGGCGCAGATCATGCTCATGGTGCCGATCACTCCGGGCGGCCTCGGCACCGTCGACGCCCTGATCATCTCGCTGCTGGTCAGCATGGGCGTCGACGAGGGCGCGGCCACGGCTGCCGACCTGGTGTGGCGCGCGGCGTCATACGTACCGCAGATCATCATCGGCATCATCGCGCTGGTGTCGTGGTTCCGCACCGCCGGTCGCACCTATGCGACCGCAGCGCCCGCGGCGGGCCCGGCGCCGACGACGACCTGATCTCGACCGGCGTGTCGCCGCGGCGTCGCACCACGCGGTCCCTAGGGTTTAGTCGACCTGGTCGTCGCAGGAGGGGAAGCCTTCGACGGCCAGGTCTTCGACTTCCTATCCTGTTCACGTGACTCCAGCTCCCATGCCGACGACGTGGCGGCGATATGCCGCCCTCGGCGACAGCTTCACCGAGGGGCTCATGGACGATGTCGGTCCGGACGGCAGGCATCGCGGCTGGGCCGACCTGGTGGCGGGCGAGCTGGCGCGCCGTGCCGCCGCAGCCGGCCATCCCGGGATCGAGTACGCGAACCTCGCCGTGCGGGGTCGGCTGATCCACGAGGTGGTGCGCGAGCAGGTGCCGGCCGCCGTGCTGCTGCGCCCCGATATCACCAGCCTCGCCGTGGGCGTCAACGACTCGCTGCGCCGCCGATTCGACCTCGACCGCGCCGCCACCGAGCTCGAGAACGCCGTTCGGGACCTGCGGCGCTCGGGAAGCGACGTGCTGGTCTTCGCCTTCGGGGATCCCTCGCGGCGGTCGCTGGCCATGTCCGGCGTGCGCGGACGGATCCGCGCGTACGACACGGCCGTAAGGGCGATCGCCGACCACTACGGGTGCTTCCTGGTCGACTACTGGGATGTCGCCGCGATGGACGACGACGCCTACTGGGACGAGGACCGGCTGCATCTGTCGCCGGCAGGGCACCGACTGGCCGCGCTCAGCGTCCTGGCCGCCCTCGGCCTCGCCGACGACGCCTGGCGCACGCCAGTCGTCCCGAGCCCCCGCCCATCGGCCCACCGTCGGCTGGTAGGTCACGGTCGCTGGGTCAGCGGGCACCTCGCGCCCTGGCTGGCGAGGCGCGCGCGGGGCGTGTCGTCAGGTGACCGAGTCGAGCCGAAGTTCCCGGACTGGGTGAGCGTCCCGGGCCTGTGAGGCCACCGGTCGAAAGCCCGGCCTCCCGGCGCTCGGGTAGTGTGCTGGACGCACCTGCCCACGACGACGGAGGATCGCATGCCCCCCAAGAGCGCCCGGCCGGACAAGCCCGGCGTGCGTGCCGGCCGGCCCCAGCTGACCCGCGAGGGCTATGCCCGGCTGCAGGATCGGGTGGTGGACATCCGCGAGCGTCGCCTGCCGCAGATGCGGCCGCTGCTCGTCGAGTCGGAGCGCGATGAGCGAGTGGTGGCCGACTTCGAGCGGTTGCTCCTTGAGGGGGATTCCCTCGACGCGCTGCTGGCTGAGGCGCAGCTCATCACCATCGACCCGGTGGCGGTCGACGGTCGCGTGGAGCTGGGCATGCGCGTCCACGTCACCCTGCTGGAGGGCGTCGAGGCGTGGGTGCGCCCAGTGCACCCCGAGGAGGCGTTCCTGGACGAGGAGCGCATCTCGGCGACCTCGCCGCTGGCGATCGCCCTCGTCGGGTCGCGTGCCGGGCACACCGTGTGGGTCGACGCACCGACAGGTGCCTGGCCGTGCCAGGTGCTCGGCATCGATCTCGACGGCGTCGCGGTCGCCTCGTAGCCGATCGTCCACACCGCCACGGGCGCCTGGGCGGCCGTCCACAGCGGCGGTCTCCGCTCGGCGGGGGCGGGGCCGCTGCGTCAGGGTCGTCGCATGTCGACCACACCCGAAGACCCAGCTACCGATCCGCGACGCGACGATCCGCGGCAGCCGGACGAGACCCTGCTCCTTCGCAGCCCGGATGCCCTCATCGCCGCACTGCCGTACCTGCTCGGCTTCAGCCCGCAGCAGAGCGCGGTCCTTCTCTGGCTGCGGCGGGGCAGGATGCTGCTGACCCAGCGGATCGACCTGCCGGACCCCTCCGACGACCCGGGACCGTGGCTCTGCGCCGTGTGGGGGCATGCGGCAGCGCCGAGGGCCGACGAGCTGATCCTCATCCTCGTCACGGACCGGGCGGATGCGGCCGAGATCGCGACCCGCGTCCTCGACGGGGCGAGGGCACGGGACCTGCTCGTCCGCGATGCGCTGCGTGCCGACGCGGGTCGCTGGTGGAGCCTGCTGTGCGATGACGCGTCCTGCTGCGGGCCGCAGGGACGACGTGTCGACCCGGCAGTCGCCGCGACGGTGGCTGCGGAGTTCGCGATCACCGGCCGGGCGCCGCTCGCCGACCGGGAGTCCCTGGTGCGGGCCCTGTCGGCCGATCCGGAGGGCATCGAGTCGGTGTCCGGGCGGGTGCAGGTGACCGCCGACCTGCTGGCGCGCATGACACGACGTGCCCTCGAGCGCTGGCGCGACCACATGATCGAGGAGGCGCTCTCCCTGTTCGATCGCGCGGCGCGGGCGCAGGACCGAACGCCTCCGCCCCGGCCGGAGGAGGTGGCCATGCTGGTGGCGGGCCTGAGGGATGTCCGAGTGCGCGACACCGTCCTGTGGGAGTGCGCCCGGATGGCGGGAGACGAGCGCATGGCGGCCCTGTCCGTCCTCATGGTCGGGCTCAGGTGCGCCCCGACCGGCGCGGTCGCCCCGGTCGCCACGTGCTGCGCCCTCGTCGCCTGGCTGGCGGGCGACGGCGCCCGCGCCTCGGTCGCGGTCGAGCGCGCGCTGGCCGACGATCCGGCGTACTCCCTCGCGCAGCTGCTGGTGCAGTCGCTGGCGGCCGGGATGCCCCCCGGGGCCTGGCAGCAGGCGACGGCCGGGCTGTCCCGGATCGAGTGCCGGCACGGGTGCGCGCCAGCATCCCGGGCGCGCCGCCTCGCCTCCTGAAGGGTTGCCCGTGGGGCGGCGCGGCGGATTTTGCCCTGCCGCAGTCGCGTGGCTATAGTGCGCGGAGGTCAAGAGTTCCAGCAGACAGCTCCGGCTAGCTGGACGGCAACCCTCCACCGCGGTGGGGTGCTCCGGATGAAGACCTGGCCCGTTCGACGGGCAAGCGCGGGTCTTGCGCAGGGCAAGGCCCCGGATTCACAGCGGAGGTTTGCCATGCACTGTTGTTGTCGAATGTCGCGCCGCTAGGCGTCGTCGCGCACCTCGCGACCCCTGGCGGATTCCGGCCACCTCGCACGAGGTGGCATCCAGCAGCACACCCTGGGTCCGATCACCCATCGGGCCGCCCCCCATAAGCAGCCTCACGCCGTCGACACGGCGAACCCAAGGAGATTCCCATGAGCACAAGCTGGTCGTTCGAGACGAAGCAGATCCATGCCGGTCAGTCGCCGGATGGCACCACCAATGCCCGTGCGCTGCCCATCTACCAGACCACGTCGTACACGTTCAACGACACCGCCCACGCCGCTGACCTGTTCTCGCTGAAGCAGCTCGGCAACATCTACACGCGCATCATGAACCCGACGCAGGCGGTCGTCGAGGACCGCATCGCGGCGCTCGAGGGCGGCGTGGCGGGTCTGCTCGTCGCAAGTGGTCAGGCGGCAGAGACGCTGGCCTTCCTCAACATCGCGGAGGCGGGCGACCACATCGTGTCGAGCCCGAGCCTGTACGGCGGCACCTACAACCTGCTGCACTACACGCTCGCGAAGCTCGGCATCACGACCACGTTCGTCGAGAACCCGAGTGACCCGGAGTCGTGGCGGGCCGCCGTCCGACCGAACACCAAGCTCTTCTTCGGCGAGTCGATCGCGAACCCGAAGAACGACGTTCTCGACATCGAGGCCGTGGCGAAGGTCGCGCACGAGGTCGGCGTGCCGCTGCTCATCGACAACACCGTCGCGACGCCATACCTGATCCGCCCGCTGGAGCACGGTGCCGACGTGGTCATCCACTCCGCCACGAAGTACCTCGGCGGGCACGGCACGTCCGTCGCAGGCGCCATCGTCGACGGCGGCACGTTCGACTACGCCCAGTACCCGGAGCGCTTCCCGAACTACAACCAGCCGGACCCGAGCTACCACGGCCTCGTCTACGCACGCGACCTCGGAGTCGGCTCCGCCTTCGGTGCGAACCTGTCGTTCATCCTCAAGGCGCGTGTCCAGCTGCTGCGTGACCTGGGCTGCGCGGTCTCGCCGTTCAATGCCTTCCTCATCGCCCAGGGCCTCGAGACGCTGTCCCTGCGCATCGAGCGGCACGTCGAGAACGCCAAGAAGGTGGCCGAGTGGCTCGAGGGGCGCGACGAGGTGGAGTCGGTGAACTACGCCGGCCTGCCCTCGAGCCCGTGGTACGAGCTCGGCCGCAAGTACGCGCCGAAGGGGACCGGTGCCGTGCTGGCATTCGAGATCAAGGGCGGCATCGAGGCGGGCCAGGCGTTCGTGGAAGCACTCGAGCTGCACAGCCACGTGGCCAATATCGGTGATGTGCGCAGCCTCGTGATCCACCCCGCATCGACGACGCACTCGCAGCTGTCTGCCGAGGAGCAGCTGGCGGCGGGGGTCACCCCAGGCCTGGTCCGGCTGTCCGTGGGCATCGAGCACATCGACGACATCCTGGCCGACCTCGACGCCGGCTTCCGGGCAGCCAAGCAGGACTGATTCGGCCATGGGCGAGTACGGACCTCTCTCGTACGACGGGAACCCTCCTGCCAGCGCTGCCTGGCAGGAGGGTGACCCCGTCGGGGAGCGCCTGTTCGTCGACCTCGGCGAGCTGGTCACCGACTCGGGCGTGGTGCTCCCCGAGGTCCGGGTCGCCTTCGAGACGTGGGGCAGGCTCAATGCGGACGCGTCCAACGCCATCTACGTGTGCCACGCCCTGACGGGGGATTCGCACGTCGCCGGCCAGGCCGGCCCCGGTCACGCCACGGGTGGCTGGTGGCACGGGCTGGTCGGGCCGGGCCACGCCGTGGACACCGACGAGTGGTTCGTGGTGTGTGCCAATGTGCTGGGCGGCTGTCAGGGGACCACGGGCGCGTCGTCGCTCGCCGCGGACGGACGCCCATGGGGAAGCCGCTTCCCGGTCGTCACGGTGGGCGACATGGTGGAGGTCGAGCGCCGGCTCACGGACGCGCTCGGGATCGACTCCTGGGCCCTGATGCTTGGACCGTCCCTGGGCGGCATGCGCGTCCTCGAGTGGCTCGTCAGGTACCCCGAGCGGGTAAGGGGAGGTCTGGTGCTGGGGTCGACGGCGGCCGTGACGGCCGACCAGATAGGGACCCATGCCACGCAGATCGCCGCCATCGAGATCGACCCGGCATTTCGTGGGGGCGACTTCTACGACGCTGCGGATGGCGACGGCCCGCACCGTGGCATGGGCATCGCACGACGCATCGCGCACCTGACCTATCGCAGCGAGACCGAGCTGGACCTGCGGTTCGGCCGTGATGCGCAGGCCGGCGAGGACCCCTACGACGACGGCCGCTTCGCCGTCGAGTCCTACCTCGACCACCATGCCGACAAGCTGGCCCGCCGGTTCGACGCGAACACCTACATCGCGTTGACTCGTGCCATGACCATGTTCGACCTGGGGCGCGGCCGCGGGGGAGTGGCGGCCGCCCTCGCGACGATCAGCGCCCCGCTGACGGTCGTCGGCATCGACTCCGACCGGCTGTTCCCCCTGCGGCTCCAGCAGGAGATCGTGGACCTGACTCCCGGGGCGGACCGGCTGCACCTGCTGCGTTCCCCGTACGGCCACGACGGCTTCCTCGTGGAGGACGATCAGGTCGGCGGCTTCGTGCGGCATGCGCTCGAACGGGTGCGCCGCACCGACCCGCGCTGAGCCCTGTTATCCACAGGCATCGCGGCACGGATCGCTCCGGCAGGGGCGCCGACGTACCGTCGTCGGGTGACTACCCGGCTCATTCGACGCCACCTGTCCGTCCTTCTCGGGGGAGTGGCCGCCCTGCTCGTGGTCGTGGCATGGATGCCGGGTGCCGCGCCCGCCCACGCGTCCGACGTGCACGGCGACGACGAGCGGGACCGCTACGTCGGGACCGGCGGACTCGTGCTGCCGGCGAGTGTCGATCACGGCACGCGAGCCATGGTGGCCGGCTGCCCCGACTGCCACTGGCGCCTCGCGACGCCGTGCAACAGGTCGTCGGCCGGGGCACCGTTCGATGGCCGGTCGCCGTGCCTGAGCACCTCGCGCGGCTGCGGCCTGGGCCGGCAACTCCTGCGCTCGTGGTTCCAGCAGGGCGAGAACGCCTGGCGCGAGATCGGTCTCGTCTGCATGGGCGAGGCGCCGATCACGGTGGCGGACGCGGGCAGGGATGCCCGCGAACGCCTCGTGCGGAACCTGGCCCCTCCCGTCGTGCGGCGCCAGCCGGCCACCGGCGTGGTCACGCAGATACCGGTGATCTTCGACTCGGGCCAGCACGACGGCATGCTCAGGGCCGACTACGACATGGCAGGGGAGAGGGTGACCCTGACGGCGATGCCAACCTGGCGGTGGGAGTTCGGCGACGGGACGGTCGTGACGACGGTCGACCCGGGCGGACGCTTCCCGCACGACGTGGTCGCGCACACCTATCGACGGGCGGGCGCCTACCGAGTGCGGTGACGCCGATGGTCGGCCCAGTTCTGGGTCGACGGACTCGGGCCCGTTCCCGATCCCGGAGCAGGTCACCCAGGGGGCCGGCACGGAGGTCACGTGGGTGAGGGTCGTGCGGTTCTGGCGGTGCGTTAGCACGCCCCGCGCGTAAGACGGCGAAGGCGTGGCAGAATGCAGGGAATATTCGGCCCGTATCCAAGCCTTGTGCTTGACACGGGCCCTTGTCGTGGGTCAACGCGAGGAAGGCACCCCCATCTCGATGGCAAAGGCAGTTACGCCACCCCGGCCAAGACCGTACCTGGCGAAGAAGGCCGCCCCGGCCGCCAAGAGCGCTGCACCGGCCGTGAAGAAGGCGGCTCCCGTGACGAAGGCCGCTCCGGCCGCCAAGAAGGCTGCACCGGCCGTGAAGAAGGCGGCGCCCGTGACGAAGAAGCCGCTCCCGCCGCCAAGAAAGCCTCCGCACCCGGTCAAGAAGGCCGCCGCACCGGCCGTGACGAAGGCCGCTCCCGCTGCCAAGAAGGCGGCGCCCGTCAAGAAGGCGGCGCCCGTCAAGAAGGCCGCTCCCGCCGCCAAGAAGGCCGCCCCACCTGCCGTGAAGAAGAAGGCGGTGACCGGCGCGGAGGAGTTCGTCGAGGTCGTCGCCACGGAGGACGGGCTCGTCGAGGTCGAACTCGATGCGATCGTCGACGTCGACGTCACCGCGCTCGTCGGGCGCTGCTGTTCTCGAGGCGGACCTCGAGGCCGACCTGGTCGCAGGACCTTGCCGCGGTCGCGGCACGAGGATCTCGTCGTGGCCGACGAGGAGACCGAGGAAGAGAAGGCCGCTGCCGTCGAGGAGGAGGGCAAGGGCTTCGTCATCTCCGATGTCGACGAGGACGACGCCCCGCAGCAGACCGTCATGGTGGCCGGTGCGACGGCCGACCCGGTCAAGGACTACCTCAAGCAGATCGGCAAGGTCTCCCTGCTCAATGCCGAGCAGGAGGTCGAGCTCGCCAAGCGCATCGAGGCGGGGCTGTTCGCCGAGGAGATGCTGAACGAGGGCACGAAGCTCGACAAGAAGACCTCGCCTCGACCTCGAGTGGATCGCCACGGACGGTCGGCGCGCGAAGAACCACCTGCTCGAGGCCAACCTGCGCCTGGTCGTCTCGCTCGCCAAGCGGTACACCGGTCGCGGCATGCTCTTCCTCGACCTCATCCAGGAGGGCAACCTCGGCCTGATCCGCGCGGTCGAGAAGTTCGACTACACCAAGGGCTACAAGTTCTCCACGTACGCCACCTGGTGGATCCGGCAGGCGATCACCCGGGCCATGGCCGACCAGGCCCGCACGATCCGCATCCCCGTGCACATGGTCGAGGTCATCAACAAGCTGGCGCGCGTCCAGCGGCAGATGCTGCCAGGACCTCGGTCGCGAGCCGACGCCGGAGGAACTGGCGCGCGAGCTCGACATGACGCCCGAGAAGGTCGTCGAGGTGCAGAAGTACGGCCGCGAGCCGATCTCGCTGCACACCCCGCTCGGCGAGGAGGGCGACAGCGAGTTCGGCGACCTCATCGAGGACTCCGAGGCGATCGTGCCCTCCGACGCGGTGTCGTTCACGCTCCTCCAGGAGCAGCTCGAGTCGGTCCTGGACACGCTGTCCGATCGCGAGGCGGGCGTCGTGCGCATGCGGTTCGGCCTCACCGACGGTCAGCCGAAGACGCTCGACGAGATCGGCAAGGTCTACGGCGTGACGCGCGAGCGGATCCGCCAGATCGAGTCGAAGACCATGTCGCAAGCTACGCCACCCGTCGCGCTCGCAGGTCCTGCGCGACTACCTCGACTGATCGTCGCGTGGTCGCCGAGGGCACGGACATCGAGGCGGCCGACCTTGTCGTCATCCGGCATCTGCGGCGCGCCCCGCACCGGAGCAGGTCGTCGAGATCACGATGGCGAACGGGGCACGGCGCAACGCGCTGAGCCTTCGGCTGCTCGCTGAGCTGACGGCGGCCTGACGGACGCCGAGGGCGCCGGAGCGCGTGCCGTCATCGTGCGCGCGGAGCCGGGCGTCGGCGACCTGGTCGGCCGGTCACGACATCGACGAACTGCCCACGGACGGGACGGACCCGCTCACGTGGACCAACCCGCTCGAGCTGTTCCTGCGCACGGTGCGCGAGGCGCCCTTCCCGGTGATCGCGGCCGTGGAGGGTGGCGTATGGGGAGGCGCATGCGACTTCGTGCTGACGTGCGACCTGGTCGTGGCCGTCCGCACTGCGACATTCGCCATCACGCCGCCGCGCCTCGGCATCCCCTACAACACGGCGGGCGTGGCGCACTTCCTGGGTGCCCTGCCGCTGAACGTCGCCAAGGAGATGTTCTTCACCGCCGAGCCGATCACCGCCGAGCAGGCGGAGGAGTACGGAGTCGTGAACCGACTGGCCGGCGACAGCGACGAGATGGCGGCAACGTCGCTGGCACTGGCTCACCGGATCGCGTCCCTCGCGCCGCTTGCCATCAGTGCCATCAAGGCGGAGATGACCGCCCTCACGGATGCCCGCGGCTTGACGAGCGACGTCTTCGAGCAACTGACGTCGTTGCGCCGTGCCGCGTGGCGAAGCGAGGACTACCGCGAGGGCATCAGGGCATTCACCGAGAGGCGGAGCCCGCGCTTCGAGGGCAGGTAGCAGCCCTACGAGACGGCGGTGAGCCGGTGGGTCTCGTCGACGACCTCGATCGCCTGCGGGCGAAGTGCATCCTCGTGCCGGCTCCAGTGGTGGCCACAGAACAGCAGGTCGGTGCCGCCGGCCAGGACGACACGCACGTATGCCTGCGCGCCGCACCGATCGCAGCGGTCGGTGATGCTGAGGGCTGGCGCGGTCAGTGTCGTGGTCATGTGCCCCGTACCTCCCCTGTCGTGTTCCGGTTCTTCGACGGTACTCCGTCGGTGCTGGTAACAGTCTCCCATGGTCTTCTTGTTCCCGTGACGCCACGCGGGCCGGTTCGCCCACAGCGAATGTCGTTCTCGTCAACAATTCGGGCATAACACCCAGAAGCACTGCGAACACGCGCCACCGGCGCTGCTGTGGGCGACCGGGGCGCCGATAGGTTGGGTCCATGCCGGCAAAGCCACGTACCCGTTCAGCGCCCGGATCCACGTCCGCCGGCTATTCGGCGAAGGATCTCGCCGTCCTCGAGGGTCTCGAGGCCGTGCGGAAGCGTCCGGGCATGTACATCGGATCCAACGACGGCCGCGGTCTCATGCACTGCCTGTGGGAGATCATCGACAACGGTGTCGACGAGGCGCTGGCGGGCCACTGCCACCGGATCACCGTGCTGCTGCGCCCCGACGGGTCCGTCGAGGTCTCCGACGACGGCCGTGGCATTCCCGTCGACGTGGAGCCCAAGACGAAGCTCACCGGAGTCGAGGTCGTCATGACGAAGCTGCACGCGGGCGGCAAGTTCGGTGGCGGCTCGTACGGCGCCTCCGGCGGGCTCCACGGCGTGGGCGCGTCAGTGGTGAACGCGCTGTCGGCGCGGCTGGACGTCGAGGTCGACCGTGGCGGCAAGGTGCACATGATGTCCTTCCGGCGTGGCGTGCCAGGCATCTTCGAGGGCGACGACGAGCACGCGGCGTTCACCAAGCGCAGCGGGCTGCGCATCGTGGGCACCTGCGCACGGACCAGGACCGGAACCCGCGTGCGGTGGTGGGCGGACCGCCAGGTGTTCACGAAGGATGCCGACTACGACCGCACGGCACTGCGCGAGCGGGCGATGCAGAGCACGTTCCTGGTGCCCGGGCTGACGATCGCGCTGCGCGATGAGCGCGACCCGGACGACGTCTGGGAGGAGTCGTTCCAGCACAAGGGTGGCATCGCCGAGTACGTCGAGTACCTCTCGACCGGCGAGTCGGTGGGGCCGGTGATCCGGCTGACCGGCCAGGGCCACTTCCACGAGACCGTGCCGGTGCTCGACGACAGGGGGCACATGACCCCGCAGGAGGTCGAGCGCGACCTCGGCGTCGACATCGCGCTGCGCTGGGACACCGGCTACGAGTCCACGATGCGCTCGTTCGTCAACGTGATCGCCACGCCGAAGGGAGGCACGCACATCGCCGGCTTCGAGCGGGCCATCGTCAAGGTGGTCAACGACCAGCTGCGGTCGGCGAAGGTCCTGCGTGCCAGCGAGGACAACATCACCAAGGACGATGTCGTGGAGGGACTCACGGCGGTCGTGGCGGTGCGGCTGGCGGAGCCGCAGTTCGAGGGCCAGACGAAGGAGGTGCTCGGCACGCCGGCCGCCTCGCGGATCGTCGGCAACGTCGTGGTCAAGGAGCTCACCGCCTGGCTGACGACGCCGCCTCGCGGCGAGAAGGCAGCCGCGAAGGCGATCCTCGACAAGACGGCGAACGCCATGCGGGCGAGGGTCGCGGCGCGAGCGCATCGCGATACCCAGCGTCGCAAGACCGCCCTGGAGTCGTCCGCCCTTCCGGCCAAGCTGGTCGACTGCCGCAGCGACGACGTCGAGCGCACCGAACTGTTCATCGTCGAGGGCGACAGCGCACTGGGCACCGCGAAGACGGCACGCAACGCCGACCACCAGGCACTGCTGCCGATCCGCGGCAAGATCCTGAACGTGCAGAAGTCCTCGCTCGCCGACATGCTGAAGAACGCCGAGTGCGCGTCGATCATCCAGGTCGTCGGGGCCGGCTCGGGTCGCACGTTCGACATCGGCCAGGCGCGGTACGGCAAGGTCATCCTGATGTCCGATGCCGACGTCGACGGCGCGCACATCCGATGCCTGCTGCTGACCCTCATCCACCGGTACCTGAAGCCCCTGCTCGACGAGGGCCGGGTGTTCGCCGCCGTGCCGCCGCTGCACCGCCTGGAGGTCGTGCAGCCGGGGAGCCGGGCGAACGACGTCGTCTACACCTACTCGGACGCGGAGATGCACGCCGTCCTGAAGGACGCAGAGCGACGCGGCCGCCGCGTCAAGGAGCCGGTGCAGCGCTACAAGGGCCTCGGCGAGATGGACGCCTCGCAGCTTCGCGAGACCACGATGGACCCGGCTCATCGCACACTGCGCCGGATGACGATGTCGGATGCCGAGGCTGCAGCCGACGTCTTCGACCTCCTCATGGGCAGCGACGTCGCGCCCCGCAAGGAGTTCATCGTCGCGGGGGCCGCGTCGCTGGATCGAGACCGCATCGACGCCTGACCGATGCCCTCGAGCGCATCGGTCAGGCCCTCGGCCACCCGCGTCCGCGACGAGGCGTCGCCCCTTCGGCTAGGCGGCCTTCGCTCCGCCCAGCCTGCTGGCGAGGCTGAGGATCGCCACGCCGATGAGGATGAGGACGATGCCGATTCCGATCGCCATGAGCGCGACGCCGAAGGCGACAACAGACGTGAACAGCGAGGCCCGAAGGAATGATCCGTTCATGGCGGTGGCCCGGAGCGGATCCTCGCGGTCGAGCTCAGCGTAGGTCCTGCCGCCAGTCGCCTCGAGGGCGTGCTTGGCGATGATCTGCGCCTGGCAGTACGCGGCGAGCGGTCCGTTGACGCTCTGGCCCGCGAGGCAGGATGCATCGTCGGCCACGGTGATCCGCTCGTCTGCCAAGGTGCTGCTGACGGTGCCGTAGGTGACGGCCCCGGCGATGACCATGACCGCGCCGATGACCATCACCGCGATGCTGATCCACCTCGCGGTCCGCGTGGATTGTGCGTGACCTGACATTGCATGTCCTCCTCAGCGATGGCCAGCCAGCGGCTGACGATCACACTCTCGTCCTTTTTAGGGCATTTGTGAAGACTCCGTGGCGTTCCTGGGCGGTGCGGGGCGGGTGGCTGCTGCGGCGTCCCATCGTCGGGCCGGGGGAGTCGGCGCACCCGTACATCGTGGGGATGCGCACGAACTACGCGATCTTCATCGGGATCTCGGCGATCGAGATCCCCGTGCTCCACTTCCTGATCCCCTGGCAGACCGTGCGGCACATCCTCGTGGTCCTCAGCGTATGGGGCCTTCTGTGGTGCCTCGGCCTGCTCGCCCAGAGCACCCGGCACCCGCGCCTGGTCACTCCTGGCGCGGTGCGCCTTCGGTACGGCGCGACGGTCGACGTTCGGATCGACTGGGAACGCATCGAATCGCTGACCATCCAGCGAGGCTTCTCGTCGGAGGGCTGAGTCGTCCAGGTTCTCGGGGAGCCGGCGCGCACAGGCTCCAGCTCGCCATCGCGAACCAGACCAACCTCCTGCTCAGGCTCCGCCAGCCGCTGGAGATCGTGCTGCCGGTCGGTCGGTACTCGATCACGTCGGCTGTCTTCTACGCCGACCACCCGCAGGCGCTGCTCGTGCGTGCCAGACCGGCGCTTCGATAGTCCCGCCGGCCAGGCGGGCCGAGTCGCGAAGCGGCGCGGCCCTGTGCAATCCTGCCATTGGGCCCGGCGAGAGCCGCCCAGTTCCCAGGCCATCGTGCACGTGGGCGGGGTGGCAGGCAGGACGAGCGATGACGGACGGCACGCGATCGGGTGGACCTGAGGGAGCCGACGCCCGGGCGAAGCCCGCGTACGACGAATTCCGTGCCCTGGCCGAGAGTTACATCGATCCCCTCTTCTATGCCTGCGACGGCATCGTGCAGTGGATCTCCCCGTCGATCGCATCGACCCTCGGATGGACGGCGTCGGAGATGAGGGCGACCGCCCTGACCGACCTGGTCCACGCCGACGACAGGCTCGGCCTGGAGGCGCTGCTCGGTCGCGCGACCTCGGGTCGCCCGGGCCGGGGGGTCTTCCGGCTGCGGAGCAAGGGCGGCGGCTTCCTGTGGGTCCTGGTCTCCCTGGCGAACGAGAAGGATCCGACCGACGTCGAGGCGGTCGTCGGGTCCCTTCGCGAGATCGACCTTCGCGTCGAGACCGAGCGCCGCGTGAACATGATCGCGGAGCACGTGTCCGATGTCGTCTACGTGGCCGACGAGCGCCGCCGAGTGACGTGGGTGACGCCGTCCGTGACGCGCGTGCTCGGCTGGGCACCCGAGGAGCTCATCGGATCGGTCATGGCGGATCTCATGCATCCTGATGACCGTCCCACGGTCGAACGAGCCATGGACAGGGCCCTGGCGGGCCTGGCCGTCCAGGCACCGCCGGCCGAGCGGGTGCTTCGGATGCGGGCCAAGGATGGCGGCTACCGGTGGATGTCTGCGACCACGTCGCCGGTGAGCGGCGAGGGAACCCGGGGCGTCGTCGGGGGATTCCAGGATGTGGACGAGCTCGTGAGGGCACGCAACACCATCACGCTGGACGCCCAGCGACTCCGGGCCATCCTCGATTCCCTGCTGGACCCGCATTCCGTGCTTGGCCCGGTGCGGAACCTGGCCGGAGAGATCGTCGACTTCGTCTTCACGGACATCAATGAGGTCGGCATCAGGTCGATGGGCCGGTCCAAGGCCGACATCGTGGGTTCCCGGCTGACGAGCCTGCTGCCGGGAGTGGCGGCCAATGGCCTGCTGTCGTGCCTGCGAGACGCGATGGAGTCGGGTGTCGCACTGCTCCTGGAGGACTTCCACTATCCGGGCTTCGAGGTATCCGGATCCGATCGTCGCTTCGACATCCGGGCCATCCGGGTCGAGGAGTCGCTGAGCCTGATCCTGCGGGATGTCACCGCGCGTCAGCTGGCCGTGGAGGGGCTGAGCGCCTCGGAGGAGCAGTACCGACTTCTCGCCGAGAACTCCACCGATGTCGTCATCCGCCTGAGGGACGCGATCATGCTGTGGGTGTCGCCGTCGGTGAGTGGCTCGCTCGGCTGGACTCCCGAGGACCTCGTCGGCCGATCGATCGCCGACTTCGTGCATGTGGACGACGTCCCTGCGTACCGGGCCCACCGGGACTCGGTCGACGAAGGGGCTCACGTCGTCGGTCGCCTGCGGCTTCGCGCGCGGGATCTGAGCTACCACTGGGTGGAGGTCCATGCAGCTGTCTACGTGGACGCTGCCGGTGAGCGCGACGGCCATGTGCTCTCGTTCCGTGTCGTGGACAAGGAGGTGGCCGCCGAGGCCCTGCTCGAGCGACGTGCCCGCTTCGACGACCTCACCGGGCTGCTCAACCGCAAGGAGGCCCTCGAGAGGATCGCCGCGCTCAAGGGCCACCGGCCCCGAAGCGGCAGTGCCACCGCTGCACTGTTCTGCGACATCGACAGGTTCAAGGAAGTCAATGATCGGTACGGGCATGCGGCGGGCGACGCCCTCCTGCGGGAGATAGCCCAGCGCGTCATGACGAGCATCCGCGCACGTGACATAGCCGCACGGGTGGGCGGTGACGAGCTGCTCGTCGTGCTCGACGGCGTCCACGACCTCGCGGATGCCGTGGAGGTGGCCGAGAAGGTCCGGCGCTCGATGGCACTGCCTTTCGTCATCGGGTCGGATTCGCTGTCGGCCACCCTCAGCATCGGCGTCACTCTCGCCCGCGACGGCGAGAGTGTCGACGAGCTCGTGGCCCGAGCGGACGACGCGATGTACCGCGCCAAGCAGGGTGGTCGCAACCGCGTGATCGCGATCGACGACGCGGGCGGATGAGCCCCTCCACGCGTTGACACCGGTGCGAGAATTGGACTGGAAGGGGGTGGACACCATGCCATCTGGATGGATGCCTGATGCACGGCACGACCTGAGGATGCGTTCGGCTTTCGTCGGCGCTCCGGAGTCCGTCAAGGTGCTCAAGGCCCAGGATTCGCGGGCCACGTCGCACCATTGGACGCTGCATCGCAAGACCCAGCGCAGCACCCGCACATCGCGGGCGGCGCACGCCTGAACCGTCGCCAGACGGGAGGCACACCCGCGGCAGAGGGGGTTCTCAGTGAACACGGTGAGCAAGTTCGAGCGGCCGGCCCTCCCGGACCTGCTGCTGTCGACGTGGCCCTTCAGCACCATGGCCATGCAGTTCCCCGTCAGGGACACGATGGCCCTACGGGTCGAGGAGTTCGTGGACGGCGACACGATGGTGGTCCGGGCGGAGATCCCGGGCGTGGATCCCGACAAGGATGTCGACGTGAGCGTCGCGGACGGGCTGCTGACCCTGACCGCAGAGCGCCGCGAGGAGACGATCGAGGGTGAGGAGGGCAGGCCGGGCTATCGGTCGGAGTTCCACTATGGGTCCTACAGCAGGACCATGACGCTGCCCGAGAATGTCGGTGCGGACGACATCAAGGCGACCTACAAGGACGGCATCCTGGAGCTTCGGATGCCCGTCGGTGCGGCGCGCGAGGAGCCGAGCAAGGTTGCGGTCGTGCGGGCCGGGTGAGGCGCAGCGAGCGGCCGTGGCGGCGCAGCGCCCGTGCGCGCGGCGTCGCCACGCGCACGCGTCGGCGTCGTCGCCACCTCACGACGCGGTCGGCGTCGTGGATAGGCTGTCGGAATGTCGCTCGTCGCCACCGCGAGACTGTCCCCGTTCCCCCGCGAGCGGTTCGCGGATGTGCTCGAGGCGAATGAGCGCTACGCCTCCGAGTTCGGCGCGTCGGAACTCAGTGGCTGGGCCGCCAAGGAGCTTGCGGTCGTGACGTGCATGGACTCCCGGATCGACCCGCTCAGGGTGCTGGGGATGCAGGCGGGCGACGTCAAGATCCTGCGGAACGCCGGCGCCCGCGTGACAGAGGACGTGCTCCGCACGCTCGTCCTGGCGACCTACCTGCTCGGCGTGAAGCGCGTCCTGGTGATGCCGCACACCGACTGCAAGATGGCCAGCGGCGAGGAGGCCGAGGTCCATCAGCTCATCGCCGAGCGGTTCGGCGTCGACACGCGCAGCATGGAGATCCGCACCGTCGACGACCAGTTGGCCGCGCTCATCACTGATGTCGTGCGGGTACGCGCCCACCCGCTGCTGCCCGCCGATCTCGTGGTGGGCGGAGCGGTCTTCGACGTGCGCAGCGGCCGGCTCCAGCCCCAGGACATCTGAGCCGCGACCGCGAGGACGGCCGGAGTCAGCCGCCTGGGCGCAGGACCGACACCGGCTCGCCGCCGATGCCCCACGCGTCGGCGCTCACCTCGTAGATGGCGACGCGAACGCGCTGCGGATCGGTGTCCAGGGCCGCGGCGGTTGCCGCAGTGACCCCCCGGATGAGGGCGTGCTTCTGCTCGACCGTGCGGCCCTCGAGCATGGTGACCTGGATGAACGGCATGTGACCTCCGGAGTCGTCGATTCGTGGGTGACCGCGCGGGTCGGGCGCAAGGCGTCTAGCGGCAGGCGATCTCGACCGTGCCCAGTCGGTCGAGGCGGGCGACGACGGTGTCGCCGGGTGCCACCGCGACGGCCTCGGTGACGGCGCCGGACATGACGATCTGGCCCGCGGCCAGTCCGCGACCGCGAGCCGCGAGCTTGCGGACGAGCCACGCGACGGCCGCGGCCGGGTGGCCCATGACGGCGCCGCCGGCCGAGGTGGCGACGAGCCGGCCGTTCTTCTCGAGCACGCAGCCGACCAGCCGCAGGTCGAGGCCCCGAGGGTCGACGCCCTGGCCGCCGAGCACGAATCCGGCGCAGGAGCAGTTGTCGGCGATGACGTCCGCGGAGGTGAACTTGTACCCCGAGAACCGGGAGTCGATGACGTCGACCGCAGGGAAGACGAGCTGCGTCGCGGCGAGCACGTGGGCGGCCGTGACCTGCGGGCCCGCAAGGTCACTGTCGAGCAGGAAGGCGATCTCGACCTCGCAGCGGGGCTGGATGTAGCGCGAGCAGTCCAGCGGTACGCCGACGTCGAGCTGCATGTCGTCGGTGAGGAAGCCGTACAGCGGCTCGGATACGTTCATCTGCTTCTGCTTGGCAGCGCTGGTGAGGCCGGTCTTGGCCCCGACGACGACCTGGCCCGCTGTCACGCGGGCCTGGACGACGGCATCCTGGATCTCGTACGCCGTCGCGGCATCGAGGTCCGGGTAGGTGTCGGTCAGGGGCTTGATCCCGGCGGCATTCGCCGCGGCCTCGATCAGCGTGCGTGCCAGGACGTCCTTGTCGATGCTGCTCATGTCGGCGCTACTCCTTGGCCATGCGGATGGTGATGGGTCCGAGCCGGTCGAAGTCCGCCCGGAAGACGTCGCCCGGCTGCACCGGGACCATGGCGTGCAGGGCGCCGGTCATGATGACTGAGCCTGCCTTCAGCGTGATGCCCATCGGAGCGAGGGTGTTCGCGATCCACGCCACCGCGGCCATGGGGTCGCCCATCGCCGCTGCCCCCGCACCGGTCGCCACCATCTCGCCGTTCCTGGTGAAGACCATCCCGATCAGTCGCGCGTCGATCCCGTCGAGCGGGACGACCCGGCTGCTCAGCGCGATGGCGCCGCTGCTGGCGAGGTCGGCGACGGTGTCGGCGAGCTTGATCCGCCAGTCCTTGATGCGCGAGTCGACGATCTCAAGCGAGGCGACGAGGCCGCGTGCTGCCTGCACCGCGGCTGCGGGCGTGCAGTGGGGGCCGGTCAGGTCCGCGCCGAGGATGACCCCGATCTCGGCCTCGATGCGGGGTGCGATGAAGCGCTCGACCGGGATCTCGATGCCGTCGGCGTAGATCGTCGACGCGAAGACGGGGCCGAAGTCGGGACGGTCGACGCCGAGCAACTGCTGCATGGCGGCGGACGTCAGGCCCAGCTTGTAGCCGGAGATGACCTCGCCGTCGGCGACCAGCAGGCGCACGAGGTGCTCCTGGATCGCGTAGCCGTCGAGCATGCCAAGATCCGGCATAGCCTCGGTGAAGGGATCGATCGGGCGCCTGTCGCGTCGGGCCGTGTAGAGGGCCTCGGCGAACGCCCTGGCTTGCTCGTCGGTGATGATGGCGGTCATGCTCTGCCCTTCGGCTGGCTGGCGTGGTCGCCGGACGCTAACACGGCCTCGGCAGTATCGAGGGGTCCCGTACTTCCATGCGGAACGCCCTCGACGCGAGGGCGAGCGAAGCGAGGGGATCCGCATCGACGGGTCTGTCGTCACGGTCCTGATCGTCGAGGCATGCGAGCAGGGACGGCCGGGCCTCCCGACCCGACACCGGCGCACCCAGGCGCTAGGTTGACTGCGTCCATCCCCTTGACAAGGAGCAGTCATGTCACGCCCCATCCGGGTTGCCGTAGTCGGTTCAGGTCCCTCCGGCATGTACGCGGCCGACGTCCTCGTGTCCCAGCCCGATGTGCCCGTCGAGGTCGACGTCTTCGACCGGCTGCCCGTGCCGTTCGGGCTGGTCCGCTACGGCGTCGCTCCTGACCACCTGAGCATCCGATCGGTGCGCGACACCCTCGACCGGATCCTCGACAAGCCGGGCGTCCGATTCCTGGGCAACGTGTGCCTCGGCGACGACGTGACGCTGGCCGACCTGCACCGGCACTACGACGCGGTCGTACTCACATACGGGGCCTCGCGCGACCGGCGTCTGGGCATCCCCGGGGAGGACCTGCCGGGCAGCGTCGCGGCCACCGACTTCGTGGCCTGGTACTGCGGCCATCCCGATGCGGACCGCGCGCAGTTCGAGGAGCTCATCCCGCGGGCGACCGGCGTGGTCGTCGTCGGCATCGGCAATGTGGCCGTCGACGTGACGCGGGTGCTTGCCAAGACCGTCGGAGAGCTCGATCACACGGACATGCCACAGCACGTGTTCGACACGCTGGCACGGTCGCAGATCACCGACATCCACGTACTTGGCCGACGCGGCCCGGCCCAGGCCGCCTTCACCACGAAGGAACTGCGTGAGCTCGGCGAGCTGGCCGACGCCGACGTGATCGTCAGGGCCGAGGATCTCGAGCTCGACGAGGCGAGCGCGGCCCTGGCAGCGGGAGACAAGGCCATCACGCGCAATGTCGAGGTGATGCGCGAATGGTCGAGGCGGGAGCCGTCCGGCAAGAGCCGTCGGGTGCACCTGCACTTCTTCGCCCGGCCCACCGAGCTGCTGGGCACGGACGCGGTCTCCGCCGTCGTGGTGGAGCGCACGGCGCTGACGGCTGAGGGCGGCGCCGTCGGGACCGGGGAGTTCACGCAGATCGCGGCGAACGTGGTCGTGCGCAGCGTGGGCTACCGCGGAACCGCGATCGACGTGGTGCCGTTCGACTCGGGTCGCAACGTCATCCCGCACGTCGACGGTCGCGTCGAGCGTGACGGTCAGACGGTCGCCGGCGAGTACGTCGCGGGCTGGATCAAGCGTGGACCGACGGGGATCATCGGGACGAACAAGAAGGACGCGACCGCCACCGTTGCCTCGCTGCTGGCCGACGTGCGCGAGGGCGCGCTGCCGGAGCCGGTGGAGCCCACGGCCGACGCCGTCGACGCGCTGCTCGCCGAGCGCGGAGTCGAGGTCGTCACGACCGCGGGCTGGCGGGCGATCGACAGGGCCGAGCGCGAGCTTGGCGCGACGAGGGGCCGCGACCGGACGTCGATCCACGACTCGGCAGCCCTGCTCGCGGCTGCCCGCCCCTGACTCCTCCGATGCCTCGTCACTCGTGGGCAGGTGAACCTCCCAGAGGCCCCACGAGTGACGAGGCACCGCGGTACTCACAGGGGTGGGGCTGCTACGACGTGCGTCCACAGGTGCCGGTGGGTTCGGCCCGGACCGGACCGCGTGGCGGCAGGGTGCGGGCATGCCCCGCACACAGTCGCCCAGTGCCGATCGGGTCGCGGGTGGTCCCTTCGTGGTCTCACGTGACGGGTCCGCGGGCCTAAGCCGCGACGAGTGTCGCTCGAAGGCGTTCCGCAGGCCGAGCAGGTCGCTGCGGATCCCGGCCGTCCTCCCCGACGACCATGAGATCCACTGTCGCGCGGTCGATCTGGTCTCCCGGGCGGATGCCGTCCTGTGGGGTCCGTCTGCCGCCCTGCTCATGGGCCTGCCGCTGCCCTATCGGCTTGAAGGCCTGACGGTCCACGTGCTGGTTCCCGAGAAGGTGCCACGGCCGAGGAGAGCGGGGGTTCGTGCCCGGCAGGCCGACATCATCGCAGCCGAGACGCACGAGGTGCGCGGGCTGCGACTGACCTCTCCGGCCCGCACGTTCGTCGATCTCGCCGCGTTCATGGGCCTGCCCAGCCTCGTGGCCGTCGGCGACGCGGTGCTCCGCGACTGGCGGTGCCCGCCCGAGGAGATCGAATCCGTGATCCGCCGTCGGCTGCGCTACGGCGGCAAGGTGCGCGCACGCCAGGCCCTGCCGCTCCTGGATCCCCGGTCGGAGTCGCCGCAGGAGTCGCGGCTGCGGGTGCACATCATCGAGGACGGCCTTCCCGCGCCGTCCGTCAACATGGTCATCAGGGACGAGCTCGGCGAGTTCATCGCGCGAGTGGATCTCGGCTACGAGAAGTGGCGCATCGTCATCGAGTACGACGGGCAGGTGCACGCCACTCGCGAGCGCAGGCACAAGGACGCCACCCGGCGCACGCTCCTACGCGAGCACGGCTACTACGTGGTCGAGGTCGTCGCGGACGATCTGCTCTTCCCCGAGCGCGCCATCGGCAAGGTGAGAAGGGCGTTGCGCGCCCGCGGAGCAATCTGATGCATCGTCAGTGGTGGGGGTCCCGAGAGCCTGTGGAGGCCCCACGAGTGACGAGGCATCGAGGGGGCGGGACCTACGACCAGGGTGTGGTGTCGGCGATCGCTGTGCAGGTCCAGGTCCGGCCCTGCAATGGATCGGCCCCGCAGGACTCCGGACGCAGTCCCTCGAGCGGAACCGACTCGAGGCGGACGCGCCACGCACGGCCGCCTCGATGCCGAACCTCGACCAGGACATGGGCGTCGGAGCCGTCCAAAGGCGCAGGGCCGGCCATCGTGGCGGGCACGGCTCGATCGCCGATCACGGCCAGCACGTCGAGCTCGTCGACCCCCTCGATGCCGGCCGCCTGCTGGACCGCGATGGCCGCGGCCTGGCAGGCGGGGGAGAAGCAGGACCGGCCCCGAAGCCGTGACAGCAGGACTGAGCCCCGGTCGGCACGATCGAGCACCTCGAGCGCCTCGTCCGCGTCGAGCCGCCCGTGCACCGCACCGCTGGGGAGGCTGAGGGTGACGGGGGCGAACCGATGTCCCCCGACGTGGCTGCACTCCCAGATGCGCTCGCGCTGCTCCGAACGGGCCCGCTGCATGAGCGTCGCGGTCAGGGCCCGGCCGTGGACGGCGCAGCAGCGGTCGCGACCGCTGTGCGTGCAGACGAACAGCCACGGGCGCGACTCGACGGCTCCGAACGGCGGCAGCTCGCCGCGGGCCAGCGCATCGAGATCCCACTGTCGGACCTCTCCAAGGCCGTCGAGCTCTCCGCGCCGCAGAAGCATCCCGCCCGCCGCCGTCCGGGCGATCCAGGCATGGCGAAGGGCGCTGCCGGATCGCTCGGGGCGGTCGGGGTGCCGGGCAAGCAGCGTCGTGACGCCGCGGGACTTGGCCTCCTCGAGGTGCCGGCCGAGCTCCCGGTCGAGGTGGCTGTCCAGGAGTGCATCCCGGCCCCAGGGTCCGGGTTGCTCGAGGATGATCCATGCACGGGCCGTCGGGGCGGTGCCCGCAAGCGGCTCGGCCGAGGCGAGCGCGGAGCACATCGTCACAGCGATCCGCCCAGTCCGCCGATCGGGGCCGGTGCGGGGTTGCCGGTGCCGGCACGACGTGGGTCGGGATCGGGCAGCGGCACCGGAACTCCGGATGCCGTGGCGGCGCGGGCGGGGCCGGGCCCCACCCAGGAGAGGAGCAGCCGGTCCTCCCCGGATCGGAAGCGGTGGCACTGGACACCGCCGGTGGCGCGGCCCTTGGCGGGGTACTCCGCGAACGGCGTGACCTTGCAGGTCCCGGCATCGGTTCCCGGCAGGGCGGACGCGCTGCCGGCGATGGTGACGAGGACGGCGGAGTCGTCGGGCACGAAGGCGTGGAAGGACACGACCTCCGCGCCGCCGCCCAGCTTGATGCCGGCCATGCCTGCGGCAGCCCGGCCCTGCGGGCGCACCGAACTGGCGGCGATGCGGAGCAGCTGCGCGTCGGACGTGACGAAGACCAGCTCTGCGCCCTCCGCCTCGGCCTCCGGCAGCCGTGCCCCGCCGACGACCCGGTCGCCCTCGTCGAGCCGGATGACCTCCCACGAGTCCTTGTTCTGCAGGGCGTCGGCGATGACCCGCTTGACGACGCCCCGCGCGGTGGCCAGCGCCAGGGCTCCGGAGTCGTCCAGCGTGGTCAGGCAGATCGGCAGCTCGCCCGGCCCCAGGTCCACGAAGGCCCCGAGCGGAGCCCCGCCGGCCAGCGCGGGCACTCCCTGCACGGCGGGGATGGCCGGCAGGTCGATGCAGCTCAGCCGGATGACCCGGCCGGTGCTGGTGAGCAGCCCGTACTCGCCGCGCGAGGTCGCGGGGATCGCGCTGACGATGACATCGTGGGTCGACCGCTGGCCGTGCGCCCCGTCGCCGGGCGGGCTGGTATCCGCGGTCCGGGCCAGCAGCCCCGCGCTCGACAGCAGCACGACGCACGGCTCGTCGTGCACCTCGAGCGGGACCTTCGCGGTGATCGGTGCGGACGAGGCCTCCATGAGGAGCGTGCGTCGGGGGGTCGCATGCGACTGGGCGACCGCCGTGAGCTCGCTGCCCACGGCGGCGCGCAGGATCGTCTCGTCCTCGAGCAGTTCGGTGAGAGTGGCGATCTCGCGACGCAGGTCGTCGCCCTCCTGCTCCAGCTCGATCCGGGAGAAGCGCGTCAGCCGGCGCAGGGGCATGTCCAGGATGTAGCCGGCCTGGACGTCGCTCAGGTCGAAGACCGACATGAGTCGTTCCTTGGCGGATGCGGCATCGTCGGACTCGCGGATGAGCTGGATGACCTCGTCGATGTCGAGGATGGCGACGAGCAGGCCCTCGACGAGGTGCAGCCGGGCCTCCGCCTTCGTGCGGCGGAAGGCGCTTCGTCGCCGCACGACCTCGAGGCGGTGCTCGAGCCACACGCGCAGCATCTGCAGCAGGCCCAGCGTCTGCGGCTGCCCGTCGACAAGGGCCACCGCGTTGACGTTGACGGTGTCCTCCATCGGCGTCAGCTTGAACAGGTGCTCGAGGACAGCCTCCGGGTGGAAGCCGTTCTTGATCTCGATGACGAGGTTGAGCCCGCTGTCGCCGTCCGTCAGGTCGACGACGTCGGAGATGCCCTGGAGCCTCTTCGAGAGCACGGCGTCCTTGATGCGGTCGATGACGCGCTCGGGGCCGACGTTGTACGGGCAGCTCGGTGACCACGATGCCTCGACGCCGCGGGGTGATCTGCTCCACCCGGGTCCGCGCCCGGACCCGGAAGCTGCCCCGGCCGGTCTCGTACGCGTCGCGCACGCCGGCGAGGCCGATGATGACCCCGCCGCCGGGGAAGTCCGGCCCGGGGACGAACGTCATGATCTCGGCGAGGGATGCATCTGGCTGCCGGAGCAGATGCCGGGCCGCATTGAGCACCTCGCCCACGTTGTGGGGGACCAGGTTCGTGGCCATGCCGACGGCAATCCCGGAGGCACCGTTGACGAGCAGGTTGGGGATGGCGGCGGGCAGCACCTGTGGCTCGGTCTCGCGACCGTCGTAGTTGGGTCCGAAGTCGACGACGTCCTCGTCGAGGCCGGCCGTCATGTCCGTCCCAGGGGTCGCCAGCCGGGCCTCGGTGTACCGCATGGCGGCCGGTCCGTCGTCGAGTGAGCCGAAGTTGCCATGCCCGTCGATCATCGGCAGCCGCAGCGAGAACGGCTGCGCCATGCGCACGAGTGCGTCGTAGATGGACTGGTCACCGTGCGGGTGCAGCCGGCCCATGACGTCGCCGACCACGCGGGCGCTCTTGACGTGGCCCCGGTCGGGTCGCAGGCCCATCTGGGCCATCTGGAACAAGATCCTGCGCTGGACCGGCTTCAGGCCGTCGCGGGCGTCCGGAAGGGCGCGGGCGTAGATGACGGAGTAGGCGTACTCGAGGAAGGACCCGCGCATCTCCTCGGAGACGTCGACGTCGACGATGCGTCCGTCGACCGGCCTGTCGGATGTGCGCGTCGTGCGGCGTGCCATGGTGTCCTCTCGTCTCATGCGCAGGGGCGACTGTCCTCCGCGCGGTACCGCAGGGCGATTCTCGGGCTCACCGAACCATGGGACTGGCTCCGACACGGCTCACGGCGAGCGCGGCGACCGCCTGTCCCGCGGCCACGGCGGCGCCGAGCCCGCTGCCCGCCATCCAGGCAGGCAGGAATCCCGCCGCGAATGCGTCGCCCGCTCCCGTCGTGTCCACGACCCGTGCTGCGGGGGCCGGCGCGTCGATGCGCTCCCCGGCGCACGCAGCCAGCACGCCCTGCCGGCCCCTCTTGACGATCACCAGTGGGACGATGCCGGCCAGCATCTCGAGCGCGCTGGCCTCGTCCTCGGCCCCCGTGAGGACCATGGCCTCCTCGGCGTTGGCGAGGATGGCGTCGAGGTGGGGGAGCAGCTCGCGGAAGAGCCCGAGCTGGTGCCGGAGCGGTCCGACGGACGACGGATCGATGCTGCAGGTCGCGCCCACGGCCCTGGCCCGCTCGAGCGCCGCCACACCGGCTCGCCGGCTGGCCGGATTCAGCAGCGTGTACCCGGTCAGGTGCACGTGCGAGCCGGTGGTGATGAGGTCGCCGTCGAACGCCGCGGCCGGGAGCGCCGAGTTCGCCCCCGAATCCGGGAACATCGTGCGCTCTCGCCGGTGGTCGACGATGACGACGCAGGTGCCCGTGGGCAGGCGGTCCGCCACGTGAACGTGCTGCTCGACGTGCAGGGCGGCCAGCTCGTCGCGGATGGCCCTGCCGAAGTCGTCGTTGCCGACGCAGCCCACGAGGGTCACCTGCCCGCCCATGGCGCCGATCCAGGCCGCGGTGTTGGCGGCGGAGCCGCCCGGCTGGAGGCTCACCCGTGCGGGAGTGTCGCTGGCGTAGACGATCTCGGACTCGATGAGGGCAGTGACGTCCATCATCACGTCGCCGACCACGATGCAGCGCTGGGCCATCAGACGCGTCGATCCATGCGCGGCAGCTACTCCCCTGAGTCCTCGCCGGCTGTCCCGTCGACCGCGTCATCGGCGGTCATCGAGACGTCGGCGACGGCGATCCGGGCGGCGAGCTCGGCGTTGCGCACGATGATGCGCTCGTTGACGATCAGGCTCATGCCGTGCGTGGCGCGATGGAAGTGGTCAAGCAGGAAGGGCGTGACGTCCTTGCCCCTGACGTTGCGCGCCGTGGCGAGCCGGAGGCCCTCCTCGAGCACCCGGTCGTGCAGGTCGGGGTCGAGCTGCTCCTCCTCCGGGAGCGGGTTGGCCACCACGAGGGCGGACGGGATCTGGAGCGCGTCGCGCACCTGCATGATCGCGGCGACGTCGGCCGCGTCGTACGCGGACCAGTCCACCGCGAAGCCGGAATCGGTCAGGTAGAAGCCGGGGAAGCGGGGCGTCCCGAAGCCGAGTACGCCGACGTTGAGGGTCTCGAGCCGCTCGAGCGTCGCACCCACGTCGAGGATGGACTTGACCCCCGAGCACACGACCGTCATGGGCGTGACCGCCAGGGTGTTGAGGTCGGCCGACTCGTCCCAGCTGTCGCGGGCCTGGCGATGGACGCCGCCGAGCCCGCCGGTGGCGAAGACGCGCAGGCCGACCAAGGAGGCGAGGTGGCTCGTGGCGGCCACGGTGGTCGCCCCGCTGCCGCCGCGGCTGACCAGCGTGGCGATATCGCGCACGCTCACCTTCACGACGTCGTCGCGGTTGGCGACCTGCTCGAGCCCGGCCTCGTCGAGCCCGACGTGCACGCGCCCGTCGAGGATGGCGATGGTCGCCGGCACGGCACCGCGGGACCTGACGATGTCCTCCACCTCGGCGGCCACCCTCAGGTTCTCCGGGCGGGGCAGTCCATGGCTGATGATCGTCGACTCGAGCGCAACGATCGCAGCGCCCCGGTCGAGCGCCTCCAGCACCTCGTCGGCCACCTCGATGAGGGAGCGATCGGGGTCCGGATCGAAGGTCGGGCCGGTACGGCCGAGTGCATGGGTCACGGATCGACCCTACCTTCGGGCAGGCCCGGCGGGTGTGGCAGGACGGTTCGCCACGCGACTGGGCGGGCGCCACAATGGGGACGTGTCCGCGCCCGACTACCCCGACGACTGGGAGGCCGATGTCCTCCTTCGCAACGGCCGGCCGATCCACCTGCGCCCGATCACCGCGGCGGACGGCGACGCCCTGCGCGCCTTCCACGCCCAGCTCTCGGACCGCACGGTGTACTTCCGCTTCTTCTCGGCGAAGCCGGAGCTGACCGATCGCGACGTGACCTACTTCACCGAGGTCGATCACCAGTCCCGAGTCGCCTTCGTGGCGGTCGATCGAGCGGGCATCCTGGGCGTCGGGCGGTTCGACGCGCTGGGCGACGGCAGCGCCGAGGTGGCCTTCGTCATCCGTGACGACCTGCAGGGCCTCGGCCTGGGATCGGTCCTTCTCGAGCACCTGACGGCTGCCGCCAGGGAGCGCGGCGTCCGGCGATTCGTCGCCGAGGTCCTGCCGGACAACGTGCGGATGATCGCCACCTTCCGGGAGGCCGGCTACGAGGTGCGGCAGCGCCGCGAGGACGACGTCCTGGCCGTGTCATTCGACATCGAGACGACGGCCAGCAGCCGCGCGGTCATGGAAGCGCGCGAGCACCGGGCCGAGGCGAGGTCCGTGCAGCGGCTGCTGCACCCCGCCAGGGTGGCCGTGGTGGGGGCGTCCCGGTCGCCCGGGGGCCTCGGGCACGAGCTCCTCAGGCACATCGTCGACGGCGGCTACCGGGGCGACCTCGTCGCCGTGCACCCCGAGGTCGACCAGATCCTGGGCGTGCGCTGCGTGCGCGCCCTGGCCGACGTCGAGGGAACCATCGACCTCGTCGTGGTCGTGGTGCCCGCGCAGCGCGTGGCCGCAGTGATCGAGGACGCGGCTCGCGCCGGAGTGCACGGTCTCGTCGTCGTGTCGGGCGGCTTCGGCGACGTCGGTGGCGTGGAGGGCGACGGACCTGCGCTCCAGGCCGAGCTCGTGGCCCTCGTCCATCGCACCGGGATGCGCCTCGTCGGCCCGAACGCACTCGGGCTCGTGAACACCGACGACGACGTTCGCCTCAATGCCTCCCTGGTCGAGGAGATGCCCCCTGCCGGGCGGGTGGGCTTCTTCAGCCAGTCCGGCGCCCTTGGCGGCTCGATCCTCGAGCGCTTCCGCCGTCGCGGCCTGGGCCTGTCGACCTTCGTCTCCGCCGGCAACCGCGCCGACATCTCGGGCAATGACCTGCTCCAGTACTGGGAGGAGGACCCGGACACCGACCTGGTCATGCTCTACCTCGAGACGATCGGCAACGCCCGCAAGTTCGCCCGCATCGTGCACCGGCTGTCGGCGCAGAAGCCGGTCGTCATGGTGCGCACCGGCGGCGCGGGCCAGCGACACCCCCTCGGCCATGCCGTGCGCAGCACGCTGCTCAGCCAGCGGGCGGTCGACACGATCCTGGGCGACTGCGGCCTCATCGTCGTCGAGAGCATCGACCAGCTGATCGCCGTGGCGCGCATCGCCGGCAGCCTGCCGCTGCCCACGTGCTCGACGGTCGCGATCGTCGGCAACAGCGATGCCCTCGCCGTCATGGCGGTCAACGGATGCGAGCGGACGGTGCTGGGCGTCGCCGGCGAGCCCGTGACCTTCGCCCGCCAGGCATCCTGCGAGGCGTACGAGCGGGCGATCCGGGATGCGCTGGACGATCCCCGGGTGGGCTGCGTCCTGGTGATCTTCGTGCCGCCGATCGAGGACCGGTCCGATGTCGAGATCCGGGAGACCCTCCGGCGCTGCGTCTCGGCCAGCGGCGGGACTGCGGTGGCCAAGCCGGTGGTCGCCGTCATGGTGGGGGCCACCGGTGATCAGTCGCCGTCCGACGTACCCGCCTTCCGCGATGTCGAGGAGGCGCTGCAGGCCCTGAGCGCGGTCGCGAGGTATGCCGACTGGCGCCGCGGTCCGACGTCGGTCGCCGTCGACCTGTCGGACGGGGGCGCACCGGGGGCAGGTCCGGTGGCGGAGGGCGACTACACGGGGGCCGGCGCGTCGCGGCTGCTCGAGAGCCTCGGGCCGGTCATCCGGCAGGGTGGCCGGAACCCCCGGCTGGGCTGTCGCGTGCGGCTCTTCGACGACCCGCTGTACGGGCCCGTGATCGTCGCCGGGGTCGACGACCCGGTCGCGGAGGCGCTCGACGACCGCTCCTACCGACTGGCACCGGTCAGCGTCGCCGGGGCGCGACGCATGCTCGACGACCTCGACTCGCTCGAGGTCGTGCTGCGGGAGGTCGACGACGTGGAGCGGTACCTGTCGGACCTGTCCCGGTGCATCAGCGACGTCAGCGCCCTCGCGGTGAACCATCCGGAGGTCACCCGGGTCGACGCCCGGCGCCTCGTCCTGCCCGTCGTGCCCAGTGGTGAGTTGACGTCGGAGGAGATTTCGGTGACGGTGTTGCAGACACACGCGAGCCGAGAGCCGGACGCCCGACGCATGTAAGGAACCTGCGATGACCCCTGTGGTGCGCAGGGTCCTCTATGGCAATTTCCTCTCCCAGATCGGCAACGGCCTCACCGCGCCGCTGCTCATCGTCTACCTGGGCCAGGTCCGCGGCATGGGCACGTCCGTGGCGGGCCTGGTGCTGGCATACATGGCGCTGGTGTCACTCGTGCTGCTGCCCATGAGCGGCATCCTCGTCGACCGGATGGGACCGAAGCCGATCCTGATGTGCGGCCTGCTCGTCGAGGCCGCGGGGGTCGCGCTGATCGCCCAGGTGCAGTCGGTCCCGTCGGCGTTCGCGGTCGCGACGGTCGTGTCGGCCGGTGCCTCCTTCACGTGGAGCCCACAATCGGCCCTCCTGGGACGGCTGACGACGTCGGACGAGCGTCAGCGGGTCTTCGGGATCCAGTTCATGCTGCTCAACCTCGGCATCGGCCTCGGCGGGCTGCTGTCCGCGACCATCGTCAAGGTGGCCGCCCCGTCCACCTTCGAGTGGCTCTACCGTGCGGACGCCCTCACGTACCTGACCTACTTCGTCGTGCTCCTCACCCTGCCCGGCGTGGGCGTAGGGCCAGCGCTGAAGCCTGTGGACGACCCGGAACACCCGGACGACGCGGACAGCCCCGTCGGCGGCGGGTACCGCGAGGTGTGGCGCGACCGCACCCTGATTCGCGTGGCGGGGCTGGGCCTGGTCCTGCTGAGCTGCGGGTACGGGGCGGTCGAGGTGGGCCTGCCCGTTCTCGTGACCATCGTCGACGGCCTGAGCGTGTCCTGGGTGGGTGTCGTCTACGCGGTGAACACCATGACCATCGTGGCGATGCAGCTGGTGACCCTGCGGATCATCAGGAACCGCTCGCGCAGCCGGCTGATGGCCCTCGTGGGGGTGCTGTGGGCCGTCTCCTGGCTCGTCACCGGGCTGAGCGGGCTGATGTCGCCGGCGGCGGCGATCATCACCATCTGCGCCGGGACGGCGATCTTCGCGGTGGGGGAGACGCTGTGGTCGCCGATCGCTCCCGCGCTCATCAACGACCTCGCCCCCGAGCACCTTCGCGGTCGGTACAACTCGGTGCAGAGCCTGGTGTGGGGCGTGTCCGGCGTACTTGGCCCCGGACTGACCGGCGTGCTGCTGGGCGCGGGCCTCACCGGCCTGTGGATCGCGATCGTGGTGACGGGCTGCCTGTTCGCCGGGTACCTGGCCCTGCGACTGCACGGGCACCTGACACCGGTACTGGACGGCCGGCAGCCCACCGCGCCGACAGGTGGAACAATGTCGGCATGACCGACTCCGGCCTCGCCCTCCAACTGCGCTCGGACATCCAGAGATCCGGGTACTACCCCGACCTGGTCGCCGACGCGCTCGAGACGGCACTGGCCGCAGAGCCGCTGTCCTCGTATGTGGTCCACCACGAGGCCACCTTCGACCACGACGAGCTGCGCCGACACGTCACCGTCCTGGCGCTGACGCCGACCCGACTGATCGTCGGCCACACCGACGAGCACCCGATCGACGAGACCAACGACCGGCCCTACGCCTCCGCATCGACCGAGGCGGTGCGACTCGAGCGAGTCGACTCCGTGGTCGTGACGCGCGTGGTGAGCGATCCCGCCACCCACAAGGCCGGTGGCGCGGCCGCCGAGGTGGTGCTGACCATCGGCTGGGGAGCCGTCAGCCGCATCGATCTCGAGCCCGCGACCTGCGGGGATCCGCAGTGCGACGCCGACCATGGCTACACCGGCACGGCGAGCAACGACGACCTGTCGGTAAGGGTCTCGGAGGCGGCCGATGGCGCACCGGTGGTTCGGCAGGTCCTGTCGTTCGCCGCGGCGCTCTCCCAGGCCACCGCCAGCAAGACCCGCTGACCGCGCGTGCGCATCACGACCCTGGCCGACGTCGCCTCGTCGGCGGCGGCAGCCGTGGGCGTGCCCGGTTTCGTGGACGTCCTCGGCGTCGGCCCGTGCCGCCAGGTCGTCGTCTGCCTCGTCGACGGACTGGGGTGGAACGCGCTGCAGGCGCACGCCGACATCGCCCCGACGCTGGCTTCGATGGCCGGCGGCGCCATCCAGGCGCCGTTCCCGACGACCACTCCGGTCGGGCTCGGCTCGCTGGGCACCGGACTGCTGCCGGGCATGCACGGCCTCGTGGGCGCGTCCTTCGTCCTCCCGGAGACCGATGCCCTCCTGACGCCGCTGCACTGGGGTGCCGATCCCAGCCCGGTCGCGGTGCAGCCCGAGACCACGGTGTTCGAGGCCGTCGCCCGGGCCGGACTGTCCATGGCCAGCGTGTCGCCCGTCGCCTACCAGGGCTCCGGGCTGACGCGCGCCGTGCTCAGGGGCGCGGAGTACCTCGCGGCAGAGGACATCGCCCAGCGGGTGGCCAGGGTCACCGAGCGGCTCGCCGCGGGGCAACGCAGCTTCACGTACGTCTACTGGCCCGAGCTCGACCGCACCGGCCACGAGTTCGGCGTCGACAGCGCGCAGTGGCGGGCAGCGCTCGTCCGGGCGGACGGACTGGCCGAGCAGCTGCATGACGGGGCTCGTGCCGGGGTCGACGCTGATCGTGACGGCAGACCACGGCATGGTCGACTGCCCAGCCGAGCAGCGCATCGCCGTGGAGGCCTCCGCGATCCTCATGAACGGCATCGAGCGGATCGCGGGGGAGCCGAGGGCGCGGCACCTGTACGTCACGCCCGGGGCGGCCGGCGACGTGCAGGCGGCCTGGCGGCACGAGGTGGGTGACCGGGCCCGCATCCTCCTGCGATCGGAGCTGATCGCGGCCGGACTGCTCGGCCCGGTGGACCCGGCCATCGCGGATCGCATCGGCGACGTGATGGCGGTGGCCACCGGCGCCGCCATGCTGGCCAGCGAGGTGGACGCGACGGTCTCGCGGCTCCTTGGCCAGCACGGTGCCCTGACGTCCGACGAGGTGCTGATCCCTGCACTCCTGCACCGCGTCGCATGACCCGCGTCTGGCAGGATGTGGCGGTGGCAGAGTTGAACTTCTACGCGGGGACGATGGACTGCGGGAAGTCGACCCTGGCGCTGCAGACCGACTTCAACCACCGCTCCCGCGGCCGGGCCGGCATCGTCTTCACCCGCCTGGACCGTGCAGGGGAGTCCGTCCTGTCGAGCCGGCTCGGGCTGAAGGTTGCGGCCGTGGAGGTGCACGAGGGCCTCGACCTGCGCCAGCACGTCGTCGACGTGCTCTCGGCCGGGGGCCGGGTCGACTACCTCATCTGCGACGAGGCGCAGTTCTACAGCGACCGGCAGATCGAGGCGTTGGCGGGCATCGTCGACGACCTCGGGATCGACGTCTTCGCCTTCGGGTTCATGACCGACTTCCGCACCCGGCTGTTCCCCGGGTCGGCGCGGCTGATCGAGCTGGCCGATCGCGTGCAGTGGCTGCAGGTCGAGGCGCTGTGCTGGTGCGGTGCTCGGGCGATCCACAATGCCCGGACGGTCGACGGCGTCATGGTGGTCGAGGGGGACAGGGTCGTGGTCGGCGACACCGGCGTGCCCGACTCCGACGGAGTCTCGTACGAGGTCCTGTGCCGCCACCACTACCGCACGCGGACGACGGCCGCACGGGCCGAGCACGAGCACATGTCGGCTCAGCCGCTGCCCTTCGCCTGACCTGCGTGCGTCGACGGCAGGCGCGGCCTCACTCCTCCGGGCGGCTGGTCCCGAACAGGATCTCGTCCCAGCTGGGCACGCTGGCGCGACCCTTGCGTGGCTTGGCCTTGCGCGGCGCCGGCTTGCTCGCCGCGGGCTGCGGTGCGTCGGTCGTGTCGGGGGTCTCGTCCCTGACCGGCTCGGACCCGCTCGGATGCGCGATCGTGACCGTGTCGGACGAGTAGTCCTGGGTGGGCTCGGGCTCGCCGGCCCCTTCTCTCTCGGGGGCGTCCGGCACGGCCACCAGTCGACGGCGCGTATCGACCGGCTCGGGTGGCCGATCGGCGATCATCTCGAGCGCGTCGGTGATGGCATCGGCCTCGAGAGGTCGCGGCGGCGCTGCGCTGGCGCCCATGAGGATCCGGGCGGAGTCGTCGAGCGGGTGGATGTTCCGGCCGGCGTGGTCGTAGGTCCACTGCGCCACGTGCGGGCCGTCCTGCCCCGAGTAGGCCGCGGTGATGACCCACTTGCCGTCCTCGCGGCGCCAGGCATCCCACGAGATGACGACGTTCTCGGGCTCGGTGCCGAGCGCTGCTGCGGCCGCCTCGAGCAGCGTCGCGCCGCCACCGGACCGGCGGACCTCGACGTGCTGGGCCTGGCCGGCGATGTATGCGCGCTCCGCGAGCAGCGGCTCCGCGTAGCGCAGCACCTTGTCGAGCGGCCATCCTGTCTCGGCCGCGATGACCTCAGCCGACGCGCCTCCACGGACGCGCGACTGGATCTCCCGTGGGCTGAACGTTTGCAGGGCCATCTCCAACTGACGAGAAAGTTCGTGCTGGGTCGCCGCGGCCAGCCGCGGGTCGTTCGCTACGAAGAACCTAGCGCCTTTGTCGTCGGAAAGGACGACACCGTCGCCATTGGGTGTCGTGCCGATGATGGTGAGCCACCTCACGGCTCCTCCTCCCGAACGTCGTCCCGCGGCGCGGTGCCATCGCAGCCATCAGGATCGTCCGTGATGGCGCCCGGCCCGGGCCCCGGCATCGGGTCATCGTTCCATGCCGGCGCGGGCAGTGGCCGCCCCCGGTCGGCCGACGCCGTCCGCAGGGTCCGCTGCCCGATGGCCACGGTCGCGCAGGCCGCCGCGGCACCGAACAGCGGCAGCACGAACGCCCACGAGGTGCCGATGCTGTCGATCACCCAGCCGCTCGCCGAGGTGCCGATGGAGAAGCCGACGGCCATTCCCGAGTTCGTCCAGGTCAGGCCCTCGGTCAGCAGCGCCGGCGGGACCAGCCGCTCGGTCAGCGAGAAGATGGCGATGAGGGCCGGAGCGACTGCCATGCCGGCCACGAAGGTGGCCACGGACAGGGCGGCGAGGGACGACACGAAGGGCGCCGGAAGCAGCACGAGCGTCAGGCCGCCGGTCAGGACGAGGACCTGCTGCGACAACGGACGTCGCCAGTGCTGGGCCCCGAAGAGGATCCCGCCGATGGCGGAGCCCGCGGCCCACAGGCCGAGCACCAGGCCGGACGCGCCCGCCTGGCCGGCGTTGCGGGTGAAGGCCACGACGGCGAGCTCGTACGACCCGAAGACGGCACCGACCCCGAGCGAGGCGACCACCATGTACGTCATTCCCGGCATCCGCAGGGCGCTCCTGCGGTGCACTGACTCCTGTGATGTCGAGGCTCGCGCGCCCCCCGTGGCGGGTGGCTCGGAGGACCGCAGCGAGGCGAGGGCCAGTCCGCCGACGACACCGAGGACGGCCGCGACGAGCAGCGGGAGCGGGAGCGCGACCTGCACGGCGAGGAGCGCGGTGAGCAGCGGGCCGACTGTGAAGATCAGCTCGTCGACGATGCTCTCGAGGGCGAATCCGCTGCGCAGGCGCGCCGGATCGGGAGCCGCATGCGCCCAGCGGGCCCGCACCATGGAGCCGATCGCGGGCTGGGAGGCGCCTGCAACGGCCACCGCGATGGCCTGCACGAGGACAGGCAGGTCGACCTGCACGGTGACGACGAACACGACGAGGCCGATGGCATTGATGGTGATGAGGATGGGCAGGGTGCGGTGCTGTCCGACCCGGTCGCTCCAGCGGCTGGTGAGCAGGGACCCGGCGGCGGCGCTGATCTGGAAGGCCGCTCCGAGGATGCCGGCCAGGGCGTACGAGCCGGTTCGGGCCGTGATGAGCAGCACGATCCCCAGACCCGTCATGGCGATGGGCAGGCGCGCGACGAATCCGCTCGAGGAGAATTGCCAGGCCCCCGGCAGCGACAGCGCGTGGCGGTAGGAGGTCAGCACGGGCCTGACGGTACCGGTGTCGTGGGCCACGGCAGGATGTCACCATGACGCCGACCCCATCCCGTGCGCTCGCAGACGTGCTCGACGACCATGAGCTGCTGCGACTGGCCTGGCGCGCAGCGACGGCTGCGGGCAGCTATCTGAAGGACGAGCGGCCGCGGCTGCTGCAGATCGACACCAAGAGCTCTCCCTCGGATTCGGTCACGGTCATGGACCGCACGGCGGAGGCCATGATCAGCGGCCTGCTGCTCGGCGCCCGCCCCGATGACGGCCTCCTCGGCGAGGAGGGCGGGGAGCGGCCCGGCACGTCCGGCGTCCGGTGGATCGTGGATCCGCTGGATGGCACCGTCAACTACCTGTTCGGGATCCCGATGTGGGGCGTGTCCATCGCCGCCGAGGTCGACGGCGAGGTCGTCGTCGGGGTCGTGACGACGCCCGAGCTCGGCGAGTCATACGTGTCCGCGCGAGGCAAGGGCTCGTGGCTGGTCGTGGACGGTACCGCGACCGCGCTCGCCGTCAGGTCGTGCGAGAGCCTCGGCGACGCCCTGGTGACCACGGGCTTCGGCTATGCCGCGCAGACGCGCCGCAGGCAGTCGGGCGTCGTCACCGGCCTGATCGGCGACATCCGCGACGTGCGCCGCACGGGCGCCGCCGTGGTCGACTTCTGCTGGCTCGCCCGCGGGCGTTTCGACGGTCTCTACGAGAAGGGCCTGCACGCGTGGGACTACGCGGCGGGGGCCCTCATCGCGGCCGAGGCGGGGGCCGTCGTGTCCGGACTGCGCGACGACGACCTCGCGGCATTCGTCCTGGCCGCCGTCCCCGGCGTCGCGGGGCAGTTGCGCCGCGCCCTGGTGGACCTGGCGGCCGACGAGGTCTGAGGTCAGTCCAGGCGCCGCAGATCGGCGGCGTACCAGTGCGTGTTGCGGACGTAGAGCGCTACCGCCTCGTCGAACGCGTCATCGGCCACCGCGTCGGCCGACATGGTGGCCGGCACGCCCAGTGCCCGGGCGTGGGCGGGGACGACCTTGTCGTTGCCGACCACCGCCCCCGCCCCGACCAGGGAGTGCGGCCCGACGACGGCACGGTGCAGCACGATCGACCCGGAGCCGACCAGCGAGTCGTCCAGGATGGTGCAGCCCTCCAGATGGGCGTTGTGCCCGATCACGCAACGGTCGCCGATGACGGTGTCGAGTCCGCGCGCGCAGTGCACGATGGTGCCGTCCTGGACCGAGGTGCGGCTGCCCACGATGACGCAGCCATGGTCGCCGCGAAGGACGGCGGTCGGCCACACGCTCGACTCCGGCCCGATGCGGACGTCGCCGATGATCACGGCATCGGGGTGGACGAACGCGGTGGGGTCGATCGTGGGACGACGATCGCCTAGTGCGTAGATGGGCATGCGGCCTCCTGGACGGGCGGTCCCCGGGGGGATCGACGTGTCCTACGACACGCAGGTACCACCCTGCCACGCGATCGGTCCCGGCATGGGGCACAATCTGCGCGCGCAGGCATGCTCGGGGAATCATCGCGGATCCCGCGACGTTGCCGAGGCGTGCAGGACCATTGAACCGCTCATGCGAGCGGACGACGAAGGGCGAGGCTCATGGCAACCGACTACGACGCACCTCGGAAGACTGATGAGGAGCTCGCAGAGGACAGCCTCGAGGAGCTGAAGGCCCGTCGGGCCGACAAGGCCTCGTCCGCGGTCGACGTCGACGAGGCCGAGCTCGCCGAGAGCCTCGAGCTGCCCGGTGCCGACCTGTCCGACGAGAGCCTGACCGTTCGCGTGCTGCCGCGTCAGTCGGACGAGTTCACGTGCAGTTCGTGCTTCCTGGTGCAGCACCGCAGCCAGCTGGACCACGAGGGCACGAACGGTCCGATCTGCAAGGAATGCGCCTAGCCACCTGATGAGCGTGAGGCCGGCACGCGAAGGCCAGCCTCACGAAGGACGAGGCCGCACGGCGTTCCTCTCGCCGATCCTGGTCACGAGGCGGTAGACGGCGACTTCCGCGACGGCCGCGCTGGTCGTGATGAGCGCCGTCCACATGATGGCCCGCATGAAGGGCACCTGCGGGTCGCGCGCCTCGGGTGCGGGATGGCCGGTGGCGCGCTGGTAGGCGGAGTTCACCACCTTGCGGACGACCATGGTGACCGCGATGGCGGCCACGGGCGCGATGAGGTGCATGAGCGGGTTGATCTCGGGCTCGACCGGCGCGAGCTCCACGGTGTCTGCCATGCGGTCCTCCGTTGCTGGTACCCGACGTGCGGCGTGATCACATCGTTCCAGTGACCGCGGCGAGCACGTGCGCGGGGTGGCGGGAGCTGAACAGCCATGCCGGATGCGGATCCTGCGGATCGTCGAGCTCCACCAGCACGCCGCCGGCGGCCGACCACGGACGCAGGGCGACGAACAGGCGCGCATCCGAGCCGGGGCCGCGCAGGGCCGCGATCTGGGCACGGTCCAGCGCGCGCACGCTGGCGATCCGGTCGAGGGGGAGGCGGGCTCCGTCGACGCTCAGCTCATCCGGCGCGACGCGGATGACCGGGCTGGTGATCCACATGAGCCAGACCGCGAGCACGAGGCCGCCGACGCCGACGAGGAGTCCTGCCGGCCGGCCCAGCGCGGCCCCGTAGGCGACGGCGAGCATGAGCACGAGCGAGACGACGAGGGTGACGGCCCACCACGTGGGCAGCAGTCGCTCCCGGTACCGCGTGGACGACGTCACCCGGGCAGCCTTTCACGGACGCTCGCGCCGGGCACAGCGGCCCCGTGGGCGAGTACTGTCCCTGCGTGAGCGTGAGCCAGTCGTCAGAAGAGCCCTCCGGCGCGAACCGGCCGCGTGGGCCGCTGCCGACCTCGCCGCCGCCCGACGCCGTCATCCCGTTGCGCTCGCCGAGCGCGCCGGCGGTGGGGGAGGCCATCCCCTCGCACTACCGGTGGTGCTTCGGCTGCGGCAGCGAGCATCCGACCGGCCTGCACATGCAGATCACGGCCGGCGAGGGGCTGACGGTGGCGGGGGTGTTCACCGTCTCGGAGCACCATCAGGGCGCTCCCGGGCTGGCCCACGGCGGTCTCCTGGCCGCCGCCATCGACGAGATCCTGGGGTCCTTGAACTGGCTGCTCGCCGGACCGGCCGTCACGGGCCGTCTCGAGTGCGACTTCCGCCGGCCCGTTCCTGTCGGCTCGCGGCTGTTCATCGCGGCCGACGTCGTGGGGGTCGAGGGCCGCAAGGTCTTCACGCGCGCCGTCGGCCGCCTCGACGACCCGGACGGCCCCGTCGCCATCACGGCCGCCGCGCTGTTCGTCCAGGTGCCGCTCGAGCACTTCGTGTCGCACGGCACGCCCGAGCACGTGCAGCGGGCGGTCGATGACCGCGCGGCCGGCGGGCCCGGCTGGCGTCCCGAGGGCCAGGCGCCCGGCGTGGAGCTGAACCCATGAGCGACGTCGACGTGCTGGTGACCCGGCTCGATCCGGACCTGCCGCTGCCCGCGTACGAGCATCCGGGCGACGCCGGGCTGGACCTGCGCAGCCGGGTGGACTGCTCGCTGGCGCCGGGGGAGCGGGCTCTCGTGCCGACCGGCATCGCCATCGCGCTGCCACCGGGGTTCGCCGCGTTCGTCCACCCGCGAAGCGGACTCGCCCTGCGGCATGGCGTCGGAGTGGTCAACGGGCCGGGCACGATCGACGCGGGCTACCGCGGCGAGATCTCGGTGGTCCTCATCAACCACGACCCGCATGCCAGCGTCGACATCGCACGGGGCGATCGGATCGCCCAGCTCGTGGTCCAGCGGGTCGAGCGGGCGCGGTTGGTCGAGGTGACCGAGCTGCCCGGCTCGCATCGAGGTGCGGGTGGGTTTGGGTCAACAGGTGGGCACGCGGGTACGGTAACGGCCTGATAACGCCTCCGCGGCGTTCGGATAGGGGTGAGGCACGTGTCGGACAACCTGCAGCAGGGTCCGTGGGACGAGTCCCAGGTCGACTTCTCCGACGGGGTCGAGCGGCTCGATCTCGGTGGGCTGCTCGTCACGGCAACGCCGGGCGTGGACGTGCAGGTACAGGTGGACGAGACGACCGGCAAGGTCGTGCAGCTGACGTTCGCCCGTCCCGACGGCGCGGTGCAGGTACAGCCGTACGCCGCCCCGAGGAGCGGCGGGCTGTGGGAGACGGTCCGTGCGCAGATCCGGACCTCGATCAACCAGGGCGGGGGCCTCGTCGAGGATGCCGAAGGCACGTTCGGCGTCGAGCTCAGGGCGCAGGTCAAGGCGGCCGACGGCACCGGGAGCCTCCAGCCCGCGCGCTTCGTGGGCGTCGACGGACGGCGATGGTTCCTGCGGGCGGTGTTCCTCGGCTCGGCCACGCGTCCGGGCGAGACCACCGGGGTCCTCGAGGGCATGGTCCGCAGGCTGATCGTCGTGCGGGGCATCGAGGCGATGCCCGTGGGCGCGCCGATCCCGCTCCAGCTGCCCAGTACCGATGCCCCGGACGACTCGTCCGAGAAGTCCCAGCCGTCGCCCTTCCAGAGGGGACCGGAGATCACCGAGATCCGGTAGCGGTTAGCCTGTATCAATGGCCACCAACAGCATCGAGCCGCACGTGGGCGGACGCCTGTCGTCCGCCTGGCACCGGTGGACCAAGACGCAGGCGCAGGCCGAGGCGGACGAGCTCCAGGCGCGCGTCCACGGCGCGACGCACGCCGGCCTCACGACGATCCGCGCGTGCACGCCGGGCGAGACCGTGACGGTGAGCGGAATGGTGCGGAGCATGACGATCCGGCCGCGCAGCACGGTGCCGGCCCTGGAGATCGAGCTCTACGACGGCTCCGGCAGCATCTCCGTCATCTGGATGGGCCGCCGACGCATCCGCGGTATCGAGCCTGGCCGCTCGATGGTCGTGTGCGGCCGCCTGACGTGCAACACCGACAGCCCGACCATCTACAACCCGAAGTACGAGCTGAAGCCCAAGGTCGGATGACGACGCCGGAGAAGTCCGAGCACGAGCCCTCGCTCTCGGAGGAGTTCGAGTCGCCGGCCGAGATCAAGGCCGAGACGCTCCTGCTCGAGCGTGCCATCGGTGGCTGGCGCGGGATCATCGACTCGGGCCTGCCGACTGCGGTCTTCGTCGTCGCCTACATCGTGACCGCGAACAACCTGCGCAGCTCGATCATCGCCGCCATCGCGGCCGGCGCCGCCATCGCGGCCTGGCGGCTCGTCCGGCACGAGAGGCTCGGCCAGGTGGCCGCGGGATTCGGCGGCCTGGCCTTCTCCGCATGGTGGGCGTCGCGCAACAACAACGCCGGCGACATCTACGTGCCGGGGATGCTGACGAACCTGGCCTACGGCACGGCGTTCCTCGTCTCGATCCTCGTGCGCTGGCCGCTGCTCGGCATCGCCATGGGCTACCTCACCGGCGAGGGCACCGCATGGCGGCGCGACGTCACGTTGCGACGCACCTACGCCGCCGCCTCCTGGGTCTGGGTGGCGCTGTTCTTCGGCCGCATCATCGTTCAGACGCCGATGTACCTCGCCGGGGCGGTGGAGCTGCAGGGGGTGACCAAGATCGTCATGGGCTACCCGCTCTTCCTGGGCGCCGCCTACTACACCTACCGGGTACTGGCTCCGGTCCTGCAGGCCAGGCGCGAGGAGCGCGCGGCGCTGTCGTCCGGTGAGCCGCCCGACGACTCCGACTGACCAAGGGCACTGCCCCTACGCGTGGCCGAGCATCCGCTGAAGCTCGGGCTCCTGGTCCGGTGCGGCCACGAAGAGCAGCTCGTCGCCGGCATCCAGCGGGTCGTCCGCCGACGGCGCGATGACGCGGGGCCCCCGCACGATGGCGACCAGGGCGGTGTCCGTGGGCCAGTTCTGGTCGCCGACGCGGTGGCCGACGACGGGGGAGTCCGAGGAGAGCGTGATCTCGACGAGGTTCGCGTCGCCCTGACGGAACGTGAACAGGCGCACGAGGTCGCCCACGCTGACAGCCTCCTCCACGAGAGCGGACAGCATGCGCGGCGTGGACACGGCCACGTCGACGCCCCACGACTCGTCGAACATCCACTCGTTCTTGGGGTGGTTCACGCGCGCCACGACACGCGGGACCCCGTACTCGGTCTTAGCCAGCAGCGACACGACGAGATTGACCTTGTCGTCGCCCGTCGCCGCCACGACGACCTGGCAGTGGGAGAGCATGGCCTCGTCGAGTGCCGAGATCTCGCAGGCGTCGGCGAGGAGGGTGTCGGCTCCCTCGACGACGCCGGGGCGCGCCAGCTCGGCGTCACGGTCGATGAGCAGCACCTGGTGCCCATTGCCCAGGAGCTCGCGTGCGATCGCGCGACCGACCTTGCCCGCACCTGCGATGGCCACCCTCATCAGGCCTCCTCGATTCCGTTCGCGAAGACCTGCTCGACGTGCTCGCGCGCGTCGGTGTTGAACAGGGCGTGCACGAGGTCGCCGTCCTGCATGACGGTCTCGTGGTCGGGCAGGAAGGCCTGGCCGTAGCGCGTGATGAACGAGATACGCGCTCCGGATGCGGCCTCCACGTCGGCGGCCCGGTGACCGATCCAGTGCGGGCCGAGGTGGACCTCGGCCAGCGCGATAACGCCGCTGGGGTCGTGGTACTCGTCCTGGGCGCCGAGCGGCAGCAGTCCGCGCATGATCTGGCCGGCCGTCCACGACACCGTCGCAACGGTGGGGATGCCAAGGCGCTGGTAGACCTCTGCACGCCGAGGGTCGTAGATGCGGGCGACGACCTGCTCGACTCCGTAGGTCTCCCGCGCGACCCGCGCGGCGAGGATGTTGCTGTTGTCGCCGCTGCTGACGGCGGCGAAGGAGTGCGCCCGCTCGATTCCCGCGGACTCCAGGGTCTCGCGGTCGAAGCCCACGCCGGTCACCGTCAGGCCGGTGAAGTCGGCGCCGAGCTTGCGGAAGGACTTCGGGTCCTGGTCGACCACGGCAACCGAATGGCCCATGTCGTCGAGCCGATGGGCGAGCAGTGATCCGACTCGACCGCAACCGAGGATGACGATGTGCACGGTGGAACGCTACACGCACGGTCATGGGCGTTCGCCTTGACTGGCCGTCAGCGCCCGCTGCCCGCGGCGTAGGCTCTCGCCTCGTGCCGATGTCTGATGGGTTCAAGCGCCTCCTCGTGGGGCGCGCACTGCGCAGCGAGCGCCTCGGCGAGACCATGCTGCCCAAGCGGATCGCCCTTCCGGTGTTCGCCAGCGACGCCCTGTCGTCCAACGCGTACGCGACGCAGGAGATCCTGCTCGTCCTGTCGCTCGGCGGCGTCTCGCTGTACTCGTTCGGACCGTGGGTGGCGGCGATGGTCATCGTCATCTACTTCACGGTGGTCGCCTCCTACCGCCAGAACGTCCACGCCTACCCCAGTGGCGGCGGCGACTACGAGGTCGTCTCCGTCAACCTCGGACCGGGCTGGGGCGTCTTCGTGGCCAGCGCCCTGCTCATCGACTACGTCCTGACGGTCGCCGTGTCGATCTCCTCGGCCGTGGCCAACCTCGGGTCGACGATTCCCTTCGTGGACAAGCACAACGTGTGGTTCGCCGTGGGCATCATCGTCCTGATCACGGTGCTGAACCTGCGTGGCGTGAAGGAGTCGGGCGCGTTCTTCGCGATCCCCGTCTACTTCTTCATCCTCTCCATCTTCGTGATGATCGGCTATGCGATGTTCCAGGTCCTCACGGGTCACGACCTCCAGGCCGAGAGCGCGAACTGGTCGATCGTCGCCGAGAACACGTTCACCGGTGCCGCGCTGATCTTCCTCGTGGCGCGCGCCTTCTCGTCGGGCACCACCGCACTCACCGGCATCGAGGCCATCGCGAACGGGGTGCCGGCCTTCAAGGAGCCGAAGTCCAGGAACGCTGCGACGACCCTCTTCCTGCTCGGCGCGATCTCGATGACGATGTTCACGGGCATCACCTGGCTGGCGCTGAAGACGCAGGTCCACGTCACGGAGTTCGACAAGGACCTGATCGGCCTGCCGGCCGGCCAGCCGCAGAAGACCGTCATCGTGCAGATCGCCGAGGCGGTCTTCGAGGGCAGCCACGTGATCGTGCTCGTCATCGCGCTGGCAACCGCGACGATCCTGGCCCTGGCAGCGAATACGGCCTTCAACGGCTTCCCCGTCCTCGGCTCGGTCCTCGCCAGGGACGGCTACCTGCCGCGGCAGCTGCACACCCGCGGCGACCGCCTCGCCTTCAGCAACGGCATCCTCACCCTCGCCGGCCTCGCGGCCCTGCTCGTCGTCATCTACCAGGCCGACGTCAGCGGTCTCATCCAGCTGTACATCATCGGCGTCTTCGTCTCCTTCACGCTCAGCCAGCTGGGCATGGTCAGGCACTGGAACCGCCACCTGCGCTCGGAGGAGGACGCGGCCGAGCGGCGAACGGATGTTCCGGTCGCGTGCCATCAACGCCTTCGGCCTGCGTGATGACCGGCTCGGTGCTCGTGATCGTCCTGGTCACGAAGTTCACCAAGGGCGCCTGGATCGTCGTCGTGGCGATGCCGTTGATCTGCCTGCTGATGCGCGGGATCCACAAGCACTACGAGCGGGTCAGTCGCGAGATCATGACCGACGAGGCCGACGGCATGACCCTGCCGGCCCGGGTGCACGTGCTCGTCCTCGTCTGCAAGATCCACAAGCCGACCCTGCGGGCGCTCGCGTACGCGCGAGCGACGCGGCCCACCGTCCTCGAGGCGATCACCGTCGACGTCGACCATGCCGACACGGTGCGCCTCCAGGAGGAGTGGGAGCGCCGTGACATCCCGGTCACGCTGAAGGTGCTGGCCTCGCCCTACCGCGAGATCACCAGGCCGATCCTGGACTACGTCAAGGCACTGCGCAGCGACAACCCCAACGACCTCGTGACGGTCTACATCCCGGAGTACGTCGTGGGCCGCTGGTGGGAGCAGCTGCTGCACAACCAGTCCGCCCTGCGCCTCAAGAGCCGACTGCTCTTCACTCCGGGAGTCATGGTCACCAGCGTGCCCTGGCAGCTCGAGTCCAGCGAGCTCGTCGCGAACCGCGAGGAGTGATGACGTCCCCAGGGGGACCGGCACTGCGGGCAGGCGACGAGCGCATCGTGGACATCGGTCCGGTGGCTCACGGGGGGCACTTCGTCGCCCACTGCGAGGGGCGCACCCTGCTGCGTCCGCCACTGCCTTCCGGGCGAGCGCGTGCGGCGTGCGAGTCACCGACGTCAACCGCAAGATCGTGCGCGCGGATGCCATCGAGATCATGACCCCTTCCGGCGACCGGGTCACGCCGCCGTGCCGGTGGTCGGGCCCCGGCGCCTGCGGCGGCTGCGACTTCCAGCACGTCGAACTGGGCGCCCAGCGGCGCCTCAAGGAGCAGGTGCTGGCCGACGCGCTGCGCCGGTTCGGGCGGCTCGACGAGGAGCAGGTCGACTGCGCTCGACACGACGGTCCGTGAACTGCCCGGGCACCCCGACGGACTCCACTGGCGCACGCGCATGCGCTGGACGGCAGGCCCTGGCGGCGTCGCTGGGCCTGCGCCGGCACCGAAGCCACGACGTCGTCCCGGTGGACGAGTGCCTGATCGCCATGGCCGACGTCGCGCGGCCCGTGCCCGGTCGGCCGGCTCCCGTGCTGCACGAGCTGCGCGGCCGCACGTGGCGACTGGCCTCCGACGACTTCTGGCAGGTGCACTCCGGGCTCCCCGAGGTGCTCGTCGACACGGTGCTGGAGCTCGGCGCCCCGGCCCCGGGCGACACCTGGTGGGACCTGTACTCCGGAGCCGGGCTCTTCGCTGCCTTCCTCGCCGAGGCGGTCGGCCCGGGCGGGAGGGTCGATGCCGTCGAGTCGAGCGGCGAGGGCTGCCGGGCCGCACGCCGGGCCCTGCACGACCTGCCGCAGGTGGCACTGCACCACGCGGAGGTCGGCACGTGGCTGGTGGACAGGGCGCAACCCCCTGCCGGGGTCGTCCTCGACCCGCCACGAGCCGGCGCCGGCGCAGGCGTGGTCCATTCCATCGCCGCGACGGGGACTCCGGTGATCGTCTATGTCGCCTGCGACCCGGTCGCGCTGGGCCGGGACATCGCGCTGCTCGCGTCCCACGGCTACCGGCTCACGGCGCTCGCGCCTTCGACGCCTTCCCCATGACGCATCACCTGGAGATCGCGGCGCGCTTCGAGCGACGGGCGTCCTGACGAACTCCCGTGTGCGCACGTCCAAAATGTCCGTATCAGCCGGCCCCGGGGCTAGAATGGGCAGGTCTAGTGACTTGCGCGTCCTGGGTTTGGAAGAGGCGATGACGATGACCAGGCACACCGGTCCGCGTGGGCAACGCCCGCTGGTAAGAGGCGATCGCGGGGCCGTCGCAGTGGTCGTCGCCATCTTCCTCGCCTTCGTCGTCTTCGCCCTGCTCGCCGTGAGCATCGACATCGGGCGGGCCTACTACACGAAGGGCCAGTTGCAGAACGCCGCTGACGCCGGCGCGTTGGGGGGGGCCAACTCGCTGGGCTGCCCCGGTCCGGGGAACATCCGCCGCCGCGGCACTCGACTACACGCAGGCCAATGGCGTCCCGGCGAGCCGTACGACCGTGACGTGGCCGTCGTCCAACTCGATCACCGTCGGAACACGCGACAGTGTCGACTTCTTCTTCGGATCGCTGCTTGGCCGTCCGCAGCTGGACGTGTCGGCGAAGGCAACCGCATCAAGGGCCTGCGTTGTCGTCTTCCGCAGCTACAGCGACACGACGATCGGGTTTGCCGGCGGTGGCTCCTCCGGTGCGGGCATGTACGCGCGCTTCTGCTTCGACGGCAGCAACGGTACCGGCGGCAACTTCCCGGTGGTTGGCGTCGGGGTGGACTCGACCTATCCGGACTGCCAGGCCCACAACCCGCCGATCACGCCGCTCTCGAAGGTGGACCTGCCGCTCTACAATGTCGTGTACACCATGGCGGACGCACTGCGAGCGATGAATGTCACGCCGAACAGTCCCCCCGACGGCACGAGCCTCGAGGAGACCACGGCGGCGGGCGCACCAGGTGTCGTCTCCGGAACCTGCGGCAGCGCTGCGGTGCAGAGCGCGATCGAGGCGAACGGGAATGTGTATTGCAGTGGCAACCTCACTGGTGGCAATGCGATCAAGACGATGTTCACGGGGCGTGTCTGGGCCACCGGCAACATCGTGGTGACCAACACTGGGGCTTTCGGCGGCGCCTTCATGGAGGCTGGCGGAGATGTCGACATCAAGACGGCCGTCACCGGTGGGGGCGTGATCGTGTCGAAGACAGGCACGATCAAGACGCCAGGGTCAGGGACGGCAATCGATGCAGTCCTCATCGCCAGGGTGATCGAATTCGCCGGCGGCGATCAAGTCATGGGCACGGGATTCATCCTTCCCGGTGCGGGCGGCGAGGTCAGTCTCACTGAGTGACGCGGGCCAGTTCGGGACCGCCTTCTCGGGGCCGCACGCGCCGGTGGGGGAAGATCTCGGTCGCACTCAGGTGTCCTGATCGGCTGCTCAGGTACAGTGCGCGCGTATGCTGACAGCATGGCCGGCTCGGTATCCGAGACGTCCGGACGCAGCGACCCCTGGAGGAGCGTCGTGGGCCTGATACTCAGCACGGCGACAAGATGGCGCAGGCGGCAGCGGGGGGACGACTCCGGGGCGGTAGCGGTCATCGTGGCGGTCTTCGTCTTCTTCGTGGTCTTTGCCGTGCTGGCGCTGGTGGCCGACATGGGACGGGCGTACACGGTGAAGGCGCAACTGCAGAATGCCGCGGACTCCGCGGCCCTGGCTGCAGCCCGTGATCTCTCGAACACCGCAACGGCGAAGTCGACGGCCGTCACGTATGCGGGTGTGAACGGCCAGACCATCACCACGGCCGATGTCACCACGCCGTACCTCGGTGACTCGAGCGCGGTACGAGTCGTCGTCAAGCAGCGCATGCCGCTCCTGTTCCTCGGGCTCCTGGGAAAGCCGTACATGGACATCTCGGCCACTGCCACGGCGGCTGCGACAAGCAGTGCCGGTTACGCGGTGTTCGCGGGCCATGACTTCACGACCAACGGCGGGATCCAGGTGGTCGGGGCCCTGTACGCGGGTGCCGCGGCGACGTTCAACGGGACGAACGCCTTGGTCACTGGGGGCGTCGACGCGTTCACCATCTCGGCCAACGGGAACAACACCCTTGAGCCCCAGCACCAAGGAGTGGCCCTCATCACTCCCGCGCAGTACGCAACCACGATCGGCCTCACGGCAGCCATCGCCGCGTTGCCGACGGGTTCCGCACGTGCCACGTACGCCTCCGACTGCACGATCGATACGAACTGGTATGCGACGCATGCGACTATCCAGGTCATCGACTGCGGCGGGCAGGCGACGGTCACCGACGACCCCCCGATCGGACATCCGCTCAGGGCCATCATCGCCAACAATGAGATCCAGTTGAATCCGAAGGGCAATAACAGGTTCGCCTTCGGCAGCACGACGAACTCCTTCCTCTTCTACTCGAAGGTCAGCAACGTCACCCTCAAGCCGCACGGCATGGACCTGTACGGCACCATCTACGCGCCCGGCGGCCTGGTCCAGGGAGACAGTTCGGCGAGCGTGCATGCACACGGTCGGATCATCGCCAAGGACGTCACCTTGAACGGGACGGCCCAGTACGTCGACGCGAGCATTGCGGGTGGCGGAGGCATCTCCGTCAGCCTCACGCAGTAGCGCATCTTCCGGGGGCCGACCGGCATCGGTCATCCCGATCGGATATCTTGACGTCAAGATACCGAAGATCGACGTGGGCAGCTACGTCAGCGCCAGGAGGAGACCGCCGGTGGCCAGCAAGGACAGTTACGGAGCACGCGGCACTCTCGACGTGGGTGCCGCTTCCTATGAGATCTTCCGGATCGCGGCCGTCGACGGGTCCGCCCGGCTCCCGTTCACGCACAAGGTTCTCCTGGAGAACCTCCTGCGCACGGAGGACGGTGCCAACGTGACGGCCGAGACCATCTCGGCCGTCGGCAATTGGGACCCCAGCGCCGAGCCCAGCCAGGAGATCCAGTTCACGCCGGCCCGGGTGGTCATGCAGGACTTCACCGGGGTGCCCGTCGTCGTGGACCTCGCCACCATGCGCGAGGCCATGGCCGAGCTCGGCGGCGATCCCTCGAGGATCGAGCCGCTGGCCCCTGCCGAGATGGTCATCGACCACTCGGTGATCGCCGACTTCTTCGGCAGCGCCGATGCCGAGCAGCGCAACGTCGACCTCGAGTACGAGCGCAACCGCGAGCGCTACCAGTTCCTGCGCTGGGGCCAGGGCGCCTTCGACGAGTTCAAGGTGGTGCCTCCGGGCACCGGCATCGTGCACCAGGTCAACATCGAGAACCTTGCCCGCGTGGTGATGGCCCGCGGCGGCCCAGGCGTACCCCGACACCTTCGTGGGCACCGACTCGCACACGACCATGGTCAACGGGCTCGGCGTGCTCGGCTGGGGCGTCGGCGGGATCGAGGCCGAGGCGGCCATGCTGGGCCAGCCGGTGTCGATGCTCATCCCGCGGGTCGTCGGCTTCAGGCTCAGCGGCGAGCTGCCCGCCGGCGTGACGGCGACCGACCTGGTGCTGACCATCACCGAGATGCTGCGCGAGCACGGCGTGGTCGGCAAGTTCGTGGAGTTCTACGGCGAGGGCGTCACGGGCGTGCCGCTCGCGAACCGGGCCACCATCGGCAACATGAGCCCGGAGTACGGCAGCACCGTGGCGATCTTCCCGATCGACGACGCCACGCTGGACTACCTGCGGCTGACAGGTCGCGGCCGACGAGCAGGTCGCCCTCGTCGAGGCGTACGCCAGGGAGCAGGGACTCTGGCACGACCCGTCGGTCGAGCCGGTGTACTCGGAGTACATCGAGCTCGACCTGGGCACCATCGTCCCCTCGCTGGCCGGCCCCAAGCGGCCGCAGGACCGCGTCGCTGCTGAGCGAGTCGAAGCCGGCCTTCGCGGCCGCGCTCGACGCTACACCAAGGACGCCGGCGGCCTCCGGTCGTCGCGACGCATCGATGGCGTTGCCGTGGAGTCGGCCACGGTGCGGTGGCGATCGCGGCCATCACGTCGTGCACCAACACCTCCAACCCGTCGGTCATGCTCGGCGCCGGCCTGCTGGCCAAGAAGGCCGTCGAGAAGGGCCTGTCCCGCAAGCCGTGGGTCAAGACGACGATGGGCCCCGGCTCGAAGGTGGTCACCGACTACTACGACAAGGCCGGCCTGACGCCGTACCTCGACCGGCTCGGATTCAACGTGGTCGGCTACGGTCACGATCTGCATCGGCAATTCCGGGCCCGCTGATCCCCGAGGTGACCGTGGCCGTGAACCAGGCCGATCTCGCCGTCGTGTCCGCTGATGACGGAAGTGCGCAGAACCCGCCAGACCCTTTGTGTACCAGGAGATATGCTTACGCGATACGCGTCAATCCGGGTACGTTCGCCATAAAAATCATATAATTCAGAGACATGCGCAATAAGCACCGCATGGATCTCACTGACTTCCGGGGGCGGCAGATGCACGCCGGTCTTCAGGAAATATTCGATCTCACGGACAGCGAGGGACGTCCCTGGGCTGCGCGACCTATCATCACCGCATCGGCACCCGAATACTGCAACACATGGTCGGCCTCTTCCGGTGCGCTGGTGATATCCCCGTTGGCGATGATGGGGATGCTCACCGCAGCCTTGACCGCCGCGATGGTGTCGTATTCAGCATCTCCCGTATAGGCGCATGCGCGGGTGCGGCCATGTATCGCCAACGCCTGTATGCCTGATGCTTCAGCGATCTGGGCGATGCGCACCGCATTGCGATTGTGCGTGTCCCAGCCGGTACGTATCTTGAGCGTCACCGGCGCATTCACCGCACCCACCATGTCCAGCAGCTTTGCGACCAGAGGTTCATTTTGCAGCAGCGCGGAGCCAGCCATCACATTGCAAATCTTTTTGGCCGGGCAACCCATGTTGATATTGATCATCTGTGCGCCATGATCTACATTGTATCTTGCGGCTTCTGCCAGCATCTTCGGAGCTGCACCGACGATCTGCACCGAGATCGGATCGACCTCACCTTCGTGGTTGGCACGGCGCAGCGTCTTTTCCGGAACCGTACAACAGGGAGTTGGACGCGACCATCTCGCTGACCGCCATGCCCGCCCCCATGCGTTTGCATACACGGGCCCGGGAAAGGCCGGCTTGTCACTCCGGCCATAGGAGCGACGATAAGAGCAATACGTAGTCGAGCCAGGCGTCACATAA